>NZ_CP054143.1:2696394-3370493 GCF_013284055.1 Deefgea piscis | reverse complement strand
TTCATGGGAATTCAAAGACGGTAGTGAAAAGCCAGATACCCTCAAAGAGCGCGGTTTGGATTATCCGCCGATGACAGTGGCGCGTGGTGGTTTGGTGCTGACTGCCGGGGTCGATGTGCAGCATGATCGACTGGCTGTGGTGATTCGGGCATGGGGGCGTGGAGAAGAAAGCTGGCTGGTGCAATGGACTGAAATTCAAGGCAATCCGCTGGACGTTCGCACCACCGATGATGATGGCAATCCTCGGGTTACGGTATGGCAAAAATTAGAAGCCATGCTGTTTGCGCCGATTCGGCATATTGATGACTTCTATCTGAATATTTCCGCTGTTGGCATTGATAGTTCGGACGGTAATACATCCGATGTGGTGTATGACTGGGTACGAACCAATAAACGCCGCCCTGATGTGCTGGTGATGGCGGTCAAAGGTGGCGTCTCGGCTGGGTTAGAAATTTTTAGCAAACCCAGAATCAGCGTCGATACCGATTACCGAAATACCAAAGCATCAAAATATGGTTTGCGGGTATTTATTGTCGGTACCAGCAAGGCCAAAGACATATTGATTGGCTCGCACGGTCGGCTTTCACTCGAAGGCCATGGACCAGGGCGCTTTCATTTCACCAAACATGTTCGTGAAGACTACTGCGAACAATTACTTTCTGAACGAAAAATTCCTAAACGAAAAAACGGCGGGCATTACTCCGCTGAATTGGTGTGGCAAAAGCAGGCCGGCAAACGCAATGAAGCACTCGATTGTGAAGTCTACTGCTTGCATGGCGCACGTGCGCTCAAACTGCATTTAAAGTCAGAAGCAGATTGGGCCAAGCTCGAAAATCAATTGCGCCAAACGCCGCTTTTTGAAACGCAAACCAAATCGATTGCTGAGTTTATACCCTTGCAATCGGTTTCTATGATGGATGATTTTGATGACTGATTTAAGCACCTTGCGGCAACGCTTAGTCGAAGCAGAAAACGCGCGGCATAAATTGCTTACGGGTTCGCTGCGTGAACGAATTAACCGCGCTGGCACGGAAATCACCTATTCCCGCGCCGATATCGACAAACTTGAGCGCTATATCAGCACGTTGAAAGGCGAAATTGCCGTCGCCAGTGGTGGCGCAGGTCGACGCGTGATGCAGCAATACTTTTAGGATACGCCATGCAAACCGGTAGCAAACACAGCTCGCTGTCACAACAATTGCGAATGAATGCCAGCAGCCATACCGGTGCCTCGATGTCGACACCGCAAATGGCGTCGTGGTTGCCAATGGCTGGCAGCGCCGATGCGGATTTGTTACCCGAATTGGGGACTTTGGTCGCCCGTTCCCGCGACATTAGCCGCAATAACGGCATTGCCGCCTCGGGCGTACAAACCTTAGTTGATAACGTTGTTGGTATTGGTCTACGCCTATCGGCGTTACCCGATTGGAAAACGTTGGGTAAAGACGCCGCTTGGGCACTGGCTTGGCAACGTAATGTTGAAACCCTGTGGCGCGAGTGGACTAAATCGACGTTTTGCGACGCGGGTTTATCGCTTAATTTCGCGGGGCTCACCGAGCTGATGTTCCGCTCGCAATTGCTCAATGGTGATGCTATTGCATTGCCCTTGTGGCTAAAGCGCCCAGGTAGTCGATTTGCAACGACATTTCAATTGGTCGAAGCCGATCGACTGTGTAATCCAAATGGTCAGCCTGATTCGGCCACCCTGCGCGGCGGTATTGAATTTGATACCTACGGCGCACCCCAAGCATATTGGATCCGTAAAACGCATCCCGGTGATTATGTTGGAATCGCGGGTTCAGTGGCAGGTGAATGGGAGCGTATTCCGGCCAGAACCAACTGGGGGCGGCCTCGGGTTATTCATTTATTTGATAAAGATCGCGCTGGCCAAGCACGTGGCAAGCCACTGATTTCTTCGGTATTGCAGCAGTTTCGCCAGCTTGATAAGTACAACGGTGCAGAGCTCGATGCTGCGGTCATCAACGCTATGATGGCCGCTTTCATTGAAACGCCGATGGATTCTGAAGGGCTGCTAGAAATGTTTGGCGGTACTGATGGCGTCAATGATGTGATGGCAAAGCGCAATAAAAACCGCTCCAAACTGAAAAGCGGCAGCATTATCCCGCTGTATCCGGGCGAAAAAATGGCGCCATTTATGCCCGCGCGACCTGCGGCGCAATTTGAAGCCTTCACCGTTGCAGTGATGCGGCAAATCGCCGCCAGTATGGGCTTGCCGTATGAGCTGCTGCTGAAAGACTTCTCCAAAACCAATTATTCGTCAGCGCGTGCCGCCTTGCTTGAGGCGTGGCGATATTTCCGCTCGCGGCGTGAAAAACTGGCCGATTATTGGGCGCAAGTGGTTTATGAATTGTGGCTCGAAGAAGCGATTAATGCTGGCAAGGTCGAAGGGACTGATTTTTATCAGCAACGTGCCGCCTACACCCGCAGCAAATGGATTGGCCCTGGGCGTGGTTGGGTGGATCCACTCAAAGAAATTCAAGCGGCAGATGTGCGTTTGAAATCGGGGATCTCGACACTAGAAGCCGAATGCGCTGAACAAGGTAGCGACTGGGAAGAAATCCTCGAGCAGCAAGCCCGAGAAAAAGCCAAACGCGCTGAGCTAGGCTTGCCCGATCCGATGCACCCTGAGATTCCAATTGCCCTCGATGGCACGGCGACTGAAAAAGAAGCAGTGCCTGGCGTGGTTGAGGAGGCTGCCGATGTCTGAACAAGCGGGGTTATTGAAGTTTGGCAGCGTCAGTGCCGTTGAATCGCCACGTGTTCGTGTGTTGTTTGCTGATTTGGACGGCATGATTAGCGCGCCGCTGCAGGTGATTTTTGCTCGTAGCATCGGTGATCGGCATTTTGATTTGCCCAAATTGGGCGAGCCAGTCGCTTGCTTAATGGACGTGAATATGGAGTTTGGCGTGGTAATCGGTTGCGTTTATACCGATGCCAATGCGCCACCGACCAGTGACGTGAATAAGGTGGTGCGCGAGTTTGAAGACGGCGGCAAGATCGAATACGACCGCAGCAATGGCAAATACACTTTAAAAGCTATTGGCGACGTCAGCATTGATGCCGGTGGCAAAGTAGAAATTATTGCCGCTGAGTCGATTACCTTAAAAGCGCCAACGATTACGCTGGACGCACCAATGACGACAATCACTGGTGCATTGAGTTCTGGTGGGGCGGGTGGTAATGCCACATTCGGTGGTTCAGTTCAGGCTAGCGGAGATGTGAAAGCCGGTTCAATTAGTTTACAGCAGCATACCCATGGGGGTGTCTTGTCCGGAAGTAGTAATACTGCAGTACCCAAGTAAATACCCCTTCATTTTTAACCCGCCTAGATGGCGGGTTTTTTTATGGGAGTTTGATATGTCTTTTTTGTTATCCGCCATATTTGCAAATTTCTTTGATTTTTTTAGTGCGGCGCGGACTCGATCAAAGCCACGGCGGCACTGGGCCCCGTCGGGTGGTGGCTTCCGTGAAATGGCGCGGCGTGTTCGTCAAATGCAGCGAAATTTAGCGCGGTATGCCGTATGAAAACGCTGCCGCATTTAATCGGCCAGCTTTATAACACGCCGCTGATGCTGACTTTGGATAAAGCCGAAGAGCTGCACATGGCGATGAATCTGGCCTTATCGGGTGGTTTGCCCACAAAAGCAATGTCAGATGGTTTCGCACCTAGTGCTGGCCCAGCTGGCGAGCGCAAACCTTATGCGATGGCTGGTAACGGGGTCGCCATTATTCCTGTCATGGGGCCATTGCTACAGCGCGGTGGTTGGATGGATGCGCTCTGTGGCATGACCAGCTATGACCGAGTCGCCGCCTTGGTGGATTCGGCGATGCGCGATCGTGATGTGAATGCCGTACTACTCGAAGTCGATAGCCCTGGTGGCAGTGTCGCTGGCCTGTTCACTTTGACCGCGCGGCTTAAAGCCATGGGCGAACAAAAGCCGATCTGGACTTATGCCAACGAAGGCGCTTTTTCTGCTGCGTATGCGATTGCCGGTGCCACGCAGAAAATTTACCTACCGAGTACGGCGATGGTCGGTTCGATCGGTGTCATTGCGATGCACGTCGATCAAAGTCAGCGCGATAAAGCGCAGGGCCTTAGCTACACACCGATTTTTGCTGGCGATAAAAAAGCCGCTGGCAATAGCCACTCTCCGCTCGATGATGCGACGCGCGCTGATATGCAGCGCGAAGTCGGGCGGCTGTACGGCATGTTTGTTGATCACGTTGCCGAGGGGCGTCAGCTCGATCGCCAAGCTGTGATCGACACTCAAGCAGGCTTGCTCAATGCAGATGATGCAGTGACAGGCCGTTTTGCAGACGGCATCGCTTCAATCGAAGAAACGGTGCAAATGCTCTCCGATGCGGCCAAACCGCAATCTGTTGTTTTTAACCTGAAGGGAAACTCGATGTCACAACCAGAAAACACCGTTACAGCGGCGCAATTGGCGAGCGCTGAGCAAGCCGCTGCGGCCAGTGCCAAAACGGCAGAACGTAGCCGCATTTCGGCGATTTTAGATTTGCCGCAAGCCCAAGGCCGCGAAGCATTGGCGCGTAAGTTGGCCATGACCACTGATATGCCTGCCGATGCCGTAGCCGGTTTACTTGAAGTGGCTCCAGCAGCAGCCGTTACGCCAGCGACCCCTGCGGCCAATTCGGGCAAGCCTGATTTTGCTGCGGCCATGGCGGATTTGGGTAATCCAGCTGTTGGTGCCGGTGGTGGTGATGCATCTGCCGCAACGACGGCTGAAGCGATGGCCAAACAAATTTTAACTGCGGGGGTGTAAGCGATGTTTGCACAAAATAAAAGCGAAGGCGTTTTTACGCCAGACAACCTGATGGCGGGATCCGAAGACGATGTCGTCGTCGTGAAGCGCACCATTGCTGCCGGGCAAAACCTTAAGCGCGGCGCGGTGATTGGCAAAATCACTGCCAGCGGCAAATTTATTCTGTCAGCGAGCGCTGCTGCTGATGGCTCACAAGTGCCGGATGCCATTTTGCAGCAAGACGTTGATGCTACTGGTGGTGATAAAGAAGCGCTGATTTACCTGCGCGGTGATTTCAATGCCACCGCGTTGACATTGGGTGCCGGGCATACCGTAGCGTCGATTTTCGATGGCCTACGCGCTAAAAGCATTTTCATTCTTTAAGGGGTTGGGTTCATGGATATTTTTAACACCGCCGTCCTCGGCCATGTTGTTTCTGCATTGCCGATGCCAAGTAATTTTTTGTTGAGCACTTTTTTTCCGTTCGAGCAGCGTGAAACGACTGAAGAAATTCATTTCGAAGTTGAGGGTGGTCGTCGCCGTATGGCACCGTTCGTGTCGCCATTGGTAGCCGGTAAAGTGGTTAGTGATAATGGCCGCGTCGTGAACAGCTTAAAACCGGCCTACATCAAAGATAAACGCCGCTTCGATCCGTCGGCACCGCTACGCCGCGCACTGGGTGAAACCATCGGTGGTAATTACACGCCAGAACAGCGTTTACAAATCAATTTGCGCACGTCTTTGGCCGATCAAATCAAGATGGTGAATCGTCGTCTGGAATGGATGGCAAAAGAAGTGCTGCTCTACGGCAAGGTGACCATTGTTGGTGATAACTATCCCGCTGCGCTGGTCGATTTCCAACGTGATGCCGCGTTGCGCGTCGTGAAAGGTGCGGGTAGTAAATGGTCTGATGCCGGCGTGAATCCGCTCGACGATTTGCAAAATTGGGCTTTATTAGTGCTGCAAAAATCAGGTGCTTATCCTGATAAGGTGGTGCTTGATCCTGATGCGTGGAAAGTATTCCGCAACAATGCTGCAGTGAAAGAACGCTGGAATAGCCTCAATAGCAATATTGCAAAGCTCACGCCAGCTGCAGTAGGTGAAGGCGGTAAGTACATGGGCTCAATCGACGGCTTTGAGATTTATACCTACGCCGAATGGTTTGTTGATCCGATGGATGATGTTGAAAAAGCAATGTTCCCGTCTGGTTCGGTGGTGATGAGCTCATCAGCGGGTCTTGAAGGTTACCGTGCTTTTGGTGCAATTCGTGATGAAGAATCTGGCTATCAAGCTTTGCCGTATTTCTCTAAATCGTGGCTAGAAAAAGACCCATCGGTGCGCTGGTTACTGATGCAATCAGCACCGTTGATTGTGCCATATCGTGTTAACGCCAGTTTGTCGGCCTCGGTACTGTAAGGGGAAAGCCATGTGGATCAAATTGAATTGCAGCTTTACCGATAAAAACGGTGCGTATGCGCCGGGCGACATTGTTGATGCAGCCGCCGCTGATGCCAAGCAATTGCTTGAGCTTCAGTTGGCAGAAAAAGCCAGCAAGCCGTCTGAAAAGCCGCTTGAAAATCAGGGCGAAGATCAAAGCCTAGACAAAACCGGCGGTGGCGGTAGCGAGCAATGAGCTGGGCGGCAGAGCAAGCTGCCGCACTGGATGAATTAGCCGAAGCTTTTGGTGCTGAAGCTGAGTGGCTACCGTTTTCGGGCGGTAGTCCACTCAATCACTCGGTGTTATTTGACTCGGCAACGCGTGATTTTCATCTGGACGCCCATGGCGCTGGATTTGATTTATCGATTCCGGATGCCGATTTTGTTGTGACCTATCCAAATGATGCCTTTGCTGGCTTAAAAGCCAGCGTGGATGCGGGGCATTACGAAGAGCTCTCGATCTCTGTCGATGGCAAACCGCATGGCCTGTATGCTGTTCGGCAAGTTAAAGCGGTCGGTGATGGCTCAATTTATCAAGCCAAGTTATCCGCAGCGCAAGCTTGAGGTCGCCATGCTCTATGAAATCGAACAAGCATTAATCGAGAGATTGAAAGCGCAGCTGGGGCCTAGTGTTGATGTGGTGAGTAGTCAAGATGCTGTGTTGTCGCCGACTCGGCCATTAAAACGCCCCGAGGTGTTGGTCGCTTATGCCGGAGGTCCATCCAGTAAACATGGCATGGCGCTGGATTTAATTCGGCAAGAGCAACAAACCACTTGGGTGTTAATTCTACGCTGGCGGCCTCAATCGGGTGCGTCATTGGCGTTAATTGATATGGTCAAGCAAGCCATTGTTGGCTTTAAACCGCGTTTTGCGATTAAGCCATTTACGCATGTCGATGACAGTCCGCCCGATTTTGAAGATGCCTTATTTATTTACTCTCTGACTTTTTCGGCATCGATTTATTTAACCGAAACCCCCGTTCCCGATACCTCTCCCGTTCTAAAAAAAATGACGTTTGCGCGGGATGATGGGCATCAAATTACCGTGGAGAAACCATGAAAACAGCGAACTATCGCTACCAAGGGCCAGTTACGGGCTTGCATTTGGCTGAAGGCCAAGAGCTGGTCTTGATCAATGGCATGACGGTGCAATTGCCAGTAGAGCATGAGCGAGTGCAAATGCTCGCTGGCTTAGGGCATTTAACCGTCGTCGCAGAGCCTGAAAATAGCGCCGATGAGGCAAGTAAAGCACCGGTTAAAACCAGTAAAGGGGTGAATCATGCCAGCTAATTATTTACACGGGGTTGAAACCCAGCGCGTTGATCGTAGTCCACGCGCGGTCAATATTGTGAAATCGGCGGTGATTGCCTTGATTTGTACCGCGCCGATGGGGCCGGTGAATACGCCAACCTTATTGCTTAATGATAAAGATGGCGCCGCATTTGGTCCTGATTTAGCCGGCTTTAGTTGTGCTGATGCGCTGGATGCCATTTACGATCAAGGCGATGCCACCGTGGTGGTGGTGAATGTGCTGGATCCGGCCATTCATAAAACGACGATTGCAACTGAAAATTCGGTGGTCAATGCCAGCGGGCAATTTAAAACCGCTTTTCCTGATGTCATCAGCTTGGCGGTGACGGCCTCTGGCGGTACGCCTACTTATGCTGTGGGTACTGATTACACCGTTGATATGTTAACTGGGCGTTGCCAGCGCACACCAGCATCAACGATTCCAGCTAATGCCAGTTTAAAACTGGCCTATACCTATGCCGATCCGAGCAAAATCACCGCAGCCGAAATCAATGGCACGATCGATGCGCAAGGTCGACGCACAGGTTTAAAAGCACTGGCCGATTGTTATCAGTTGTTTGGTTTTGCGCCCAAGATTTTAATTGCACCTGGTTATTCCACACTGGCCACCGTCTCAACTGAATTAATCGCTATGGCCGATAAATTGGGTGGCAAAGCCTTGATTGATGCGCCGCTGGGCTTAACTGTCGCCCAGGCCATTAGTAGCCGTGGCCCCGTTGCCAATAGCAATTTTAATACCTCCAATGATGCAGCGATGTTGTGCTATCCGCATGTGAAGGTTTACGACAGTGTTACTGATACCGTGGTATTGCAGCCGCTATCAGCTCGCGCCGCTGGCGTAATGGCCGCAAAAGACGTTGAGAAAGGTTATTGGTGGAGCCCGAGTAATACCGAAATTAACGGCATTGTCGGCCTTGAGCGCAATCTCACCGCCAAAATCGACGATCCACAATCCGAAGTCAATGCCTTGAATGAAGTTGGCATTGTGACCGTGTTTAATTCATTCGGTACCGGTTATCGCTTGTGGGGCAATCGCACCGCGAATTTCCCGAGTGAATCGGGCTTGAGTACGTTTATTAGTGTGACGCGGACTCAAGATATTATTGATGAATCAATTCGCTACTTCACTTTGCAATATATCGATCGTTTGCAAAATCAAGCGCTGGTCGATGCCGTGGTGAATTCGATCAATCAACTAATCAATAAGCTGATTGGTGATGGGGCGCTGTTGGGTGGCAAGTGCTGGTATGACGTCGCGCGCAATCCCGAGACTGAATTTGCCAACGGGCATTTGACGTTTAATTACAAATTGATGCCGCCACCGCCGTTTGAGCGCGGTACGTTTGAATCTGAGCTGACCAGCGAATACGCTGCCAGCGTGAAATAGGAGTAGCGCATCGTGCAAGTGAAACAAGTAACCAATGCCAACGTCTACGTCGGTGGTAATAACTGCGTCGGTCAAGCATCGGAATGCAAACTGCCAGAAATCGTCATGAAGATGAATGAGCGCAAAGGGCTCGGCATGATTGGCACGCTGGAATTGCCCGGTGGTATCGATAAATTATCTGCCGAAATCAAGTGGAATGCTTTTTACCGCGATACGTTTTTGCAATATGCCAATCCGTATAAAGCTGTGGCGTTGCAAGTGCGCTCCAGTGTTGAAAGCTGGAATGCTGTTGAAGGGGTATTTGAAGAGCAATCTCTGGTGACGTTCTTAACCGGCACTTGCAAGAAATTCCCCCTGGGCGAACACAAGCCGCAAGACGCCAGCGAATACCCAACCGAATTTGCCGTGATGTATTTAAAGCAGGTGTGCGGCGGGGTTGATGTGATCGAAATTGATCTGATCAACAATATTTTTAAAATCGCCGGCCAGGATGTTAAGCCGGAGTTTCGTAACAATATGGGGCTTTAAATGACTGAAAAAACCAAGCAAGCAACCGATCAAGTGACTGAGCAAGTGAACAAGCAAACCGCCGATGATGGCGGTTTTTTATTGCCATCAGGCAAGCGTGCCAAGCAAATTGAACCGATGGGTAAGCACATTAAATTGGCGCGTCGAGCGCAAGCTGGCGGTGCGGATTATTTGTTTGCCATGATTGCTCAAATTACCAAAATCGATGGCAAGGGCATCGTTGCAGAAGAGCTCGATGAATTCACCGCTGTTGACGTCAATTCATTGATTGAAGTGACCTTGGGAAAGCTCTAATCAGTGATCATCCTTCGCTGCTGACCATATCGCACTTGCATGCCACGTACGGCTGGTCAGCCGCTGAGGTTGATGCGATGCCCGCTGATGAATTGGCGGCTTGTTGTGCTGAGGCCGTGGCTTATCACAACCATTTGCATCGCCAGCCAGATTAATAAAAGGGGGTTCTCATGGATATGTTACAGCTCGGCATTCAGCTCAAAGCGTTTGATCACATGTCATCGGTGATCAGTGGCGCCGCCAACAAATCGATTGGCAGTTTAGATCGATTAGAAAAAAAGTTTGATGCGGTCTCGCAAAAGCTATCTGGCGCAGGCATGGGCATGTTGGCTGACGGCGCGATTTTAACGGGCTTGATGACGAAACCAATTGCGGCATTTGCTGATGCAGAAGACGCTGCGACAGGATTAAAAGTCGCCATGATGGGCGCTGGCGGGGTTGTTGATCAAAAATTCGATGAGATTAACGCCAAAGCTTTAAAGCTGGGAACGACCTTACCGGGTACGACCGCCGACTTTCAAAACATGATGTCCACCTTGGTCAAACAAGGGATGAGCTACGACGCAATCTTGGGTGGGGTGGGTGAGTCAGCCGCTTACATGGGCGTTTTGCTTAAAAAATCGCCAGAGCAAGCGGCTGAATTTGCCGCCAAGATGCAAGATGCAACAGGGACGACTGAAAAAGACATGATGTCGCTGATGGATACCATTCAGCGCTCGGTCAATCTGGGGGTGAAAGACGACAATATGCTGGCGTTTTACGCCAAGATGGCGCCCGCCATGGATACCATGAAGCGCAAAGGCGCTGATGCCGCCAAAGAAATGGCCCCGTTCGCGGTGATGTTCGATCAGATGGGCATGCAGGGCGAAGCAGCAGGTAATGCCTTACGCAAAACCATCCAGTTGGGCCTAGACACCAAGAAAGTCGCTAAAGCCAATGCTGCGCTGGCATCGCAAGGCATTAAACTGGATTTTACTGACGGCAAGGGTGAATTTGGCGGTATGGGCAATTTAATGGCCCAGCTCGACAAAATGAAAAACCTCGATACGGTCACGCGTTTGGCCGCGTTAAAAGAAATCTTTGGTGACGATGCCGAAACCATGCAGGTGCTCGGGAAGGTGATCGAGAAAGGCGCTGGCGGTTACAACGAAGTTGTTGATAAATTGTCGCGGCAAGCCACATTGCAGCAGCGGGTGAATGCGCAGCTCGGGACGTTAAAAAATCTTTGGGATGCCGCGTCAGGTACGTTTACCAATGCATTAGCAAGCTTTGGTGAAGCGATGGCGCCTGAATTGAAATCAGCCGCTGAACTCTTTGGCACCTTATCGCAAAAGCTGGATACCTTCATCAAGCAAAACCCAATGCTCGCCAAATCGATTGGCATTGGCACTTTGGCGCTGGGCGGTTTATTGCTGGCCGGTGGTGCAGTGGCGATGACTTTGGGTTTGATTTCCAAAATGGCTGGCGGCGTGATGAAGCCCATCGCCGCGCTGGGTGGGCTGTTTGGTAAGAAAAAAGGAGCAGGTATTGCTGATGCCGCGTCGGAGTTGGCCGGCGCGGCAGTTCAGCGCGTTTTTGTCGTCAATATGCCCGGTGGCGGCGTCGGTGTGCCTGATTTGGGGCGTGGCGCAGGCGCAGCTGGAACGGCTGGTTCGGCAGGCGCCGCCAAGCCTAGTCGCTGGGGTCAAATGGCCGGCGGCGTGAGCAAGTGGGCGGGCCGTGCTGGGGCGGCAGCTGCTGTAGCTGGTTTGGCGTATGGCGCTTATGAATTATCAAATGATAAAAAAATGAGCGCCGCGCAAAAAGTAGAAAAAGCCGGTGGCATTGTGGGGGGCGCTGGTGGCGCTTGGGGTGGTGCGGTGTTGGGGGCAAAAGGCGGTGCGATGATTGGCACGCTGATTGCGCCGGGGGTTGGCACCGCGATTGGTGGGGCTTTAGGTGGTTTAATCGGTGGCTTTGTCGGCAGTAGCTTGGGACAAAAGCTCGGTGAGATGAGTGGTAAAGCATTTAATCAAGCTGAGAAACCGCGCGCCTTAAGTGCTGCCGCGCCAACTTATGCGGCTGCCGCTACTGCGCCCGTCGTACAAAGCGTCGTGCCAGCGTATGCCGCAGCATCAAGCGTACAAGCTAAAGCGGATCCGGTGATGGTTGCTAAAGCCGCGCCAATGGCGCCAACTTATGCAGCGGCAGCCAATATTGCGCCAAAGAGTCCGCCATTAAACCCAGTGGCAAACGGTAGCAGTAGCAAACCATCACAAAGCATGCAAATGACGTACAGCCCGCAGCTCACCATACAGGGCGATCCACTACCAGGAACTAAAGAAAAATTTGCCAAAATGCTGCGTGAGCATCAAACCGAAATTCAGACCATGATTGCTCGGGCCATGCAGCAACAGCAGCGTGTGAGTTATGCAGGGGGTGCTTGATGTATGCCGTATTGGGTGATGTTGAATTTCAGTTAATTACTTACTTTGACGGTTTAAAAGCCACTTCAGCGACTAACTTTGCGCAGCATGATGTGATTGAAGGCAAGCCGCGTTTGCAGTTGATGGGTGATGCACTGGATGAGGTGACGATTGAATTGTCATTTCATCACTTTTTTTGTGAGCCCGAAGTTGAGCTTAAAAAATTGCAAGAAGCCCGTTTAAAGCACGAGGCTCTGCCATTTGTTTACGGTAGTGGCGTGATTGTTGGGCGCTTTGTGATTGAGAAGATTGAGGTCACGCATCAAGAAACCGATAAGTTGGGGACGTTGCAGTCAATCTCTGCGAGTTTGTCGCTTAAAGAATTTGTTGAAGATGACCCGCTAACCGCTAAAAAAAGTAAGCAAAAAGAAAGTGCGCCAGCGCGTAAAAGCAAAAATAAGCCCGGTAAAAAGCAGCCCGTTACGGCTAAAAAGTCCAGTGCCACGCGGACCGAGACCAATCGAGACGGGGTGTCGTTTACCAAGATTGATGAGGTGCGAAATTAATGGAATTTATTGAGCATCGAAGCGCCGAGGGTGAGCGCTGGGATCATCTGGCTTGGCGCTATTACGGGGATGCGTGTTTATATCAGCCGATATTAGATGCCAATCCGCAATTGCGCATTTTGCCGGCACTGTCGGGTGGTTTGCGTGTACGCATCCCGATTTTAGATGCGGGTGATAGCGATCAAGCTGCGTTTGAGGATTTACCGCCGTGGAAGAGATAGAAAAAACATCCTCTGCAAACCAGTATGCCGGGCCGCGTCGCCCGGTTTTTTTTGTTGAGTACGATAAAAAAGACATTACTGCGTATTTAACGCCGTATCTCTTGTCGGTGACGTATGTCGACAAATTAACGGGTGAGGCTGATGAGCTTGAGTTGCGTTTAGAAGATCGCTCTGGCTTATGGCGTGGGGCATGGTATCCGCAAAAAGGGGATCAATTGCGCTTAACCATGGGCTATCAAGGCGAAACCATGCTCGACTGCGGGGTGTTTGAGGTGGACGAAATTGAGCTAGAAGGCCCGCCAGATACAGTGGTGCTAAAAGGCTTGGCAGCGGCGGTGTCTAAGGCCGTTCGGACCAAAATTAGCAAAGCATACGATGGCATGGATTTGGATACGCTAGCCAAGCAAGTCGCTGATAAGCATGGCTTGAAAAAAGTGGGCGATGTGGAGTTGATTCATTTAGGGCGTGTCACGCAAAACCAAGAAACCGATTTAGCGTTTTTAAGCCGCATCGCCAGCCAGTATGGCTATTTAGTCGCAGTGCGTGATAAACAGCTGTTTTTTAGTCAGCGCGAATCAACGATGGATAGACAAAGCGTGCTGCAAGTACATCGTCAACAAATGAAACGCTATCGGTTTACTGACAAAACCAGTGCAATTTATCGTGCGGCCACGGTGAGTTATCTCGACCCGAAAAGTAATAAATTGCTTGAATTTACTGCGCATGACAAAGCGCTGGCCAAGCAAAAACACGCTGATGTGCTCAAGCTGAATGCGCGAGCTGAAAATAAACAGCAAGCCGAAGTGATGGCACGAGCGGCGTTGAAAGAGAAAAACTTAAAGGCCACTGAGGGTGAGGTGACTTTAATCGGTGATGTGCGCACGATTGCTGGCAATTCACTCGATGTACTCGATATGGGCGTACTGGATGGGCAGTATCAGATCACGCAAAGTCGGCACACGATACAGCGCAGCGCTGGGTATGAAACGGCGGTGACTTTACAACGGCTGGGGGCGATTCAAGAAAAAGGATAAAGCGTATGGACGTGACCGAGATTCAAAGCAGCGAGTGGAGTATGGCGCTAGGGCAGTTTGATCGGGTCGTTGAAGCCTTTGCCGATGTTGATCAATGCCTACGGATTATTATCCGCACACCCAAAGGCAGCGATCCACATCGGCCTTTATTTGGCTGCGATATTTGGCAGCATTTAGATAAGCCAATCAATCAAGTGCGGCCGTTAGTGATTCGCGAGTTGATTGATGCATTGTCGATGTGGGAGCCACGCATTATGTTATTGCGGATTGAAGTCGAAGCGGCTGATTTGCACTGGCTGAATTTTAAAATTGTTTGGCAGCCCGCAGCAGGGGGCGAGCCACGACAGACCGAGGTGTTTTATCGTGAGTAATTTAATGGTGAATTCACCCATTCCGCAATTAATCGACCGTGATCCGGAACGCATTACGCTTGAAATGATTGCTGAGTTTGAGCGGTTGACGGGTAAAAAACTCTATCCAGCGCAACCGGAAATGCTGTTTATTAACTTTATGGCGTATCGAGAAGTGTTGTTGCGCGAAGCAGTGCAAGATGCTGGCCTGCAAAATTTAGTGCGTTTTGCCCGCGGGCAAATGCTTGATGAAATCGCTAAAAATTACGATGAAGTAGCGCGCTTGCCAGCGCAACCAGCACGCTGCGATCTGGAATTCAGCTTAATTACGCCATTGGCTGTGCCGCTCGTCATTCCAGCTGGCACGCGTGTGGGGAGTCAAAATGGCCGCGTCACCATGGCAACGTTACAAAATGCAATTTTGCCTGCTGGCAGTTTAAGCATCGTCGTTGCCAGCTCAGCGATTGATGCCGGGGTTGCTGGTAATGGTTATATCGCTGGGCAAATTACCGAGTTATTGACGGGGATTGCTGGCGCTACGCCAGCGGTGCGCAATGTGATTGAGACCAGCGATGGTAGCGAAGCTGAAGATGATGCGCGCTTTCGTGATCGTCTGCTCGATGCGCCGGAGGCGTATAGCGTTGCTGGTCCTGTGGGGGCTTATCGATTTTTTGCCAAATCAGCGCATCCCGACATTATCGATGTTCACGTTGCTACACCGCAGCCAGGCTCGATTGCTTTATATCCGCTGATGCGTAGTGGTTTGCCATCGCAAAGCATTTTGGATGCCGTGCTGTTGAAGTGTTCCAGTGAAGATCGCCGGCCATTGTGCGACAGCGTCAGTGCGATTAAGCCAACCGAGATTACGTTTAGCGTGGGCGCTAATTTGACTTTATATAGCAGCGCGAATGTTACGCAAACCCTGAGCGCAGCGAGAGCCAGTTTAGATGCCTTACTGCTGCAAATGCGCAGTCAGCTTGGCAGCGATATTGTTCCCAGCCAGATCACAGCTGCATTGCAAGTACCTGGGGTGAAGCGCGTTGAATTGCCTGGCTTAATTTATAAGGCGGTCGCTCAAACGCAATGGTCGCGCTGTACTGCTGTGACCATTAACTTAACGGGGGTTGAGGATGGCTGATTTTCCTGATCTGGTCCCACCACTGGCTAGCGATCCTCGGTTTAACGCGCTGGCCCAGATGCAACAAAGCCGCCTCAGTTTAGATCTGAAGCGGCTTTTTCTTATTCGCTCGCAAACAGTGAAAAGCGATGTTTTACCGTGGCTGGCCGATCAGCTTAGTTTAATTGGCGATGGCTGGGAGCTCGCTGAATCAGATACTGCGCAACGTGAATTAATCGCCGGTGCCATTGCATTACACAAGCGTAAAGGCACACCACGCGCCATTCGCGACATTGTTCGTCGATTGGGTTTTGGTGAAGTAGACATCATCGAAAGCATTTCACGTTGCCAGCACGACGGTAAGAGAAAACGAAACGGCATGATGGTGCGAGGCAATATCGTCGATTGGGCCTCGTACCGAGTGTTGATGCTTGATCGGGTGCTAACGATCGATCAAGCGGATCGATTAGAAAAATTATTACGTAACTTTGCACCAGCGCGTTGCAATTTAGCCAGCATCGAATACCGCGCGGTACCAGTGCGGCGTAATGGCGTGGCACGGCATGACCGAACTTATAAACACGGGAGCAATTAATGGCCGCTTTACAAGAAAATGGAAACTGGGAAAACGAGATTTATCAATGGGAAACCAGCGACCCCGTAGAGGGTGGACCGTCTGGCATTGATAATGTACCAACACGGCAACTTGCCAATCGAACCGCGTATTTACGCAAAATTGGTATTCCAGAGTGGTCTTCAACTGTCGCTTATCCTGTCGGCGCTTACGTTCAAGCTGCGGGTAAAACATGGAAATCAAAGGCTATTAACACGAATAAGCCACCGGCAACGAGTGCGACAGAATGGGTCGAATGGGCGCTGGATTTAACGGCGCTCGATACGCTGTTTGCGCGGTTGGCCAGCCCGACATTCACCGGGGTGCCAAAAGTGCCGACCGCTGCTGATGGCACGAGCGACACGCAAGCCGCGAGTACCGCTTTTGTTCAGTCGGCAGTCGGTGGTTATCTCGCAAAATCCATCACCGGCGGCACGGTCACGCTGACTGCTGCAGAAGCGAGCAATCCAGCACTAGGATTTTCTGGCACGTTGACCAGTAATGCCGTCGTCGTGATTCCCGATGGTTCTAGCCGCGTTTGGGCGATTAATAACGTCACCGCTGGCGCGTTTACGCTGACTGTTAAAACTGTCGCCGGTGCTGGGGTGTTGGTCGCACAAGGTAAACGAAATTTGGTTTACAGCAACGGCACCGATATGTTCGATGCATTTACCGATTTTGAATCAATCGCAATGACCGGCGTGCCGACTGCCCCGACTCCGGCCGTCAATACCAATACCACTCAAATCGCGACCACGGCTGCCTTGCTAGCGCAAATCGCGGTGAGCGTGCCAGCGGCATCGGAATCAGTACTGGGCAAAGTTGAGCTGGCAACTGCAGCCGAAACCGTCACAGGTACAAGTACGACGCTCGCCGTGCATCCTGCGGGCGTCGCTGCGGCGATTGCTGCATTGGTGAACTCATCCCCAGCTGCGCTCGATACGCTGAATGAGCTAGCCATCGCGCTGGGCAATGACCCTAATTTCGCCACCACAATGACGAATGCGCTGGCACTTAAAGCGCCGTTGGCCAGTCCTGCGCTGACTGGATCCCCGACCGCGCCAACGGCCGCATTGGGCGATAACGACAGCTCAATCGCCAACACTCAGTTTGTGCAATCGACCGTCAACGGCAAATTAGTTAAATCAGTCGCGGGCGGGGTAACCGTCACGCTCACCGCCGCCGAGGCCGGTGTTGCGATTTTAGAATTCACAGGCGCTTTGACTGCGAACATTGCCGTAGTGGTGCCGACCGGTCCGGGTAAATGGACCATCGCCAACAAAACAACTGGCGCGTTCACACTGACAGTCAAAACCGCAGCGGGTAGCGGTGTGGCGGTCACGCAGGGTAAAACATGGGCGGTTTATTGCGATGGCGTCAATGTTGTTGATTCGTTGACTGATTTTCACGATGTGGCGATGACGGGGGTTTCGACTGCGCCGACTGCACCGCTGGGAACAAATTCGCAGCAGATTGCGAATATGGCCGCGCTACAAGCTTCGGCAGCAACGCGGGTGCTGCAGTTGGGCACCGGCGTTGCGCTGCCAGTTGCCAATGTCGGCCCGATTTGGCATGACGATTACGGCTCGCTCATGACTTGGCAGACTTTTAACGCCAACGGCGCGAACTATGTGGGTTATGCGTCGACATTGATCGGCAATTTGCTGCAAGACACTCAGCCGACGCCGCGCACCGGCTATATCAAATCTGGTACGCAGAATTTGAGCCGCACGACGTATGCCGCGCTGCGGGCTTGGGCGATGCATAACGGGTTAATGGTCGCGCTCGGTACGTGGGTCGCGGGGGCGTTGATGGTTGCAGATAACGCCGACGGCACGACGTTCCGGATTTATGACGTTCGCGGTGAGTTTCCGAGGTTTTGGGATGATGGGCGGGGTGTTGATGCGGGGCGTGTATTTGGGTCAAACCAGACGGATGCAATCCGAAATATTGCTGGCCAAACCATTTTAGGTGGGGGGCAAGGTAGCGTCGTCCCTTCGTCTTGCACGGGGGCTTTCGCGGCGGTCAATCTTGGAATTAATGCGCGGCAAGATGGAAGTGTGGGCCCATCGATTACTAATTATGGTCTGCAATTCGATGCTTCACGCGTGGTTCCTATTGCAAGTGAAAATCGATCACGTAATGCCGCGCTGCTCGCTAGCATTAAATTCTAATGGAACATCTCGATATGAAAATCAATCATTACTCATCAGCGACTGGCGAATTCATTACAGAGGTCGTTGCCGATTTTTCTTCGCTTGAACCCGATGTGCCTTTAATTCCAACGTATGCAACGCCGATTGATCCGCCAGCCGTGCAAGCGCGCGAGGTTTCGGTATTTCGATCAGTGGATGGCTCGGTGCCGGAGTGTGCTGCGGATGGCGCATGGCACGTATTGCCCGATTGGCGAAGTGTGGCCTTGTTTTCAACACTAAACGGGGATGGGGTATCGATTACTGAAATCGGACAACTGCCGTCAGACGTGCAGGCGACTGAGTTGCCACGCCCGTCGCCAGCGCATGCGTGGTCGGGTAAAGGCTGGGTGTTTAACGCTGAAAAACAAGCTGAGCTCGATGCACGATCGCGTGAGCGCGTGACGCTACAAATCAACAACTGGCGCGACCAGCAAGAGCAAACAGGGTTTTTGTTTGGCCACGCCGAGCACACATGGGACGGCGGCGTGGCGGTTGCGACGCGATTACAAAACAGCGTCAAAATGCCGTCATTGCCGAACGGGTTTTATTGGACTGACGCCGATAATGTCGATGTGCCGATGACTCACTTGCAACTATCGCACCTCAACGCTGCGCATGACCAAGCCATTTTCGCGCAGGGGTTTCGGATTCACGATCGACAAAGGACGATGAAAGCCGAAGTTGAAAAACTGAGTGGCGAAGCGCTTGCGGCGTATGTCGTGGGGTGGCCAGCATGAGGCTGATCATGATGTGGCCATTTTTGGCCTTGATTGATGTGCTGTTTACGGTGCTGGCGATGCTACTGGCGCCGGTGATTGCACTGTTTGTTCGACGCGATGGTTATTTGCCGCCTTGGCTATGGTGGTTTCAAACGCCGGACTCGCGCATGGATGGCTGCAATGGCGATGCTGGTTTTTGTGCGTCGCACACCGCCAGTTGGTGGACGTATGTGCTGTGGCAGTGGCGCAATCCTGCAGCAGGCTTTTCGTTTTGGCTTGGGCAAACGTTTGATCGTCCGACTTTTCGGCATTGGGGCAATTTGCAGGCGCGGCGCGTGCCGACGTATATCCCCGGCGCGTATTTAACGCTGGTGACTGATCAAAAAGGTCGCTGTGCGTTTGAGTTTTCGGCAACTTGGCCGTCGCTGTTTGGGCGTTGCATCAATATTCGCGTCGGGTGGAAGCTGGGTAATTTGCTACGCGATCCGACTGAGCGAATCCCGATTTGTCATCGGTTTAGTCCGCTAATGCAGCGGGGCAAAACAGAAAATCAACCTCCCGCAAAAGCGGGTTTTTTTACGTCTCAAGATCGGTGAAGCGATATGCAAGAACATGAAAAAACATTAATCAGCGTGTTAGTGGCGGGGGCTTTGATCGGGCTGGGTAAGTTGCTGGTTTCGAAAGAGGAATTGACGGTGCGCTTGTGTTTTGGGCGTTCAATCTTGGGCGCGGCAACGTCGTCGATTGCCGGTTTGGCGTTGATTCAGATCCCCGATTTGCACCCCATTGCTTTGCTGGCGATGGGCTCGGCACTGGGGATTGTTGGCGCGCAATTTGTCGAGCTCTGGTTTAAGAAGCAAGCCAACAAAATCAACGGCGGTTAATTCGTCATCGCTCAACGACCCGCCTGTCTGTATGGATTGGCGGGTTTTTTATGGAAAAAATCATGTCTAGTCGTGAACTCAAAGATTTACACGCCAGCATCCGTGGGCTTGCTGAGCAATTTATTGCCGAAGCCAATGCCACGTTACAACAGCAAACTCCAGCGCTTGAAGTGCGTTTGACTTGCACTTGGCGGCCGCAGTCTGAGCAAAATGCTTTGTACGCGCAAGGGCGAACCAAGCAGGGACCTAAAGTGACATGGACCCAAAGCAGCGCGCATAACACCGATTTGCCAGAAACGCCGCATGGCGACGCTGAGGCGCTCGATGTCGGTGTGTTTGAAAACGGTAAGTACTTGCAAGGCAATAACGCCAGAGAATTGGGTTTTTATTTAAGCCTAGGGCCGATTGGCGAGCGCTTTGGTTTTGTGTGGGGTGGCCGCTGGAAAACGCCAGATTATCCGCACTATGAGCGTAAAGAATGGCGGACTGCGCGATGAAACAACTAACCCTTAAAAATGTCATCGTACTGCTTGTGTTCCTGTTTGTTGCTTGGCTCGGTTATCTGCTTGGGGATTATCGCCATCCTGTTTCTGAAGTGGTAACGGCATTGCCCGCCGTGCAACAAAGCGACGGCAGTGTGATTGCTGCGCGAAGCCCTGTCGCCAAACCGTCGTCAGCACCGCATGTTTTGCCAACGGGTAGCCGAGAAGAGCGGCGCATTGCAGTGACTGTGAAGCCAAAACCATCAGCAAATCAAGCCTCGGTGCTAGATTGTCCGCCGGTAACGGTTGATTTGAGCTTAGTGCAATCGGGCGATGGTCGGCGCATCGTCGCCAGCTCGCAAGATGGCGAAGTGGTCAGTGCCATTGATATGCCACTCGAGGCCAGCTATATCCCACCGCCGGCTAAAGTTTGGGCGGTAGGTGTGAGTTATAGCAGTGATCGTGAAAAAGGCATTTGGCTCGAGCGCGATTTATCGCGTGTGCGGCTGGGCGTAGATTTGGCGCAAAGCCTATCGGGTAAAAACACCGCCCGAGTTCGAGCTGGATGGGTATTTTAAATCCACAAAAGCTGAGGTTAATGCTGTGGATAAGTAGTAGATAAGCGGATCAAACCGAACGCCCATGCGGCTTGATCGTCGTGACTAAAAAATAATCAGCCCACCCTTGCTTATATGGCAAGGGTGGGTTTTTTTTTGCATTTTACAAACATAAAAAGAACGTTTGTTCTATAATGTGCTATGCAAAATATACGTTGTTCTCAGTGCAATAAAAAGCTCGCAGAAGGGCGATTTATTGAACTTTCTATCAAGTGTCCCCGGTGCGGGGCGCTTAATCATCTGAAGGCCTCGAGCCTCCAATTCGATCCTAATCAAGGATCTGACTCTGGAGTTGCTGATGTCCACATCCCCCATCATTCCTTGGCTCGGCGGTAAGCGCCGACTGGCTGATCGCCTATTGCCCTTGTTTCCACCACACGATTGTTATGTTGAAGTCTTTTGTGGTGGCGGCGCTTTGTATTTTTTACGCCCTGTTCCTGCCCCAGTTGAAGTCATTAACGATATCAATGGCGATTTGGTTAATCTGTACCGTGTTGTGCAACACCATTTAGAGGAGTTCGTTCGCCAATTCAAATGGGCGTTGTCATCACGGCAAGTATTTAAGTGGCTGCAGGCCACCCAAACCGAAACACTGACCGATATTCAGCGCGCTGCGCGGTTTTTTTATTTGCAGCAGCATGCCTTTGGCGGCAAGGTCGACGGACAAAACTTCGGTACCGCGACCACCGCACCGATTATCAATCTGTGCCGAATTGAAGAGAATCTTTCATCCGCCCATTTACGCCTGGCGGGTACCACCGTTGAAAATCTAAATTGGCTCGATTGCATGCGTCGTTACGATCGTAAGCACAGCTTCTTTTATTGCGACCCGCCGTATTGGCAAACCGAAGGGTACGGCGTGCCATTTGAATATGATCAATATCTGGCCATGGCAGAGTTTATGAAAAGCTGCGAAGGCAAGGTGATGGTCAGCATCAACGATCATCCCGACATCCGTGCTGCCTTTGCCGGGCTAACCATTCAAGAGCTCAAGATTAAATACAGCAATGGCAATAATGCAAAGCAAGCCCAGGTGAAAAGCAGCAAAGAGCTGGTGATCACCAATTGGGATGCTGGGGCATTGTGTGGTTTGTTTTGAGCTGAAAAGATAAAAACGGTCAGTTCTACGTACAGTGGGCGCTATGCAGAACTGATAAAAAAAAGCCCATCTGGGCTGTGTAGCACTCATTTTTGATAGTGCGCAGCGATTTTTAAAAATATCGGTGCATTCGTTGGTGCTACATTTATTTTTAACTGTGCTTAGCTTGTTGATAAATATGGCGTTTATTTTTAGGTCGTCCAATCGAGCATCGGCGCAATACAGAAGCGGCGGGAAGGGGTGTTGGGTGTTTGAATTGACATTGCAGTATCTATATCGCGGTAGTGTCGGGCCAAGCCCTGAATCTGCACCATTTTACGCGTTTGCCGCCGCGCTGGCTTGTTTTAGTCAATCGGCGGGTTAAAGGGGGGTTGGATGCGACGGGAAATAGTTTGATTGCCTTTCGTTTTGTGCTGGGTATTGCCAGTGATCAAATATTGCTGAAAGCATCGCGGCTTTCCCTCTCCCTTGATGGGAGAGGGCGTAGGGAGAGGGTGAAACTACGGAGTGCAGCTCAACACCCCCATCCCAGCCTTCCCCCATCAAGGGGGAAGGAGCCACAGTCGAGCGAATCCAGCGCTTGCGTTGTAAGGTATCAACACAAAATTTGCACAAAGTCTGAATAAAACAAATTTAATCGATGTATAGCCATCCAGCCTATGCAAATCATAGCCTGTAGTTAAATACCTCGTAGTAAGGCGATTTTTACGTAGGGTGGCTTAGCCCTGTAACCCACCAATCCAACGCCAACCCAACGCAAATCACCATCAGCGCCGCAGCGTTAAATCAACGCCGCCTTTCGCTGCGCCATGCCGTTTTGAATGAAGCCCACCACAGCATCCTGATCCGCAATCGCAAAATGCCACAAGAAAAACTTGGCAATAATCAAACATCACCCTTATTGGCTGAGTCATTTTCAATTATTAAATTGCAAGCTCGGGCTGACGAATGGATATTCCGTTATCATGGAGGTGGTGTAAGGTCGCGCTTTGAGCGGCTATGTGTGTTGTCAGGGACTTCCGGTTTATCTTTTCACGAACTGCGCCATGAAGGCATTAGCGGCTTGTTTGAAGAGCGACGAGATTCAAGAAGTGGTTTTGGTATCGGGGCAACTGGAAGAATTTGGCAAGGTATACACAGTTAAGGGCGGTGGATTTGCATCGGGATGTTGAAGTTGAAAAATCTACATCGGATTTAGCGGAACGGAGTGATAGAAGGTAAATCTAGTTAAAGATCTTTTCTAAACGAATATGATTTATTAGCTTTTTTATAAAATAAAAAATTAATTACATTTTTATAATAATTTTTTGGGTTGTGGATGAGTAGGCGCAGCGGAACTTTTACGCTTGAATTTTTGGACTGGATTATTTCAATTGACCTGGTTTTTTTACAAAGCCGTAGGCGGATAAATAACTAACAGATTTAGCGGAGTCTTCCTCTGCTAATAAAAGGAATGCATGCTACAAGTTCAAACTGAATTCGTACCTGGCTGCTGACGCAACCTGACTGGTTACAAGAGGCCGCAGATAGATTGTTGAGGCAAGGCGATCTGACAAGTAACGATTTACAAGTCATTTGCGCTCTGTTGAAAACGCCCAATGGTCAAAAGGTCACGAAACTTCGCCAATTTGAAAGTTTGATTCAAGTCCCGCACGAAGGGGGAGGGCTGCGTTTAAGTAGTATTGGAGATGTGCATGGTATTGAAAACTTAGGGCCTCGACACCCACTTGCTTTTGGCGAAGGCAACTTAACTGTTATTTATGGTCACAATGGGTCAGGTAAATCAAGTTACACTCGAATTTTGAAGAGGGCCGCTGGAAAAGCTCGGGCGGGAGAACTTAAGCCTAATGTTTTTAAGGCTGTACCCATTGAGAAGAAATGCACGATCACTTATGAATTTGCAGGTAAATGCGTAACGCGAGACTGGCACGCTAATAGTGCAGTCATTGACGAAATCCAAGCCCTAGATGTATTTGATAGTGACGAGGCTACTCACTATCTGCGTAATGAGAGCGTCGCTTCGTACACACCTCATGTTGTGGGAATGTTTGAAGCACTAGCCACTGCGTGTGATCAGATCCGAGCGCTTTTACAGGGAGAGCAAACTCTGCTGGTTAGTGCATTGCCGACTCTTCCTATTGATTACATAGCAACGCTAGAAGGAAGGCGTTACAAAGCGTTGAGTGCTGATACTGCTGAGCTAGCACTAGGGCAACTACTCACGTGGAGTGAGGATGATGGGCGAAAGCTCGAAGAAATTTCAGAGCGTTTGAAAGTAATAGATCCAGCTGCGCAGGCAAAACAGAAGCGAGCGACAAAGTTTCAAGTCGAACGGGTTACCGAGAGCATGAAGCAAGGAGAGTTGTTTTTTGGGCTTGCAAACCAGCAGGTAATTCTAGAGCTACAGGTGTCAGCTAAAAGCAAGCGCTTGATTGCTACTGAGGCAGCACAAGTTACTTCTGCTCAGTTAGAAGGAGTGGGGATTGATACTTGGCGAGAAATGTGGAATGCAGCTAGGGTTTATTCTCAAACGGCTTATCCAGATTTAGCATTCCCTGTTACCAGCGATGCGCGCTGTGTGCTATGCCATCAAGAGTTAGCTCCCGATGCTCAGCAGCGGTTACATGATTTTGAGGCATTCATTCAAGGCCAGTTAGAGAGCGATGCAAATGCCGCAGAAGCTTCTTATACACAATGCCTTGTTGCATTACCAATCATCCCAACTGCGGATCAAATCAGTACACAGTGCGAGGCCGCTGGGATCAATACGCATGAGTGGGTACAGAATTTCAATTCCTTTTGGCAATGGGCTTCGAGTGTCCGATCCAGCCTGCTTGCCGGCGACGAAGTAGGAGAAATTCAAGGGTGGCAGGATTACAGTAATGTGCAGAGATTATTGCTTGCCCATACAGAGCAACTTGAATCTCAGGCTCTTCAATTTGAAATAGATGCACAAGGGTTCGATCGTACTCAGGCATTGAGTGAAAAATTGGCGTTAGAGGCAAAAAAATGGATTGCTCAGCAGGCTGGCTCAGTTCGCAATGAGATCGAGCGACTTAAGCAGGCCAAGGTGCTTGAAGACTGGAAGGTTTTGGCAAACTCCCGGCCCATCTCAATAAAGGCAGCCGCGATCGCAGAAAAGGTCATTACTCAGGCATATGTCATGCGCTTCAATCGAGAGCTGCAGCTTTTGGGAGCTAGTCGGATTCAGGTGGAAATTGTTAAAGCAAGGGCAGAAAAGGGGAGAGTGCTGCATAGACTTCAGTTGAAGGCTGTCCAAGGCAAGCAATCTATTGAATTAGTGTTGAGTGAAGGGGAGCGCCGAATCATCGCACTTGCTGCTTTCTTAGCTGATGTGACTGACAAACCGCAGCCTGCGCCGTTTATTTTCGATGACCCTATTTCATCGTTAGATCATGATTTTGAATGGAGCGTGGCCAGTCGATTGGCTGAACTTGCAAAAACTCGGCAGGTAATTGTGTTTACACATCGACTGTCGCTCTACGGAACCATGGAGGATGTAGCTAAGAAGGTTGGTGAGGTGTGGAAAAAACAACATTTTCAGCAGCTTTGTATCGAGACTTATTCCGGGGTTGCAGGTCATCCTGTGGACAATGCTACGTGGAACGCCAAAACTGAAAAAGCAAATAACATTTTGTTAGACCGACTTGGTGTAGCTAAGAAGGCCGGTGAGGCTGCTGGCGGTGATGCTTACCGTAACAGTGCTCAAGGTATTTGTAGTGATTTTCGTAAATTACTTGAGCGCACGGTTGAAGATGATTTGCTTAATGAGGTCGTCAAGCGCCATAGGAGAAGTATTACCACAGATAACAGGATGGGCGTTCTAGCTAAGATCGAGCACGCAGATTGCCAGTTTATCGATAATCTGATGACTAAATATTCCTGCTATGAGCACAGTCAGTCGCAGGAAGTGCCGAATTTCATTCCAGAAGAACCTGAGCTTAGGAAAGATATTGAATCACTAAAAGTTTGGCGCACGGAATTCAAAACACGTCCAAAATGCGAAACCGTAATGATCTGATTATTCTCTGAGCCCGCAACTGCGGGCTTTTTCTTGTCTGGTATTTGCACGGCATAATGCTCTAACGGTTGGTTGCTGTAGTGGTATTGATAGGCGGCGATGGTTTCGATTCGTTTTAGCTTGAGCATCTTGAGTTTGTAATCTTGGAGTATGTTGACATAGCGGCGGTGGATGGTGGATTCGAGTTGGTGTAGGGCTGTGGCGTTTGTTGCGCGCAACTTGGCAAGTAATGGTTTTGACTGCTATTTAAAAAAATCCGGCCAGCCAAATTAACGACGGTAAATCCGCCAGCGTTGATTGATTCATTGATTTGGCCTTTTTTGATAGGGATAAATCATGTCGAGTCGCGATCTCAAAGATTTGCATGTCAGTATTCGTGTGTTGGCTGAGCAGTTGGTGGCAGAGGCCAATGCCGCTTTGCAGCAGCAAAATCCGGCGCTTGCGGTGCGTTTGGTTTGCACTTGGCGGCCGCAATCTGAGCAAAATGCCTTGTACGCGCAAGGGAGAACTAAGCCCGGGCGTAAGGTCACGTGGGTAACGCACAGCGCGCACAATACCGATTTGGCCGACACCGCGCATGGCGACGCCGAGGCGCTGGATGTGGGGGTGTTTGAAAACGGCAAATATCTGCAGGGCAATACCGCCCGCGAGTTGGCTTTTTATTTATGCCTCGGCCCGATTGGCGAGCGCCTTGGTTTGGCTTGGGGCGGGCGCTGGAAAACACCCGATTACCCACATTTTGAGCGCAAAAAATGGCGCACCGCCCGCTGAAATAGCGGCCCATGTCGTCGGTCATTTGCATTTGATGGCTAAAGTTTGGGCGGCGGGGGTGGACGATCGCGGTGAGCGTAAACAAGCCGCGTGACAAAGGCATTTGGCTTGAGTGCAATCCGTCTGGTGTGCGGTTGGGGCTGAATCTAGCGCCAAGCTCATCCGGTAAATACGCCACTCTAATTCGCGCTAGATGAATATTTTAAATCCACAAGTTCTGAGGTTAACGTTGTGGATAAATGGTAGATAACCCGATCAAACCCAATACCAATGCGGCTTGTAGGTCTTGAGTAAAAAATAATCAACTCACCCTTGTGGGAATAACAAGGGTGGGTTTTTTATTTCTTGCACAGAAATAAAAGCGAAGTGATAAGCCTTTTTGGTGTGTGCATTCAGGCGCAATGCCGTTGGCATGATTGAACGCCATTGCAATCCGGGGGTAACATCCATCGTCAGCCACAAACAAAGATATGCGCCTAAATGCAGGGGTATTTTGGGTTTGTATCATGGGGTTATTTATGAAGCTTTATTCGCTTTTTTTGCTAATGGCGACCGTTACGGTATTTAGCCCTGGCCCCGGCGTTGTCATGACGCTGACTAATGCTTTGCGCTACGGCTTGCGCGGCACGTTTGGTGGCATTCTTGGGATTGCGTTTGGCGCGCTTGTCGTCGCCGCTATTTCTGCAACCAGTCTGGGGGCGCTATTTGCGGCCTCGGCGCTGGCTTTTAATTTGGTTAAATGGATGGGTGCTGCTTATCTGATTTACCTCGGTATTCGGCTTTGGCGCGCACCGCCTTTTCAGTTTGCTGAGCAGTCGGCACACCAAGCTCGTTTTAGTCAGCGCTTTTTTGCCGGGCTTACTTTGCAACTGACCAATCCAAAAGCGATTTTTTTCTTTCTCTCGGTGTTTCCACAATTTATCGATCCACAGCAAGGGTACTCAATGCAATTTGCAACCCTAGTGCTGACTTACAGTGCTTTGGTTGTCTTCATTCATAGTCTTTATGCCATTTTTGCTCAACGAGCCAAGGGTTGGCTGGTATCCGTGCGAGGCGGTCGCATCATCAACAAGTTTGCTGCAACCGCGTTTATGTTTTTCGGCGCGGCGCTGGCCACGGCCAAACGCTGATGCTTAAGTCATTATGCCAAGTGATGCGCCGCGATCAAGCCACACAGGGCTGTGAATTTAAACCTTGGTCGTCACAATGAGCAGATTGTCTTTGTTTAATCGCCACCATGAGATTCAAAGGGTTCGAGGCCATCTTGAGCGAGGCAGTTACCCTCGGCTTCACATGTTCTTGTTGGTTACGCTGACTGGTGCATCTGGTTTTGTCTCGTCTTATCTGTTGCTTCGCGCTGGCTTTGTCGAAATGTGGCTTAGGTATCTCGCGGCGTTTGGCGTGGCGTACTTGATGTTCCTGTTTTTGTTGTGGCTCTGGCTAAAAGTGCGAGCGGATAACTACGCCGATTTTCCTGATCTTTCAACGCTGGCACCTTCTGGTTCAGAGCATTCAGGGGCGGTCTACTGCGGTAATGGCGGCGAATTTGGCGGCGGGGGCGCGAGTGCTTCGTTTGATGTGTCATCGACAAGTGTCCCGGCAACCGATGAGTCGGCTAGCGCCGTTGGCGAAGCGCTTAGTGGTGTCGCCGAATCGGAAGATTTCGCTATTTTGCTCGCAGCCTTGATTCTTGTTGGGGCGATGCTGTTTTCATCACTTTTTATGATCTACTCGGCGCCGGCACTCTTTGCAGAACTGGTGGTGGACGGTGTGTTATCGGCAAGCCTCTATCGCAGGCTTCGCGGGCTTGAAACACGGCATTGGCTTGAGACTGCGCTTCGCCGTACTGCGTTGCCTTTTTTGATCACCGCAGCCATTGTTTCCGCATCCGGTTGGTGCATGGCGCGCTATGCACCGGATGCGCATTCAATTGGCGATGTGATTTCTTATGCCAAGCAGGGGCGCTAGCGACGGTGAAGTTGTCCATTGACTAATGCCGCGCAGCGGTCATCACGCTGCAGTTCGCAGGCTTGATACTCTTTTTTTGTCACGGTTTTTTTAAACCCGCTCGATGATTGGAGATGGCGATGCAATCAAGAATCTTTCCGGTATCAGAATATGTTCGCCCTTCAAACGGCGAACCCATACGCTCTGTGGTGCAGGAAACGAAAGACGCAGTGGTGGTGGTTTGGCATGCCCATCCTGGGCAAGACATCGCCGCCCATATTCACCCGCACGGCCAAGATACGTGGACGGTGATTTCCGGCGAGGCTGATTATTACCAAGGCGGCGGTATTGTTGCTCATCTCAAGGCCGGAGATATTGCCATTGCAAACCCTGGGCAAGTGCATGGTGCTTTAAATACCGGCCAAGTGCCTTTGGTGTTTGTCTCCGTCGTCGCACCGGGCAGCGCCGGTTTTGCTGTGGCAGAAAAATAGTCTTTTTCTTTATGGCTCTACTGGGGCAATCAGGCGGCGTTAGCTGGGTAGATCTAGAAAACCTAGGGCGCTTTAAAGCCATTAATTCGATATGCAATCAAAGGGGAGTAGTGATATGGAAAATACCGAGCAAAAAAATATCATCGCGATTCTAGAAAAAATATTAGCCAATCAAGAATTGCAAATACAAAGACAGTTTGAGGCAATGGATTTACAGAAAAAGCATTTAGAACATAGCCGCCCGTTGTTAGAGCAAGCAAAAAAAACGCAGCAAAAGGCGCAGTTATTATTTTATGGTTTGTTGGCGATTACCGCGGTGTTGTTATGTTTGATTTTTTTACTGTAAACCGTACGGGAACGAACAAAAAAACGCGGGTATCACAGCCGGTCGCTTAATCTTGCAACTGAGTGCGAAACGGGGTGTCCAAGTGCTGGGTATGCCGGTAACGCCGGTAGCGCCGCGCTGTAACCTTGGCGCTGCGGTTTGTTTGTGAGGCAGTGAGTTTGAGTGATAGAGGTTGGATTGGTGCAAAAAACGCTTTTGATTTTAGGGGCAACCGGCGCGGTTGGTCAGCAATTATTGCAACAGGCTTTGGCGCACGCTGATGTCGCAAGGGTGATCGCGCCAACACGGCGCGCCTTAACGGCGCATATTAAATTGCAAAATCCCATTGTCGACTTTAACGCGCTACCCAATGACGCCGCATGGTGGCAGGTGGATGCGGCACTTTGTGCGCTGGGCACCACGCGCAAAATCGCTGGCTCGGCGGCGGCATTTCGGCGCGTTGATTACGACTATGTATTGCAGGCAGCCCAGTGCTTGCATCAGGCAGCAACACCGACCTTGGTATTGAATTCTTCATTGGGCGCCAATGCACAGGCTAGCGGTTTGTATCTGCGCACCAAGGGCGAGGCTGAACGCGATGTACGTGCTTTGGGATTTGGCTCGTTAATTATTGTGCGGCCGTCTTTGCTCGATGCTGGCGAGCGGCCTGATCGACGCCGCGCGGAAGAATTCGGCTTATGGCTCAATCGGCATTTGGCGGCGTGCATTCCAGTGGCGTGGCGGGCGGTGAAGGTTGAGCGTGTGGCCGCGAGCATGCTGGCCGCGGCACTCAACGCCGCGCCTGGGGTGAGCGTCATTGAATCCGCGCAAATGGCCGAGCACGATTGATTTTTTGGTTTTGATTCTGAGCCGAGATTATTTTTGCGGTCTTGAGTTTGCGCATAATCAAACGAATGGATGTTGGTGATTATTTCCTGCCTACCTCGATGGGGTTAGGGCTTTGCGGTGGGTTTTTGTACGGAACAAGCTCTGTGCTGAGCTTATGCTGGGGTCATATTCGGGTATTTGCTTAGCTGGAGCGAATAACTGGTTTTTGCTACGAAATACCCCTATTGCTTTGGTGGTAGGTTTTTGCTTTTGGCGCCCTTGGGGCGCTTTTTTTTTGCCGTATAGTTGGCCGCATACCGCTGATTGAATGGTGCGGCTGGCAAATGAAAGGAAAAAAATCATGACAAAAAGTGCGGTGTTAACGCGTTGGGAGCCGGAAAATCCGGTGTTTTGGCAAGAGCAAGGTCAGTCGGTGGCCAAACGCAATTTGGCGATTTCGATTCCTTGTTTGACTTTGGGTTTTGTGATTTCAGTGCTGTGGAGTGTGGTGGCGCTCAATCTGAATTCGGCAGGGTTTAATTTTAGTAAAGAGCAGTTGTTTATGTTAACGGCGTTGCCGCAATTGTCGGGCGCCACGCTGCGGATTTTTTATTCGTTTATGCCGGCACGATTTGGCGGGCGTAAATGGACGGCGATTTCAACCGCGCTGTTGTTGATTCCGGCGCTGTGGTTGGGCTTTGCGGTGCAAGATCCAACTACGACTTACACCGAGCTATTGGTGATTGCGCTGCTTTGCGGTTTGGGTAGCGGCAACTTTGCTAGCTCGATGGCCAATATTGGTTATTTTTTCCCGACGGCGCAAAAAGGCTCAGCCAATGGTTTAAACGCCGGGTTTGGTAATTTGGGCGTTTCTTTGGCGCAATTATTGATTCCGCTGGCGATCACTTTGCCGTTGTTTGGCGCTTTTGGTGGTGAGGCGCAAAGTTATCTTAAAGCCGGTGCTGCGCAATCGCTTTGGCTACAAAACGCGGGCTTTATGTGGGTGCCATTGATTGCGATTGCGTCGATTGCCGCTTGGTTTGGCATGAATGATATTGCCGATGCGCGCTCGTCGTTTGCGCAGCAAGCGGTGATTTTTCGCCGCAAACACAATTGGCTGATGTGCTGGTTGTATATCGGTACTTTTGGCAGTTTTATTGGCTTTGCAGGGGCATTTGCCTTGCTGACTAAATCCTTGTTTCCTGATGTCGCCGTCATGAAGTATGCCTTTTTAGGACCGTTGATCGGGGCATTAATACGGCCAGTAGGCGGTATTATTTCCGACAAAATTGGCGGTGCTAAGGTTACTCTGGGTGTGTTTATGGCGATGGCATTTTCTGTGTTGGGCGTGTTGGCGTTCTTACCCGAATTAGGTGCTGATGGGCAGTTGAGTGGTGGTTCATGGCCAGGCTTTTTTGCCATGTTTTTATTGCTGTTTACCTTTGCCGGTTTGGGCAATGGCTCGACGTATAAGATGATTCCAACGATTTTTGCCACACTCAGAATGCGTGAAGCCAAGGGCGCTGATGAAGCGGCACAAAAAGCAGCGCGTTTGGGTGGGATGCAAGAATCAGCGGCAGCTGCAGGCTTTATTAGTGCGATTGGTGCGTATGGTGGTTTCTTTATTCCGCAAAGTTTTGGTTTGTCGATGCAAGCCAGCGGCGGGCCAGAATTAGCCTTGTATGCGTTTATTGCTTTTTATGTGAGCTGCGTGTGGATGACTTGGCGTTATTACGCTAGCCCCAAAGCTGAGCTGCCTTGCTAGTAGGTATTGCCATCTAGGCTATGTGTGTTTTGGCTTAGCGGGCAATACGTCGAATAGATATACGATGTTCAAGTTGGGTGTTGATACGTTAAATCGCCAATGCTTGAGTGGCGCGACTGTAACCCCTTCCCCCTTGATGGGGGAAGGCTGGGATGGGGGTGTTGAGCTGCACTCCGTAGTTTCACCCTCACCCTAACCCTCTCCCATCAAGGGAGAGGGAATGCCGCGATACTTTAGCCATGATCAATACATAATCTGAGCATCACCAATAGATGTACAGCGCAGATAGAGCGTTGTGCGAGTCGATTGTGATGGATTGAAATCGCCCGATGATGGGGTGTGAGGAGTAGAAATGACGAAAACGCGTATCGTTGTCGTGGGCAACGGGATGGTGGGACACCGGTTTTTAGAAGAGCTGTGCGATAAAGGCAATGCCGCTGATTTTGACATCACGGTATTGTGTGCTGAATCGCGAACGGCGTATGACCGAGTGCATTTGTCATCTTATTTTTCGCACCACACTGATGAAGATTTGTCTTTGGTGAAACCGGGCTTTTTTGAAAAAAACGGCATTAAAGTTTGCGTTGGCGAAGCGGTAAAGCATATCGATTCAGCGCAAAAAGTGGTATTGACCAATAAAGGCCAAACCCTCGCGTATGACAAGCTGGTGCTGGCGACGGGCTCGTATCCATGGGTGCCGCCAATTCAAGGTAGCGCGCATCATGAATGCTTTGTGTATCGCACCATTGATGATTTGGATGCCATTGAAGACGCGGCCAAATCGGCCAAAAGTGGGGTGGTGATTGGTGGCGGTTTATTAGGCCTTGAGGCCGCAGGTGCGCTCAAAGCCTTGGGTTTGGCAACGCACGTGGTTGAATATGCGCCGGTGTTGATGGCCGAGCAGCTCGATCGTATGGGTGGCGAAATGTTGCGCCGTAAAATTACGGCGATGGGTGTAACGGTGCATACCGGTAAAAACACCACAGATATTCAAATGCATGGCGGACAACACGCCGCGCATCGCTTGGTGTTTGCCGATGGTAGCCATTTAGAAGCCGATGTGATTGTGTTCTCGACAGGGATTCGCCCGCAAGACAATTTGGCACGCTATGGTCAGCTGGAAGTTGCCGAGCGTGGCGGGGTGGTGATTAATGATCACTGCCAAACGTCCAATGCCGATATTTATGCGGTTGGTGAATGCGCGGCATGGCAGGGGCAGTATTTTGGTCTGGTGGCGCCGGGCTACAAAATGGCGCAAGTGGCGGTCGATCATTTATTGGGCCGTGACAATGCCTTTACCGGCGCCGATATGAGCGCCAAGTTAAAATTATTAGGTGTTTCAGTCGGCAGTATTGGTGACGCGCAAGGGCGCACACCCGGTTGCCACAGCTATGTATTCCAAGACGATCAAGCTGGGATTTATAAAAAAATCGTTGTCTCACAAGATGGCAGCACGCTATTGGGCGCGGTGCTGATTGGTGATGTGGACGATTACGGCCAATTATTGCAAATGATGCTCAATGCAATGCCGGTGCCCGAGCATCCAGACGCGTTGATTTTGCCAGCTTATGCTGGGGCCAAACCGGCTTTGGGCGTGGATGCCTTGCCGGCATCGGCAGTGATTTGCTCGTGCTTTGACGTGAGTAAACAAAAAATTGCCGATGCCGTCGCAGCGGGGCATCACACGCTAGCTGCGATTAAGGCTGAAACGGGGGCCGGTACCGGTTGTGGCGGCTGTGTGCCGTTGATTAGTCAGGTACTCAACGCTGAATTGGCGCGCAATGGCGTGGAAGTAAAAAATCATTTATGCGCGCATTTTCCGCATTCACGCCAAGATTTGTACCACCTGATTAAAGTTGCTGGCGTAAAAACCTTTGACGAGGCGATTGCTCAGTTTGGTCATGGCTACGGCTGTGAAACGTGTAAACCGACGATTGGCTCGATTTTGGCCAGTGCTTGGGGTGAGTATGTGCTTTCGCCAGCCAATACGCCGTTGCAAGACACCAATGATGTGTTTTTAGGCAATATGCAAAAAGACGGTACGTATTCGGTGATTCCGCGTATGGCCGGTGGCGAGGTGACGCCAGAAGGCTTGATGGCATTGGCGGCGGTGGCTAAAGATTATGGCTTGTATACCAAAGTAACCGGCGCGCAGCGCATTGGTTTGTTTGGCGCGCACAAAGGCGATTTGCCGGCGATTTGGGGCCGCTTAATTGATGCTGGGTTTGAAACTGGCCAAGCCTATGCCAAATCATTGCGGATGGTGAAAACCTGTGTCGGCAGCACTTGGTGCCGGTTTGGTGTGCAAGACAGCGTAGGTTTGGGCGTTGAACTTGAGCATCGTTACAAAGGGATACGCACGCCGCATAAAATGAAATTTGGCGTGTCCGGTTGCACTCGCGAATGCGCTGAAGCGCAGGGTAAAGACGTCGGCATTATCGCCACAGACGCCGGTTGGAATTTGTATGTGTGCGGTAATGGCGGTATGAAGCCGCGCCATGCCGATTTACTGGCGTCGGATTTAGACCGTGAGACTTTATTGCGTTATCTTGATCGCTTTATGATGTTTTACGTGACAACTGCCGATAAATTGCAACGCACGGCCAGCTGGTTATTAAGCATGGAAGGCGGCGTGGATTATCTGCGGTCGGTGATTGTGGACGATAAGCTTGGGATTGCCGAACAATTAGAAAACGATTTGGCGACTATCCGCAGCCAGTATCAGTGCGAATGGCAAACCACGTTGAGCGATGCCGATCAATTGGCGCGTTTTGCCCACTTTATTAATAGCGAAGCGCATGATCCGAATGTGCAATTTGTGCCGGCGCGCGACCAAGTTCGCCCAGCACAATTGGACGAGCGCAAGGTCATCGTGATTAAGCCGATTATTTAAGGTACATCTCGCGCAGCAGCGGGGCGTCGATGCCGAAGTTGGGGCGATGCCCTCGCCCTGATTGGCGAGCGTAAGGAGAGAATAATGAATTGGAATGCAGTCTGTGATTTGAAAGCCATTATCCCCGGTACTGGGGTGTGTGCCTTAGTGGGTGAGCGGCAGGTGGCGATTTTTCGGCCGTATGCCGATGAGCAAGTGTTTGCGCTGGATAATATTGACCCGTTTGCTGGGGCCAGTGTGTTATCGCGCGGTTTAATTGCCGAGCACGATGGCGAGCTATGGGTGGCCAGTCCATTAAAAAAACAGCGTTTTCGTTTACGTGATGGCGTTTGCTATGAAAGCACCGAGCGCTCGATTCAAAGCTATCCGGCCCGCGTGGTTGGCCAGCAGGTTGAAGTGCAAATCTAAATTTTAAGCCCCCTAAAAAACCGCCATGCGATTGATGTTGCATGGCGGTTTTTATTTAGGCGATCACTTGGTGGTAGGTTTCCACCTGATACGACTCCACCCATTGCGGCATGATGTGATGGAAATAATGTTGAATGGCCGGTTTGGCGCAATGCTGCTCAAAAGCGGCAAGGTCGACAAATTTTTCGACAAAAGTCATTCGCCGTGGCTCATCGCGGCTGATATTGAGCTCGTAACGAATGCAGCCCGCTTCGCGGCGCGTATCGGCAATCAGGTCAGCAAGGGCGGCCAGTAGCTCGGTTTGATGGCCTTCTTTGGCTAAAAAGCTCGCCACACAAACCAATTGCTGGGCGTTGACGACATAGTTCGATTCAGTTGAGTTAGACATGGTTTTTTATGCGGTGGATTTGAACCTACGCATTGTACGCACACGGTGCAATCACGGCCAATCTAGTGCGTTGTGGCTTGGGTATCTAGCGCTAGGCTTTATATCGAATCGATGTCATCGTTATACCCATCAAACTCATCCGCCTCACCCACGACTTGGTAAATTACGTTTAGGCTAAATCCTCGGCTAGCGAGGTAGCGTAGTTGTTTGCCGCGTGCTTGATGATCGATCGGTGCTGCTTTGAATTTTTTTTGCCACACTTGCCGTGCGGTGTCGATTTCATTATCGATAGCTTGTAGTAAAGCATCGGCAATCAGCTCGGAATTCACGCCTTTTTCTTGCAGTTCATGCCGTAATCTTTGTTGACCATAGCGCTGGCTGCGAAAGTAAACCCATTGTTCAGCAAAGCGTGCGTCCGATTGCCAGCCACGCTCAATAAAGTCATCCAGCACGGCGTTGATTTCTTCTGCGCTGCTTTCTGGATAAGCGATGGCTAATTTTTGCGCTAGCTCTTGTCGGGAGTGGTCGCGCCGGCCAAGGTATTGCAGCGCTTTATTGCGAATTGAAACCATGATGTACTCTTAAATCCTCTTTGCTGGCGCGCTAAAAACAACAGCCCCACCCAAGGGTGAGGCTGTATTGGCGTGCTTGCTGCGAGTTTATTCGCCTAGTTCGTCACCATTATCCATTTCGATGGGTAATGGTGCACCGTTAAGTTTTTCTCTGACTTTGCGGGCGATTTCATCGGCCACTTCAGGATTGTCTTTCAGGTATTGACGTGAGTTTTCTAGACCTTGACCAATTTTATTGCCGCCATAACTGTACCAAGCACCGGCTTTTTCGACGATTTTGTGCGTTACGCCTTGCTCGATAATTTCGCCTTCACGAGAAATCCCTTCGCCATACATGATGTCAAAGGTGATCACGCGAAATGGTGGCGCTACTTTGTTTTTAGCCACTTTAACTTTGGTTTGGTTGCCAATGATGTCTTCGCCTTTTTTGACTGCGCCAATGCGGCGGATGTCGAGACGAACTGAAGCATAAAATTTCAGTGCATTACCACCGGTGGTGGTTTCAGGGCTTTGGCCGGGCATCATATTGCCGATTTTCATGCGCAATTGGTTAATGAAAATAACCAAAGTATTGGTGCGCTTGATATTGCCGGTGAGTTTACGCAGTGCTTGGCTCATTAAGCGCGCTTGCAAGCCAACGTGTACATCGCCCATTTCGCCTTCGATTTCGGCTTTAGGGGTAAGAGCTGCCACTGAGTCGATGACAATGATGTCTACACCACCTGAGCGAACCAGCATGTCACAAATTTCTAGGCCTTGTTCGCCAGTGTCTGGCTGAGAGATCAGCATGTCAGAGACATTCACACCAAGTTTTTGGGCGTAGATAGGATCGAGCGCGTTTTCGGCATCGATATACGCAGCTACACCACCGAGTTTTTGTACTTCAGCCACGACATGTAAGCACAACGTGGTTTTACCAGATGATTCTGGGCCAAAAATTTCGACGATACGGCCACGGGGTAAACCACCGACACCCAATGCTAAGTCAAGACCGAGTGAGCCAGTTGAAACGACTTGCAGATCACTTTCAATTTGATTGTCGCCCATTTTCATGATGGCGCCTTTACCAAACTGACGTTCGATTTGCGCTAATGCGGCAGTGAGCGCTTTGCTTTTATTGTCGTCCATGAAGTGGTTCCCAGTGAATTAGATTGAGTTGGCTTATTATAGAACAATCGTTCTTTTTTGCAAGCGTTCTGTGCGTGATTTATGCCGACTGTGCATTGCGGCTGTCTGGCAAGGTAAAATAAAAGGTCGCGCCTTCGCCTAGATTGGACTTCACCCAAAGATGGCCATTATGGCGGCTGATAATGCGCTGCACGACAGTGAGGCCGATGCCCGAGCTGCGCGGCTCGTGTTGCGAGCGGAAAAACGGTGTGAATAATCGTTTCGATTGCTCAGGGTCTAAACCAAGACCTTGGTCGGCAATATAAAACACCGGCTGGCCGTTGATGGTATTGCAGGCAAATGTAATGTGAATCGCTTGCTCTGGCTTGGCAAATTGCCATGCATTTTCAAAAAAATTGTACAGCGCAATGCGCATTAAATGCCGATCAGCAAAGACCATCATTTCTGCTTGGATGTGAAGGCTGATTTCGCGCTCGGTTTGCAGCAAGCTGAGCTCTTCCATAATATCGTTGGCCATTTCACTTAGATTGATCTCGTCTTGCCGTAATTCATTGCGCGAGAGTTCTTGCAGCATCAGCAAATCATCGATGCGATTGCTCATGGTTTGGGTGCTGCTGCGAATGCGCAGCAGATAATTGCGGGCGTTGCCGTCGAGTTTTTCGCGGTAGTCATCAATCAAAACTTGGCTAAAGCCGTCTATGGTTTTTAGTGGTGAGCGTAAGTCTTGCGCGATCGAGGCCATTAAAATTTCTAGTTCATGATTAACGGTGACCAAGGCGCGAGAGCGGTTTTCAACGACTTCTTCTAAATGGTGGCGATATTGTTCTAGTTGTTGCTCATTGTGTTTACGGGCTTGGATGTCAAATAAAAAGCCCTGTAAGTGCGCTTGGCCATTTTGATCTTGGCTCACGGTGGCAAAAAAATGCACCCAAATGGCTTTGCCACTGGCCGAGAGTAATCGGCATTCAAATTCATAGGTTTGGCCTAGCATCATTTTGTCGGCAAATAGCGGATAGGCGAGGTGTCGATCATCAGGATGTAGATAGTTGCTTAAAAATGCTTCGCTATACCAAACCGCAATCGGAAAGCCTAGTAGTTGCTCGGCTTGCGGGCCAACATAGGTAAATCGCCATTCGTCTGGGCGCGCATCCCAAGGAATAATACGAGTGGATTCCACCAAGCGGCGAAAACGATCTTGGCTCACCCGCAGCGCGGATTCAATTTGTTTGCGGCTAATTAGGTCGGCTTCGAGCTGCACATTTTTTTGCTCTAATGTGCCAATTAAATCATGCAAGGCTTGCCGAGTGCTTTCTAAAGACTGGCCTAAATGCCCTAACTCATCATGGCGACGCCAGATAAATGCTTGATTGAGCTGACGATCTGCCAGTCGTTGCGATTGCTCGGTGAGTTTTTTGAGTGGCCGTAAAATGCGCGAGTTCAGTAAGAATAAAATCAAGCCCAAGCTCAAAACAACTTGCACGATGACCGCGAGTAAGTAAATTTGTAATTTACGCTTGATGTGCTGCGTGCTGATGCCATCAGAAAACTCAACGGTGGCGATGCCAATGGTAGTGCCTTGTTTAATGACTGGGCGCGAGAGCGAGGCGGTATGGCCCTTTTTACGCTCTGGCTGATTGGCCGATAAAAATGGCCCAAGTTTTTGATCGTTAATGGTGATGCTGACGGTGCGCTCGTCGCTCATTAAGGCGTCGAGCAATGGGCGCGCGGATTCTGGCGCGAGATTCCAAAGTGGTTCTTGCATGCCTAGCGCCAGTACGTCGGCGATACGTTGCTGGTCACGCGAGATTTGATTTTGGGCCGCTTGCTGTTCGTACTGCAACCCGATATAGCCGGTGATGGTGGCGGGTAAGCATAAACCCACCAAGATGGCGAGGATGACTGCGGAACGTAAAGGCAGATTCATTAATGCATTTTCTATGGGCGGCTTGCTAATGGCATACAGTTTAAAGCAGACCACTCAGATTACACATGCTTGCAGCATTTTTGCAGTGTGTGTCCAACACTTCTGGTTTTGATCTGCAACATTAAAAATGCACAATCTAACGCTGATGAACGGTAGTACAAGGCATAATGGCTGACAAATATATCGCCTTGGGAGGATGTTTGATGCGTGTCATTATTCTTGGTGCTGGTGTGATCGGTGTAACAACGGCGTGGTTTTTAGCGCAAGAAGGTCATGCGGTCACGGTGATCGAGCGCGCACAAGAGCCCGCGCGCGAAACGAGCTATGCCAATGGCGGACAAATTTCTGTTTGTCATGCCGAGCCGTGGGCCAATCCCAAGGCGCCGTGGAAAACCTTGCAATGGTTGGGAGAGGAAGACGCGCCGTTATTATTTCGTTTAAAACTCGATTGGAATCAATGGCGCTGGGGTTTACGTTTTCTTGAGCAATGTACCAAGGCTAAAGCGAAGGCCAATTTACAAAACTTAGTGCGATTGGGTTTATATAGTCGCGAAACCTTGCAATCGGTGCGGCTGGCCACAGGGGTGGCCTATGATCAACGCACCGAAGGGATTTTGCATTACTACACCGATACCGCTGAGTATGAATCGGCGATTCCGGCCGCAGCCTTAATGCGCGAAGTGGGCTTGGATCGGCAGGTGAAAACGGCGGCAGAGTGCTTGGCCATTGAGCCCGCACTAGCGCAATCTCGTTACCCGATTGTCGGTGGCACCTATACGCCCAGTGATGAATCAGGTGATGCGCGAGAATTTACCAATCAATTGGCCGAGCGCTGCATGGCGATGGGGGTTGAATTTCGCTATGACTGCAGCATTGAAGCCTTAGAGCGGGTAGGGGACGATGTGAAAGCGGTGCGCGTTTTGAGCGCAGAAAACGGCGCGGAACGCTTGGCGGCGGATGCAATTGTGGTGTGTTTGGGGAGTTATAGCCCGATTCATTTGCAGCCCTTGGGTATTACCTTAGATATTTATCCTGCCAAGGGGTATTCAGCCACGATCCCAGTGGTTGACCCGCAGTTTGCGCCGACGGTGAGCTTGACCGATGATGGCTATAAATTAGTTTTTTCTCGTTTGGGCGATCGTTTGCGGGTGGCAGGAACGGCTGAATTTAATGGGTATAACTTAGATTTAAACGCGATTCGTTGTAAAGCCTTGATTGATCGCACCAGTCAAATTTTTCCCGAAGGGATGGATTATCAAGCGGCCGAATTTTGGACCGGTTTACGCCCGGCAACACCGGGTAATCTGCCGTATATTGGCCAAACCCGATTCCCAAGTTTGTGGCTCAATACCGGCCACGGCACGCTGGGCTGGACTGAATGTTGTGGCTCGGCAAAAGCCATTGCCGATTTGATCGCTGGCCGCCAGCCGGAAGTGGATTACCCGTTTGTAAGGGGTATTTAACTCTGAGTATTGCTGCTTGAGGTATAGAGGAAAATACCCCCAACTATTCTGCAAGGTGATATAGCAACGTAAGAAAGTTTAGTTAAGCCAAGCTAAGCGCCGCTGGTTGAGCGCGTAAAAAAACCATCTCAGAATAATGAGATGGTTTTTTTATTACCGAATCAATTAAACCGCAACAGGCGCTTTAATCGCTGGGTGTGGATCGTAGCCTTCGAGGGTGAAGTCAGCAAACTCAAAGTCGAATAAATCGGTTTTAGCCGGATTGAGTTTCATCGTTGGCAGGCTACGAGGCGAGCGTGACAGCTGCTCTTTCACTTGTTCAAAATGGTTGCGATAAATATGGCAATCGCCGCCAGTCCAAACAAAATCACCCGGTTGCAAGTCACACACTTGCGCCAGCATCAACACCAAGGTGGCGTAAGACGCGATATTGAACGGCACGCCTAAAAATAAATCGGCGCTGCGCTGATACAGTTGGCAGGATAATTTGCCGCGCTGATCGGGGTCGTCTTTTTGCGCCGGGGCCACATAAAATTGGAAAAACGCATGGCAAGGCGGGAGCGCCATGTTTTCAATTTCACCGACATTCCATGCCGAAACAATAATTCGGCGTGAATCAGGATTGGTTTTTAATGCCTTGATAACGTCGGCGATTTGGTCGATATGGCGGCCATCACGCGTTGGCCAGCTGCGCCATTGATAGCCATAAATTGGCCCCAAATCACCTTCAGGACTCGCCCATTCGTCCCAGATTTTAACGCCATGCTCGTGCAACCATTTGATATTGGTGTCGCCACGTAAAAACCACAGCAATTCATTGATGATGGATTTGAGATGGGTTTTTTTGGTGGTGACTAAGGGAAAGCCTTCGGCCAAGTTAAAGCGCATTTGATGGCCAAAAACCGAAACGGTACCGGTGCCAGTGCGATCTTCTTTGGCTACGCCGTGATCGAGTACGTGTTGCAGTAAGTCTAAATATTGGCGCATCGCGGCAGCTCCAGCAATAAACCCTGCTGGCGCAGGGTTTTAGGGTAAGTAAATGAGGATGGATTTTACAGGACAGCGGCGTTGGTGTCTGCGTGATCGATTTCGATAAACATCGGTAAGGTAATAATAAAGCGCGCGCCGTGACCAAATTGGCTTTCGCAGCGGATTTCACCATTCATCGCTTCAATCAGTCGTTTTGAAATCGACAAACCTAATCCAGTCGTGTGTTCGCCGCCCGTGGGGCGTGCCGAAAGGCGGCTAAATTTTTTGAATAACAGCACCATTTCATGCGGCGCCACGCCCGGCCCTTGGTCGCTCACGCTGATTTCGATGAGATTGCCGATGCGTTCGGTACTAATGACAATGCTGCTTTCATGCGGGGCATATTTCACGGCATTCGAGATTAAATTATCTAAAACTTGCCACAGCGCCGAGCGGTCAGCGGTGAGTACCAAGTTATGCGCTTGGTAGTGACATTGTTGCTGTTTATGCGCGAGTCGTTCTTGCCATTCATTCATCACATCTTGAATCAAGGTGTCGATGGGGATAGGGGCGAAAACCAGTCGTACCGATCCGGTTTCCAGTGCATTGTGATCGATTAGATTGCCAATGATATTTTGAATTCGCCCTGCTAATTGATTAATGCCGCTCAAGCGATTTTGGATTTTCTCGCTTGGCCATTCGTGTAGTCGATCTTTGAGTAGCACCGACATCCCTTGAATGCTGGCGACGGGATTTTTTAAATCATGCGCGGCAATGGTGAGTAATTCATTTTTTTCATGATTGAGGTATTTGAGCGCTTCATTGGCCGCTTGTAGTTGCAAATTACGGCTGGCTAATTCTTGCGTTCTTTCATTGACCAGTTCTTCAAGATGATGGCGATGCGATTGCACCGTCTGCGCCATGGTGGCAAAACTGCGCGCCAGTTCACCGATTTCATCGTCGCGATGTGTGTCGAGCTCGGTTGAGGTTTTGCCGTTGGCTAAAGCTTGAATGGCATTTTTAAGGCGAGTGAGCGGTTTAATAATGTCGGTTTTGAGTACCCAAGCCAATAAACCCAGCTCTAAGGCGAGGGCGATCATGCCGAGTAATAAAATAATACTGGCTGATATCGCCGCTTTGGTTTGCAGGATTTTTTTGGGGTAGACCGTTACAAATATCCAATTGGTGCTTTTGATTGGCGCAATACCTAGCCAGCTTTCTTGATCTTGGCTTTCAATAAAGCGATCGAGTGGCTGGGCGGTTTTGATCGCCGCGAATAATTCTTTGAGCGGCGTTGTGCTATTGGCAACTTGGAATTTACCTTGTTGCTGCTGAATTTGCTGCATGTAATTGGGATGAGAAATCAGATGGCCATCACGGCTGATAATGAAATTATACGTGCCAGGAATATTCACGGTATTGGTGCGGGCAATTAATTGCGTTAATAACACGTCTTGGCCAACGCTACCGATGTATTTACCTAAATAATCAATCGGCGTAACAATGGAGACCATCCATTCTAAAGCTTGTTTGTCGTAATAAATGCCAGTCCATTGGCTGGTTCTTTGTGGATTCGCTGCCGGCGTCGCAATGATTTCGGGTTCAACGGTTTCGGCAAAATCGGCCACTGAGCCACTACGCGCATAATTGAGCTGCGGCAAATACATTAAATTGGCATCGGAAATATTCAGATCAATGAAGGTATCGTAATAATTGTTACTGAATGCCGGCCCATATTGTGAAAGCAAATCATAGGCTAAAACCACTTGGCGCTTAAATTCGGGGGTGCGTTTGGCGGTGGGTAAGATGGCAATGGTGGCGCGATGTTCAAAATCATCTAATTCATATTTAATGCGCCACATGCCATCTTGATCTTGGCGTAATAACTGATCGAATGCTGCGCTGGCATTGGTATTTTGTTCTAAGCCGTAGCGGCGAATGAATTCATCACGAACCAGCCGCGTATTGCCCTCGGCATTAATAAATAGACTACTTTCAATTTGGCTGCGCGCGTCGATATATTTAGCTAAATGAATCAGCGCTTCTTCTTGTAAACGCTGGTAGCTGTAGTAATAACTAATCGCTGAAATTGCAAACGCCGCTAAGGTGATGCGCAATGCCATATTGCGCAAAACACGACGAAATAAATGACCTGATGATGAATTGAATATCCGCATGGCGCGACAATACAATAGTCTTTTGCATGAGGGAAAACAATTAGAACAATGGCATTGGATATGTTGGTTTTTTACGTAAAAGCGGAGGTATCACACTGCGTCGATGTGCTGATGATGGGGTGTAATCACTTGCTTGCTTGGCATAGCAGCGGCCAATTTATTCTGGGCGGACAATCTCGATATAACGAATTTGAGTGACTTCAAGCTCTTCGACGCCGGCAGGGGTGCGTAATAGCACGACATCGCCTTCTCTGGCTTTGAGTAAAGCTCGGGCGACGGGCGCAGTCCAGCTGATGTGATTGAGGGTGAGATCGGTTTCATCCACGCCGACAATGCTGATGGTTTCGCTGTGACCATCTTCGCGCTCGTAGCTGACAGTGGCGCTAAAAAAGACTTGCTCGGTGTTTTCTCGGGTACAAGGGTCGACGACTTCGGCGATTTCTAAGCGTTTGGTTAAAAAGCGAATGCGGCGATCTATTTCGCGTAAGCGGCGTTTACCATATTGATAATCAGCATTTTCTGAACGGTCGCCATTACTCGCTGCCCAGTTGATGAGGTGGGTGAGCTCAGGGCGCTCTTTGGTCACGAGTTGGTAGAGTTCGTTTTTTAGGCGTTGCCAGCCATGCGGCGTGATGTAGTTTTTGCTGCCTGATGGGATGATTAAATCCGCAGGGATTACGTCATCATCATCGCCAGTGGATTCGGTAGTGAATGCTTTGCTCATAATTTATCTTGGGTATAGTTCGCTAGGCTTTGTAAATTAAAGCCTAGCGTTAAATACTTAGTCTTTTACCTGCCCCATGATTGTGAGGCCAGCCCATTTAGTTGCGGCCAATACTTCGGTTTCAGAGAGTTCATAAAACTCACCGCGCTTAAGGCGGCCCGGCAGACTAAACATACCAAAGCGGATCCGCGTTAGGCGGCTCACCATGATGTTGAAGTGTTCAAACATCCGGCGAACTTCGCGGTTACGGCCTTCTTTGATCACCACGTGGTACCAGTGATTACTGCCTTCGCCGCCACGATCTTCGATGCGAGTAAAGTGCGCTTCACCGTCATCAAGTTTCACGCCTTGGGTGAGCTCTTTCATCTGCTCTGGGGTGAGCTGGCCATGAACTCGAACTGCGTATTCGCGTTCAACTTGAAAGCTCGGATGTGTCATCCGGTTGGCCAATTCGCCCGAGGTGGTGAACAGCAAGAGACCGGTGGTGTTAAAGTCCAAACGACCAATGGCAATCCATTTGCTGGAATAAACGCGGCGTAAACGATCAAATACGGTGACGCGGCCTTCTGGATCATCACGGCTGACCAATTCGCCTTCTTGTTTGTGGTACATAATGATGCGCACCATGCGGTCTGGCCATTTAAGCGCCACACGCTTGCCATCAATACGTACTTCGTCACCAGGGCTGACTTTGCAACCCAGCGTGGCGATACGACCACCGATGGTGACGCGTTCGGCCTCGATGACTTCTTCCATATCACGGCGTGAACCTAGGCCGGAGTAAGCCAAAACTTTTTGTAAGCGATCGTCTTCGATTTCAGTGCTGGCAAGGCGTTTTTCACGCAAAATTTGCTGAAACGCCAGCTCTTGTTGTGAGCCTTGGCGTTGCTTCATGCGTTTGGCGCGTTTGACGTTTTTACCGCTTTTATCACCATGATGAACAACGGTGGTTTGCGTGGTTTCTACCACTTCAGCCGGTGTTTTGATGCCTTGAACTTCGCGAGCGCCAGTGGTTTTGGCGATGGCTTGGGCAATCATGCGGCTCATGCCAACGGTGGAATTGCCGCGTTTACGCGTACCGGTGGCAGGGGTAGAAGAGCGCCCAGTGTCGGGCAAGTTTTTGGCGCGATTACGCGCTGCTTCGCTCGCTGAGACAGGTTTCTTTTTGGTTGCGCCGGTTTTGGCAAAAGGCGTTTGCAACGGTTGAGCAGCGGGTTTACCACGACTGCCCGCCTTATTGGCGCTTCGTTGCTGGTCGGCAGCACGGCCTTCACGGATCGCGGGCTGCGGACGGCGGGCTTTAACTGTTTTCATCGGGCATTCTTTCTTTGTTCTATAAGCGTTAATTATAACTGGTTTACTTTATCGATGCTGATAAATGCCAATGGCCGCGCTAGGCGGCCATTTAACTGGGTTTGCTGCACTTAGTTGGCCGTTTTTAAAGTAAAAAACGCAATGCCGCCTAAGCTGGTTAAGCCAAAATTAAAGACTTGTTGGTCGAGGTTTTCGTCGCTCTCGGCTAATTCGATTTTTCTTTGAATCTCGAATAAAACTTCTAATTCTTTAAACCATTTTAGCAAGCGGGTATTTTGATTGAGGTAGCTTTCAATCTCGAGCTTGTGCGGATGGTCGCCAACGACTTGAATTTTTCCTTCGGCAGCGCTTTGCAGTTGAAAGGCTGGAGGAACTTTCACAGCGGTGTAGGCTTGTAAGTGGCTGGCTAAGTCCTCGCCAAAGCGCCGCACTTCGCTGGTCGCATTTTGGGTTAACTCTGAAAGCTGCATGCCGGTGTCGGCTTCTGGGCTGCTGCTTAGCTGCGCAATATCCAAAAGCGCAGTGCCGAGTTGGTCTCTCATTGCTTGGGGGGTCTCTATAGCCACAATACAATCCTCTCTGCTTAGAATAATTTTCATGCCGTTAATTTAGACGTTTTGCCGCTGCTCGTTAGGGTAAAAGTTTACATTTATTGATCTAAATGAGCGCTTGCAAACGATAAATCAAAGCCAGTGCGTCACGTGGGCTGAGTTCGTCCGCATTGATGTCTTGTAATGCTTCGACAGCGGGATGCAATTCTAGTTCCATTGCTTCGTCATAATGGTTGACGGCAAATAAATCAGCTTGAGGCCCATTTTGTAAGCTATTTTGTTCTAAGTCCAGTAATTTGCGTTTGGCTTGACGAACTACGTCACGCGGCACGCCCGCTAAGCTGGCAACGGCAATCCCATAGCTTTGTGAGGCGGGGCCTTCTTGGACCGCGTGTAAAAAGATGATTTTGTCTTTGTGTTCAACCGCATCCAAATGCACATTGCTCACTTGTGGGTAATCTTGGGCAAGTCGAGTTAGTTCAAAGTAGTGCGTGGCAAACAGGGTATAGCTGCGATTTTTTTCGATTAAGGCGCGAGCGATGGACCAAGCCAGCGCTAAACCATCAAAAGTCGATGTACCACGGCCAACTTCATCCATCAGCACCAAGCTGTATTCGTTGGCATTATTCAAAATATTGGCGGTTTCGGTCATTTCGACCATAAAGGTCGATCGGCCACCGGCTAAATCATCGCTCGCCCCAATGCGAGTAAAAATTCGATCTACTCGGCCGATCTTGGCGCTTTGTGCTGGCACGTAACTACCGATGTGCGCCAGTAAGACAATAAGGGCCACTTGCCGCATATACGTCGATTTACCGCCCATATTTGGGCCGGTAATCAGCAGTAATTTGCGCGCTAAATGAAACTCGGCGCTATTGGGAATGAAGTCGTCAATTTGCGCTTCAACCACAGGGTGGCGACCAGCTTCGATGTGTAAGACCGCATCGTCACAAAAGTGCGGGGCAATATAACCGCTCAGTTCGGCACGCTGCGCTAAACAGACGAGTACATCCAGTGTGGCCACTGCTTGGCCAGCGAGACGCAGCGTGCTCAGGTGAACTTGCAGCGCTTCGATGAGGCCTTCATAAAGTTGTTTTTCCAGCGCTAAAGCCCGTTCATTGGCAGACAGGGCTTTTTCTTCAAACTGCTTTAATTCTGGCGTGATATAACGCTCGGCATTTTTCATCGTTTGCCGACGGCGGTAGTCTTCTGGTACTTGGCTAAGGTATGAGTTGGTAACCTCAATAAAAAAGCCAGCTACGCGGTTATACTCCACTCGTAAACTGCTAATGCCGGTGCGTTCGCGTTCGCGTAATTCAAGCTGAGTAAGAAAGTCGCCGCAGTTGCTTTGAATATGACGTAATTCATCCAGATCGCGCGAATAGCCATCTGCAATCACGCCGCCTTCACGAATTAATACCCCCGGTTCGGCTTGAATTGCCGCTTGTAGCAAGCTGGCAATGGCAGGTTCCGCATTCAGAGCCGCCGCTAAGCCGCGAAATAATCCGTTGTGCGGGAGCTGCGCGGCCAATTGCGGCAATACCTGCAAACTGCTGCGTAAACTCGCCAGATCGCGGGGGCGGGCGCTGCGCAGTGCAATGCGGGAAACGATGCGCTCGATATCAGCGATTTCACGCAGGACTGGATATAGCGTTTCACCGCGCGCTTGCTCAATCAGCGTGCTAATTGCATCTTGTCGTTCGATGATTTTGTGGTGTTGGCGTAAGGGGTGGTGTAGCCAGTGCGCCAATAGTCGCGAGCCCATGCCAGTCGCACATTGATCAAGTAAAGAAAACAGCGTGGGTGCAGTTTCGCCACGAATGGTTTCGGTGATTTCAAGATTGCGCCGTGTGGCAGCATCGAGCTCAATGTATTGCGTGGTGCTTTCTACCCGTAGACCATCGAGTGCTGGCAGCGAGCCGCCTTGCGTGCTGCGAACATAATCGAGCAAGGCGCCGGCAGCGCCGAGTGCCAGCATGTCGTTATTTACGCCAAAGCCGCTTAAATCATGGACGCTAAAATGCCGGCTCAGATTGCGCTGGGCGCTGTCATTTTCAAATTGCCAGCTGGCAATTTTGCGTACTGGAATGCGTAGCTGATCAAGCAGTGCCAGCTCAGTGCCTTCGGGCACTAAGATTTCAGCAGGGCGCAGGCGCTCTAGTTCTGAGCCGATTTTTTCGACATCAGAATCCATCAAAGCAAAATCACCCGATGCCAGTGATAGCCAGGCCATGCCCAGTCGGCCTTTGACAAAACGCAGTGCCAACAGGCGGTTTTCTTGTTTGTCGTCCAGCAGCGCCGCGTCGGTTAGGGTGCCTGGTGTGACCACGCGCATGACTTTGCGCTCGACCGGTCCTTTGCTGGTGGCTGGATCACCAATTTGTTCACAAATGGCAATGGACTCGCCAAGTTTGACCAATTTAGCCAAGTACGGTTCAAGCGAGTGAAACGGAATGCCGCACATTTTGATCGGTTCACCGGCGCTACTGCCACGGGTAGTGAGCGTGATATCGAGCAAACGCGCCGCTTTGACTGCATCCTCATAAAATAACTCGTAAAAATCCCCCATGCGATAAAACACCAACTTGTCGGTGTGATCGGCCTTGAGCGAAAAATATTGCGCCATCATGGGCGTGTGGGTTGGGGCGGCGGACGTTTTGCTGCTTTTGGCCATGATGTGTTCCGTATTACGAGTATATGAGTGGGCGTCTTGCTGGTAATGCTTTAGCGGGCAATACCCTTGTTGGGGTGATTGGCTTGCCAAATCGGCAACCAGCCGATTTGATCGGCGGCAACTTGAAAGTCAGCGTGAACGCCAAGACCGGGAACGGCCGCCAATTGGCCGTTAAGGTAAATCAGCGGCGTGGTTTCGCGTAGCCATGGCGCAATCCCCAGTGCTTGGCAATGGGCTTTGAGCGAGCGCGTTGGGCGATTGGCTGCCAATCTGAGGCTTTCACCGCCAGAGCGACCGGCGATACGGTAACCCTGCTCTAAAAAGCGCGGATCGATGCCGTGTTCTGCTTCAATCCAGCGTAGTTCACCATGCCAATCGGCAATCTGAGGTGCGTCTTGCCATTGGCGATCTAATTGAGGCCCCGGGTTTAAGCTGGCGCGCGTGATATGCAATGCGCCACGATAACGGCGAATCGCAGCATTACGCCAAACGAGTGCTGGGCAAGTGTCGCTGGCCGCAGCAAAAGTGACCCGCAGTAATTCGTCAAATGCACGCAACTCGAGCGTAATGCCGTGGGTGTCTAGCCAATGGTGTAAGGCATTGCGTTGCCGTGCTGGGCTGAGCTGTTGAAATGGCTCGAGCTGCAAAGCCTGATCTTGCACACACCGCACGAGGTCTTCTTGGGCGCGCTCTAATAAAATCGCCGCAGCATCGCCTTGATGTATTGCGCTACGCGCAATAGTTGCTATGGCCTTGGGGTTAATACCCTCAAGTAAAGGGATGAGCTCATGGCGGATTTTATTGCGTTTAAAGGCGGTGTCTTGATTGCTTTCATCTTCCACCCAAGCCAACTGATGGGCATTGGCATAATCCAGCAAGGCCGAACGTGGCAACTGCAACAAAGGGCGTAACACATCGGTATTGGCGTTCAGCGCCCGCAAAGATTTCATTGCGGAGAGTCCCGCTGGGCCGCTGCCACGCAGCAAATTGATTAACAGCGTTTCGCTTTGATCGTTTTGGTGGTGGGCGAGCACGATGGCGTCGCAAGCTTGCTCAGTAAACGCACGATACCGCGCGGTGCGGGCATTGCTCTCAATGCCGAGTCCGGTATTTTGCGATACGTTAACCGGTGTGATCTGGCAAGGGATCTGGAGCGTTTGGCAAAAAGTGCGTGCATGTTCGGCCCAAGTATCGGCATTGGGTGATAAGCCATGATGAACATGAATGGCGCTTAAGCTAAAGCCCAGTTCAGCTTGTTGTTGACTGAGCCAGTGCAGCAGTACGCTTGAATCCAATCCTGCCGAGAAACCCACGCATAAGCGGATGGGGAGGCTGGATTGAAAACGGGGGCGTTGGCCCCCGTTGCAGCAAAAGTCACGAAGGGCGGCCGATGCGGCAAGCCAGCCCTCGTGATTGAACGTCGCTTTAGGCGACGGATTCTTCTTTAAATTTGCCATATTCCATTAGACGCTCAAAGCGATCATCGAGAAGTTGATCAATCGATTTGGCTTGTAAGTTTTTAAGCCCATCGGCAATTGATTTTTTCATTGCGCTCATCATGAGTTGATAGTCGCGATGTGCGCCGCCAACTGGCTCATTAATCACTTTATCGACCAAACCGAGGGTTTTTAAGCGCGTGGCGGTGATGCCAAGGGCTTCGGCGGCATCGGAAGCGCGTTCAGCGGTTTTCCACAAAATGGTGGCGCAGCCTTCCGGAGAAATCACTGAGTACGTTGAATATTGCAGCATTTGTACAATATCGCCGACGGCAATCGCCAGTGCGCCGCCAGAGCCGCCTTCACCGATAATGGTGCAGATGGTCGGTACGCGTAGTTTGGCCATTTCAAATAAATTGCGACCAATTGCTTCTGACTGTCCACGTTCTTCAGCACCGATACCAGGGTAAGCACCCGGGGTGTCGACAAAAGTGATGACAGGAATGTTGAATTTTTCGGCCAATTTCATCAAACGCAATGCTTTACGATAGCCTTCTGGACGTGGCATACCGAAGTTACGCATGATTTTTTCTTTGGTATCGCGCCCTTTTTGGTGGCCGATGACCATAACACTTTGACCATTAAAGCGGGCCAAACCACCCACAATCGCTAAGTCATCGGCAAAAGCGCGATCACCATGCAATTCTTGGAAGTCTGTAAAAATACCGGCGATATAGTCGTAGGTATACGGACGCTGCGGATGGCGCGCCACTTGAGAAATTTGCCACGGCGACAGTTTGGCGTAGATCGTTTTAGTGAGCTCTTGGCTCTTTTTTTCTAAATGCGAAATTTCAACTGAGATATCTACTGCCGAATCGTCCTGCACGTAGCGCAGTTCTTCGATCTTGTTTTCGAGTTCGGCTACAGATTGCTCGAAGTCGAGGAAGGTCGTTTTCATGCTCTTCATACTCCAGAAGCGCCACTTACAAATAGCGCACGCGCGCAACTAGCCAGTATGGCCAGCGCGTAAAATGGCGCAATCATACAGCAAGCACGGCCGCACTCCAAGATGCCAGCGGCTTTGTCACCATCAATTGCCGTGCTTGACAGGTGGTGTTAGGTGTTACGAAAAACAATGTCGGCTTTTACGTCGAGTTTTTGTAAGCCTTTGCGACTTTGCAAATTAATCACCAAAGGCGCATTGGTATTGGCGCTAATGGCTTGGCCTTCAGGGCGCGACAAAATCAAAAACAACTTGGCATCATTGGCCGTGGTTAAATCAATTTGCTGGCATTCCTCGTCCGACAAAGTCAGGGCATAATTGAGTCCCAACCGCTCGGTTTCTACTAAAGTAAATAACACGGCAGCATCGTCAAGTGATTGCAGCCACAGTACTTTAGGGTCGGGTTTTTCTTCGTGGAGTAGTTTGTAATTTTTGCAGTCTTCAAAGCCGGGAATGCCCAGCGGAAACTGAATAATGGTATCGGGATCGACTTCAATTTGGCCAAAACGGCTAGGATAAACTTGCATTTAACGGGCTCCGCCAAGAATATGAAAGGCTAGGGTCTGTTGATGCTGGGTTTGCCACCGCGCTAGAGCACTTTCGCGGCAAACTAAACATGAACTGACCCTAGAATAACGTATTCATTCTTAAAGTGGTTGGCTTGGGTCTATGCTGTTGTAATTTCAGGTGGCTTGTGTTTTAGCGTTTACTGATAAACAATTGAATTACTAAAGAATTTCAAACTTGCGTCGATAATTGGCATAATGGAAGAAATTGAGTGTGCGCCATTAAATTGGCATAGGAAGCAATCATGAAAATTGACAACTCTGGCAAGCCATTGGCGAGCGTGACCGCACGGCCATTAGAGGGGCGCACGGCCGCGAAAACGGAACAAGCTGCGGAAAAAAACAGCGTTAGCATTAATCCTTTGGCCGCCCAGCTCTCTAATGCTGCGGGTGTTGGTAAAAGCGATTCCCCTTTTGATTCAAAAAAAGTGGAAGAAATTCGTCAAGCGATTGCCGAAGGGCGCTTTGCAATCAAGCCTGAGGCGATTGCTGACGGTTTACTGTCTAGTGTGAAAGCTCTGCTTGCTCGCCCATGATGTCTATTTGTGATTTAAACCAAGCCATCACCATTGAGCTGCTCGAAGTTGAGCGGCTTGTGGCGTTAATGCAACGTGAGCAAGATATCCTGACGACACGTCAATTTGATCAAATCAATGATTTACTGATTTTAAAAACGCGTGCAGTTCAGCAATTAGAAATCGCAACGCAATCTCGTATGCAATGCGCGCGGCAATTGAATTTACATACTGCTTCGCAAATGAATGATTATTTGTCGGTAGATAGCAAAATCGCCCCGCAATGGCGGCATTTACAACAGCAAGCCAAGCTGGCGGAAGTGCTCAATCGCAGTAATGCTCAACTGGTGCAATGCCATGAAGATGCTAATCGTCATTTATTAAGCTTGCTATCGCAAGAAAAAAATCAGGAAATTGCCTATAGCGCCAATGGCCGATTACGCCATCAGCAAACTTTAGGCCGCCCACTCGATCGCGCTTAATTGCCGCTTGATTTACCGATGGATTTCATCCCATCTGCTGGTTGAATTCATCTCGGTCATATCCCCTGTTTTGCCAGCTAAAATCAAGCCGTCAGTGCTTGACGGTTTGATCATCACGATATTGTCTTTTGGTTTAACTATCCTGATATTTACGCCGCCCAATTTTTTTTGCGCACATTATCTGAGCGGATATTGCCCCATCAGCATTCATTATTACCATTAATAATTACTGAAATACAAAGTTAACGTAAGTATAAAGTCGTTGCATGCTTTTTGTTATTTTTGTTTTAGCTATTGGGTGGCTGTAAATAATATGCAGCGTGATAGCGCACACGTTCATCGATTTTAAAGTGGGTGTGATGCGGTGATAGCTATTTGATCAACATGGTCGATGATAAAACATCACTCACAATTGAAATAAGGGGTTGGTGATGACGATGACGCCGATGGCACCACGGGTGGCTTTATTTGTACCTTGTTTTATTGATTCGAGCTTTCCTGAAATCGGGGTGGCAACGCTGCAATTACTGGAGCGCTTGGGATGTATTGTTGAGTATCCATTCAACCAAACCTGCTGCGGTCAGCCGCTCGCCAATGAGGGCGATCAAAAAAATGCTGCCGCTTGTGAAGCTTTATTTGTGCAGAACTTTGCGGGCTACGACTATATCGTCGGTCCATCAGCCAGCTGTATTCACCATATTCGGCAACATTTAGACGCCATTGAACAAACCGCTGAAGTGACGCAAGTCAGAACGCATGCGTATGAATTGGTCGAATTTTTGCACGATATATTGCAAATACGCGATTTTCCTTGGGCATCATTCCCGCACAAAGTGGCCTTGCACAATAGTTGTACTTCATTACGCAGTTTGCAGCCACCACTGGCATCCATGTCAGAAATTCGTGGGCCGGTTTTTTCTAAACCGAAAGAATTATTGGCCAATGTACCTGGCATTGAGTGGGTTGAGTTAGAGCGAGCCGATGAATGCTGTGGTTTTGGTGGTTTGTTTTCTATTTTTGAAGAGGGCGTCTCGGCCAAAATGGGGTATGACAAGGTGGATGATCAACGACGAGCCGGGGCTGAATATATCGTTTCTGCCGATATGAGTTGCTTGATGCACCAAAAAGGCTGTGCGCAGCGCTTGGGTTATGGACAGAAGTACATTCATATTGCCCAGATATTGAATGGAGATACCGCATGAAACCTGTAGATCAGTCGGCCGCTGCGGATGAATTTATCGCCGATGTGCAGCATGAACGTTTTCATGACCATCATTTGTGGGACTTAAGAAAAGGGCGGGATCAGGCGCGAGATCACATTCCTGAATGGGAAATGCTGCGCCAGCTAGCGTCTGACATTAAAGCGCATACGCTGACGCATTTGGCGGATTATCTAGAAGAATTTGAACGCAAAGCAACGGCCAATGGGGTGCAGGTACATTGGGCGCAAGATGCCCAAGAGCATAATCGCATTGTTGGCGAGATTTTTGCGGCACGTCAGGTCAAAACCGTGATTAAAAGTAAATCGATGCTCACTGATGAATGTCAGATGCGACCGTATTTGGCCGAGCGCGGTATTACGGTAATTGAGTCGGATTTGGGCGAACGTATTCAGCAATTGGATGATGATCAACCGCCGAGTCATATTGTGGTGCCTGCAGTGCATAAGTTGCGGGGTGATGTTGCCAAATTGTTTGCTCGGACCATCGACTCTGATCCGAATAATGACGATCCTAAAGTTTTGAGTGAGGCAGGGCGACAAAGCCTGCGACCGCATTTTTTAGCTGCCGATGCGGGGATGACTGGTGCTAATTACTTGATTGCTGAAACGGGTAGCTTTGTGGTGTGTACCAATGAAGGCAACGCCGACATTAGCGCCAATTTACCGCCCTTGCATGTCGCGTCAGTAGGCATTGAAAAACTGATTCCGCGGATTGAGGATTTGGGGGTGTTTATACGTTTGTTATCGCGCAGTGCTTTAGGTTCGCCGATTACGCAATATACCTCGCATTTTCGTGCCCCACGTGATGGTGGTGAAATGCATATTGTGTTGGTCGATAACGGCCGTTCTGCGCGGTTGGGGATGGCTGATTTTTGGACTTCACTCAAGTGTATTCGCTGCGGGGCGTGCATGAATACTTGTCCAGTGTATCGGCGTAGTGGTGGTTTGAGTTATGGCAGTGTTTACCCGGGGCCCATTGGCGTGATTTTAAATCCTGCGATTGATTTGCATCGCTATCGTGCTTTGCCTTTTGCATCCACCATGAATGGCAGTTGTACCAGCGTGTGCCCAGTTAAAATCAATATTCACGAGCAAATTTATCAATGGCGGCGAATTATTAGTGAAAAACAAGAGCTGCCACTATTGCGTCGAACCGCGCTGGATGTTGCCGCTAAAGTCTTAGCGAGTCCGGCGTTGTTTCGTCGTGTCATTGCTGGGGTTGATCAAATTAGTCGTGAGTTTCCTCGGGCACTTATTTATAACCCGCTCAATGCTTGGGGTTTGCAGCGTGAAATTCCCGATGCGCCAAAAGCCACATTTCATCAATGGTGGGCTAAAAATCGAGGAGCAGATCATGAGTAGTCGCGATATTATTTTGGCGCAAGTACGCGTCAATCAGCCGCCGGCGAGTGATTTACCTAAAGTACCGTTGTTTGCTGCCGACTTGCCAAGCCCATGGCCGCAGTTTCAAGCGAGTTTGCGACGGATGGGCGGGCAAATATTGGATTGCCCTGATGGCGTGAATTTGAACGCTTTGCTCAGCCAGCATTTTCCGCAGGCTAAAATAATTGCTTCTGTCGTGCCCGAAGTGACGGGTAATTTTAGTGTGTTGCAAGGCGAAGATCCGCATCGCTTGGCCGAGGTCGATGTCGCTGTAGTGCGTGCACGTTTTGCGGTGGCTGAAACCGGCAGCGTTTGTTTTACTGAACAAGAATTGGTGGTGAATGCGCTGGCGTATCTTGCCCAGCATTTGGTGGTGCTGCTGGATGTGAATGAAATAGTTGGCAATTTGCACCAAGCATATCAACGTGCCGAGTTTCAAATGGCCCGATACACCGTGCTACATAGCGGCCCTTCGGCGACAGCGGATATTGAAGGTACTTTGGTGCATGGCGCACAAGGTGTTCGTTCATTGTCGGTGATCGCTTATCAACGCCTTCCCAATGTGGTGTGATTAAACTCTTCACCCAACATCAAAACTTATGCTGATCGCTGTGTTCAGTATTAAGCTGTAATGACGTTTTTATCTCAGCAGACTCTAGGGGACATCATGGATATTGCCAGCTTTTCCGATTTACTGACTGCCGCTCGTTCCCAGCCGACACCACAAAGGCTATTGTTTGTTTTTACTGGGGCGGGATTGCCTGAGGATGCGACTGCAGAGCAAATTGCTCAGTTTTCTGCCCAGCAAGCGGGTGAGTTAACGCCCTTGATGTATGTGGATAAATCGCCGCTGGAGCTAAGTACATTTGCAGCATTGACTGCTGAATCAGAACAGCTCGTCCCCGATTGGGATGTGGTATTTGTTGCTGGTTTAGGTGGCAAAGGATTGCTAGCGCCGACTCATGATGAAATTGAGAGCGCATTTCAACGGATGATGGCTGCAATTCAATCGGGCGCAGTACAGCCGTTTTTAGCCTTTCGCCGCGACGGAGAGATCGTGCAGTTAGTCGTTTAACGGGTGAATAAATGTCCGAAATCATTTCGGACATTCGTAAATCCACAGATTAGTTGCAAAATTGACTAGGAATGACCTAGAAAGTCCAATCTACGTCTTCTTCAATCGAGCAGCATTGTGTTGCGAACATCTGAATAAGTAAGTTTTCATGTGTAGTACTTATGCTTCATTCTGAGCGCCACATTCACTAAAGCAATGAGTACGGGTACTTCAACCAAGGGGCCAATCACGCCCGCAAAGGCTTGATCAGAACTCAAGCCAAACACGGCAATCGACACCGCAATCGCTAGCTCAAAATTATTGCCGGTCGATGTAAACGCTATCGACGCATTTTGATCGTACGGCAAGCCCATTTTCTTGCCGATGAAAAAACTCACAAAAAACATTAGCATGAAATAGATAACCAGCGGGATGGCGATTTGCAGCACGTCCATCGGTAGCTCAACTATCATTTCACCCTTCAGGCTAAACATCAACACGATGGTCGCGAGTAAAGCAATCAGCGTGATTGGCGAAATACGCGGGATAAACACCGTGTTGTACCAATCCTCGCCTTTGGCCGCCACCAACCATTTGCGGCTCAAAAATCCGGCTAGAAAAGGAATCCCAAGGTAAATCAGTACACTTTGTGCAATATCGAGAATCGTAATGTTCAACGTAAACCCTTGCAGGCCAAATAGGGGTGGCAACACAGTAATAAACAACCAAGCCATAACGCTGTAACTCATAATTTGGAACACACTATTGATCGCAACTAAGGCTGCGCCGTATTCCTTGCTGCCGCCGCTAAGGTCATTCCAAACCAGCACCATCGCAATACACCGCGCCAGCCCAATTAAAATCAGCCCGACCATATAGCCCGGCTGGTCACGCAGAAAGGTAATTGCCAGCACAAACATCAAAATCGGACCGACAATCCAATTCATCACCAAAGACAGCGTAAGCGCCTTTTTATCCCGAGTAACTTTACCCAAAAGTCTGTAATTCACTTTCGCCAGCGGCGGATACATCATCAAAATTAGGCCAATCGCTAGCGGAATATTGGTCGTGCCCACTGACATAGCATCATTGAGCTGCGCCACTTGCGGAAAAACCACGCCGATCCCAACACCCACTGCCATGGCTAAAAAAATCCACAATGTGAGGTTGCGATCCAAAAAACTCATTTTGTGTGCCGTTGATTCATCGGCGCAGGCTGTTACATTCATGCTGAATACTCTTTAGTTCGTTCTGTTAGAAAAAGGCTTTATTTCTGACTATGCTCGGCCAGCGCCAACAGCCGCGGCACACCAATCGGCTCGTCTTTCAGCAAGGGCACCACCGCATACCGTTGTGCATGTTGATTGACCACCAAGTCGATTTCGCGCAATTCATTCTGGGCGCGTTGCTGCAATAGTGGCGATTTGGCGCCTGCCATCGCGATACTGTTATTAATCACCCAAGCCCACGGGGTAATCCCCGCGCGTTGCAAATCAGCCTGTAAATTGGCGGCCTCCAGCACCGGCGTGGTTTCCGCCAAGGTCACCAGCAGCACTTTGGTTTGTTTCGGGTCTTGCAATTGCATCATCGGCGTCAGGTAATGCAGCTTGGCCTGATCCATTTTTTTTGCAACTTCACGGTGATATGCGCCCGTGGCATCAAGCAGCAACAGTGTGTGGCCAGTTGGTGCGGTATCCATCACAACAAACTTTTTGCCCGCTTCGCGAATAATCCGCGAGAAAGCCTGAAAGACGGCGATTTCCTCGGTGCATGGTGAGCGCAAGTCTTCTTCCAGTAAAGCTCTGCCTTGGGTATCGAGCTGTGCGCCTTTGCTAGTAAGTACTTGCTGCCGATACTGCTCAGTGACTTCATGTGGATCGATACGGCTCACGGTCAGATTGTCTAAACTGCCGACCAGCGTTTCGCTCAGATGCGCCGCGGGATCAGAAGTGGTCAAATGCACTGGCAACCCGCGATGCGCCAGCTCGACAGCGACAGCAGCAGCGATGGTGGTTTTGCCGACGCCACCTTTGCCCATTAGCATCACCAAACCATGGCCGTCGGCAGCGATTTGATCGACCAATGTCGATAAATTGGGCGCGGCAAAGTCGCTGGTGCTGGCATCAAGGCTCGGCGCAGCACTTTGGACATCGGTAAACAATTGCTGCAAAGCAGGCAAACCGACCAGATTAAAGGGTTTTAGTGCCAACAAATCAGTCGGCAAGTTTTTAAAAACCTCAGGAATATTCGCCAGCGCCGCCTGTTCGCGCTGCGCAATCGTAGCTGCTAGCGGGTCTTGGCGGGCTTCTGATTCTGGCAGCACGCCATTGATTACTAAATATTGCTGTGCCAAGCCAATATCGGCCAAATCTTCATGCGTTCGTGCCACTTCGCGCAAAGTGGCTTGCTGCGCACGCGCAACTAAAATCAGGCGGGTACGAATCGGGTCGGCCAAGGCGTCCACTGCGGCTTTGTACTGGGCGCGCTGTTTTTCCAGCCCGGCCAATGGGCCAAGGCAAGACGCGTCGCCTTTACCTTCAGCCAAAAAGCCACTCCACGCGCCCGGTAATTGCAGCAAGCGTATCGTGTGACCCGTCGGTGCGGTATCAAAAATAATGTGATCAAAATCGGCAGTTTGTTTCGAGTCGATCAGTAGCGCAGTGAACTCATCAAATGCCGCAATTTCCATCGTGCATGCGCCAGAGAGCTGCTCCTCAATACCGCGCACCACGTCATCGGGCAACACGCCACGTACCGGATCAACAATCCGATTGCGATAGACTTGTGCCGCCGCTTGCGGATCGATTTCGAGCGCGGATAAATTGGCCACCGCAGGAATATCGGTGATTTGATTGCCAATCGTAATGCCGAATACTTGGCCGACATTGGATGCCGGATCAGTACTCACCAATAAAATTCGCTTCCCAGAGGCCGCTAATTCAATTGCGCTGGCACAAGCAATCGACGTTTTACCAACGCCACCTTTGCCGGTAAAAAACAGAAAACGCGGTGGATTTTGCAAGAAGTTCATGGCCGTTCCTTAAAGGAATATGCACTAGAAAAAAAACGTCACCAAATAGCCCATCATGATCGCCATGCCTAAAATCACCGTCAGGAAGGCCACAATCATCGGTGTTTTAAACATCGACTTGAGCAGAATGACTTCGGTTAGGCTGGCTCCGGCACTGCCAATAATCAGCGCCATCACCGCCCCGACGCCCATGCCTTTACCTAGCAATGAAGCAGCCAACGGGATCACGGCTTCGGCCCGGATATACAATGGAATCCCAATTACCGCGCTCAACGGTACGGCAAATGGATTGTCTGAGCCTGCGTGTTTGGCAATCCATTCGGCAGGAACAAAACCGTAGATAACAGAACCGAGTAACACCCCAAGAGCAAGAAAAGGCAAGACTTCTTTAAATTGCGTCCATGCATCTAAACTGGCTTGGCGGTAATTCAGCGGCGTATTCGCCGCTTGTGCTTTGCCTTGATCATTGTGAGTGCTAGCTGTTGAGCATGATGAAACTGGCTTGGTGACATTGCAGCAGCTCGACTTGGCGGCGGGTATTTCTTCAATTACAGGGGCTGCGGTGCAGCATGCACTCTTGGTGACCAGCGTTTCTTGAGTGGGCATAGCCACTGCCGCTGCTTTATTGCAAGCGGTGCCCGACGTTTTGGCCTTAATTACATATCGCTCAAAGCCTAACTTATCGAGCAATAAGCTGGCCAGTAGCGACACACCGGCAGCAATAACGATGTAGGTGAGCGTAATTTGCCAGCCAAAACTCACCCACATTAGCCCAACGATAATCGGATTGAGTAAGGGTGATACAAATAGGAAAGTCAGTGTGGGGCCAAAACCGGCCTTGGCCGATAACAAACCGCGTAACATCGGAATCGTTGAGCAGCTACAAAACGGCGTCAGCGAACCCAGTGCCGTCGCAATTAAATAGCCTTTACCTTGGCGTTGTCCAAGTACCTGCTGAATTTTCGCATTCGAAAATTTTTGCCGGGCCAGGGCGACGCCCGCACTGATGATTAAGAATAAAACCGATAACTCGACGGCTAGAAATACAAACATGTTAGATGCGTCTGATAGCATCGTTGCCCACTCATTCATTTCACTTTACCTCTTTGCTGGCATCATCCATTTGCCAGCAATTTAATTCATTAACAACTTCGCGAACCGGAGCAGCATTTTTTTGCTGGCTGAGCAGTAGTCTCAAGTAAATCAAGACCTAAAAAGCGCGCCAATTCTGCCCGAGTCGGATAACGCCCCGCCAAAGCCATTTCGCCTTCCACCAGAACGACAGGGAGTGCTTCAGCGCCAGAGCGCACTAGAAATGCTTTCACAAGCTCATTTTCTGCAAACGCCATTGGCTGCTGCGCTAAATTAAAGCGTTCAATCGCTGCGCCTTGTTGCTTGGCCCAATCGATATCGGCTGAGGCATTCACCAAAGCTTGGTCCACATCTTCACCGCATACGCCAGAGCTACAGCACAGGGCGGGGTCAAAAATTTGTATTTTGCGCATGATTTTCTCCTAAGCGCATTTGTGAAACGCCGTCGACGGATTACTCTGTCTTCGGAGCAGGGCAGCACAGTGGTGGCAAAACAGCGGGTGAGCAGCTCGATTGCGCGCGTAAATCAGCACATTGTTCGGGCTGCCCTTCGCAACATTCCTCAGTCAGATAAGCGATTAAATCCAGCATCAAGCTGAGATTGGCGCGGTAACGCATATAGCGTCCCTCTTGCGCCACCGTCACCACATTGGCTTGCACCATGGCTTTCAGGTGAAACGACATATTGGTTGGCGGTAGTCCCAGTGCAGTCGCAATCTCTCCTGCCACCATGCCGACATGGCCTTGGCGTACTAATAAACGGTAGGCATCTAAACGGATGCCCGATGAAAGCGACTCAAAAATAGTCGTAGCGATTAATTTTTCCATAATTCAACTATACAACAATGTTTGAAATATTGTATTGTTAATATCAACAGTATCAATTTCAATCCGAGGACAGCACAAATGAGCATCAAAGTAGGCATTAACGGCTTTGGCCGCATGGGACGTTTAACACTGCGCGCAGCTTGGGGTTGGCCAGATGTTGAATTTGTGCAGATCAATGATCCAGCGGGTGATGCCGTAACCTTGGCGCATTTGCTGAACTTTGACTCAGTACATGGCCGTTGGGCGCATGAAGCCAGCACGGATGGAGATGACATTCTTATCGGCAATCAGCGTATCAAAACGACGCGCAATACTGCCATTGCAGATACAGATTGGTCGGGCTGTGATGTGGTCATCGAAGCCTCAGGCAAAATGCGTACCACAGCACTCCTGCAAGCTTACCTTGATCAAGGCGTAAAACGCGTCGTCGTTACCGCGCCCGTCAAAGAAGCTGGCGTACTCAATGTCGTGGTGGGGGTGAACGATCATTTGTTCGACCCAGCGATTCACCGCATCGTCACTGCCGCCAGCTGCACGACCAATTGCCTTGCGCCCGTGGTGAAAGTGATTCATGAGCAACTGGGTATACGTCACGGCAGCATGACGACAATCCACGATTTGACCAACACCCAAACCATCATCGATGCGCCGCACAAAGATCTACGCCGTGCGCGCTCCTGCGGCACCAGTTTGATTCCGACTTCGACTGGCTCGGCCACTGCGATCACCGAGATTTTCCCCGAGCTGAAAGGCCGTTTGAACGGCCACGCCGTGCGCGTGCCGCTCACCAATGCCTCGTTGACTGATTGCGTATTCGAGCTAGAACGCGCTACGACGGTGGACGAAGTGAACGGCCTACTGAAAGCCGCATCAGAAACGTATTTGAAAAACATCTTGGGCTTTGAGACACGCCCACTGGTGTCGATCGACTATCGCGGCGACGCACGTTCAAGCATCATCGACGCACTGTCGACGATGGTGATCAACGGTACGCAGTTGAAACTCTATGCTTGGTATGACAATGAATGGGGTTATGTAAACCGCACGGCTGAGCTGGTTCGCCAAGTTGGTTTAGTCGATCAATAAGTTGTAGCAAATACTCTACATGGTATTGCTCTGTATCTATTTAAAGTAAATGGCTACAGGGCAATACCTATCAATTGGACTTGGGTTTTCATCATGCTTTCCAGCCTTTCACCGGCTATTCGCCAATACCTGATCATCACCGGCAACTACTGGACGTTTACGTTAACCGATGGCGCTTTGCGGATGCTGGTGGTGCTGCATTTTCATCAACTCGGCTTTTCGCCACTCAATATTGCGCTGCTGTTTTTGTTTTACGAGCTATTTGGCGTGGTGACTAATCTCGTCGGTGGCTGGTTGGGCGCGCGGATTGGTCTGAATAAGACAATGAATATCGGCCTTGGCTTGCAAGTGATTGCGCTGCTGGCGTTGACGGTGCCGACTGCAATGCTCACTGTGCCGTGGGTGATGGCGGCGCAGGCATTGTCGGGCATTGCGAAAGACCTCAATAAAATGAGTGCCAAAAGCAGCATCAAGACGCTGGTTCCCGCTGGCGCGGAAGGGAAACTCTTTCAATGGGTGGCGGTGCTCACTGGCTCGAAAAATGCGCTGAAAGGCGTTGGGTTTTTCTTGGGCGGCGTGTTGCTGGCGACTTTAGGTTTTGCGGGCGCAATGTGGGCGATGGCGGGGGTGTTGCTTGTGGTGTGGATTGCCAGCTTGATTAGCCTGAAGTCGGACTTGGGCAAGGCAAAAAACAAGCCTAAATTTGGTGAGATTTTCTCCAGCAGTCGCGCGGTGAATATTCTATCCGCAGCGCGGTTGTTCTTGTTTGGCGCGCGCGATGTGTGGTTTGTGGTGGCGCTGCCGGTGTTTATGGCGACGACTTTGGGCTGGGTCGATTGGGCGGTGGGGACGTTTTTTGCTTGCTGGGTGATTGGTTACGGAATCGTGCAATCGCTTGCGCCCTATTTAACGGGCAAAAAATCAGGCAAAGTCCCCGATGGACGCGCCGCGATGTTGTGGGCAATTCCGCTTGCCGTATTAACCGCAGGTATTGCTATAGGGGTTAATCTAGATAATGGCTTAGAGGCGATACTGATTGGTGGGTTGTTGCTATTTGGTGTGCTGTTTGCGATTAATTCCTCATTACACAGCTATTTGATCGTCAGTTACGCCAAGGAAGACGGCGCATCACTTGATGTTGGTTTTTATTATATGGCCAACGCAATAGGGCGGCTGATTGGTACGGTATTGTCCGGCTGGGTCTACCAAACGGCGGGTTTGGCGGCCTGTTTGTGGATATCGGCGGCTTTTATTGCCTTAGCTGCGCTAATTTCATTGGGTTTACCTCGGCATGCAACAGTTTAAATGCTGAGCTGTGCTGCCAAATATGGACGCTAAAGCGAGGTGAAAAAATAGCACGGTAATCCCTTTTTATATGACCTCAATGCCCGAGTCGCTCGGGCCGCAACTCATTATCTCGCAAGCCGCAAACCATCAGGTTGCGGCTTGCGATATTTTGATGTTATGCCGCATTTGCTAGCTCAATCTCAGTTTGCGTAGATATGTCGAGCGCATCACCAACTTCAATACCAAGGTGACGATTTGTGTGCTTTCCGTCTTGGTATGTGCAAGCCACAATTGAATTGCGCGCAAGTTTTTTGTTCGTTTACAAATCAGAGTGACCTTGCTTCTTCGCGTGCTCTGAGTGACACATTCAGTCGGATCCAATCCGATTGGGCTGACCCCGCAATTTACAATGTCGCATATAGTCGAGTTGAAATATGTGCTGACACTTGGCGTAGTCTAATAGGAAGCAAATTCTGGTCAGAATGTCGTTTCGCATGTGAAACCCAAGCGGAAACAGTATCGCGTGTTAGCTTGGTCATTTCAAACTGCACGGGGCCTTGTGTTTTGCTTTGAAAGGTTGAAATTTGGCGGTGCGAGTTTTTGGGCTAAGGAGTGAATTGAATTGTGTCTGAAATAGTCGAATCAGAAACGTGAGGCAATCATGAAGTGCATAACAATAGCTTAAAATAAATGGTGGGAAGAGTGGTGAGGATATTGTTTTTGAATGTAAAAAAGCCCTGAATAATCAGGGCTTTTTTATTAAATGCTGGTGGAGGCGGGGGGAGTCGAACCCCCGTCCGGAAGCACTCTACGAAGAGTTCTACATGTTTAGCCTTATCTTTTGGGTTTTAACTCCCTTTCACGCCGATGGGCAGGCTTGAGGAGAGCGAGTTACCTAAATTTAACCCCAACCCAAGTAACCCGAGTTAAGGCGATTCCATCTTAATGACTCTACTGCTGGTTTGACCCAGCCCACCCGATGGACCCTGTGGTGTAGAGTCTAGCGCGATTAAGCGGCTAGAGCGTAAGTTTCGTCGTTTGCGACTATATAAATACAGTGTTTAACGGGAATCTGCGATCCCGACATGCCCTCACCCGCTTTGCAACCCCCGTCGAAACCATGGCGCCCCCGATCGGTAGTCTTCAAGTTGGACAAGAAGAAGGGCGATTATACCTGCTTATGCTTGCTTTGGGCTAGCAGTTCACGCGCTAACTTATTGGACTTAAGTCTAGGGGTGTTGATATCAAAGGTTTATTTCTTTGTTTGTGTGCATTGCATTGCGAATGAAGCCAAGGTTATATGCGTTTTGTTCGCATTTTTATTGGATTCTTACGTTAGTTTTGCTTTTGTTGACTCCGCCTTGTTGTATTGCTGCCTTTAAAAGTGACAAATTCTGACTACACTATTTAAGTGGTGGTGGTGCTATTCGCTTTGCCGTGTGATTTGATATTTGACATGCCATAGGTGGCTTATGAAGCAGAATATTTTGGCGCTTGAAAATGCGCTTGAGTTACTCGAGCATCTGAGTGTTTATCATGCCGATGGAAATTTTCATGGTGCGATTACTTTGGCGAATTTGCGCTTTAATGGCGATCGTTTAGTCGGTTTGATTGCGCCGCCAGCCTCGCGATCAGAGCTAATTAGTATTGAGGATTTATGTTTTGCATCGCCAGAGCAGGCTGGGCGGATGTGGGATAAAGTCAGTCCGCGCAGTGATTTATATTCAGTGGGTTGTTTGCTGTATACCTGGCTTAATGATTCCCCGCCCTTTGTTGCAAATGATTTACTGGCTTTGGTGCATGCCCATTTGGCGCTACCACCGGCAACCATGCCGAATGCTCAGCATATACCGCCAATATTGCGCCGTATTGTGCTCAAGTTGCTTGAAAAACCAACGATGGGGCGTTATGCCTCTGTTGCTGGATTAAGTGCAGATTTACGAGAGTGTTTGCAGCGTATGCAATCGGGGGTGGTTGAGGATTTTTTGCTGGGTACGCACGATGAATCTGGGCGTTTTATTATTTCCAATAAGTTATATGGACGTGATGCGGATGTGGCGCAGCTTCAGCAACTTTTTGAGCAAGCCTGCCAAGGCAAGGGGGTGTTGTGCACCATTGGCGGCTACTCGGGGATTGGTAAAACCACCTTGGTTCGTAGCTTGCGGACTGCTGTTGCTGCATCGCGCGGTGCTATGGTTGAAGGGAAACATGATCAATTTCGTCGGCAGGTGCCTTATTCCGCGTTAATTGAAACGTTTACCGCTTTACTGCGGCGAATTTTATCGGGAGATCGCGCACATTTAGCACGATGGGGTGAGGCTTTACGTGATGCGCTGGGTGAAAATAGCGCCGTGATTGCTGAGCTCATCCCCGATATTACGCGAATTATTGGTCCACAAGCCAAGCCCTGTGTATTGGAGGGACCTGCTGGTCAGCATCGCTTTAATATGGCATTTACCGCGCTATTAAAGGCATTTGCGCATGCAAATCATCCCTTGGTATTGTTTTTAGATGACGTGCAATGGGCTGATTTTGCCTCCTTAGCTTTAATTCAAAGCTGTCTATCTGAAGGCAATGTTGGTTATTTATTGGTCTTGTGTGCTTATCGCGATAACGAGGTCGATGAGCAGCATCCACTCGCTTTGATGTTTGCAGAGCTTAAAAAGAAAGGCGTGGCGATTCAAACCGTGAGCGTAGGACCTCTTGCTACGGTGCATTTGGCTGAGTTGGTTTGTGATAGTTTTCCTGGCCTAGATGATTTGCCATTGTTTTACGATATGTTAATGCGCAAAACGCAAGGTAATCCGTTCTTTTTACGGCAGTTTTTGCAGGAATTGTATGATGAAAAAATCTTATCATTTCATCCGCAGCGCCGTTGGTGGGTTTGGTCGAAAGAGCGCGCCTTAGCACTCACACACACTGAAAATGTCATTGATTTAATGGTTCGCCGTATTCGGCGTCTACCGCCAGAAACCCGCAATATCTTGAACATGGCGGCGAGTATTGGGAACCGATTTGATTTGGCAACGTTGTCCATGATTGGAGAACTCGATCAGGCGATGATTCTGACGATGTTGGCGCCAGCGTTGCAAGAAGAAATTGTTCTGCCGATTACCGATGGCAAAGATAAGCATGAATTTAAGTTTTTGCATGATCGAGTACAGCAAGGCGCTTATGTTTTAGAGTCAGATGAATACACCAACCAGCTGCATTTGCGGATTGGCCGTTTGATGCTCGAGCGGATGTTGGCGAGTGATATTGAACCTAAATTATTTGAAATTGTTGATCACCTTAATGCCGCACAGCATTTAATTAGTTTGCCCGATGAGCGTTTGCAGCTGGCAGATTTAAATTTCCAGGCTGGGCTTAAAGCTAGGCAAGCCATGGCTTATCAGGCTGCGCTTAATTATTTAGAAACGGGCATTGCTTTGCTGGGTGATGCGTTTTCGGCAAATAATTTTGAATTGTCATTTGCGTTGTATTTAAATGCGGCTCAAGTTTTTGAGCTGGCAGGGTCATTTGAGCGGTTTGCTGATTATATTCAATTGCTTGAGCAATATGCTCAAACTCCTTTGGAGCAAGTCGAGCTGTATTTCTTGCGCATTGCTCATTTAAATCACGATAGCCGCTTAGCAGAAATCAATGAGCTTGGTCGAGAAGCCTTGGCTTTATTTGGCATTGATATTCCGCCGCTCGATGATGCTGCGGCATTAATGAAAAGGTATCAGCAAGAGCTTGAGCAATTTGAAGCGACGATGCGTACGCAATCTTATTCATCACTTGATGATGTGCCGGTCAGTGATGATGCGGCGCATGATGCGATACTTAAAGTGTTATCGCAGGTTTCTGAACCCGCTATTTTTGTGAATTTCCCGTTCTTTTCGGTGATCGCGATTATTGGTGTTAATCGCTCAATACGCTATGGCTATACGCGGGTTTCACCGATGTTTTTTACTTTGCTGGGTATTGCATTAATTGCGCATCATCGCCGATACCAAGATGCCTGCAAAATTGCCGAAGTGGGCATTCGCTTACTCAATAGCAATAGTAAAACCTATGATTTGTATGGTTATGAGCGCTGCTTAGCCTATCACGGTTGGAATATTACGCATTGGGCCGAACCTGCTCAGCGAGCGGTTCCGCTGCTTAATGAAGGTTATAGCGTTGCATTACGTGCGCATGATCCGCTGTATGGTGGCTACATGCTGGTTGGCATACCTTGGGTTAGTTTGTTTTTATGCCGAGACGTGACAGATTTACAATCCACCGCCCAGCGAACACTTAATTTTTGTACCAGCAATGAGCTGCCTTTTGTGAGTAGCTTAAGCTTACCATTTGCTGCAACAGCGGCTGCTTTACATGGTGATACCGCGGGTTTAGGTGTCTTGGATCATAGTGATTTTTCGGAAGCGGCGTTTATTGAAGCATGGCAGGCGGTGCCCATTACCATCGCCGGCCTAAATATTTGTCGCATGATGCTGTATACCCTTGAGGGGCGCTTCGATGATGCGATTCGTTTATATGCCAGCGTGCAAACGGCGTGGCCGGCGACCTATTTATTGAGTTTGCACCATCCGTTTTGGCATGGTGTGGCGTTGGCAGGCAAGGCTAGAGCCGCTGAATCAAATAGTCGGGCAGAGTTGCTGTCTGAATTAAGGACTATTGAAGCCTTTTATCAGTCAGTCTATGTTGCCGGCTGCGCTGAAAATGTTGAAGATAAATTGTTTTTCTTGCGTGCATTATTGGCAGATTTAGATGGCGAAGAAGAGCAAGCCGTGTCGCTATGTCAGCAAGCCATTCACAGTGCACAGCATCATTGCTTTTTGCTGAATCTGGGCTTTTTCAATGAAACATTGGCGCAAATGCACCAGCGTCGGCGCAATGCTGCCGCTGCGACATTAGCTCTCGAGCAAGCGGTACAAGCTTATATTGAGTGCCAAGCTTTGGCATTAGCGCACAGAGTGAAATCTCGCTTGTCGCCAAAAATTGAATTAACGAGAGTCACTAGTACGGTGAGCAATGAATTTGGCTTGGACGCCATTGATGTCTTGGCTATTTTACGCGCAGTGCAGACCATCTCGAGTGAAAGCAAACTCGATGGCTTGTTGTCTCGGTTGTTAAAAATCATTTTGGAATCATCCGGCGCTGAACAAGGTTGCATTGTTTTAGATTTAGACAATCGCTTGTCTATCGAAGAATCTGCTGGCTCTATGCAGGCCGATACGGGCTTGGTCGAGTCGGTGATTCGCTTGGTTAACAACACACGTGAGGCGATTGTTTTAGAAGACGCCAGCCAAGCACTTGAGTTTGCCGATGATCCGCAGATTCATGCCCGAAAAATAAAATCTTTGCTTTGTATGCCGATTGGCCGGCAAGGGAAAACGCAGCGCGTCTTGTATTTAGAGCACGGCTCGGTTGAAGGCGTCTTCTCGGTGAAGCGCTTTCAAGCCATTAGCTGGTTGGCGGCGCAAGCCGCAATTTCGATTGAAAATCTAACCGCGTATGCAGAATTAGATGCGTATAAAAACCACCTAGAAGCCTTGGTTGAAGAACGTACCGGTGAGCTAGAAATTGCCAAAGATGCTGCCGAAGAAGCTACTCGCGCTAAAAGTGATTTTTTGGCCAATATGAGCCACGAAATTCGCACCCCAATGAATGCCATTATCGGCATGTCACATTTGGCTTTAGAGCTGCCGCTCGATACCAAGGCGCGTAATTACGTGGGTAAAGTGAATAAAGCGGCAGAAAATCTACTGGGCATTATTAATGATATTTTAGATTTTTCCAAAATCGAAGCGGGCAAGCTCGATATGGAATTGGCCGATTTTGGTTTAGAGGATGTATTAGACCATTTGGCTAATTTAGTGGCCGATAAGGCATCAGACAAAGGGCTGGAGTTGTTGTTTGAAGTGCCGATGGATTTGCCCATGTCCTTAGTGGGTGATTCATTACGGCTAGGGCAGATTTTAGTGAACTTGGGCAATAATGCGGTTAAGTTTACCGAAAAAGGGCAAATTGTCGTTGGCGTTGAAAAAATTAGCGCCGACAGTGAATTAATTGAACTGCATTTTTGGGTGCGCGATTCGGGTATCGGCATGAGTGCCGCTCAGTGCGACAAATTATTTCAATCGTTTAGTCAGGCCGATAGTTCAACCAGCCGAAAATATGGCGGTACGGGCTTGGGCTTGGCGATTTCCAAAAAACTGGTTGAATTAATGAATGGCCGGATCTGGGTAGAAAGCCAAGAAGGTGTCGGAACCACGTTTCACTTTCATGCCTTCTTTGGTCTACAAGCGAGCCAAAAAGTCCCTAAACGGATGTTTCTCGCCGAAGAATTATCTGGTTTACGCGTGTTAATTGCCGATGACAACCCCACTGCCAGAGAAATTTTAGCGCGTATGGTCGGTAGTTTTGGCATGCAAATTGATCAGGTGAGTAATGGGCATTTGGCGATAGGCATGATTGCCAACTCAATGAGTGGCGGTCAGCCTTATCATTTAGTGCTGATGGATTATAAGATGCCGATGCTCGATGGCTTGCAATGTATTGTGCAACTGCAATCGGCGTTTGCTAGCGGCTTGCCCCCGATGATTTTAATCTCTGCCTATGGCCAAGATGTGACTGCAATGGCCGAGCAGTGTGGGGCCCGAGTGCGCGGTGTAATGAGTAAGCCAGTATCAAGGTCATCTTTATTAGAGGTCATTGGTTTGGCTTTAGATAAAGGGCAGCTGGCTGAAACGCGCCTTGAGCAAAGAGCCGAAACACAAAGTGAGGCGATGCTAAAACTGCATGGCGCTCGGGTTTTATTGGTTGAAGACAATGAACTCAATCAAGAGCTGGCTATTGCGCTACTAGAAAAAGCCGGTATCGAGGTGCGCTTGGCAGAAAATGGTCAAATTGCTTTGGATATTTTGGCCGAACAGTCTGACTTTGATGGAATTTTAATGGATTGCCAAATGCCGATACTGGATGGCTACGCCACCACTAAAATCATTCGCAATCAACCCGCATGGGCGCATTTGCCGATTATTGCCATGACAGCCAATGCGATGGCGGGGGATCGCGACAAAGTGTTGGCCGCCGGAATGAATGACCATATTGCGAAACCACTCAATATTGGTGAAATGTTCGCAACCATTGCGCGCTGGATCAGTCCGCAAAAAAATCGCTTATTAGCAGATCCTGCCGGCGTGGACGACACTGCTGTTCCTACAGCAACTGAGCCACAACGCACCATTTATGATTTGCCTGGGATTGATGCGGTCAGTGGTTTGGCGTGTTGCATGTCCGATGAGGGCTTGTATATGAAGCTATTGCTGTTGTTTTCAAATAGCATTAGTCAATTTGCCACTGATTTTACGGCAGCTCAGGCTGCGAGCGATCCGAATGCGGCAATGCGCTGTGCCCACTCATTAAAAGGCATGGCCGTTAATTTAGGGGCTCGGCAGATTCAACAATTAGCGGGCGAGCTAGAGAAGGCCTGCCTTGAGAAACAGTCGGGAGAAGAGATCGCCGCGCAGTTAGCCATTGTGGTTGATGCTTTGCAACCGGTACTGGTCGGTTTGCGGCAATTACAGGCTACGCAGCAAGAGCGTGAGTTGATTCGCTAAATGGATTTCGCTTAGCGGTGGCGTTGATTCACCGCTAAGTCGAAAGTTATCGCGCTAATTGTAGTGGCGGTAAGTATTTCAGTAGTTCAAGCGGGTGTTCAATTTGAATATCGGCACCCCAGCTTTGCGGCTGATCAGACGCACGTATGTAGCCATAATTGGCCAGTACCGTTGTCATGCCCACATTGCGTCCCGCTTCAATGTCTCGTTCGGCATCGCCAACATACAGGCAATGGGCCGGATCAATGCCCAGTTCGGCCGCAGCGTGCAGCATGGGTTCAGGCGCTGGCTTGGGTATGCCTACCGTATCCCCAGAAATACAGGTTTCTGGCGCTATAGGCAGGGGGAGTAATTGAATCAATGGGTCGGTAAAACGCATTGGCTTATTGGTAATAATCCCCCACGCTAAACCTCGGGCGTTAATCTGCGTGATCAACTCGCTCATCCCATCAAATAACACCGTGTCTTGGCATACATAGTTCTGGTAATGATCGAAAAAACGCGCGAGCAAAGGCGCATATTCGGCATCATCCGGTGTAAAACCAAATCCCAATTCCAAAATGCCGCGAGCACCGTGGCTGGCTAAAGGGCGAATCGCCGCATAAGGCTGCGGCTCACGACCTTCTTCCAATAGTAGTCGATTGAGCGCGCCGGCTAAATCGGGCGCGGTATCGGCGACGGTGCCATCTAGGTCAAATAAAACGGCGCGGATCATGCGTTTTTCTGCGTGGCAACGATGTAATTAACATCGGTGTCATCGCTCAGTTTATAAATGTCAGTGATCGGGTTGTAGGTCATGCCGGTAATGGCGACCGTATTTAAGCCCACGGCGCGGGTCATCCGCGCTAATTCAGACGGTTTAATGAATTTTTTGTATTCATGCGTGCCGCGGGGCAGCATATTGAGTACATATTCGGCGCCAAGCACGGCGAGTAAATAGGATTTTGGATTGCGATTGAGCGTTGAAAAAAACACCCAGCCACCCGGTTTTACCAAGCGAGCGCACGCTTCGATAATGCTGGCGGGCGATGGCACATGCTCCAGCATTTCCATACAAGTGACCACATCAAAGCTTTCAGCTTGCTCGGCGGCAAGTTGTTCAACCGGAATGTTTTGATAGTTAACGCTTAAGCCCGACTCAAATAAATGCAGTTTTGCGACTTTGAGTGATTTTTCTGCCAAATCAATGCCAGTTACTGTGGCGCCGCGTTCAGCTAAGCCTTCAGATAAAATCCCGCCGCCACAACCCACGTCCAGCATGGAGAGCCCTTTGATGCCGGCATATTGCTCAATAAAGCCAATGCGCAATGGGTTGATTTCATGCAAGGGCTTGAATTCGCTGCTTTTGTCCCACCATTTATGCGCAAGAGCAGAAAATTTCTCGATCTCAGCTTGATCGACATTAATATGGGTATCGGTCACAACGGCATTCCTTATGAGGCTTAGATAGCAATACATACCAAAGCGATTTTAAATTGTCGGCAATCATACGGATCAAACACTGGCCGACAAGTTTAAATCGATTGGCGAAAACAAAAGATAGCGAATCGTAGCATGCCTAGGTACGCGCGTGCAGCTTGGCGCAGGGTGGCGAATGCGGTATTTCTTACGGACGTAAAAAAACCGACCTAAAGGTCGGTTTTTCTATACTGCGAAGAGCTAATTACTTAGCTTCAACAGCAGAAGCAACGTCAGAAGCTGCTTGAGCAACGTCAGAAGCTACAGCGTCAACAGCAGAAGCTGCAGTTGCTTCAACAGCAGAAGCTGCTTCAACAACAGCAGAAGCAGCATCAGCAGCTACTTCTTCTTTTTTACCGCAAGCAGACAAAGCAACAGCCAACAAAGCAGCAACGAGTAGAGTTTGTTTCATTTTTAAGACCTTTTAGCTAAAAAGTGAGGGTAATTTCAAAACAAAGCAGCAAAACATTTTGCTGACTTGATTCAAATAAATTTCTTAAGTTGTTCACACAACCGACAGAACGAATTCTAAGCACTGCCGAACAAAATGGCTAGTGCCCAAGCGACAAAAACAGGGGGTATTTAGATTGAATCTCGCTACTTCGTGTAACCGCGTGTACAGCCTTATAAATAAAGGCGTTGCAGGCTATCTGCGGGGCTAGCTTGCTCCCAGAGCAGGGCAAAATCGTGTTGCAGATTCGCTACGACGTGCGGGTTTTCCCCAGTCTCCCCTCGAAAACTCGAAAAATGATGTCTTTGCATAAAAAGTTGCCGGTCAGCAATGACAAAACCTTTTTCTTGTCCGTAAGAAAAAGTCGTGACCTGGCGAATTTCAATTAAATGCGAAAAACGATCACGCAATTGCAATAGGCGCGGGCAGCGCGTGGCTAAAAAGTCGGCGTTTTGCACCAAGATTTTTAATCGCCCGGGAGAGGGCGCGGTAAAAAAAGCCCACAGCGCATCATGGCAAGCGCGACTATCAATATCGCTTTCACAATAGTCGCGCTCACAAAGAATCAGCTCGCGCTGCGCTATCCGTAACACATTAAGCAGTGCGCTCTGATATTCCAGCTTGCGATCAAACGGCGTCAGCGCTGCTCGGTTTGAGGGTGATGTAGCCATATTCATAATAAGTGAACAAGGTTTCTATAAGACCTTCAGTATAAACACCAGCTTCAAGCTGTCTATTATTTGCGAGAGTTTGTAATTCATTGATTGCTTCAGTAGGACACTCTAGTAACTCACCATTAATAAACATGGCCTCGTCGCTGTAGAGCATTTGGCTTTTTAGGTCGAGCATCACGCCCGATGTCGCCACTGCGGCAGCAAAATCATCAAAATCGAGTAACTCTTCAGTTTGATCAAAAAACACATGCGGTGGTGGTTCAGTAAAGTAACGGCCGATGAAGTCTTTAACGCGCTCATCATTCCACTGAATGTTTTGCAGCATTTGGCTGATGCGATCGGTAAATTGCTCGTCAATCCGTGCTGGCACGCTGGTTACTGTGGCATCTGGGTCGGCATACATGCCATCAAGGCAGAGTTCGTCTTGCAGGTACTCTAAAAATTTGACGGCGATTTCTTGTGTTTTGGGCGCGCGAAAGCCAATTGAGTAAGTCATACCCGGCTCAAGTGCCACGCCGTAATGCGCGTATTGTGGCGGCAGATACAGCATATCGCCATGCTCTAAAATCCATTCTTGCTCAGGATTAAAATCTTTTAGTACGCGAATCGGCGCATCTTCGATAAAGCCGCTGGCATCATCGCTGGAAATTTGCCAGCGCTTTTTGCCGCCCACTTGCAATAAAAACACATCATACGAATCGTAATGTGGGCCAACCGTGCCGCCGGGCGGCGCATAAGAAATCATTAAGTCATCAAGACGCGTGTAAGGTAGGAAATTAAAGCGGTACAATAATTCAGAAATATGCGGAACTAAATGATTCACGCTTTGGACCAAAATAGTCCAATCGGTCTCGCCAAGTCGCTTTAGGCGAGACGGGGTAAATGGCCCGCTTTCGAGTTTCCATCGCTCATTTTTGTATTCGATTAGACGAGATTGCACATCGTCGCGCTCGGCCAGTTCGGCTAAACGAGCGTAGTCGATGATTTCAGGGAAATCAGTCCACGCTTGGCGAATGAGTAAAGGTTTTTTTTGCCAATATTCACGTAAAAATTCTTCGGGTGAGATGGCGCCTAATAGTGTTTTACGCATGGCTGATGACTATAACGGAAAATAAGAAGTCTAATTATCGCACTGACTGGAGCATTTATGCTGAATTCTGGAGATGTTGCACCACAGTTTGCTTTGCCGGACGCACAAATGAATACGGTACAACTGGCTGATTTTTTGGGTAAAAAAATTGTTATCCTGTATTTTTTTAATGGCGATAAAACGCCAGGCGGTATTTTAGAAGCGATTGAGTTTTCTGACCGTGTTGCCGCATTCGCGAAATATGGCGCTGTTATTCTCGGTGTGAGCCGAGATGACTGTATGGCACACGAGTCATTTATTGACGAGCACGGGCTTGAATTTGAGCTGCTCTCGGACGCCGAGAGCGAAGTGATTGCCTTGTATCATGCGCAACACCGATGGGAAGCAAAGGGCATGGTAAGATACGGTATTGATCGCTCGACGTTTGTGATTGATCAAACGGGCATCATTCGGCATGCTTTCTACCACGTGACCCCCAAAGGCCATGCGGCTGAAATACTAGAACTCGTCAAACAGATCGAGATTCATTAACTATCAGGACTAAATACAATGCAAATTGCAAAAAATTCCGCAGTGACCATTAACTATGAAATGTACAACGCAGAAGGCGTACAAATCGACAAAACCGAAGAGCCAATTGCTTACTTGCACGGTGGCTACGACAACATCTTGCCTTTGGTTGAAGAAGCTTTGCACGGTAAAGCCGTTGGCGACACTGTTGAAGTAACGATGTCAGCTGAAGACGCTTTTGGCGAATTCGAGCCAGAATTGGTGCGTGAAGAAGACAAAGACGTGTTCCCTCCAGAAGTTGAAGTCGGCATGATGTTTGAAGCTGATGATCCAATCTCTGGCGATGTGATCTTGTTCCGCGTAACTGAAATCAACGACGGCACTGTGACTGTAGATGGTAACCATCCATTTGCTGGCATGAGCATTCGCTTTGTGGCTTCAGTCGTTGATGTTCGTGATGCAACTAGCGAAGAATTGTCGCACGGTCACGTACACGGCGCGCATGGTCATCACCACTAAGATTTAAATGGTTTGGTGAATAATGAGAAAAGGCAGCTTTGGCTGTCTTTTTTTGTGCCTAGGGTGGCCTGAGTCCGGCTCGGTGGCTGAGTCGTTGCTGTTCGTGATGCAACTAGCGAAGCATTGTCGCATGGTCACGTACATGGCGCGCACGGTCATCACCACTAAGATTTAAATGGTTTGGTGAATAATGAGAAAAGGCAGCTTTGGCTGTCTTTTTTTGTGTCTAGCGGTTTGTGGATAGGCATGTCGGATTAGTCTTGTTGCAAACTTGCAACTCGCTGTCTGCATGCTTTTGGTTTGGCGCGTCAATCAGATCAAGGCGCACAAGGATTTTGCTTTTTAACGTCGCCATTGATCGACTAGCACAGAGCAGGCCACTTGCACCAGATCCCCTCTTTACCCTAGTATTTGTGTCTATAAGCAGAAGGCAACACAAGATGTAGTGTTTTCTGCACAAATAACCCACAAAATTATCCACAAGCAGCGTGGCGAGCTTTTTGGCCGCTAGCTGCACGACTGGTGAACGAATGACTGATACAGCGAAACTTTCTCACATCACACTTGATGCCGCGGCCTACGCAAATTATAAAATTATTCGCCGCAATGGCTCGGTGGTGGCGTTTGAGCCATCGAAAATCTCGGTAGCCTTAAGCAAAGCATTTATTGCTGTGCAAGGCAGCCATGCCGCGTCAAGCGCCGCCGTGCGCGATCAAGTGCATCTGCTGACGGATTCTGCCGTGTCGGCCTTGATGCGTCGCAAGCCAGAAGGTGGCGCGATTCATATTGAAGACATCCAAGACCAAGTTGAATTGGCTTTGATGCGCTCAGGCGAGCACGATGTTGCCCGCGCCTATGTGTTGTATCGCAGTGAACGTCAGCGTGAACGCGCCGCTGCCCGTCACGAGAGCGAGCCAGAACACCAGATTAATGTCTTGTTCGAAGACGGCAGCTTGCGCCCACTCGACTTAGACAAAGTAAAAGCCTTAATCGCCTCAGCGTGTACTGGCCTTGAGCAATACACCGACCAAGCCGTGATTTTGGCTGAAATGCTCAAAAACGTTTACGACGGTGTTTCTGCCGAAGAACTACGTAAATCAGCCGTATTGGCCGCGCGTACTTTCCTAGAAAACGACCCAGCCTATGGCTTGGTAACCGCGCGTTTATTGCTCAATACTATTCGCCGTGAAGTATTAGGCGCTGAAACCAGCCACGAAGAAATGGCTGAGCGCTACGCTACGTATTTCCCACAATTTATCAAAAAAGGGATTGCGGCTGAATTACTCGATGAAAAACTCGGCCAATACGATTTAAGCAAAATCGCTGCCGCGCTCGATCACAATCGCGATTACCAATTTGGCTATCTTGGCCTACAAACGCTGTACGATCGTTATTTCTTGCACATCAATGATCAACGCATTGAATTGCCGCAAGTGTTCTTTATGCGCGTGGCCATGGGCTTGGCGCTGAACGAAGTCAATCGTGAAGAGCGCGCCATTGAGTTTTACAACGTGTTGTCGAGCTTTGACTTTATGAGCTCAACGCCAACCTTGTTTAATTCGGGTACTCGCCACAGCCAAATGTCGAGCTGCTACTTAACCACAGTGCCAGACGATTTGGACGGTATTTTTGAAGCGCTAAAAGAAAACGCCTTGTTGTCTAAATTTGCCGGCGGTTTGGGCAATGACTGGACTTCAGTTCGCGCTATGAATAGCCACATCAAAGGCACCAATGGTAAATCGCAAGGTGTGGTGCCATTCCTAAAAGTGGTCAACGACACTGCTGTAGCCGTGAACCAAGGTGGTAAACGTAAAGGTGCCGTCTGCGCCTACCTCGAAACTTGGCACGCCGACATCGAAGAATTCCTCGAGTTGCGTAAAAATACCGGTGATGATCGTCGCCGCACGCACGATATGAATTCAGCCAACTGGATTCCTGACTTGTTTATGAAACGAGTGATGGATGGTGGCGAATGGACTTTGTTTAGCCCATCTGAAGTGCCTGATTTGCACGACAAAGTCGGTAAAGCCTTTGAAATCGCTTACACCGCCTACGAAGCCAAAGCCGCGCGCGGTGAAATGCGCGTTGCTAAAACGATTTCGGCGCTGGGCCTGTGGCGCAAAATGTTGACCATGTTGTTTGAAACAGGTCATCCGTGGATCACCTTTAAAGACCCGTGCAATATTCGTAGCCCGCAGCAGCACGTTGGCGTGGTGCACTCCAGTAATTTGTGTACTGAGATCACGCTCAACACCAACGAAGAAGAAATCGCCGTATGTAATCTTGGCTCGATTAACTTGTTCAATCACTTGAAAAACGGTCAGCTCGACGCCGAAAAACTCTCGCGCACCGTGAAAGTAGCGATGCGTATGCTGGACAACGTGATCGACATTAACTTCTACCCAGTGCGTAAAGCACGCACGTCGAATTTGAAGCACCGTCCAGTGGGCTTGGGCATTATGGGCTTCCAAAACTGCTTGCACGAATTGAGCATTCCATATGCTTCGCAAGCGGCGGTTGAATTTGCTGACGTATCAATGGAAACCGTGGCGTATCACGCTTACTGGGCTTCAACTGAATTGGCGCAAGAGCGCGGCATTTATGCTTCGTACAAAGGCAGTTTGTGGGATCGCGGCATCTTGCCACAAGACTCATTGCGCTTACTCGAAGAAGAGCGCGGCGGCTACTTAGAAGTGGATCGCAGCTCACGTCTGGATTGGACCATGTTGCGTGATCGCATCGCCGCCTACGGTATGCGTAATTCCAACTGCTTGGCGATTGCACCAACCGCAACGATTTCGAACATCGTTGGTGTGGATGCGTGTATCGAGCCGACTTACCAAAACTTATTCGTGAAATCGAATTTGTCGGGCGAATTCACCGTCATCAACGAGCATTTGGTGCGTGATTTGAAAGGCCTTGGTTTGTGGGACGAAGTGATGGTTTCTGACCTGAAATACTTCGACGGCTCAGTCGCGCAAATTGATCGTATTCCACAAGAATTCCGTGATTTATACGCAACTGCGTTTGAGATGGATCCAAAATGGTTGGTTGAAGCCGCAAGTCGCCGCCAAAAATGGATCGACCAAGCGCAATCGCTCAATATCTATATGGCCGGTGCATCGGGCAAGAAATTGGACGAATTGTATAAATTTGCATGGTTGCGCGGCCTGAAAACCACGTATTACCTCCGCACTTTGGCAGCGACATCGGCTGAGAAATCAACCGGTCGCGGTGGCGAATTAAACGCCGTCGCCGTGGATGGCACTAGCCACCCAACGCCAGTGACGCAAGCGGCGGAAGTGGTGGATAACACCCCAGCCACTGATGCGAAGTTCTGCTCGATTGATAATCCAGACTGCGAAGCTTGCCAATAAAACGGTAGGGTGGGTTAGGTCACCAAACCGCGTAACCCACCAGTTCGCGAATGTTAATTGGTGGGTATGTGTTTGTAGGTGAGTTTAAAACCGACTTCTAGTTGTATACCCTCGGCGCCGCTTTGCGGTGCCGATATTTAAATGGATTGATCAGTGCATTTAAATATCGGTCATCCCGAACTCTGTTTTGAAAGGTGTAATGAATGACTGAAACGCTGTCGCTTATTCGGGTGGTGACTTTGCTTTGTGTGCAGCAAGACCGTGTATTGCTGGTGCGTAAACAAGGGTCGGCGTATTGGATGCTGCCCGGTGGCAAGCCCGATGAAAATGAAGCGCCGCTCAAGACCTTGCAGCGTGAAATTCAAGAAGAATTAGGTGTCGATGTTGTTGAGTCTCGCTGGTTTGGGCGCTTTAGTGCGCCAGCGGCCAATGAGGCGGGGTTTACAGTGCAGGCAGAAGTGTATTGCGCTGCACTTACTGGACCAGCCCAAGCCAGTGCCGAAATTGCAGAGGTTTGCTGGTTCGATTTAAATCAGCTCGAATCAGCTAAACTGGCGCCTTTGTTGCGCGAGCATATTTTGCCCGCGCTGGTTTCAAAGCGTAGGGTGGGTTGGGTCGTTAGACCGCGTACCCACCAGCTCGCGGACCTTAATTGGTGGGTATCTGTTTGTAGGTGTCTTTAGAATTAGCATTGAGCAATATACCCTCGGCGCCGCTTTTGCGGTGTCGATATTTAAATGGATTGATGAGTGCATTTAAATATCGGCGATCCCGAATTGAGAATAAATAGGAATGATTGTGAACCAACACCCGCTCGACCAATTGATTATGGCGTTGCCAAAAACCGAACTGCATTTACATATCGAGGGCTCGCTTGAGCCGGAGATGATGTTTGCCTTGGCACAAAAAAACGGCGTGGCGCTGCCGTATGCTGATGTGGATGCGGTGCGGGCGGCGTATCAGTTTGATAGTTTGCAATCGTTTTTGGATTTGTATTACGCCGGGGCGTCGGTGTTGATCACTGAGCAAGATTTTTACGATCTGACTTGGGCGTATGTGCTGCGCGCTCATGCTGACAATATCGTGCACACCGAGATCTTTTATGATCCGCAAACGCATACTGCGCGCGGTATTGCTTTTGCTGTGCCGCTGGCGGGAATTCGCCGCGCTTTGGCCGATGCCTTAACGCAATTTGGCATGACGTCCAAATTGATTTTGTGCTTTTTGCGCCATCTAAGCGAAGCCGACGGCTTTGCCACGCTAGAACAAGCGCTGCCGTATTTGTCGCAAATCGACGGGGTGGGTTTGGATTCGAGCGAATTGGGTCATCCGCCAAGTAAATTTGCTGCGCTGTTTGCCCGTTGCGCTGAGCTCGGTTTGCCTGCGGTGGCGCATGCTGGCGAAGAAGGCCCGGCTGCGTATATTTGGGAAGCGCTGGATTTACTCAAATCAACGCGGATTGACCATGGCGTGCGCTGCACGGAAGACGCCGCTTTGGTGGCGCGTTTGGCCGCTGATCGCGTGCCGCTCACCGTTTGCCCCTTGTCGAATTTAAAGCTGTGTGTGGTGGATGATTTAGCGGCGCATAATCTACGTACACTACTGAATGCCGGTTTGTGCGCGATGGTCAATTCGGATGACCCTGCTTATTTTGGCGGTTATCTCAACACCAATTTGCTCGCTTGCCGCGCCGCGCTGGATTTAAACAAAGCTGAAATCGTGCAATTGATTTTAAATAGCTTTGAAGCCAGCTGGCTCAGCGCCGAGCAAAAAGCCGCTTGGCAGCAAAAAGTGTTGGCCATTGCCGATGCGGCGGTTGGTTGATGTTTTGCTGTTCGGCGGCGTTATAAGCGCACTGCGGTCTGCGGCTAATTCTACGTAGCGTATGCTTTACTGATTGATATCGCGATGCGCTCACGGATTGATCGCTCGCCATCACACTGCGACCCCAAAGGAGTTAAGCCATGCGCCGTCTATTTGCTCTATTTGTTTGTGTCTTATTCACCGCTTGCGCCAGCCCATTGCCATTGCAAGACGGGCGGTTAAATCCACCCGCAGGGCAGGGGATGGTGCTGCTGTCGTTAACCGGGCAAGCCAATTATTTAATGGGCGCGTCGCTGAGCCTTGATATCGCCGGCCCCGCGCCGCAGCAGCTCATTACTCGGCTGGGCACCGATATGATTCAAGCGCCCGGTAGCGAGGAAAACCCCGCCGGTAAACTGTTTGCGCTAACCCTGCCAGCGGGTGAATATCGCACCAGCCAAGTGCGCGGCAGCTTTATTGTGGTTGGCGTGCATTCGGGCGAAGCGCGTTATGTGACTTTGCCACTCAATACGGATTTTCGCGTAGTGGCTGGGCAAGTGGTGTATTTGGGTAATGTCAATGTGGCGCTCAATTTTGCTTCCACACTGCGCTTGAGCAACACCGCAGAGCGTGATTTTTATGATTTAAAACAGCGCGATGGCGTGACCGACACGCGCAATATTTTGATCGAACCTTTGCGCCTCGCGCAGTAAGGAGACGGCCATGTTCAAATCGTTTAAATCGTTCAAATCAATATTCAGTATCGTGCTGGTGCTGCTACTGAGCGCCTGCGCCAATCTGCAGTTGCCGGTGGTTAATGGCCAGCTCACGCCAGCGGCCGGGCAAGGCTTAGCGATTATTGGCCTCACGGCGCAATCGTTTAATAACGACACCGCCAGCGCCAATTTAACGCTGCAAGGCCCTAGTGGTAATATCAACCTGTATACACGGCTAGTCACTGATTTTATTCGTGCGCCGGGCGATACCCCCAATGCAACGGGCAGGTTGTTTGTCGTGCCTTTGCTGCCTGGCCAATATCGCGTCGTTGCGGCCGATGGTCAATGGCGGCGAGACAGTATGAATTTGATGAACATGTACCAATACGTGACCGTGCCGCTGAATCTGCCGTTTCAAGTGAAAGCCGGTGAAGTGGTGTATTTGGGCGACGTTCACCTGAATATGAATTATGACTCGAGCGTGAATTTGAGTAATGATCACGCCCGAGATTTTTTTGATCTGCAAGCCCGCCATGGTGTGAGCAATTTTAGCAATATCGCAATACAGCCGCTCAATCGCGGCCTGAGTCAATAAAGGAAAAGCAATGATTAATTTTGATGACGAAGTGATCGCCAGCCCTCGTGCAACGCCCGCCGCTACCCCAGCTGCGACGACTAAACGCATTAGCGCCGACGACAAACGCGTAATCAATGGCACCACCGACGTCAACCAATTGGTGCCATTCAAGCACAAATGGGCGTGGGAAAAATACCTCGCGCAATGCGCAAACCACTGGATGCCGCAAGAAGTCAACATGCAGCGCGACATCGAGCAATGGAAAACCGGCCAACTGTCGGAAGACGAAATGCGTCTGGTTAAGCGTAACCTCGGCTTTTTTGTTACTGCCGACAGCTTGGCCGCCAACAACATCGTGCTCGGTACGTATCGCCAAATCACCAGTCCAGAATGCCGCCAATTTTTGCTGCGCCAAGCGTTTGACGAAGCCATTCATACGCACGCATATCAATACATTGTGGAATCTTTGGGTTTGGACGAAGGCGAAGTATTTAATGCCTATAACGAAGTGGCCTCAATCAAAAATAAAGACGATTTTTTAATCCCATTTATTAATGTATTGACCAATCCAGAATTCAAAACCGGCACATTAGAAACCGACCAGCAATTATTGCGCTCGATTATTGTATTTGCCTGCATTATGGAAGGCTTGTTCTTCTACGTGGGCTTTGTGCAAATCTTGGCGCTTGGCCGTCAAAACAAAATGACCGGCGCCGCCGAGCAATATCAATACATCCTGCGCGATGAATCCATGCATTGCAATTTTGGTATCGATTTAATCAATACCATTAAAATGGAAAATCCCGAATTATGGACCGAAAGCTTTAAAGCTGAATTGGTCGGTCTATTCCAACGCGCGGTTGAGCTCGAATACGCCTACGCCGAAGACACCATGCCCCGCGGTGTATTGGGCCTAAATGCTGCGCAATTTAAAGAATACCTGCGCTTTATCGCCAACCGCCGCATGCAACAAATCGGCCTCAATGAATTATTCCCCGGCGTCACCAATCCATTCCCATGGATGAGTGAAATGATTGATTTGAAGAAAGAGAAAAACTTCTTTGAAACTCGGGTGACGGAATATCAGACGGGTGGGGCGTTGAGCTGGGATTGATTAATTTTTACAGGAGAGGTGGCGTAGCCCACCTTTTTTTATGAAAACAGATTACATATTTAAAAGAAATAGTTCGATTGGTGCTGCTGATGCAGAATCTGATTCTAAATTTCTTGTTAATTGTTTTGTTGATAATGGTGACTTAGAAGTATTGCAAGACTGTCAAAATCCTAAGCGAATTGTCGTTGGTCGAACTGGTGCTGGAAAAAGTGCTCTGCTGAGCTACCTAAAAGAAATTGAACCACATGTTATTGAACTGATGCCAGAGAGTTTAGCTCTGAACTATATTTCAAACTCAGATGTTATTAAGTTTTTTGAGAGTGCCGGGGTTAACTTAGATGTATTCTATCAATTGTTATGGAAACATGTTTTTACTGTTGAGCTTTTAAAAAAGCATTTCAAAATTTCTCAATATGGCAATGATAATTTTTTGAATTTTCTGGGTGGTATATTCAAAAAAGATAAGAAAAAAGAAAGAGGGATGATGTATTTGCAGCAGTGGGGGAGTGAGTTTTGGCAAGAAACAGAATATCGGATTAAAGAATTTACTACGAAGCTGGAAGCTGATTTAAAGTCATCGTTGGGCAGTGAATTCGGCGGAGTTAAATTTGGGGCAGATGCCGCAAGGAAAATGTCTGATGAGATGAAGGCCGAAGTAGTACATAAAGCACAGAAAGTTGTTAATCAAGTGCAGATACGTGAGTTGATGGAGGTGATTGCTTTACTTTCTGATGATGTTTTTAATGATCATCAAAAACGTTATTTTATTACTATTGATAGGCTTGACGAAAATTGGGTTGATGAGCGATTAAGGTATAAAGTAATTAGAGCTTTAATTGAGACGGTCCGCGTTTTTCAGAAAATAAAATCTGTAAAAATAGTAATATCTATACGCGAGGATTTATTGTTGCGTGTCTTTGAAAAAACGCGTGATTCAGGTTTTCAGGAAGAGAAATATGATGCAATGTTTTTGAGGGTTAGGTGGAAATCAGCGCAGCTTAAAAAACTAGTTGACTCCAGAGTTTCTTATTTGGTTCGTGAGCAATATACAAAGAGAGATGTTTTATTTGATGATGTCTTTCCGAGTGAAATTAGGAAAGTTAAGTCATTTGACTATATGGCAGAGCGAACCCTTTATCGTCCACGTGATATTATTGCATTTACTAATGAATGTTTAGAGCTTTGTGAAGGTAAAGCATCGGTTCCTCCGTCCATGGTACAAGATGCTGAAGCTAAGTATTCCCGTGGTCGATTAAATTCACTAGCTGATGAATGGTATTCTGATTTTCCCAATTTGAGTTCCTATGCTCAAATACTAAATGGTCGAAATTATAGCTTTAAGTTTTCTGATATATTGCAAGCAGATTTGGAAAGTTTATTGGTTGATAGTTGGGCAGATTTAGGTGGTAATGATGGGGTTTATAAATCTTGTCAAGATTGGTTAGATGGTAAGAAAAGCTTGAATAACATACTAGCCTCAATTTTGAAAATACTTTACAAGGTTTCATTAATTGGAATTAAACCCCAAGGTTATGATCGAGTTTTTTGGTCGTATAATGTTGGTGATGTGGTATCTGATGGTCAATATAAATCGTCTTCTATGCTTTATGTCCATCCAATGTTCTGGAGAGTGTTAGGTGTTATTCCTCCTGCAAGAGGCCAGTATAGCCATTGAAGATATTTTGGTTGGCTAAGCTTGCGCAGCCCAACGTTTACCGCGATGAATAAACCGCCAGATTGATGCTGGCGGTTTTGTTTTATGCGGCTGCGCCGCGTGGTTTTGGTGCGCGTTCCGCCGCGCGGGCAGGTTAGGGGATTTGCCTCGCACCCCACAAAGTTTGCAACTTTGCGGGGACCCCGCCATCTGCAAACCCCCTAACAACCCAAAGCAGCCCCGAGCGCGCATCGGTCCCCGATGCCCTCGATTGTCGCGAGCCAAACGATAAAACTGTTCGTCTCGCTCCTCACTCGGTGCGCTTGGACGGGATCACAAGCCCCAGACCCACGATTAAGACGATATAAAGATGTATTGCCATCAAGGCTTTGTAATATATTCGTTTGATGGCAATACCCCGAAGAAGTAGGGTGGAATAAGCAACGCGCATTCCACCGTTTCGTGATGCTCAAGGTGGAATGCACTGCGTTTATTCCACCCTACAACATCAACGTTTACCGCGATGAACAAACCGCCAGATTGATGTTGGCGGTTTTTTACGTCGGTTTGGCACTGGCTGCGGGGGGCAGGGTTGCAAGCAGTAAAAAGCCCACCGATCAGTCATGACGGTGGGCTGGGTTGGGCTTAAACAATCCGGTGATTATTTGCGCTTATCGGCTTCTGCCGGTTGCGCCGTTTCACTGGTCACCCAGAAGTCAGCATCGGCAATGCCGAGTTTAACTGGATCAAACGTTGGATCTAGCCCTTGCGCTTTTTGTGCTTCGTAGTCTTTGAGTGCAATTAGGGCCGGTTTTTGTAATAGCAAAATGGCAATAATATTGAGCCACGCCATCATGCCTACGCCAATGTCGCCTAAGCCCCAAGCCAAATCAGAGGTGCGTACCGCGCCGTAAACCACGGTGGTGAGCAGCATACATTTGAGCAAGAACAGCGCGGTGCCGCTACCACGGCGCTTTTGCAGTAGGTAGGTCACATTGCTTTCGGCGATGTAGTAGTAGGCAATAATGGTGGTGAAGGCAAAAAACAGCAGTGCCACACCGACAAACATCGCGCCAAAGCCCGGAAAAACGCTTTCCACTGCCGATTGCGTATAGCCCGTGCCAGCGGCGATATCCGGTAGACCGTTAAACAAAAATCCGCCTTCTTTGTTTGGATCAACCACATTGAATTTGCCGGTGATCAAAATCATAAACGCCGTGGCCGAGCACACGATCAAGGTGTCGATGTACACCGCAAACGCTTGCACAATCCCTTGTTTGGCGGGGTGAGAAACTTCTGCCGCCGCTGCCGCGTGGGGGCCAGAGCCTTGACCGGCTTCATTGGAATACACGCCGCGCTTCACGCCCCACATAATGGCCAAGCCAATCATGGCGCCAAAGCCAGCATGGAAACTCAATGCTGAGCTTACGATTAGCGTGATGACTTCGGGCAATAGGTGAATATTGAGCGCAATGATGACCAGCGCCATCAGGATGTAACCCAAGGCCATAAAAGGCACCACCACTTCAGCCACGCGGGCGATGCGTTTTACGCCGCCAAAAATGATGGTTGCCAACACCAGTACCACCCCAAAGGCGGTGGTTTCCGGTGGAATGCCAAAGCCGTTACTCAGTCCACTGGCGATGCCGTTGGCCTGCATGCCGGGCAGCAAAAGACCGCAGCCCAAGATGGTGGCCAAGGCAAAGGCAATGGCGTACCAGCGCATTTTTAGGCCGTGCTCGATATAGTAGGCGGGGCCACCACGGAATTGGCCGTCGATGCGTTGTTTGTAAATTTGCCCCAAGGTGCATTCTACATACGAGGTGCTGGCGCCCAAAAAGGCCATCATCCACATCCAAAACATCGCACCCGGGCCACCAAAGGCAATGGCGGTTGCCACCCCGGCGATATTACCAATGCCGACGCGGCCGGAGAGTGTCATCGATAAAGCTTGAAACGATGACACGCCTTCGCTTGAGGCTTTACCATCAAATAGCAAGCTGAACATATCGCGGATGAGTCGCAACTGCATAAATCGCGTGCGGATTGAAAAATACACGCCCACGCCAAGGCAGAGATAAATCAATGCCGGGCTCCAAACGTAACTGTTAATCAGGTTGACCCAATCTTGCATGTGTTTAATTCCCTAGACGGTTTTTTAGTCGTAGCACGATTGTGTGCATCTAACGTAAGTAAGACTATTGGGTATATCGGGTATATTACTTACAAACCGGCTCTGTTAAACGCGGCAATATCATTTGCGCCAGCATGGCTTAGGGTTGGCGCACACGGATAGGCTTTGGGAAGGTTTGCATCGCGACGCGGTGCGCAAACGCTGCAGGCTTTTGCACACCCTGCGGTGGTATTGCTTTTTAAGTATTTGATTTTAATGCTTTGATGAAGATACCTAGTGCTGTAGGGCGTAATCGCCGAAGGCATTACGCCGCATCAATGGGGTTGGTGTATTGCCGCTGCGCGTCGAATACACCCTACTCGTAAGCCATCATCAAGCCGGATTCGATGCAATCGTAGGGTGCAATGAGTGTGAGCGAATTGCGCCGTTTTTTGCGTGGATTGCACAAAAGGCCAGTTTTAAACCGCACACGCTGGTTGCTTCACGCTTGGTTTGGCGCAATTCGCTGCGCTCATTGACGCCCTACGGATTGCATTTCTTACTTTTTCTGAATTGATCGCGCCTTACTTGCTTGCACAAAGCCATAGCCCAAACGCTGGCGATTGGATAAAATCGCCGGCTTAAAAATAATTACATCACTTGAGATATTTATGAACGCATTACGCTGGATTGTCGGGCGGTTGATTTTGATTTTAAATGCCGTTTTTGCCCCGAAAAAAGCGCAGCATCCGGCCGAGCATCAAGCATGGTTGGATCAGCAAACCAAAACACTGGCGCTGTATGAATACGAGGCTTGCCCATTTTGTGTCAAGGTGCGCCGCACTTTGCGCCGCCAAGGCTTAAATATTCAAACCATCAATGCCAAACAAGCTGAGCATAAAGCCGAATTGGCAAAAATGGGTGGCAAGGTACAAGTGCCGTGTTTGCGCATTGAAGAAAACAACCAAGTGCAATGGTTGTATGAATCGAAAAGCATTATTCAATACTTAGAGCAACGCTTCGCCTAAGTGTTGCCGCCGCGCCCTTATTTGGCGCGGTCATACCGATGAGCTCAAAAACCGCCGTATTGATTTGTGGCGGTTTTTTTATGCGCCGCGTTTTAGGTTGGCGCAGCCGTGTTTTACGGCTCGCTTGGCCTAGCTTGCTTGGGTTATGCAAGGGTATTGCGCTGTTGCTGTTTATTGTTAAAGCCTTGAGGCCAATACCCAGTATGTAGATTTATTGTTGGCTGCTTGATTGGGCTGGCTGCTTTTGCCTTGAAATGCATGGCTTAGGCCTTAGAATAAGCCCACCTTATTTTTGTGCTTTGCTCGGTGTTGGCGCTGGTAGGCCAAGCAAAGCATGGCGTGATGCGGTTTTGGACTTAGGTGTTTGATTTATTTTGTTTTAAGTCAGTTAATTATTATTGTATGCACAGGCAAAACCACTATTGTTAGTAATGTTAATGACAATTTGGAGTGGGTAAAATGTCGGCTTTTCAAAGGAATTTATTAGGCTCGGTGTTGGGCTTGATTACTTTGGCTTTGTTGTTTGCCTTTTATGTGATGGCGCAAAACAAAGTCGATCGTGAGAATGAGCTGCGCTACCAATCGTATTTGCTGGCTGATGAGTTGCGGCAATCATCCGATGATTTAACGCGCTTGGCGCGAACGTATGTAGTGAGCCGCGATCCGAATTATGAAAAGCAATATATGGATATTTTGGCGATTCGCAATGGCGATAAAGCCCGCCCCGAGGCGTATAACCGGATTTATTGGGATTTTGTGGCCGCCAATAATAAAGCGCCACGCCCAGATTCATCGGTGAAAGTGCCATTGCTGGACATGATGAAAGCGCTGGGCTTTACCGAGGCTGAATTTGCCAAGCTCAATGAAGCGAAGAAAAACTCCGATGGTTTGGTCAATACCGAAGTTGAAGCCATGGGCTTGGTGAAAAAAACCGGTGAGGGTGCCGAAGAAGGCTATGCCAAGGCGCGAGCGATGATGCACGACGCGACGTACCACAGCAATAAAGCCAAAATCATGCAGCCGATTGATGACTTTTATCAGTTATTTGAGCAGCGCACCCAACAAGCGGTGGCCGATGCGGCTTTTGTGGCGTTGATGATTGAGGTGGGCTTTTTGGCGGTAGGGTTGGTGACGTTGTTGATGCTGTGGCTCACGTATCGCAGCTTGATTAATCTGATTGGTGGCTCGGTGAGCGAGGCCAAAAAACACATTGGCTATTTGTCTGAAGGCGATTTCACCCATCCAATTATTCCAGAGGGCACCGCTAGCGATAGCTTTATGGCCTTAATGGCGGTGATGCAGCAAAAACTCAGCCGCATTGTGTTGCAAGTGACCATGACAGCGCGTGAAATTGAGCAAGGCGCGGTGGATATTAGTTCGGCCTCCAGCGAAGCCGAGCATTTGGTGCAAGGGCAAACCGATTCGATGTCGAGCATGAGCGCGGCAATTGAGCAAATGGTGGTCAGTATTAACCATGTGTCGAGTAATGCCAACAGCGCTTCAGAGCGAACTCGCTCGTCTAATCAAGCGTTAGATCACGGTGAGCGGGTGATTAGCGATACGGTGGATAGTATTCGGGTGATTGCCACCTCGGTGCAAGATGCATCCAATAGCGTCGCCACGCTGACTGGGCAAACGCAGCAGATTTCGCAAATTGTGCAAGTGATTCGCGATATTGCTGATCAAACTAATTTGCTGGCGCTTAATGCGGCGATTGAGGCAGCGCGCGCCGGTGAGCAAGGGCGGGGCTTTGCGGTGGTGGCCGATGAGGTGCGTAAATTGGCCGAGCGCACGGCACTTTCCACGCAAGAAATCACCGAGAAAATCCGCAGCATTCAATCCGGTACCGAGTCGACGGCGGTGTTTATGAATACCGGTGTGAGTAAAGTGGCGGTAGGGGTGGATTTAGCCAGCCAAGCGGGCGGCGCATTTGGCTCAATCCGGCAAGACGCCAATGATGTAATGGGCGTGATTGATGAAATTAGCAGCTCTTTACATGAGCAATCACAAACCGCGAATCAAGTGGCCAATAATATTGAGCAAGTCACGCAAATGGCCAGCGCCAGCTGTACCGCGGTTGAGCGGGCGGCGAGCATTTCGCGGCGCATGGGCGAATTGTCAAAATCATTGACTATGGAAATGAAAAACTTCCAGTTGTCTTAATCGCTTTGCCTGATCGTGAGCCTGCTTGGGTTAACTCAAGCAGGCTTTTTTGCGCTTGTAGCGGCGGATTAAACTCAAAGCTTGCGTGTTGTTGATGGCGGGCTTGCGGTAAAATTCAGCACCTTTTTTGCTGATGGCTGCAATGACACTTCTGCATTTCTTGCCTTTTGCCGCGCTGTTTGCGGCGTCTTTGCTGGCGATTTTGGGCTTTGCTACCCGATATTACCTGCCGATATTGCTCGTCGCCTATGGTGCGGCGGCGCAGCTCGGATTGATCACTGCTTGGGCCGTATTGCCCATGGCTTTGCTGGTTTTAGCGGGCTGGGGGATGTGCGCGCAGCGGCGATCTGTGCGGCTGTTGGCGCATCTGGGTTTTGTAGGTACGGCGTTAGCTTTGATGCTGCATCGCTTTGCTGGCTTTAACAATCCAATGGTATTTGCTCCGCAAGCTTTGTCGGCCGATGCGCTACCCTTTGCGCTGTATTTAAACTTAGATAAGCCGCTGATAGGTTTTAGTTTGTTGTTAATTTTTCCGCTGTTGGCGCAGCGGATGAGCATCCAGAAAACACTGGGCGCGGCGATGGTTCCACTGATTGCGGCCATGGCGGTAATGGTGCCGTTGGCAATCAGTTGGCATGTTGTGGCATGGCAGCCCAAGTGGCCAGAGATGACTGCGCTATGGCTGTTAAATAATTTTTTGCTGGTGTGTATGGCCGAAGAAGTGTTTTTTCGCGCGTATATACAAGGCCATTTAAGTCGCTGGCTGGCACATTGGCCTTATGGCGCGGCGATTGCTGTGTGTTTGGCGGCATTATTGTTTGGCTTGGCGCATATGGCGGGTGGTTGGCTTTGGGTGGTATTGGCCACAATCGCCGGTGTGGCGTATGGCGTGGCTTATCGTTATGGCGGTTTGCTGGCGGCGATGCTAGCGCATTTTGGCCTCAATGCGCTGCATTTTACTTTGCTGACTTATCCGATGCTGCGCAATTAAAACTCATCCCTAGGCCATGATGCGCAGTAGATGTACCAGCATGGTGGCGCTTTGCTCCAGCGCGGCAACGCACCAGTTGCTGACTGCCATGTGGGCAGGGCGAATCCATAGATCGCCCGGTCTTTGTAGCGCCACCCATAAAAAATATCCGACACCGATCCAGCAGCCACGATAAATAAAATGCTCCATTGGGCCGTCAGCTTTGAAAATATTCAAAGAGAATTTTTTGCGGATGGGCCAGAGCAATGGCACGCCCGATGGGGTGAGTAAGTCGCCAATAATGTGCGAAAAATAGCCGATGACCAAGGGCAAAACCGGGATGTTTTGCTGCTCGCGATAGGTCAGCAACAGCCAAATAATCAGCGCGACCATCAAAAAAGAATGCGTAAAGCCGCGATGACCAAACACTTTGGCAATCGGTATCGATATATACGGCACGATACGGCCAAAAGTCGATTTGGGATGATCCAAATCGGGCAGTAGGCCGGCTGCGCCAGCGAGGGCGACTTCATGCACTTGCGGCATCCGCTGCAAAATGCCAACACTGCAGGCCACCATCATCAAGGCGGCAAATGCAATGTGGGTCCGGGCCATCATGGGTAATACCTTGCAGAGCAAACGATGGGTGCCATACCGATATATGGTATTGGCATGAAACCCTTGTAAACAAAGGGGGCTGTGAAGATACCAGAAAAACTCAGCGTTGGTATAAGAAAATGCAAGGGGTTTAACCTTCGGCTTACCGCGCTTACAAATGGCTTTCTATCGCTAGACTGCTTGACTGATTAATCCGCCGATTTGACTGCCTTGTGTGAGCAAAGTTCGCGGTGAAAGAGGCGTTTTTTGTGCTGCAATGGCCCATTGGGCGGCGCTTGCGGCCGATTGGCTGCCCCGCGTCATTTTGGGCGCGCCATTTAATCCAAAAATTCGGCATTTCAAGCGCCAAAACTTCGTTTTATCGCAAATTTACGCAGCACTACCCAAACGGCATACAGTGTAAATCTCTGTCTTTAATTGAGAACGACCATGTTGCCAGTCACCTTACAGCAAGTGAATAAACGCTATCAGCTCGACAGTGTGGCAGTGCCCGCTTTGGCCGATATTAATTTAGAGATTTTGCCGCAGCGGTTTACGGTGCTCTCAGGCCCGTCAGGTAGCGGTAAAACCACCTTGCTGAATTTAGTTGGTTGCATTGATTTGCCCGATAGCGGCCAGATTACGGTGGCCGGCGAAAACGTGCAGCAACTGAGCGATTCGGCCTTGGCCGATTTTCGTTTGCGCCATATTGGTTTTGTGTTTCAAAACTTTAATTTATTGCCGGTGTTATCGGCGTTTGAAAACATCGAATACCCTTTGCTGCTGGCTAAAGTGGCGCGGCCAGCGCGGCATAAACGGGTAAAAATGCTGCTCGACGCTGTCGGTTTAAGCGAAAAAAGCCAGCATTTACCCGGCCAGCTTTCAGGCGGGCAACGGCAAAGGGTGGCGATTGCGCGCGCTTTGGCGACGCAGCCGCAATGGGTGCTGGCCGATGAGCCAACGGCCAATTTAGATAGCCATACTGGTGCGTCGATTATTGCGCTAATGCGGCAAATGCAGCGCGAGTTGGCGGTGTCGTTTATTTTTTCTTCGCATGACCCACAAGTTTTGGCCGCCGCGGATGACGCGGTGCTGATTCGGGATGGTCGTATTGTGGCGATTGAACGCAAAATGGCGGTGGCATGATGAGTGTTGCAACGTTAGCGCTGAGAAATCTATTACGCAATCGCCGCCGCTCTTTAACCACCTTATTGGCGATGATGATTGGCGCGGTGGCGATTTTGTTGTTTGGCGGGTATAGCGGCAATATCAATTTGGGTTTGCAAACCAATTTTGTGCGTAGCGCCGGGCATTTGCAGATTCAGCATCAAGATTATTTTTTATACGGCAGCGGCAATCCAGCGGCGTATGGCATCAAAAACTACGCCAGTTTGATTGAAGTGCTACGCCATGATCCAGAACTCAAGCCACTGCTCACCGTGGTGACGCCAACGCTCAGCCTAGGGGGTATTGCCGGCAACTTTAGCGCTGGCGTGTCGCGCACGGTGATCGGTACTGGGGTATGGGTGAGCGATCAAAATCAAATGCGCCGTTGGAATGAATTTGATTTTCCCGGCGAGCCCAAAACGCTGGCCTTAACCGGCACGGCGGGCAATGCGGTGGTGATTGGCCATGGCGTAGCGCGGGTGTTGCAATTATGCGCGCCGTTGCAGCTTAAAAATTGTCCAGCCAGCCAAGCCAAAGTCAATGCTGGCCCGGCGGCACCCGATGATATTAGCGCCTTGTCGCAGCAAGCCCATGCCGAAAACCCCAAACAGCAAACCAGCGCTTGGCCGCAGATTGAGCTGTTAGCCGCCAATGTGCACGGCGCGCCCAATGTGGCAACTTTGGCGGTGGTGAAAGCGCAAGGCTTTGGGGTCAAAGAGCTGGATGATATTTCAATGATGCTGCATTTACCGCAGGCGCAGCAATTGGTGTACGGCCAAGAAACGCCGCAAGTGACGGCGATTGTGTTGCAGCTTAAACACAGCGCTGATTTAGCTAAAGCGCAAGCGCGCATCAATACGCTATTGACGAGCACACTCAAAGATCAGCCTTTGGCGGTGTATGACTTTGCCACGCTCAATCCATCCTACGGCCAAATTACTGGCATGTTTACCGCGATTTTTAGTTTTATTTCGCTGCTGATCGGGGCGATTGTGCTGTTTACCGTTGGCAATACCATGAGCATGGCGGTGATGGAGCGCACGGTGGAAATCGGCACGCTGCGGGCAATGGGCGTGCGGCGTAATGGCATTTGGCGCCTGTTTGTTTGCGAGGGCGCTTTGCTGGGGGTGATTGGCGCGATTTTTGGGGTGCTGCTGGCGCTGTTATTGGCCTGGGGCATCAATCACGCCGGATTAACTTGGTTGCCGCCGGGCAATACTGAACCGGTGCCACTGACAGTGCGGGTGTGGGGCGAAACGCGAATGCTGCTTAGCACTGGATTGATGTTGGTGGTGTTGGCGGCCATCTCGGCTTGGTGGCCAGCGCGCCGTGCTGCCAGAATGAATATTGTCGATGCACTGCGCCATGTGTAAGTCGCCATGGGTAAACCGGTATGCGTCAATGTCAGAAGGAGAGAATGATGCGACACAAGTATTTTTCTGCGCTGTTATTGGTTGCGCTCGGGCTGTTGTTTTTGGCGCATAACTTTGGCTTTTTACCCAGCTTTGGCCAAATGTGGGCGCTGTGGTGGCCCTTGGTGCTGATTATTGTTGGGGTGAATTTATTGTTTCGCCGCCCGAAAAACAAGGACGACAAAGATGAATAAAGCGATGGAGCAAAGCTTAGGGGCGAAGCCCGCGGTTTGGCGTACCGATCATCACGCGGCCCAGCGCGCTCTTAAAACGCGCTGCCGAGTGTGGGGGGCGAGTCTGTTGCTGGCCTGTTGCGCCGCAGTGGGCGCGGCACCGAGTGCGCAGCAAATTTTAAGTGCTAGCGACGCGATTCGAAATCCTGAGCAACCCTTTGGCGTCACCAGCACTTTGATTGAATATCGCAACGGCAAGCAAGTGCAAACCAGCACCTTGGCGGTGTATGCGCGCGCTGATGCGCAGAGCGGGCAGTTTCGTAATTTAATTCGCTTTGTCGCGCCGCAGCGCGATGCCGGTAAATTGCTGCTGAAAAATGGCAATGATTTATGGTTATATGATCCATCCAGCAAAGCCAGTATTCGCATTTCGCCGCAGCAGCGTTTGCTGGGCCAAGCGGCCAATGGCGACGTGGTCACGGTGAATTTGGCGGTGGATTACACCGCCAGCTTGGTCGGTGAAGAAACAATTGCCGATGGCGAGCGGCAAAATCGCGATACGTATTTGCTCAAACTCAATGCCAAAACACCGGATGTGACGTATCACCGCATCGATTACTGGATTGATCGCCATAATAATCAGCCAGTGAAAGCCAAGTTTTATTCCAGCAGCGAGCATTTATTAAAAACGGCGTATTACCGCCGCTTTCAAAAGCAGCTTGGCGTGTCGCGCCCCACCGAAACCGTGATTATTGATGGGCTCGATCCGCAGTGGGTGACGGTGCTGCGTAGCAGTGATTTTGCCTTTCGCGACGTGCCCGAGAGCTGGCTGCAGCGGGATTTTTTGCCCCGCTTTAAGGCCGAATGATGGCGCATTGGCAAATGGGGCGTGGCACTCGCATGATGCAGTCGACGCTGGGCCGCGAAGCGCTGGCGCCACAGCAATGTAGCGTGGCGGGGATGGTGCTGATCGTGCTACTCGCTAGCCCCGTGTGCTGGGGTGATGATGCCGATGCACTGGCTTTGGCCGATCAAGCGCTAGAGCCAGCGGTGGCGAGATCGGATTGGCAGATTTTTACTGAGGGTATGCTGGGGCATGTCAATCAGCGTGCGCCTTTGGACGATATACGCATTAGTCGTGCCTCGGTGGATGTGTTGCTCGATACGGCGATCAATCCCGAATGGCGCTTTACACTGGCCAACCGCGCGGATTGGCTGGGGCAAGATGGGCAGTATGAGGTGGTGAATACCTTAAAAGAAGTGTATGTCAGCTGGCAGGCGCAGCCCAATGCTGCGCTCGATCTGGGGCGAATTAATCAGCGCAATGGCGTCGCCTTGGGCTACAACCCAAGCGATTATTTTAAAGTCGGTGCTTTGCGCTCGGTGGTGTCGATTGCGCCAGCGAGTTTGCGCGAAAACCGTCTTGGCGTGGGTATGTTGCGCGGGCAATGGGTGTGGGAGGGCGGTGCAGTCAATGCCGTGTTCGCGCCCAAATTGGCAAATCAGCGGCAAAGCGCGGCGTTTTCGCCCGATTGGGGCGCGAGTAATCCGGTGTCCCGCTATTTGTTGACCAGTAGTGTGCAAGTATTGCCGGGCTTTGCGCCGCAGTTTTTACTCTTGGGCGAGCAAGGGCAGTCGCCACAGGTGGGGATGAATGCGTCGATTTTGGCGGGTGACGCTTTAACCCTCTACGCCGAATACAGTGGCGGGCGCAGCGCGGCCTTGTTGCCCGCTGCGCCAGTGGCGTGGCATTCGCGCTTGGCCTCTGGTGGTACGTATACCTTTGCTAATAATCTCTCGCTGAGTTTGGAATACCACTACGATGGCGCAGCACTCAATCAAAGCCAATGGCGCGCTTTGTGGCTTAATCCTGCCGATTATTGGGCGTATCGCAGTGCGGTGTTTAATGCGCAAAGCCTGCCTACGCAACAGGCGGCCATGAGTTTTATTACCTGGCGCGATGCTGGATTCAAGGCGCTGGATTTGAATTGGATGCTGCGACGCGACTTAGTTGATCAAAGCTGGCAAAGCTGGTTAGAAGCGCGTTACCATTTTGAGCGCATGGATTGGGCGTTGCAATGGCAGTATCAAAACGGCGCACCGGGCAGTCAATACGGCGCGTTGCCACAACGGCATAGCCTACAAGCTGTGGTGAAATACTTTTTTTGAGTGATCGATTGATGCAGCCACAACCCCAAACAATGACGTGCCGCTACCAAAAGGATTTGCCGATTTTACTCTTGGTGAATGCGCTGATTGCGGTGCTACTGACCTTGATCGACGAGCGCACTGCGCTGATCGATAATCTAGTGATTTCCAACTGCATCGGTTTTTGTATTTGGCTGTGTAATTGGGCGATGGATCGCATTACGGGTGAGGCTTGGCCACGGCCTTGGCGAATGTTGATCAGTACGCCGGTCGGTTTGCTGGCAGGCTTTACGCTGGCCGCGGCATTCGGCGCGTCCAATGTGATTGCCATCTTGCTGGATGCGCCCAGCCAAGCTTGGCGCTGGGTGGCGATTGCGGTACTGATTTCAGGGTTTGCCAGTGCCTTTTTTTGGCTGTTGTTTCGCGCCCAGCGTGATCGGGCCGAATTAGAAGTGCAGCGCCGTCACGCCGCCGAGGCGCAGCAAGCGCAAACCGCCGCGCAATTGGCGATGCTGCAAGCGCAAATTGAACCGCATTTTTTATTTAATACGCTGGCCAATTTACACAGCCTGATTGCGCGTGACCCCGCTTTGGCGCAAACCATGCTCGAGCATCTGAATGATTATTTGCGCGCCAGCCTCAAGCGCACTCGGCAATCGGCAACCAGCTTGGCCGAGGAGCTTGATTTAGTGGGCGCGCTGCTGGCGATTAATCAAATCCGTTTGGGCGAGCGCTTAAGCTATCAAATTCGCGTGCCCGCTACTTTACGCGGGGCGCAGTTGCCGCCGTTACTATTGCAACCCTTGGTGGAAAACGCCTTGCAACATGGCATTGAACCTGCCATTGCTGGCGGCGTGATTGAGATTGAAGCCGAGCAAATCGGCACGCAATTGTGCCTACGGGTGATCGATAGTGGTTTGGGTTTGAATCTGAATACGCCAACTAAAAGCGGTATCGGTTTAGCCAATGTACGCGATAGGCTGATGTATTTATATGGTAGCCAAGCTACACTGAGTGTCGCTGGCAATACCCCTTGTGGTGTGGTGGCCGAATTGCGGATTCCTTTTGCGCAATCGCAATAATTAGGCCAATCGCCCAGCCGTGCTGTATTGATGCCCGATAAGCATGAATGATGAATATAAAGGTAAAAATCGATGCCTACCGCCCTGATTGCCGATGACGAGCCGCTATTGATGGCGGCATTTGCCAGCCGCCTGGCCGTGGTGTGGCCGCAATTACAGATTGTGGCGCAGGCCAAAAATGGTGTTGAAGCGGTGGCGCTACTGAGCCAATGGCAGCCGGATTTTGCTTTTTTGGATATTCGGATGCCGGGGCTGAATGGCTTGCAAGTGGCGGCCACTTGGCGCGATACGCGGGTGATTTTTGTCACCGCGTATGACGAATACGCGGTAGCTGCTTTTGAGCAATCGGCGGTGGATTATTTATTAAAACCAGTGAGCGAAGCGCGGTTGGCGCAATGCGTGCTGCGCTTGCAGCGCGAGGTTAAGCCCAATGTTGATTGGAGTCAGCTCAGTCGTGAACTGATCGCGCCCGCGCTACCGAGCTATTTGCAATGGCTTACTGCCAGCCTAGGCGACAGCACTCGGCTGATTGCGGTGGATGAGGTGCGCTATTTTCAGGCGACCGATAAATACACCGAAGTGGTGACGGAGAGCGGGCGGTTTTTGATTCGCACGTCGCTGAAAGACTTATTACCGCAACTCAATCCGCAGTATTTTGCCCAAATTCACCGCAGTTATTTGGTGAGTTTGCCCGCCATCGCCAAAATCGAAAAAGACCTACTGGGCCGCCAGCAAATCTATCTAAAAAACAATTTTGCCATCTTGCCACTCAGCCGCAGCCACGCCGCACAGTTTAAACAAATGTAGGGGTATGGCTTGCTAGCTTTTTGAGGGTGTCTTGTCTAGGGCAATACCTGCTTATAAAAAGCGAGTCCTGTAGGGTGGAATAAGCAACGCGCATTCCACCGGCTTCGTGCACAAATTGTTGATCGCAATAGTTCGGCGACCTCTTCTGAGGTGTCTGGTGGAATGCACTTCGTTTATTCCACCCTACGTTTGGGCTTGTCGGGTATGGCTTGCGGGTTGTTTATGAGTGTCGTTCCTAGGGCAATACCTGCTTACAAAAATCGCGAAAGTAAGCGATCGACTCGGATTCGCGATAGGCGAGTGAGGAGTTTTTTTACTTTTTCTGGGTAGTCCGCCAAGGTTTCTAGCTCGGTATAACTCGCGATGCGGCGGGTGTGTTGGCGGATTTGTTGCAGCTCGGCCGCTTTGCTGGTGCTGAGCTCGCCTTGTGGATCGTGAATTAAAAGTGCGTTTTCTAAATCTAAATTAAACGCCCGTGGGTTGAGATTATTGCCGGTGAGCAATTGATAATCATCGTCCACCCAAATGCCTTTAAGGTGAAAGCTATGGCCGATGTCGTGCCACAGTAAAATATTTAATTGCCCAGCTTGCATGGCTTTTTGCTGCACTTTGGCAAAGCGGCGCAAATTGGCTTCGTATAAATACGGTAGCGCGCCGATGGTTTTAAATGGCTCGCTCGGCGGAATGTAAAAATCGTTCGCCGTTTTGTCGCCAATGATTAAATCAATTTGCACGCCTTTTTTGATTAGGCTATTGAGCGCCTTGGTGACGCTGCGTGGCAAATTAAAATACGGCGTGCAAATGACGATTTTGCGCTCGCTGGCACTGATCAATTTTAAAATCAAACGATTAAGCGGATTACGCTGGCCAACGCCAACCCAAGGCGTGATTGCCAGCCCTGTTTCGGTATTGCTGCTGCCTTGCAGTGAGTAGCGCGCTGCTTTTAAGTGCTGGCGGAAGTGGCGAATTTCGCCGCGAATGGCTTTGGTGCTGGGGATGTTGGGCCGATCAAGTCGATGCACTGCGGTTTGGCTCAGTAGTGCCGTTTGAAAAAAATGCACCATGCTCTCAGCGAGCGCAGGGTTGTGTAGCACATGGTAGCGATCGTAACGATAGCGATCGCCAACGTGTAAATACACATTATTCAGGCTGGCGCCGCTATAAATTACCTTGTCGTCAATCACAAAGCCTTTTAGATGCAACACGCCAAGTAATTCACGGCTTTGCACCGGCACGCCATAAATCGGCACTTCGAGATGGTGTTGCTGCGCACGCTGTTGATACCAAGCGGCGTTGCCCGATTCGGCCTTGGCGCCAATCAGGCCGCGCTGTGCGCGATGCCAATCGACAAAAACGGCGATCTCCAGTTGCGGTTGCCGCGCTTTGGCGGCGTATAGCGCCGACAAAATCAGATCTCCCGCTGCGTCATTTTGTAAATACAAGGCGGCAATGTAGATGCGTCGTTGTGCTTTGGCGATGTGCTCGAGCAATTGCTCACGAAATTGAGCGCTCGAGGCTAAAGCTTCAAAGGCGTGAGCGGATTGGGCAAAGCGCGGTAAGGCACTTAAAAATGCGCGAGGAGATTCAAACAAAATGCGAGCCTAAATTTAAAGCGATATTGCTGCAATATGGGGCTAAAGACCGTTAATTCAAGATATCGATCAGCGGTGGTGTTTAAAAGGACGGCTTTAACTTTGCCAGACCTGCAGTGCAATGATCAAGGGTTGTTGACGATTTGTCGATTTTAATTAGCGTTGTACGCTGGTTTTGGTGCGGCTACGGTGCTGTTGTTTTGTTTGTAAGTGTAATTCATGTAATCAATTGGTCAGAAGGTATTTGTTTTAAAGAAAGCAGTAGTGATTTATTGGTCGGCATGTGCTTAAATTTCAACGACAGAAAGGAGTTTGTTGATGCCACCGACGGATCCAATGCAGCAAATATTGCTGGTCGATGATAGCGCTGTACAGCGTCAGTTGATGCGTGCTATTTGTGGCGAATTATCCAATCTACAAATTTTTGAGGCCGCCGATGGCCGGCAGGCGCTGAATCTGATTTATAAGCTGGGCAATATTGATCTGGTGGTGGTTGATTTAAATATGCCGGGCATGGACGGTATCGAGTTGTTGCAGCATTTGGCAAAGCATGCCCAGATTCCTGCGGTGATTTTAATCAGTGGCTACGCGCCCGAATTGCTCGAGAACTGTGGACGTGCCGCCAAAGCGCTGGGTATCGCGTTAATTGCGTATCTGGTCAAGCCGATTAAGCCCGAAGAATTACAGCGTTTGGTGACGGAGCTATTACTATCCAGCAAGCTAGAAACCCATCATCAAGTGAGTGATGCCGTGGTGCCGCTGATTGAGATGGTTGGCGGTTTGGCGCAAAACCAATTTACCGCGTATTTTCAGCCAATTTTTAGTCTAAAAACCGGTGCAATTGTGCAATGTGAGGCGCTGGCGCGCTGGGTGCATCCACAGCGCGGTCTACTCGCTCCTGGGACTTTTATTGATCGGCTAGATCAAGAGGGCTATTTAACGTTGCTCACGCGGCGTGTGGCACAAGCCAGTTTTGATATGATGCAGCGCGCTAAGTTTTCGTCTGAGATGCGCTTGTCGATTAATTTGTCGCGCAATCAATTAGAAGACGCCGAGCTACTCGATTGGATACATAGCCAATTATTGATGCGGCATTTGTCGCCACAGCAGGTGGTGCTTGAGATTACTGAAAATTCGGCATTTGCGAATCTCGGGCATACCATGACGACCTTGCTGCGCTTACGTTTGCGCGGGTTTGGTTTAGCGATTGATGATTTTGGCGTTGGCCATACCACGATGGATATGATCAAAGATTTGCCGATGACCGAGCTTAAATTCGATATGAGCTTGATTAAAAACATTCATCGCGAGCCGCGTTGCCAAAGTATTATCGATGGCATGGTGCGGATTGCCCAAGAGCTCAATTTACGCATGGTGGCCGAAGGCATTGATAATTTGGATGATTTAAATTATTTGCGCCAGCGCTACGCTGGGTTTGATCTAAATTTGCAAGGCTTTTTATTGAGTAAGCCCGTGCCAGCCGATCAACTGGTGTTGCAAATGCAACAAGCCCCAGGTTTGCCAAGCTAAGTGGCGATATCGCGATGAATATAAAAAACGCAGCCATGGCTGCGTTTTTTATATGGCTAAGAATAAAACGCGGCTGATTTAGTCTTTGTCTTGGCGCTGCAAGTCGCTCAGTGCGCCCGCTTGCCCGATTTTTGCGCTGAGCTCAGCCAGCTCTTGCTCAATATCGATGCCGTGTTGACTCAGCCATTGTGGGTTGTAGTAAGAGTGCGCGTAGCGATCACCGCTGTCGCACAACACGCTGACAATACTGCCCGCTTCGCCACGCGCTTGCATTTGGTGGGCCAGCGCTAACACGCCGATCCAGTTGCAACCGGTCGATCCGCCAACACGGCGCCCCAGATAATTCGATAACCAATGTGTTGCCGCCAAGCTCATCCGGTCGGGCACTTTAAACATGGTATCAATCACGTGCGGCATAAATGACGCTTCAACACGCGGGCGGCCAATGCCTTCGATTTTAGAGCCTTGCTGCAAGGTGTGGTCTTTGCGGCCACTGCAAAAAGCATCAAAAAACACCGAGTTTTCTGGGTCAACGCAAGCAATTTGCGTGGCATAACGGCGATAGCGCACAAAGCGGCCCAAGGTGGCGCTAGTGCCGCCAGTACCCGCGCTGGCAACGATCCAGCGTGGAATCGGATGACGCTCTAAGCTCATCTGCGAAAAAATCGATTCGGCAATATTGTTATTCGCGCGCCAATCGGTAGCCCGCTCGGCATAGGTAAATTGGTCGAGAAAATGCCCTTGTGTTTCGTGAGCCAGGCGCTGCGATTCGGCAATCAATTGCGTTGGGTCGGCCACTAAGTGGCAGCGGCCACCATAAAAAGTAATTGCCGCGATTTTCTCTGGGCTGGTGGTGGCCGGCATTACCGCAATAAACGGCAATTTTAGCAAACGAGCGAAATACGCTTCAGAAACGGCGGTCGATCCGCTCGACGCCTCGATCACCGTGCTACCGGCATGCAGCCAGCCATTGGTGAGCGCATACAAAAACAAAGAGCGCGCTAAACGATGTTTTAGGCTGCCGGTAGGGTGGCTCGATTCGTCTTTGAGGTAGAAATCAATATTGGGGTAGGCGGCCAAATGAATCGGGATTAAATGTGTGTCGGCGGAGCGATTAAAATCAGCTTCAATGGTGCGGATGGCTTGGTGTACCCAATCGCGATTACTGGTCATGACGAACCTCAAAAAACAAAAATAGTGCCGTGGATTGTAGCGGCAGTTGTGTATGCCAGCATCGGGGTATTTGCTTAGCTCGTTTGTTCTGGCGCAAGGATTGTGCTGCAAGCTTTGGGGTATTAAGCCCTAGCAATCATATGGCATGGCGCTGGATTAAATACCCCTGTTTAATGGCTGATGCTCAGCTTACGTGTTAAGGGTTTGAAGTGTCTGCCGCACAATTGTTTACAGCAGTATTTGGTTACGGGACACGTTACACCTCAGCCTAGTCTGTTGCCGCATTAAGGCTCGTCCCAAAAACAATCGTTGTCTGACTCTTAGCAACATAGCAAGTAATGCAAAGTATTGAACAAGCATCCTCCAATAGAATTCGTTCGCCGTTGCGCGCGTCATGATGTGCTGACCGCACCGCACCCAGCTGCTACGGACCTCGCTACGCCAGCTTAGTGCTGGGCGATATGGCCTAGGGATGAGCGCAATGCCAAGGCAATGTGATCGCCACAATAAAGATCAAATCAAAGAGGCAAATACCAATGAACCTTGAGCAGAGTACCCACGTTGAACGCGAGCTTATCGATGATAAATTGGTTCACTTTAATTCAAACAATGTCTCTTTTAATCAAAAAGAAGCATTTATAGACTTGTCGTTTTCACTCAAGAATGAGGCCGGTGAGCTGGTTGGCGGGATCAATAGTGTGCTGTATTGCTGGCAGGTTTTATATGTTGATATTTTATTCGTTGATGAGTCTCATCGAGGAAAAGGCTATGGCAAGTTACTGCTGCAGCATGCCGAAAACGCAGCAAGACAGCAAGGTGGTTACATGGCTCATCTGGATACATTTGATTGGCAAGCCAAATCGTTTTATACCAATGCCGGTTACGAGGTCTTTGGTGAGCTGGAGAATTGCCCGCCCGGCCACACTCGATTTTATATGAAGAAAACGCTTCAGCCATAAATGCCCACGCTCAATAAGAATCGGTGAGACATGTTGACCAAGGCCCAGCATGTAATCGAGAAAAAGTGAAAATTGAACGCTAAGCTGATGGATTAATTGCATAAGGAGCTACTCGTGAATGAGATATCTGCAATAGCAACGGTAGCGGCAATTTCTGCTGTGGGGATTTTAAGCCCAGGGCCGGATTTTATTGCCGTTTCCTACACAGCGGTGACCGGCAACCGAAAATTAGCCGCATTGGTGGCCGCAGGCGTCGTGCTCGGAAATGGTATTTGGGCGGGAGCCGCGCTGCTTGGGGTTGGGCTGTTATTTGAATTATTTCCGTCGATGTTCTTGGCAATCAAATTCGCTGGTGCTGTTTATCTGATGTGGCTGGGCTATAAACTGTTGAAAAATGCGCGCACGCCATTGCCAGAAGGGATCAGCACCGAGAACGTTCATTTGCTGGCCGCATTCACTAAAGGTCTATCCACCACAATGGCCAATCCTAAAGCGGCAATTTACTATGCGTCTGCATTATCTACTGCTGCGCCGTCTGGTGCTGGCTGGCCATTGCTTTTTGGCATGCTACTTGCGGTTGTCGTTGTCGCAACACTGTGGTTTTCTATTGTGGTATTTGTTCTTTCCAACCAAAGAGCGTCGTTAATTTTTAGAAAAATGAAGTTGTATTTTGAATCATTCTTTGGGGTGTTATTGCTGTTTTTTGGTTTAAGGCAATTGTTGAAATAGGTCGTCGTGATTTTGCCGGCGCTCAACTGCTTGGTGTAAAGCCTTGTGGAGACATCAATTTAAATTTAGCTTCCGTGCGTGCACGGTTTCTTGATGGCCTCACTTCACCAGCGGTGCGTTTGCGCGAGGTTTTAGCTTCGGCTTGACGCGCACAGCGCATCCGCACCAAGCCACCATTAAATGGGCAACTCTTTTTGCTCAACCACACCTTGGTTAACGTTGACGCTGATTTTTTCGTCGGCAAATTGCACATTGAGTGTGTCACCGGCGCGTACTTCGTTGGCTTGGCGAACGAGGGTGCCATCGGTTCGGCTCACCAGTGCGTAGCCGCGCGCTAACACCGTTTGCGGATTCCATGGGGCGAGTTTGAGCGTGGCTTGCTCGATTTGCTGGCGCTGGCTTTGAATTTGCCCGTGCATGGCGCGCTGCAAGGCTGCGCGCAATTGCGCCAGCCGCAGTTGTTGGCGCTGCAGATCGGGCGCTTGATGCTTCAGGCGCAACGACAGGCGGCTGAGCGCTTCTTGCCGCTCAATCAGTTGGCTGTGAAAACGATGCGTAAATCGGCTGCGTAGTAATTGCAGCTGTGCTTGCTGGCGGGCGAGTTTTTGTCCCGGATGCTGTAGGCGGCGACCGAGCTGATCGACTTGCAGCATTTTATTGTGTAGCTCGCGCTCAAATGCCCGAACTAGCCGTTGCTGCTGGTGATGTAATAAATTGAGTAATTCTTGCCGATTGCGGCTCACCAGTTCAGCGGCCGCAGTTGGGGTAGGGGCGCGCAAATCGGCGGCAAAATCGCAAATGGTAAAGTCGGTTTCATGGCCAACGCCGCTCACCACCGGCATATTGCACGCGGCGATGGCGCGGGCGACGACCTCTTCATTAAACGACCATAAGTCTTCTAAGCTACCGCCACCGCGACACACAATCAGTACGTCGACTTCATCGCGCTGGCTGGCGGTGCGAATGGCATTGGCAATTTGCGGTGCGGCATCCAGCCCTTGCACGGGGGTGGGATATAAAATTACCGGCGTATTGGGTGTGCGGCGCGCCAGCGTCGCCAGCACATCGCGCAGCGCTGCGGCCGCCGGCGAGGTAACAATGCCGATGGCCTTGGGGTATTGCGGTAGTGGGCGTTTATTGTCTTGATCGAATAAGCCTTCGCCAGCGAGTTGCTTTTTAAGGGCTTCAAAGCGCTCAAACAAGGCGCCTAGGCCAGCTGGGCGCATCGCTTCGATGGTGAGCTGAAAATCGCCGCGCGCTTCGTACAAAGTCACAATCGCCCGTGCTTCAACTTGCAAGCCTTCGCGCGGTTGAAAATCGAGTAAACCAGCCCGATTGCGAAACATCACGCAGCGCACCTGCGCGCCCGCATCTTTAAGGCTGAAGTAGCAATGCCCTGAATCGTAACGCTTAAAATTAGAAATCTCGCCAACCACCCAAAGCTGCGGCAGACCAGTCTCTAAAAGCGTGCGTACTTTTCTATTCAGCTGCGTGACAGAAAATACAGCACTTTGTGCTATTGACAAATCAGTTTTCACGCGAATCCAGCCTTAATTAATCCACAAAATCGCCAATCTAAGCCATTTGGCATAATATTTTAAAGTTGTAGTTCATTTGTTGGTGTTAAGTTGTTGATTTGTATGTGTTTATTGTTTTTGCCTAAAATCTAGGCAAACTAAACAAATCAAACCAAAACCACGCTTTTGGCCCCGTTTTTAGCACTTCCCCACAAAATTGTCCACAGAAATTGAGGATTAAAAACGGACTACATTTTGTCAATAAAGTGGTTGCTGAACCGAATCTTTCAGCTGATTCTGATGGCTGCCTTGGTATTTTTGCAACAGCTCCTCGCGGGCATATCAATCTGTGGTGCTAAAAATTGCCCGCGTGGTTTGTTCGTTCTCTCGCTTTTGGCTGAGTCGCTTTGTTAATCAGCAAGAAATTTAGAATATCTATTGTTGGTTGTTTTTCAATTAATCCTAAATTAGGTTACTAAAACGGTAAAAATACCGTTCGTCGGGTATGATTGCTCAATATTGAATTGACATAATTAACTTAGAGCCCCCATTTAAATGACTGACTCCTCAGAACACACTATCTTCTTGCCGATTAATCAGGGCGAACAAGCCAAGCAAAAAAATCGAAATACCCTGCTTGCCCGTGATGTATTTCAAAAAATCGCTGAGCTACTCAAAAACAGTGTTGCGAAGCTAGAGGGGGCAACTAAGTGCGGCGAATTCGATGATCTAGATGAACATCGTGCCCATGAAGCCATTTTGATAGATGGTGGTCGCGGTACCGGTAAAAGCTCCGTGTTGGTTAATTTGCAGATGTATATGGATGGGGAAGACGGCCTCAAAAACAAATTATTGATTTTAAAGCCTGTTGATCCAACGCTGCTGGAAAATGGTGATGATTTATTTCTAAATATTATCGTTGCTGCATTAATTCGGGATACGCAAATTAAAAAGGCCTTAAATAAAGGCGACAGAAAGTCAGAAGAATTTTATGAGCAATTGCAAAAACTAGGCAATGCACTAGAAGGTGTGCAAACACAAAAAGAAAAACATGGTTTAGATAAATTACGGGCTTTTATTGGTAATCATGGTATTGCCGATGAAGTGCATCAGTTATTTAAGTGTGCGCTTGATCTGACAGATAAGAAACTCATTGTATTGCCAATTGATGATGTAGATACTTCTTTGCAGCATGCTTTTGAAAATATGGAGGTAGTGCGTAAATATTTGGCGTCTCCCTTTGTTGTGCCGATTATTAGTGGTGATTTAGATCTTTATCATGATGTAACGTGGCGTGATTTTTATGGACGAATTGTCAAAGATCATAAGGTAGAGTTGATAGATGCAAAAGAACGTTCAAAAGATCTAGCAAATGAATATCAACGAAAAGTTTTGCCGTTTGCTCGACGGATTGATGTTCCAAATATTAATGATTATTTAAATAATAAAGAAATTGGATTGATTGCTGGTGGTGGCAATTCTGTTTTTATGGGTTTGCCAAAGTTAAAGTGTTGGCTTGATGCGCTACTCAATGAAAGGGTTAACGGCGTTGAAAATAGTGCATTTTATTTGCCAATTTTCTCAATTCGAGAGTTGGTGCAACTGATTAGTCAAGTGAAAGATTTGCTTGTAAATCTTGATATAGAGAAATGTAGTGAGAAAGAAATAATAAGAAAGTTGATTTGCGGTGCTGATGTTTTTGTAAAGGATAATGCAGAAAAGTCAAACTTGATGAGTTGGTATAAGGAATTACGAGACTACTTTAATTGTCATGAAGATGGTGCGGCGGCTTATTTGGTGATGAGCACTAATGTTGAGTGGTTAGGCTTAAGTGAAAAATCAGAAATTGGAGAGGTTTTATATGGTGATTTATTTAAACCCCTAAATCATGGACTTCTAAAGTATGGCAGATTTAATTTAATCGATGGTATTCGCGAAACATGGGGCGCGCACGTCGCTGATATACTGCCTAGTAAACAGTGGCGAAGCAAGTTACCTGAACAATGTGCTCTTCCTTACCCACTTTTAGAAAAGGGTGTTTCAAGTGGTGATTTTAATAAAAAAGATTATTTGTTTAATAGTAATGAGCAAATTGAATTTGTTAGACAGCTAATGTTTTATTCTGGATTTTACAATCGAAGTCAAGAAGTTGACTTGATTTTGACGGGGCGTGTTTTTGAGCTTTTGATTGCTAGCTTAATTAAAGATATAACAGAAAAAGATATTAGAGATTTGCTGCTTAGGGCACCTTTTTATTCTGTTTTGGAATTGGCAGGAACTAAAACATTTAACCTGTACGATGAAGAGATCAATGAAAAAAAGGCTGGGGCCACTAAATATCCTAATTTTGATTTAGATGGTGTGATACTCAGTTTAGTCAAAGCTATTAATTTATGGCGCAAAGAGCATTTCTTGTTGTCACGGGAAGTGAAACCGCACGCTTGGTTGATTTACAATGTGATGAACAAGTATTTTAATCAGGTTAGCGTGGGTGATTCTTGGATTTTAGATCAACACGGATATAAGTATGACAATTCAATATTGAAATACACTGCTGATGTGGCAATTCGATCGTTTGAGTCAATTTGCGCAATTTTTGGTAGCTTTGAAAAGAGCGATATATTTGGTGTTGGTAATAAAATTGCGTTTGTAAATGGGAGTGTGGCAAGTAAAGATTTTGAGAAAAATCAATTGTATTTGCAGAATATATATCCGTTTTTAAGGGAAATTGAAAACCCACTGGATTCAGTGGAATTTACTATTCTGAGTTCATTCACTCGTGCACTTTATAGCCATCCGTTGAAGGATTTGTTGAAATCGGCATTCGATGATCTTACTTTATCTGTTCCTGAAATTAAAAATGATAGAATAAATAAGAAAGCAAAATATAAGGAGGTGGAGATTTGGAAATATCTATCACGTGCAGTGTCAAAATTTTTAAAGAAAAAATATCCTGAATCTAAGAATGGAGATGCGATTAAATTATTGGCTATTAACAATGAAAATAATGTTGAATTCTATAATGAATTTGAAAGTTCACTTAATGGTTATGAGTCAATCATGTGGGAAAAAATTAAATCATTGGGTAAGCTTAGTAATACCTCAAATGTGGGTAAGTTCTTTAATCTAATGCCGAAAGATAATGCTTGAACAATCCTTATTTGAGCTAGCCATCGCCACCAGTTTTTCCAGTAAAAGCCTAGCCAATAAATTAAAAGCGCATCTGCTGCATTCGTCTGCCGCGGATTTAATGGATAGCACTCGCTTTGAGTCTGCTTGTTTGCAATTACTCAAAGAGGATCTGGATGCCGATTACGCGCGGCGATTTCGTTTGGGTGATATTGCGCATGCTTTAGAGGTGGTCTGGCCGCGAGGAATGTTTGTCACCGGCGATTTGCCCTGTCTTGAGCATTTGTTTAATACTTTGATGCAAGAGCATGGCGATTATTTGCAGTATCGGGATGGGGGTGAGCAGGCTTATGCCCGGATGAGCGCTCGCTTAGATCCCGCTTTGATGGCCACTTGGCGAATGGTACGGCGTGTGGCATCCAAGCCGGTGCTGGATGCGCATGATTTGCAGCGCATTGTTGCCAGTCAGCAGCCATTTTTTAGCCCCTTACCCAATACAAACGCTGCCGTAGCGGATAACCATGTGCATTTGGGTGGCGTGCAATACGATGGCCTGGTATTGATGGCTGGGATGCTGGATTTAAATGATTCCACAGGCAAACCCGATGTCGATCTTCAAGCCATCACTGAATTACAGCGCGTGGCCATTGCGCTATTGGCAAGGGGTAGTTGGTTGCCTTGCTGTACGGCGGATGAAACGACGCAGCAAGATTTGTCAGCACTACTGCGTAAAACGCTAGGTGGGCAATGGCAAACCAATACGGCGGAATTTTTAGATTGGCCGATGGTGGCGAGTGAATCGCTAGAGGCTAATCCAAAAAATCCGCGTTGGTTGCGTCAGCAAATTGCTCGTAGCATAGCTAAAGCCAATATGAGTCAGGCTTGGCATTGGTTTTTGATTTGGCTATGGACCCATTATCAGCATGAAGAATGCCCAAGGCGATTGCGAGTGGCGATTTTTTATCTGCTCAATTGTTTGATGACCTTACGCAGAAAACTCATTATGGATGGTCAAGGCTTAAGCCGTTTTGTTCAGTATTATGGCCGTCCGCTACGCAATAGTAATGGGCATATAAGTAGCATTAATGCTGCGGGTACTTTGTTTCAGGGGGCGGGGGATGTTGCTGAGCTGAAAGTGACTCAAAGTAAGTTCAGGCCTGAGGTGGTTGCGACTTGGTTGGGGCAATTGGCTCATGCTAGCGGAATTAAGGCGCCGAATGGATTGATGCCGCTAGCTGAAAAAGAGGCCGAAAAATATCGGGCCATGATGGAGCGCTGGCACTATTGCATCCATTTTGTGCGAACTTCCAGCTTTCAAAATAATCCGCAAGCGGTATGGAATGAAGCAAAAACGCTGCTCGACAATATGGATAAGCAAGCTGGTTGGGATAGACCCGAATTATTGGGGCCAAGCAGCAGGGCGCTGAATACAGATCATCCTCGGTTAATTCCTTCGCGATGGGTGCGGGGCTTAGATGTGGCAGGGGATGAAAACCTCGTCAAAACCGAAATCTATGCGCCAGCCTTGCGTTGGTTACGCCAAGGAATGCGGCGTAAATCAAGAGAAGAGCCAGCCAGCAAAGGCCTGCATTTAAGTGTGCATGCCGGTGAAGACTATGGTCATCCGCTATCGGGTATGCGGCACTTGGATGAAACCGTGCAATTTTGTGAGATGCAGGCGGGCGATCGGCTCGGTCATGCGCTGGCACTGGGCATTATTCCTGCTGATTGGTTGGCGCGGCAGGGTGAGATGGTTATTCCTGTTGATGAGCACGTCGATAATTTGGTTTGGGCTTGGCATTACGCCGGATTGATGAGTGAGCATTTGGCGCTTGCGGCGCAAGTGATGCCGATGTTGGAGCGCCGCATCCGGCGAATGCTCCCTTTTGTGCCTTGGGCTCATCCTGCGTGTATTGGTATGGCCTCAATTCATATGTTGCATAAAGGTAAAAAGAACTGTGCTTCTGCAGAGCGGATTGCTCAATTGCATCCTGATGTCTTGTTTAAGGCATGGCAACTACGTCGAAATTGCGCTTATCAGTTAAAACAATGGGATGCTAGTGAGGTGTTGGATGATTTAACGGTTGCTGCCTTGCCAGATAGAGAAATATTAAGCGAATTATGTGAGCGTGACTTATCCAAATTTAAGAAGCAATCAGAGTCTTTGCCCGAGGTGAAATTGTTTCGAACTCGTGCGGATTGGTTGTCATTGCAAAAAGAAGGAAAGCAAGCACCTCAGCTGGCTTGCGAGCACAAGGATGGCATTCGCAAAGTAAAAATTAGTTTAAATACCAGTGCACGTATGGATAGTGGATGGCAAAAAAAAGTCATTAATGAAATGGATTTGCTAGAAGATAATCATTCAATGCAAGAGCTGGAATTTATGCATGCATTGCAAGATTGGTTATTAGATAGTTATGATCAAAAAGGTTTGCTAATTGAGGCTAATCCAACGTCGAATGTTTATATCGCTAAACTCAATAAGCATGCAGATCACCCAATTTTTCGGTGGTATCCGATCGATGATGTCAGTCTAAAGTCTGGCGAAGTCAATAATAAATTTGGCTTGCGTCGTGGCCCAATTAAAGTTTGTATTAATACCGACGACCCCGGCATTATGCCCACCACTTTGCGCACGGAATACGCCTTGCTGCGCGAGGCTGCTATTGAACACCGTGCGACACGAACAGATGCAGAGGCTTGGCTGGAGCGAATACGGCAAGTGGGTTTAAATGAATTTCATCAAAAACATCAAGCCGTTTGGGCTGATTAAAAATAGGATTAATTAAAGTGTGTGAAAAAGCTAATGATTTGTGTAACCCAGCAGGGGTGGAAGAAATCAAAAATAATCTACTTAATGAATTGGATTGTGCAATTGCATGGTATGGTAAAAAGGCCGGTCAACGTGGCCGTTTTGCGAGATGGACACGTCGTGGAATGATTATCCTTGGGGGCGTTTCTGCGCTAATCCCCGTATTAACTCAAATTCCATCGCCGATTGATGTTGTCATTTCACCTTTATATGCTTCAGTGACCATGATTTTTATTGCCACACTTTTTGCCTTTGAGAAGTACGGCGGGAATGCCGAAGCATGGATGCGTTTTGTATTGGCGAAGCAAGACTTAGAAAAATTAAAAAATGAACTTTTAATTTCTTGGTGTAAATTTTCTCCGGCGAATAATTCATCAAACGATGTGAAAAGTGCGCTTGATGAATTACTGCGCATTGCGAATGAAAAGCATCGGATAGTTCAAAGTGAAACTAAGGATTGGATCAAAGAATTTAAAAGCGGTATGGCCTCAACCACACCAAGAACTAATTAAGTATTTATTAAATCTTGGCATTTACTCATCATGATTTCTCTACGAATCTCGGCTGTCGTTTTTCTGCTTTCTCTTGCAACGATCGCCAATGCACAAACGACCACTTTAGCAACGTCAGAGTCGCGGGATGCTTCAATTGCTTATATTGGCGTTGCCAATTTTGTCGTTGGGCGGGTGGGGCGGGACTGTCTGGCTTTGCTGGGGCGGTTAGAGGTACCCAAGGACTTTGTTGCTGTTTGGCAGCAGCGAAACGCAAAATATCTGCAAGCATCACAAAAATACATGGATGCCCGCATAAATGAGGCCGAGGTGAGTGGTGGTGTAGGCCAGCGCAACGCGATTATTGATGCGTTGACTAAGTCTGTTCGTGGTGTCGCCGAATCCACTGTTAAATCATGGCTTAACCAAGCGGATAAGACGGAGGCTTGCAAGCGCTCGGTGGCCATCATTGAGTCAGGTGCTTACGATTTTTCGCCATCCTCGCCCATGTATGGCGAGCTTGAAAGTCTAGCTGCTTGGGCGCAGCGGTAAATGTGGCTTGTTACTTAATGCGCTCTCACGCATGAAGCGCATTAAGTAACAAATGCATCAAACAAATCGACAAGCCCGATTTGGCGATTTTGGCCACCCGCTGCTGCGGGTTTGGCCAATTCATCGATTGAGTCGGGCGTTGTTAGCTGAAGTTGGGTTTGAATAATTTACTGTAGACATGCTGCAAATGCGTGCGCATGGCTTGGCGGGCGGCGGGGGCGTCGCGTTTGACTAGCGCTGCGGTGATGTTTTGATGGTCTAGCAGCATTACTTCCGATACATCATCGGCGCAAAGCGCTTCAAAGCGCGTAAATATCGCGCTGTAACGCTGATTCCATAAGTCTTTGAGTATTTTTTCTAAAATCGTATTGCCCGTGAGTTCGCCAATTAAAAAGTGAAACTTCATGTCTAAATCATGAAATTCACTGCTGTCTTTGGCGTTGTCTTGCATTTGCTGCATCACTTGCTGCAGCGCTAATAATTGCGCGTCACTGGCATTGATGGCGGCCAGTGCTGCGAGTTCACCTTCGATCAGCTCTCGGGCCTTGAGTAATTCTTCAACGCTGATTTCATCAAATTCATTCGGTTCGGCTTGGGCGGGTAGTAAATTTTTAACAAAAACGCCATTACCGGTTCGAATATCGACCCAGCCTAAGATCTCCAAAACGATTAAAGCTTCGCGTACCGATGAGCGACTCACGCCCAGTTGCTGGGATAAGTCTCGCTCGGCAGGTAGCGCTTGTCCGGCAATGAATTTGCCGTCTTTGATTTGTTGAATCAATAGCTTAGAGATTTTTTGGTACAGTCGTTCTGCTTTAATAATAGGTAATGGCATTTACTTCTCCGTCGCGCGAATGCTTTGGCTGCTCCTGGTGGAGTCGGCGCCACTGTATCGATAAAACAAGTGGGATCCACTAGAGGATATCCCTTACTTGCGGTGAGTGTTCGAATCATTATAATCGATTTCATTGAAAATTGGTCTGACCACTAGGCCATCAGGCTATTTAAAGGAGTGCAGTAATGAAGATGACTTTTCGTTGGTACGGTGCAAGTGATCCGGTTTCTTTGGAGTATATCCGTCAGATTCCTGGCATGGATGGCATTGTCTCTGCGGTGTACGACATTCCTGTTGGTGAAGTTTGGCCAGTCGAAAATATTCAAAAGCTCAAACAAACCATCGAGTCGCACGGCCTTAAATTTGAAGTGATCGAAAGCGTGCCGGTGCACGAAGACATTAAATTGGGTAAACCGAGCCGCGATCGTTTGATTGCCAATTACGCCCAAACATTACGCAATTTGGCGCAGTGCGGCTTAAAAGTGGTTTGCTACAACTTTATGCCGGTGTTTGATTGGACGCGCACTACGCTCAGCATGCCTTTGCCCGATGGTTCAAATACCTTGGCGTTTAGCGTGGCTGAAGTGGCCCAGATCGATCCAGATCAAGGGATTTCTTTGCCGGGTTGGGATAGCAGCTACACCCCAGCAGAACTCAAAGCGCTATTGGCTGAATACGCCCCCATTGATGAAGAAACCTTATGGGCGCATTTGAGCTACTTCTTGCACGGCATTATTCCGACGGCCAGCGAAGTGGGCATCAAAATGGCGATGCATCCAGATGATCCGCCGCGCCCAATTTTTGGCTTGCCACGCATTATTAAAAACCGCGCTGATTTGCAACGTTTATTGGCGATTATTGATACGCCAGCCAATGGCTTAACGTTGTGCTCAGGCTCTTTAGGCGCCGATTGCAATAACGATATTGTGGAATTGGTTCGCGAATTTGCCGGTCGTGGCCGAATTCATTTTGCGCATTTACGTAATGTCAAAGTTAATGCCGCTGGCGACTTTCACGAAACCAGCCACAAATCGAGCGATGGCTCTTTAGATATGGGGCAGATTGTTCGCGCTTATTTTGAGGCGGGTTTTGAAGGCTATGTGCGTCCAGACCATGGCCGAATGATTTGGGGTGAAACCGGCAAGCCTGGTTACGGTTTATATGATCGCGCCTTGGGTGCGGTGTATTTGAATGGCTTATGGGAAGGGATTGAAAAAGCCAAACAGGAGCAAGCACAATGAAATTGCCATTTGAAATTGATTTAAACAATAAAGTTGCGGTCGTAACCGGCGGCGCAGGGGTGTTATGCGCTGAATTGGCTGCGGCCTTGGCCAAAAATGGCGCAAAAATTGCCATTTTGGACTTGAATCTTGCTGCTGCAGAGGCCGCAGCGCAGCAAATGCGTGATTTGGGCGCAACGGCGATTGGCGTGGCGTGCAATGTGTTGCAGCGTGAGTCGCTTGATGCGGCAGCAGCGCGAGTGCTGGCTGAGTTGGGGTCTTGTGATTTATTACTCAATGGCGCTGGTGGCAATCACCCTAAAGGCACCACGGGGCAAGAGTATCTGGATGTAGATCGTTTAGACGACCCAGAGTTGACTAGCTTTTTTGATCTTGATCCTGCTGGCGTTGAGTTTGTGTTTAACCTCAATTTCCTCGGTACTTTGCTGCCAACGCAAGTGTTTGCGCGACAAATGCTTGGCCGTAGCGGTTGCAGCATTATCAATATTTCGTCGATGAGTGCGTTTTGCCCATTGACCAAAATCCCGGCGTATAGCGCTGCCAAAGCCGCGGTGAGTAACTTTACGCAATGGCTAGCGGTGCACTTTAGTAAAGCCGGTATTCGGGTGAATGCTTTGGCGCCGGGCTTTTTTTTGACGCAGCAAAATCACAAATTATTGATTGATGAACACAGTGGCGAATTCACCGCCCGCGCGCAAAAAATCATTCAGCAAACGCCGATGGGCCGCTTTGGCGAATCGCACGAATTGGTCGGCACTTTGCTCTGGCTTGCCAGCGAAGAAGCGTCTGGTTTTGTCAATGGCACGGTGATTGCCATTGATGGCGGCTTCTCGGCGTATTCCGGCGTTTAATTTGTTGCTCGGGGTATTTAGATGCAGCTCTTTTTAGAAAAGCCTCATATCTAAATACCCAGTGATTTAAGTTTGAAATTGTAATTATTATGGTTTTGTTGTGTGAGTAAGGTTTGAGATCATCGCTGTCAGCTTGGCGCAGAGCGCGCACGGCACGATGCAGCAACGATTCGCGTTGCGCTTACTTTATGGCAATAAACCCATGCAAGGCATTGATCTGGAATACAGCGGGTCAGTCGCAAAAGGAAAGCATGATGAAATCATTTATGGATCAGGATTTTTTGCTCGATACCGGCGTTGCCCAACAGCTCTATCACGACATCGCTGCCGATTTACCGATTATTGACTACCACTCACACCTACCCCCCGATGAAATCGCCAACCGAAAATCGTGGCGCAATATGACCGAGCTTTGGCTGGGTGGTGATCACTATAAATGGCGCTTAATGCGTAGTGCCGGGATTGATGAGTCGCTTATTACTGGCGACGCTGATGACGAAGCCAAATTTAATGCCTTTTGTTCTGCCTTACCGCAAGCGATTGGCAATCCAATTTATCACTGGTCGCATTTAGAACTACGCCGCATTTTTGGCATTGATACCATAATTAATGCCAAAAACGCACCGCAACTCTGGTCCGACATTAACGCTAAGTTAGCCCAGATGGATAGCTGGTCGATGCTTAAACAGGCCAATGTTGAAATCGCCTGTACCACCGATGATCCGGCGGATGATTTGCTTGACCATCAACGCATTGCCAATTCGTCTTTAACGACTCGAGTATTGCCGGCATTTCGCCCGGATAAAGCCATGCGCATTAATGACGCTGGATTTATCGATTATTTGGCCAAACTGAGCCAATGCAGCGGTGTTGAGATTCAATCGTTTAAGCAATTAATTTTGGCTCTAGCGCAGCGCATCGAGTTTTTCCATTTGCAAGGCGCGCGTATTAGTGATCATGCCGTTGATTTAGCTTTGCCGCCTCAAACTATGAGTGATGCTGAATTAGAAGTTGTTTTCCAGCAGCGCTTGGCTGGGCAATTGCTATCGCCAGCAGCGCAATCGCAATATCTATTTGCCATATTGTCGCAATTGGCACCGCATTATGCCGCCCACCAATGGACGATGTGTTTACACATTGGCGCGCAGCGCAATAATAACCAACGCCAACTCATTCGACTTGGTGCCGATACCGGTTATGACGCGATTTCTGGTATGGATGTTTCATTGGGTTTGGCACATTTACTCGATACGCTCGATGCCCAGCAATGCCTGCCTAAAACCATGCTGTTTTGTTTAAATCCGAATTTAAATGAAGTGCTATCAACTTTAATGGGTTGTTATCAAGATGGCTCGATTGCCGGCAAAGTGCAATTTGGCCCCGCTTGGTGGTTTAACGATCATAAAGAAGGCAATTTGCAGCAATTTATTACCTTGGCCAATCACGGGGTGTTTGGTGCATTTGTTGGTATGGTGACCGATTCGCGTAGTTTTGCTTCCTACCCACGGCATGATTATTTCCGCCGTTTATTGTGCCGCCAAGTCGGCGCGTGGGTGGAATCTGGTGAATATCCGCACGACGAAGCGGCATTAAGCCAAATTATTCGTGGTGTGTGTTATGACAACGCCAAAAAATATTTCTCTTTATAAAAAGTAATCAATCGCCTGCGTTATATCGCTGCGGCATAGTCAATGCATGGTCGATTGCTTATTTAGGGTTTGAGTTGTTTAGATAGTTGGAATGGTATTCTTTAATTAAGGGTGTAATTCAATCATGAAAAAAACATTATTAAGTAAAATGATCGCCTCTGCTGTAATTTTGGGTTTTGTTTCTACGCCAGCGATGTCGGCGGTGAGAATGAAATTAAGCCATAACCAAAGTGTTCAGCATCCAGTTCATATCTCAATGCAGTATTTTGCCGAACGCGCCAAAGTATTATCTAAAGGCGATGTGCTGATTCGGATTTATCCAGATGCTTCATTGGGTGATCAAAAAGATTCATTAGAGCAAGTGCAAAATGGTGCGATTGCTTTGGCTAAATCTAATGCCTCTGAGCTAGAAGTATTCCATAAGCCATACAGTGTATTTAACTACCCGTACATTTTTAATGATAGCAATCACTTTTACAAAACCTTGTTTAGCCCAATTGGTAAAGATATTTTAGCGTCTTCTGAATCCAAAGGCTTTATCGGGATTGCTTATTACGATGCTGGCGCACGCAGTTTCTATGCTAAAAAGCCAATTAAATCGCCAGCTGATTTAAAAGGCATGAAAATCCGCGTGCAGCCGAGTAAAACCGCGATTGAAATGCTGACTGTTATGGGGGCTAATCCAACGCCATTGTCGTTTGGTGAGTTGTATACCTCATTACAGCAAGGGGTGGTTGATGGCGCAGAAAATAATCCAACCGCATTAACATTAAATCGTCATGGCGAAGTGGCTAAATTTTATAGCTTAGACGAACACACCATGGTGCCTGATGTATTGGTGATGTCGACTAAGGTATGGAATAAATTATCGGATGCAAATAAAAAAGCCATTTTACAAGCGGCTGAAGAATCAACCAATAAAATGCGCACACTATGGACTGCCAGCGAAAAGGTTGAATTGGATAAGGCCAAAAAAATGGGCGTGAGTGTGGTGGCTGTAGATAAAAAACCATTCCAAGAAGCCGTGAAACCAATTTTTGATAAGCTCAAAGTGACAGAACCTGCAACTTATGAGCAAGTTGAAAAAATCCGTGCCTTAGGTCGTTAATTTAATAGCGAAGTCAATTAGGGGTAGAGCACAAATACTTTAAAGAATGGATTAAGTATTTGTGCTTTTTTTTCGTCCATTGCTAGATGTAATTAATTACATTTGGCGATCTAAAAATCTGATTAATTCTTTGCTTTATCGCAATTATTGCAACGCATAAATCGTTGATGATTGTGTATCGAGAATTAATTATCTCTTGATAAATTGTTTTGTCATTAAATCGTGCAAAGGTTATCTAAAAACGTGCGCGTTACGATGAGCTCGATACAGAGACGGGTAATGCCAAGATAAGGTTGTACGGTTAGTTGTAAATATATTTATAAGTGGTTAAGGATAATATTATGGAATTGATTAAACGCTGCTTGGATTTTGTTTTATCCAAATTGATTATTTTTTTGTTTTCAATGCTACTCATTTGTATTATTTGGCAAGTGTTGGCACGTTGGATGGGTGTGAACAGTACGTTTACTGATGAGGGCGCTCGGTTTATTTTTATTTGGGTGGGTTTATTTGGTGCTTCTTTGGCGCATGGACAAAAACGGCATTTGGCGATTGACTTATTAACCAGTCGTTTAAGTGGTCGTCGCAAAGTATGGTCTGATCGATTGATTCATTGCTTAGTGATTGTTTTTTCTGTTTCGGTGATGGTAATGGGCGGGTATATGGCCATGCTTAATACCCAAGGCCAAGTGTCTAGTGCGATGCATATCCCGATGTGGATTATCTATTTAGCGATTCCCCTCAATGGTTTAGCCATCACTTTTTATAGCTTGAATGATTTACTTCAAGACTTGAAAGCGCCACAGTTACAAGGAGCATAATCATGGATTGGTTTGCGCTGTCGGTTTTATTTGGTTTGTTTTTTGTTTTGATTTTCTTGGGTTTACCCGTTTCATTTGCCATTGGCTTATCGTCGATTGCCACTTTGGTGTTTGCTGCAGATATTCCGCTGACGTCGAGTTTGATGACCATGGCGCAAAAAATGGCGTCGGGATTAGATAGCTTTGGTTTATTAGCGATTCCATTTTTTATTCTGGCCGGCAATATTATGAATCGCGGTGGTTTGGCGATTCGCTTGATTAATTTTGCCAAAGTGCTGGGTGGCCGTTTGCCTGGTCCTTTACTGCATTGCAATGTGCTGGCCAATATGATGTTTGGTGCATTGTCTGGCTCGGCCGTTGCGTCGGCAGCGGCGGTCGGTGGGGTGATGGCGCCACTACAAAAAAAAGAAGGTTATGATCCGGCGTTTTCTGCGGCGGTAAATATTGCTTCTGCCCCTGTGGGCTTGCTGATTCCACCTTCCAATACCTTTATTGTGTATTCCTTGGTGTCTGGTGGCACATCAGTTGCGGCGCTCTTTTTAGCCGGTTATTTGCCAGGTATTTTGTGGGGCGGTGCTTTGATGGTGATTGCCGGTTTAATCGCGAGAAAACGCGGTTATGTGGCGGAGCAAAAACCAACATTAAAAGACTTCATTTTTTACGGCAAAGCCGCGATTCCATCGTTAATGCTGATTATCATCATTATGGGCGGTATTTTGTCGGGCCTTTGCACGCCGACTGAAGCTTCGGCCATTGCCGTGGTGTATTGCTTGGTGCTGACTTTCTTATATCGCGATTTAAGCCTTAAAGATTTGCCAAGCATTATTTTGGAATCGGCCTTGGTGACCTCGATTGTGATGCTATTGATTGGCGTTTCAATGGGGATGAGTTATGCGATGGTGTTTACTGATATTCCAGCGACCATTAGCGATGGTTTGTTGGCGATCTCGGATAATCCAATCATCATTTTATTAATTATCAATTTGGTGTTTTTGGTGGTCGGTTTCTTTATGGATATGACCCCCGCGATTTTGATTTTTACCCCGATTTTTTACCCGATTGCCGTGGTTGAATTGGGCATGAATCCGATTCATTTCGGGGTCATGATGACTTTTAATCTGTGTTTAGGGATTTGCACACCACCGGTGGGGAGCTCGCTGTTTATTGGTTGCTCGGTGGCTAAAGTGTCGATCGAAAAAGTCATTAAGCCTTTATTGCCTTTATACGGTGCCATTGTCTTGGCATTGTTGGCGGTGATTTTTGTGCCTGAAATTTCAATGTTTATTCCTAATTTGTTCGGTTACGAATAATTCAATTTTCGCTCTACTTCGGCGTGTGGCTGGCTACCGCCGAAGTAATTCAATACACGCTTTGATGGTTTTTTGCGCCAATCTGATCGCGCCAAGGGCAGGTATTGCCGGCAGATTGGTCGATTAACTTATTTTGCAAATAGGTGATGAAAATGAAAGCATTAAAATCTTGGGTTTTGCATCGGCAATTGGATTCGGGTATTGAGCTTTTAGTCGATCAGCAGCACGTATTTTGTATTTCGGTGTTAGAAGAAAAATTATTTCGCGTTTTAATTCAAAAAAATGGTCAATTAGCACTCAATCGTACTTGGTCGATTGCCCCCACTGGCGATGTACCTTGGGCTGGGCGCTCGCGGTTGAGTATGGATGGCTTTAGCCTGCCTGCTTTCCAATTGACACAGTCTGATACCAGTTTGTGTTTAAGTACTTCGCAGTTGCGCGTGACGATTGATCAGCCGTTGCGTTTGGTGTGGGAATACTGTGATGCGGCCGGAGAATGGCAGCATTTGGCCGAAGATCGTGCCCAGCATGCGTATCAAATCAGCCCACAAGGCTCGGGTGTGGCGCATTATCAGCGCCGTTTTGCTGCTGATGATTATTATGGTTTGGGTGAAAAAGCTGGGGACTTAAACCGTAAAGGTCGCCGCTTTGAAATGCGTAATCTCGATGCCATGGGGTATAACGCGGCATCGACCGACCCCTTATATAAACACTTGCCGTTGACGATTACTCGCCATGAAGGCGTGAGCTTTGGTTTGTTTTATGACAATTTGAGCACCACGCAGTTTGATTTGGGCAATGAGCTGGATAATTATCACTTGCCGTATCGCCGCTATCAGGCCGAGGCGGGCGATTTAGATTATTACCTGATGCTTGGGCCGCAAGTGCTGGATGTGACTAAAGCCTTTGTTCGTTTAACCGGTAAAACGCTGTTTGGCCCCAAATGGAGTTTGGGTTATAGCGGCTCGACCATGCAATACACTGATGCGCCTGATGCACAGCAGCAATTGTCGCAATTTATTAGCGGTTGCCAGCAGTATGCGATACCGTGCGATTCGTTCCAATTGTCTTCGGGCTATACCTCGATTGGCGGCAAACGGTATGTGTTTAATTGGAATCGCGACAAAATCCCCGACCCACAGCAAATGAGTGCGGATTTTCATGCCGCAGGAATGAAACTGGCGGCCAATATCAAACCGTGTTTATTACACGATCATCCGCAGTATCAAGACTTAACCGCGCAAGGCTTGTTTATTCAAGATTCAGTGCTCGATCAGCCCGAAATGTCGGTGTATTGGGATGATGAAGGCTCGCATTTGGACTTTACCAATCCAGCAACGATTGCGTGGTGGCAAGACAATGTCACCACGCAATTGCTAGAGCAAGGGATTGATGCCACTTGGAACGACAATAACGAGTACGAAATTTGGGATCGTGGCGCACGTTGTCATGGCTTTGGTCAGGCCATGACGATTGAGCAGATTCGCCCCTTAATGCCTTTATTAATGATGCGCGCCTCGTTTGAAGCACAGCAACGATTTGCGCCGAGCAAAAGGCCGTATCTGATTTCTCGTTCTGGTTGCGCGGGGATGCAGCGTTATGTGCAAACGTGGAGTGGCGACAATCGAACCAATTGGCAGACTTTGCGTTACAACATCCGCATGGGTGTGGGGATGAGTTTGTCGGGCTTATTTAATGTGGGCCATGATGTCGGCGGTTTTTCTGGTTTGCGTCCTGAGCCGGAACTGTTTGTTCGTTGGGTACAAAATGGCGTGATGCATCCGCGCTTTACGATTCATTCGTGGAATGACGACCAAACGGTGAATGAACCGTGGATGTATCCGGCGGTGAGCGCGATGATTCGCGATGTGATTGCACTGCGTTATCGCTTATTGCCGTATTTTTACACCTTGCTCTGGCAGGCGTGCCAAGATGATGAGCCCATGCTGAGGCCGACTTTCTTGGATCACGAGCACGATGCGAATACGTTTGCTGAGACGGATGACTTTATGCTCGGGCGCGATGTGTTAGTTGCCAGCGTGGTGGAGGCGGGGCAGCGCCGTCGTTCGGTGTATTTGCCAGACAATGGCCAAGGTTGGTATTGCTTTTATACCGGCCAATGGTTTGGTGGCGCGCAAACCATTGAGCTGGATGCACCATTAGAGCGTTTGCCGCTATTGGTGCGTGCGGGTGCGGCGTTGCCAATGTCGGCGCGTGAGGCTTTTGTGGCCGCAAAGCTCGATACTGAGCGCGAATTACGCTTGTTCCCGCTGCGTGGTATGGGTTGCAGTGTGGGCGTGGTGTTTGACGACGATGGTGAAAGCCATGCTTGGCAAGACGGCCATGCTCTGCAACTGAATTGGCAAATGCGGTGCGACACGCAATATATTGATGTGCGTATTACGGTGACCGGCGACTATCGACCGGCGTGGACGCAGTTAAATATGGTCCTGCCACAAGGCGAAAAGCGTACGCTACGAGTGAATGGCCAGCTCGCTGCTGCTTTTCAATTGCCGGTTTGATGGTGTGTAGAAAACGTGTTGCTGGTTTGGCTGTTTTCAGTTTTAGGCCGACGAGTGTGGTAGCGCATTTACACTAAAATTGAATGCAGTTATCTTGGGTATATTGATGTGGAACATTAAATATAAAAGGCCTATTGATATACCCACCCCTATATTTATAGCAAGACCTTAGGGTTTGGCTGCGGATTTTTTAAATCAAGTCAGCCTGACACTGCGTTGAAAAACGCTTGCATAGAATGACTATGCCACGCGTCTTTCTCCTTGTTTCAGGCCAAAAGCAGCACAAACGCGATCCGCAAACCAAACGTCAACAGACCCTAGTGCTTGCTTGATTAACGTAGCGTTTTGACGGTGTTTGTAGTGCCGTCGATTTGAATGGAAGTGATCTCATTATGAATAAAACAGCACAAGGTATCGCTTTAATCGGCGAATGTATGATCGAACTGCGCCGCGAGCCCGCGCATTTAAATTATCGCTTTGGTGGCGATACGCTGAATACGGCGATTTATTTGGCGCGTCAGCTCGATGCCGCGTTTGAAGTACGATATGTAACTGCTTTAGGCGTGGATGGCTTTAGTCATGAAATGATGCAAGCTTGGCAAGGCGAGCAAATTTGTACCGATTGGGTGCTGCAAGATCAATGCCGCTTGCCCGGTATGTATTTGATTGAAACCGAAGACAGTGGCGAGCGGCATTTTCATTACTGGCGCAGCGATTCGGCTGCCAAATATTGGCTGCAGCATCCAGCGGCACCTAGCGTGTTGGCTGGTTTGGCAGAGTGCCGGATGATTTATTTGTCAGGGATTAGTCTGGCGATTTTAAGCGCCGCTGATCGCGTGGTGTTATTGGCTGAGCTGCAAAAAGCCAAGGCCGCCGGCAGCCAGATTGTGTTTGATAATAACTACCGCCAGCGTTTGTGGGAAAGCCGCGAAGTGGCGCAAGCCAATTACCGCGCTATTTTGCAATTGGCCGATATTGCCTTGCTAACGCTAGACGATGAAGTGGCGCTGTATGGCGAAGAATCGGTCGCAGCGGTGATTGCGCGAGCTCAAGCGTGCGGCGTAACTGAGGTGGTGATTAAACGCGGTGGTAGCGCGTGTATTGTCGCCACTGCACAAATGCAAATTGAAATCTCGGCCGAGCCCGTCACTAAAGTGGTGGATACCACGGCGGCAGGGGACTCATTTGCTGCGGGCTATTTAGCCGCGCGTTTGCAAGGTATGGATTATTCAGCGGCAGCGATGCAGGCGCATCGTTTGGCTGGGATTGTGATTCAGCACCCGGGGGCGATTATTCCGCGTGAAAATATGCCGAGCGCGCAGGCGGTGGCAAAAGGTTAAACTGTTTGCTGATGTTTTTCGTTCAGAAAACCATGTTGTCGGGTCGGCTTTAGCCGACGATTTAAGGTGTGCGCTCGCTTGAACGTAGCCCCACAAAAATCGGCTAGCGCAGAGACACAAGCAAAAAAAAAGCCTTATCCCGATGGACTCGGGGTAAGGCTTTTTTTAAAGTGTGATCAGCGCTAAGGGCGATCACAACGCTTTAGTGTGCGTCGACCCAGAAAAACTTAAGCGCAAATAAACCCGCCACAATCCATGAGCAAGGGTGGATTTCACGCCAACGGCCAGTGCCGGTTTTCATCACGCAATAGGCAATAAAGCCCATCGCTACGCCCTCGGTAATCGAAAACGTAAACGGCATCATCACGGCCGCAATAAAAGACGGAACGGCTTCGGTGAGGTCTTCCCAATTGACTTTGGCCAGTTCAGAGCACATCAACACACCGACAAAAATCATTGCACCCGCAGCGGCATAGCCTGGCACCATGGCGGCCAGCGGCGAGAAAAACACCGCCAGCAAAAATAACACCCCAACCACAATCGCAGTTAAGCCGGTACGCCCGCCGACAGCAACGCCCGAGGTGCTTTCGATATACGCCGATGTGGCCGAAGTGCCGAGCACCGCGCCGCTGATTGAGCTTAAGCTATCCACCACCATCGCTTGCTTCATGCGTGGGAAACGGCCTTGATCATCGATCATTTTGGCGCGTGTCGTCACACCAATTAAGGTGCCTGATGAGTCAAACAAATTCACCAGCAAGAATGAAAAAATCACCCCCGCCAAAGCAATGTCGAGTGAGCCCATTAAGTCGAGCTGGCCCAATACCGGAGACATGCTCGGTGGTAACGCTACGACGCCTTTAAAGCTCACATCACCCAATAAAAACCCGAGTAGGGTGGTCACGGCGATTGAAAGTAATACCGCTGAATGAATGCCTTTTTGCGCGCAAATGCAAATAATAAAAAAGCCCAAAGCGCCCAAAATACAAGGGATCGACGCTAAATTACCCACGGCGACCATTGTTGCTGGATTAGCCACCACAATGCCGGTGTTTTGTAAGCCAATCAACGCAATCAATAAACCAATCCCGGCGGTAATCCCGACGCGCAAGCTATGTGGAATGTTGACCACCAGCCAGTAACGCACACGCAATAGCGTTAGGATCAGCATGCCCAGCGCGCCCCAGAAAATCGTACCCATACCGATTTGCCACGAATAGCCCATGCCAGTGACGACCACAAAAGCAAAAAAGGCATTCAGCCCCATCGCTGGTGCAATGGCAATGGGTAGGTTGGCAACGGCCCCCATTAAAATGCAGCTCAGCCCTGTCACCACGCAAGTGGCAACAAAAACGGCTTGTGGATCCATGCCGGCATTGGACAAGATTTGTGGATTGACAAAGATGATGTACACCATCGTCAAAAAGGTAGTGACCCCAGCGATGAACTCGGTTTTGGCATCAGAGCCATGGCGCTGTAGTTTAAAAAAACGCTCGAGTAGACTCGTAGACTCGGCGGGAGAGGGCGCTTGATTCATGGGGTTCTCAAAATAAAAACTAAAAATAAAATAAGTCGTTAATCGACTATTTCTTGCGTCGTGCTCCACCCTAACGCACCGGCGATACTGGCTTAAGTGTGTACGGGAACGATGGATTACAGACGTGTTTAATAGACAATTCTAAAGCAATCTGGCGCTAAAGGCTGTATTGAGCATTTACATCGAAGGGGCTTGCAATTTGTGAGTGAGGTTTTTTACGCGTTTTTTTGGGGCTTAATTTTTGACGATGCTAGGGTTTTTGATGTTTGGTTTGCGGATCGCGTTTGTGTGCGGTTTTTGGCCTGAGGCAAGGCACGAAGCGTGCAGCACGGCTGGGAAAATCGCAAATATTGACCTTGGAATCGCATTTCGTTTGCGCGCAGTGTGAATCTTATTTAAATCTTCAGCGCTAACCCTTCCCCTTACACCGTATTCGGGCTAAAGTTACGCGGTTTTTGCCATTCGTCTAATCAAGGTTTTTATTATGCTCGCTATCATCGAGGCCGCAGGCTGGCCCATCTGGCTGATTATCGCTGCTTCTATTGCAACGGTGACCATTATTATTGAGCGTTTGCTGTCCTTACGTAAAACATTGGTGTTGCCGCAAGGTACTTTGGCCAAAGTGGTACAAGAGTATCGTAGCCAAGGCGTGACGGCAGAAAGTTTGAATAAATTGTCAGCGTCTAGCCCCTTGGGCAAGGTGTTGGCGGCGGGCTTGAAAAACGTAAAAAGCTCGCGCGAAATCATGAAAGAATCAATCGAAGAAACCGGCAGCGCCGTTGCTCATGACTTAAATCGCTATTTGTCGACTTTAGGTACGCTGGCCGCGGTGACGCCACTATTGGGTTTGTTTGGTACCGTGATCGGGATGATTGAGATTTTTGGTTCGCAAGCCCCAAGTGGCGCCGGTAATCCAGCCGCTTTGGCGCACGGGATTTCGATTGCGCTGTATAACACCGCTTTCGGGATTATCGTTGCGGTGCCAGCGTTGATGTTTTATCGCTATTTTGCCAGCAAGGTCGATGACTTTATTGTTGAGATGGAGCAGCAAGCGATTAAGCTGGTTGAAATTGTCCACGGCGAACGCCACCAATAAAAAAACGGGCTGCGAAGCCCAAATACGGCTAGCTATGCACTTGCTACGCGGCGAAAAAGCGACTCAAAATCCTCATTTACCTATGTAAACTCCGGTTTTTCGTCGCTTTTTGCCTTGTCTTTGGACTTCTCGCTCCGTTTTGAGCATTGTTAGGGTGAATTGGCATACTGTGTGTGCATCAGTTCCTGCGCTCTTAGCGCCCACTCGAAACGGGCGCTCGCTACTTTAAAAAACGCTCTTTGCAGGCGGTATAAAACATGAAATTCAATAAAGGCCGTCGTGGCCGCATCGATCCGGAAATCAACTTTATTCCCTTGATCGACGTGCTGTTGGTGATTTTGATTTTCTTGATGGCAACGACCACGTATTCCAAGTTTGCCGAGCTGAAAATCAACCTGCCTACGGCCGATGCCGTGAAGCAAGAAGAACAACCGCAATCGATTCAAGTGGGCATTTCGGGTAATGGGCAGTTAATGATTAACGGCCAACCCGCCCAATTTAATAGCCCCGACGATTTCGCGGTACAACTACGCCGCGCTGCGGGCAGCAACGCCGAGCCGATGATCGTCATCAACGCCGACGCGCAAACTAGCCACCAAAACGTCGTCAACGTGATGGAAGCGGCAAGGGTCGCCGGCTACGGCAAGCTGACGTTTGCCACGCAGACTAGTGGGCAGAAGTGATTGGATTGATATTTGAAAACGGCGCTTATGCGCCGTTTTCTTTTTCGTTTCGGGATTATTTAGAGCGTAGTGCAATAGCAGTCAATCAATGGTGCGTTAATGGATAGAGATAAATTTAAGCCGGAGTTTGATTTTGTTTACCAAATCAATCGAGTCTGTCCCTTTGATTTTACCTTTGATTTTAAGATCCTGTTTTAAACCAATCGCACAAATACGAGTTGAAATAATGAAAAAGAAAAACCGATTTGATATTTTTAGTAGCCCATTATTGCGTGCTGTTGAATGCGATGATTTGCCCATGCTAGTTGAAGCGATTGACGCAGGTGAAAATATTGAAGTACTTGACCGAGCTGGCTGCACTCCGTTAATTAGAGCTGCGACTCTTGGTTTTGAGGAGTTAGTGAAATATCTTATTAAGTCGGGTGCTGCGATTAATGCTATGGATGACGACGGCTGGACTGCGCTGCATTATGTTGCGCAAAATGGGCATTCAGCTATTGCTCATTTTTTAATTGCTGAGGGGGCAGAAGTTGATGCAATTAATAAATATGGCAATACGCCGTTATTCAATGCAATTTTTAATTATACGAAAGATGGGAATGAATCGTACCGCGTGTTTCTTGAGGCTGGGGCATCTCTCGATGCTAAAAACAATGCGGGTGTCTCTCCCCGTGATTTAACTGAATGTGATGGAATGGAAGAGCTTGAAATTTATAAAATCAAAGGGGTCAGACTCGATTGATTTCTAGTTTTCCGTGGAATCAATCGAGTCTGACCCCTTTGATTGCTGAATTGGCGGGTTACGCCTTCGGCTAACCCGCCCTACGTGGGTGATGTATTTGCTTGTGGCGCATGTTTGACAAGGCTTAGCGGGCAATACGTCTGTTTTTTTTGTGATGTTCTGCTTGTGTGTTGATGCTGGTTATAGCATCGCAGCATTCCCTCTCCCTTGATGGGAGAGGGTTAGGGTGAGGGTGATACGACGGCGTGTAGCGCAACGCACCCATCCCAGCCTTCCCCCACAAGGCTGCGTCGCGTGACTCACGCCGTGTTGCGTGGCTTGGTTTTATAATCGACGTTGATGCGCTGATCCGCTGTTGTTCTGTCTGAATCCAATTGGCGGGTTACGCCTAAAGGCTAACCCGCCCTACGATGATGTGTTTATGAATATTGAATCCTTTCTCAACCGAATTTGGTATGGCCGCTTAACGATTTGGGCGATTTTACTGTGGCCGCTTTCCATGCTGTTTGCGCTACTCGCTAAGCTCAATGCGCTGCTGTTTCAACTCAAAATCAAACCATCAACGCGTTTGCCGGTGCCGGTGGTGGTGGTGGGCAATATCACTGTTGGCGGCACGGGTAAAACGCCGTTGACGATTTATTTGGCGCAGCAATTAACGCAGCTAGGTTGGCAAGTCGGGATTATTTCTCGCGGCTATGCCCGCAGCGGCGATGATCGCCATACGCCGCTGGCGGTGACGGTTGATAGCGATCCGGCGGTGGTGGGCGATGAGCCGCTGCTATTGGCGCGGGCAACTCAGGTGCCGGTGTTTGTCGCAAGGCAGCGCGCAAGTGCGGGGCAGGCGTTGCTGGCGGCACATCCGGCGGTGAATGTGCTTTTGTGTGACGATGGTTTGCAGCATTATGCTTTGGCGCGCGATATTGAGTTGTGTGTGATTGATGCCGCGCGCGGTTTAGGTAATGGTTTACGTTTGCCGGCTGGGCCGCTACGCGAGCCGCGTGGCCGCTTAGGGCAAGTTTCGGCGGTGGTATTGAATGGTAAGCCAGATTTAGACTTGCTTGGCAAGCCATACCCGCCGCAGTTTGTGATGCAATTGGCGGCAAGTGCTTGCTATCAATTACACCACCCAGAAATAAAGCGCCATGCGGTAGATTTTGCCGGTGAATCGCTGACGGCGATGGTGGGGATGGGCAATCCTGCGCGTTTTTTTGCCACGCTACGCGGTTTGAATTACCAGTTTATTGAGCAAGCAATGCCCGATCATCATGCTTTTTGCGCTGCCGATTTGCCCGCTAGCGGCGCGATGATCGTTACGGAAAAGGACGCGGTGAAGCTCGCTGCCTTAAATTTAATGGCAGACGGTGATAGAATCTGGGTCTTGCCAGTGACAGCGCAGATTGAACCGAATCTGGCGGACTGGCTGCAAGCTACTTTATCTGCAATTACGGAGTATCAAAATGGACGCTAAGCTACTGGAAATTCTAGTGAGCCCAGTTTCAAAAGGCCCTTTGATTTACGATAAGGCCAAGCAAGAGTTGATCTCCAAAGCAGATCGTTTGGCATTCCCAATTAAAGATGGCATCCCGGTGATGCTGGTGAGCGAAGCACGCGAACTTAGCCCAGAAGAGTTTGAATAATGAGCTTTGTGGCGATTATTCCGGCGCGACTTAATTCAACGCGCTTGCCCAATAAGCCTTTGGCCGACATTGGTGGCAAACCGATGGTGGTGCGGGTGGTTGAGCAAGCTTTGCGCTCAAATGCCTCTATGGTGGTGGTGGCTGCCGACGCGATGCCGATTCAAGACGCAGTGACCTCGGCGGGCTACGCCTCGTTGTTAACGCGAGCTGATCATGCGTCTGGTACCGATCGATTGGCCGAAGCGGTGGATCGTTTGGAACTGCCTGATGACGCCATTGTGGTCAACGTGCAAGGCGATGAGCCTTTGATTGATCCAGAACTCATCAATGCCGTAGCCGCAGCGCTGAGCGCTAATCCAAGTTGGGCGATGGCGACGGCCAGCCACCCGATTACTGATGCGGAAGAATTTTTTAATCCCAATGCGGTGAAAGTGGTCTGCGATGCACAGCAAAAAGCGCTGTTTTTTAGCCGCGCGCCGATGCCGTGGCACCGCGATGCTTTTGCTGCTGACAATGAAGATGCCGACTGGGTATTGCCCGCTAATCTAGGCGCGCAAAGACATATCGGCCTATACGCCTATAGAGCGGGCTTTTTACGCCAGTACCGTGATTTAGCCGTGTCACCGCTCGAGCAAGTTGAGGCGCTAGAGCAATTGCGCGTGCTGTGGCATGGCTTTGCTATTGGCGTGCATATTGCCAGTAGCGCGCCTGCCGCTGGGGTTGATACCCCTGAAGATCTAGCGCGAGTGCGCGCAATCGTTGCCCAGCAGGGCTAATCAGCGAGGTTGATATGCAAATTGTAGCTTTCTACGCCGCATTGCTGTGCCTGCTCTATTTGTATTTGACCTTTCGCGTGATTAAGCTGCGGCGTAAATTTAGCGCCGCTTTGGGGGATCAACAACAACCCGAGTTAAATCGGGCCATTCGGGCGCATGCTAATTTTGCCGAGTACGTGCCGTTTTGCTTGCTGTTGTTGTTTTTACTCGAAATGCAAAATGCGGCGCATTTATTATTACAAGGCTTGGGTTTGGCTTTATTATTAGGCCGAATCTTGCATGCTTATGCGATTAGTCAGCTTAAAGAGAAGCTTAAATTCCGTGTTGCTGGGATGGTGCTCACTTTGATGACCATGCTGATTGCTGCGCTGGCTTTGTTTTTTAATACCTTGTTTTAAATATAAGAAATATTCTATTTGCGTTGAGCACTACTGAGTATTCGTACTTTCAAACCACTAGGAAAACACCATGCGATTAATTCTTTTGGGCGCGCCAGGCGCTGGTAAAGGGACACAGGCGAACTTTATCCGCGAACAATTTGGCATTCCACAAATCTCGACTGGCGACATGCTGCGCGCTGCGGTTAAAGCAGGCACGCCCTTAGGGCTAGAAGCAAAAGCCATTATGGATGCCGGCGGTTTGGTGCGCGATGACATTATTATTGGTCTGGTTAAAGAGCGTATTGCACAAGCCGATTGCGCCAATGGTTTCTTGTTTGATGGCTTTCCACGCACGATTCCACAAGCTGAGGCGATGATCGCGGCGGGTGTTGATATTGATTACGTCGTTGAAATCGACGTGCCAGATGCCAACATCGTTGATCGTATGGCCGGCCGCCGTGTGCACGTGGCTTCGGGCCGTACTTTCCACATCAAATACAATCCACCAAAAGTGGAAGGCATTGATGATGAAACGGGCGAGCCTTTGGTGCAGCGTGATGACGATAAAGAAGACGTGGTCTTAAAGCGTTTGGGCGTTTATCACGAGCAAACCGAAGTCTTGGTTGATTTTTACGGTAAATTGGCGGCTTCTGGCCATGGCAATGCGCCGAAATACATCAAAATCGATGGCACGCAAGCGGTTGATGTGGTGCGTGAGCAAACGCTAAAAGCGTTGGGTGCATAAGCGGCGCTGAGCTTGCCGGTTTAAATGCAAAAAACCACTTCGCTAAGAAGTGGTTTTTTTACGTCTGAAAAAAATATTTTTTGAGGTTGCTGTTTTTTTTTGCAGATGCGCTTTAAGTACCGCGATACGCAATCACAATCGTACTGGCGTAGAGAAGGACAGTTAATCGTACTGGCGCGGGGCAAACTGAACCGTGAGGTCTTTGCTGGCTTTACGCGCTAAGCGACTATTTCTCCCCAGTAGTAATTTAAGCTGCCAGATTTTCTCGAGACGTAAGGCTTTGCTTGGCTTGAGGTGCATGGCATTGAGTACTTGCTTGCCGGCGTGCAAAGCGTCGGGCGATTTTTGACAAAAACGCTCTGCCATTGCAGTGGCCGCAATTAACGGCGTTTCATCGACTGCGCTAATTAATCCCAGCGCTTTGGCTTCGATGCCACTCAAAATGCGCCCAGTAAAGGTGAGTTCTTTGGCGACATCACTGGCGATTAATCCGCGCAGCGTTTGTGTAATACCCATATCGGGCACCAGCCCCCAGCGACTTTCCATAATGGATAGTTGACAATCTGGCGCGGCAATTCGAAAGTCAGCCGCTAAAGCGAGCTGCATACCGGCACCAAAACAATGACCATGCAAAACGGCGATCACCGGAAATGGCAGCGTTTGCCAAATTAAAAATGCTTTTTGAAACACGCTTTGCCCCGGCTTAATCAGTTGCCACATTGCAAACCAGCGATTTTTAGCTTGATTTAAGTCGTTCAAATCGATGCCCGCGCTAAAAGACTCTCCTTGCCCTAGAAGGATAACGCAGCGAATTTGCTTGTTTTTCTTTAATTGTTTGGCGGTTTCAATTAAATCCATTAGTAGCGAAAACGACATTGCATTGCGTTTTTCTGGGCGATTGAGTGCAACGTAGGCAATTGGGCCTTTGATCTCTAAGTGTAAATTTGGCATGCGATGACTCTTGGATAAGGGGCGCATTTGCGCCAAATTAGCGGGCCGGGTTGCGTGGCGTACTTGCGTTTTTTGTGTACAAAGATTGTGCCAGAGATCGGTAAAGGAGAAATAAAAACAACTGTTTGAAACGCGTTGGTGTTGTCATTTATGCGACGGTATGCCATCTAGGGTGAGATGGGCGCTCGCTGTCATATTTGCTTTAGGGTGTTAGTGCTGCAAGATGATAGTGAAGGGAATATCAGATATTTATTCGGGATAAATCAAATAAAAATTGAAATTGAATTTATTGCTAATCGTGCACTGAAGCTGAATTTAATGATTTGCTTATTTGTTTTCGTTCGAGGAAATTTGGGATTTTAAGTGAGTAAATAATTTATTTATTCAGCAGCTAGAAAGGATTTGTAAATATCTGGCTGCGGGCAATAAAAAACGGCATGAATGCCGTTTTTTATTGCCCGAAAACTTGAATTACTTCATATGCCGTGATTTGCGATGGCGAGCAGCGAGTAAACCGACCAAGCCAAGCCCCATTAGCGCATAGGTTTCTGGTTCTGGCACAGGTTGAGTGATACTTACCTCTGAGCCAAATCCTTTTAGGTTAGTGCCGGTGTAAGTGCCATAACGAGTTTGTCCGTCAGAGAATTTTGCTGATACTGTGGCGCCAATAAAACCCGCGCCATTAATGCCGTTGCAATCAATGCAGCTAGATAAGTCAGTATCAACACCAAAAATGAATTTTTTCCCGGCAGCGAATGTATTATCCGTAAAACCAAAAGTCACGGTTCGCTTGCCATCTAACGCAGCATTGCTGGGGGCGGTGGCTGAAACACCGCCAGTTGAAGTGTTAATCACTAAGCCTGAATAGCTATTGCCTGGGTTCGCTCCGGTGGTATCAAAAAAACCGCCAATGGGTGTTAAGTCCCAAGTTAATGAGGTGATGTATTCGCCAGCGGTGGAATCATTAAAAAATTGGAATGCATTATTGGTGCTAAATGTGGTGCCGTCGATAATTCGCCCACTTGCGGAGATCTGCGCAAAAGACGAAGTGCTTAGTAGGGCGGCAATAATTGCAAGTTTTTTAAGATGTTTCATAACATGCTCCGTACGCAGTTTAAAGTGGGCAAATCTCAAATCAAGCGATTGAGATAATGCATTAGCACTAGTTTTAAATTGATGTGCGTTACAAAGCAAGAATGAATGTTAATTTTATGGATAAGTGGTAATTAATTAATTCCTTATTTAAGGGTTTTATAATTTATTGTTTTTTACATTTTTTTATTTATTTGTAATTTTTTCTCTATTAATTCAATTGATTTTATTGCTGCATCATTTCTAACGCAGTCAATTAAGTCGCAGTCATCCATGCTACGTAACCACGTGAGTTGACGTTTGGCGAGTTGGCGGGTGGCGGCAATGCCTTTTTCGCGGCAGGTGGCTAAATCATATTCACCATCTAAATGACTCCATGCTTGTCGGTAGCCGACGCAGCGCATGGATGGTAAATCCAGATTGAGCGGGTATTTGGCGCGCAGCATTTGCACTTCGGCCAATAAGCCATCATTGAGCATTTGATCAAAACGCAGCGCAATCCGTTGGTGAAGCACGGAACGATCACTTGGCACTAAGGCAATTTTGAGTAAATCGTAGGGGAGTATCTCTTTGGCGGGCTCGGCTAATATGCTCGACATGGCTTTACCCGACAAAATGCAGACTTCTAACGCACGCTCGATTCTTTGTGTGTCATTGGGGTCAAGCCGAGCCGCGGTGATGGGGTCTAATGCGGCTAATCGTTGGTGCATCGCAGCCCAGCCGATAGCTTGAGCGTCTAAATGAATTTGGGCGCGCAGCTCGGCATCGGCCGTGGGTAGGTCGTGAATGCCTTGTTGCAAGGTGTTGAAATACAGCATAGTGCCGCCAACTAGCACCGGCACTTTGCCACGCGCGATAATGTCGTCCATCAAGGCGCGGGCATCGAGCCTAAATTGTGCGGCTGAATAGACCTCAGTCGGGTCGATGATGTCGATTAAATGGTGCGGCGCCGCCACAAGTTCGGCTTTGCTGGGTTTGGCGCTGCCAATATCCATGTCTTTAAACACGAGTGCCGAATCGACTGAAATGAGTTCAACCGGCAGCCCCAGCTCGATGAGCCGCATGGCCGTCGCCGTTTTGCCGCTGGCCGTAGGCCCCATGATGAAAATAGCAGGAGGAAGTGGATTCATGATTGGGCCGTGGCAAAAGTAGATCGATTAAGTTTGGAGTTGCAGCTTTGCGTCGTGGTCATACCGGATGCAGCACAAAATTCATTACTGCCCCCGCATAAACATTTTATCAAGGTCATTCATGGTGAGGCGAAACCACGTCGGTCGGCCGTGATTGCATTGGCCGGATCGCTCGGTGACTTCCATTTCTCGCAATAAAGCGTTCATTTCCGGTAGCGTGAGCTGACGGTTGGCGCGCACCGCGCCGTGGCAGGCCATGGTGGCCAATAGCTCGTTACGACGACCTGATAGCACTTGCGAGACGCCCACTTGGCGAATATCGCGCAGCATGGCTTGGGCTAATTCAACCGGATTGCTGTTTTGTAACAACATCGGCACGGCGCGAACTGAGAGCTGTGTGGGCGAGGTGACTGAGATTTCCAGTCCTAAATCGGCAAGGTGTTCACCAAAGTCTTCGACGGTGGCGATGTCAAATTTGTCGGCGTTAAATACATGCGGTATGAGCAAAGGCTGCATCGGCATATTGGCTAAGTCGAGTGCCGTTTTGAGTTTTTCATACACTACGCGTTCATGCGCAGCGTGCATATCGACGACGATCAGGCCTTCGTTGGTTTGGCTCAAAATATAAACGCCGTGCAATTGGCCGAGCGCAAAACCCAATGGCGGCGCGCCATTTTCCTCACTCGGTGGTAGCTTGGTGCGCGGTGTTGCAAGCCATGGCGCAGGCTGATCAATGCTAGCGCCGCCGATCTTCGGGCGGTGCTCTGGCTCGGGTGTGCTGCTGATTGTTGGCATAACTGGCGCAGGATCAATCGGTGCACGGTAAGCGGGTGAAGCATCGACGCTGGCGGCACTAGCGGCACTTTGGCGCAAATCGGCAAACATGGTTTCGTAAACTTGCAGCCCTTCACCTGCAATCGGAGCGAGCGGTATCGATTGTTGGCGATACGCCATTTTGGCGTAATCTTGCGGTTTGTAGTTGTTTTCTTGGGGTATTGCTACTGGGGTTTTTATTTCTCCAGTCTCGGTGTCTATACCCTCTGGTTGCTTACCGGCTTTTGTTTGGGCGAGGGCTTTAGATAAGCTGGTCAGCAAAAAGCGATAGATGGCTTGGCTTTCGCGAAAGCGCACTTCAATTTTGGTGGGGTGGACGTTGACATCCACGCCTTCGGGATCGAGCTCTAAAAACAGGCAAAATGACGCGTGCAGATTGTGGTGTAGTACATCGCGGTAGGCTTCTTTAAGCGCATGCATGACCACTTTGTCGCGAACAAAGCGCCCATTCACAAAAAAGTATTGTGCTTCGCGGCTGGTTTTTCCTAGTGTGGGGGAGCCGGTGATGCCATGCAGTCGCAAACTACCAAAACCTTCGTCAACCACAATCCCCGATTGCACAAACTCATCACCGATAATCGCTGCGGCGCGTTTGGCTAAATCACCCGCCAGCCAGCGCTGCTGCGCTTTGCCGTTATGCAACAAGGTGATTTGAATTTGCGGATTAGCCAGTGCCAAGCGCTCAACCATGCTCAGGCAGTGAGCGTATTCGGTGCTGTCGGATTTTAAGAATTTTTTCCGTGCCGGCACTTGCGTATACAGCTCGTGTACTTCGATGGTGGTGCCGCAGGCTAAAGCGGCGGGCTCGGGTTCTAGTAGATGACCATGATCGGCTTCAACCCGCCACGCATGGGCAGATAATTGATCGTTTTCAGTAAAGCGACTGGTTAAACTCAGCCGAGAGACGGAGGCAATCGAGGCCAAGCCTTCCCCGCGAAAACCCAAAGTACCAACCTTGGCTAAGTCATCCATGCTGCTGATTTTGCTGGTGGCATGGCGATGCAAAGCCAGACCGAGATCGTCTTTGGCGATGCCGCAGCCATCGTCAATCACTTTAATGAGCTTGCTGCCGCCGGCTTGCAGTTCAATTTGCAAGCTTGTGCTGCCGGCATCAATGCTGTTTTCTAATAGTTCTTTTAATGCCGACGCAGGGCGCTCAACCACCTCGCCAGCGGCGATTTGATTGACAAGGTGATCAGAAAGTCTTTGGATGCGTGGCATGAATTTGAACTATGGTGGTAAAAGCGAAAGAGGCAGAAGTATACCAGCCAGCCTGATGAGGAATGTAGCTGATGCACAAAAAACCAAGCTGTGTGGTCATTGATGATGATGGAATTTTAAGAAATCTAATGGCCAGTTTGATGCGTAGCCTTGAATTTGAAGTCGTTGGCGAAGCAAGTCATGCGCAAGATGGGTTTCGATTTTGCTTAGATTTACACCCTAAATTGGTGTTGCTGGATATTAATTTGCCCGAGTCAAACGGCATTGATTTACTCGGGCAAATTTTAAAGCTAGAGCCAGCACCGAAAGTCATTATGGTCACCGCCGAGCCCACCGCGGAAAGAGTAAGAACATCCCTCACCATGGGCGCGTCGGGGTTTTTGGTTAAGCCATTTACTGCCGCTAAGTTGATCGCTGCCGTTAATCATGCATTGGAGATGCACTTATAAGCATGTGATTAGTTTTGTGCGATGCGAGTTTTAGCGAGCGGTGGGTTTTTAGCAAAATAGCGTTTAATGCCTTTGTGTAAGGCTTGAGCCATTTTGTCTTGATACGTATCAGAAATGAGTTTTTGTTCTTCATCTGGATTTGAAATAAACGCAGTTTCAACCAAAATCGATGGAATATCTGGCGCTTTAAGCACCGCAAAATTGGCTTGTTCAACGCTCGGTTTATGTAAGCGATTGATCGTACCAATCTCACCGAGCATGGCTTTGCCCAGCTTCATGCTGTCGTTAATCGTTGCTGTCGTCGTTAAATCCATTAAAGTACGTGCCAAATACGGATTTTCAGTTTTGATTTTAATCCCACCAATTAAATCGGCATCATTTTGCGTTTGTGCCAACCAGCGCGCTTGGCTGCTGGTCGCGCCACCTTCGGATAGGGCAAAAACCGATGAGCCATTGGCACTAGGGCGCACAAAGGCATCGGCGTGAATGGAGACAAATAAATCGGCATTGACCGCGCGCGCCTTTTTAACGCGCACACCCAGCGGCACAAAATAATCACCATCGCGCGTGAGCACAACGCGCACATTGGCTTCGTTTTCGAGTAGCGCTTTGAGTTTTTTGGCAATTTGCAAAACGACGACTTTTTCATGCGTGCCAGATGGGCCTACCGCGCCCGGATCTTCACCACCATGGCCAGGATCGAGCACTACGGTAATTAAACGATCTACTTTTAGCTTATTGCGATCGACCGTGTTGTCATTGGCTTTGCTAGGTTCAACGGGCTTGGCGGCTTCGGCCACTTTGGGCTCAACCGGCTTGGCCTGCATCGCGCTGGCCGCAGCGGCGCTTGGATTGTCGTTGAGTAAGGCCAGTAATGGATCGTTTTGCTCGGTCGGATAAAGATCAATCACCAAACGATGCTTGTATTCTGAAAATGGCGCGAGGGTAAACACTTGCGGGCTGACTTGAGTTTTTAAGTCTAAAACCAAGCGCACTGTGCCGGGTTTATTGCGCGCAGCGCGCAGTAATTTGATATACGGATCATCGCCGCCGACCTTACCGGCCAAACTTTGTAATTCATTGTTTAAATCAATACCGTGCAGGTCAATGACCAGGCGATCTGGGTCTTTAATCATAAATTGATTAAAGGGGAGCGGTTCAGACGATTCAATCGTGACGCGGGTATACGCCGCCGAGGGCCAAACGCGAACCGCAACAACGCTGGCAGTACCAGCAAGACTGACTGGGCTTACCGATAAAATCAACGTCGCGGCCGCGGCCCGCAATACGTCGCGGCGATTTAAATTTAATTCGCAATTCATTGCGCTGATTGGACTGCTAAGGTCAAAGCGTTCTGGCATGTTTGGCCTAACTCACTGGTAGCGAACAATAAAATTTTTCGGCCTTCGCCTTCGGGTATTAATTGAATAATCCAATCGGGTGTGGGGAGTTGTCCGCTGGCTTTATCGGCCCATTCAATTAAGCACACTGATTCGGCATTAAAGTAATCCCTAAAGCCGGCGTCTTCCCATTCGCTTGGATCATTAAATCGATATAAATCAAAGTGATAAAAGTATAATTTAGAATCGGCTTTAAGTCCAAGCAAAGGGTAAGGTTCTACTAAGGTATAGGTTGGGCTTTTAACTCGCCCTGTAAAACCCGCTCCACGTAAAATACCGCGCGTTAGCGTGGTTTTTCCTGCCCCCAAATTGCCTTCTAAAAACACCACCATGCCAGCGTGTAATACCTGCGCAATTTGGCGGCCAAAATCCAGCGTAGCGGCTTCATCGTTTAAAAAAGCGCTGAACGCGGTATCATTTGCAATATGACTGAATTTATACATTTACCACTCAATGAACAGGTTATTGCGCAATCAATTAAAGATTGGGCGCACAAGCTTGGCTTTGCCGCTGCCGCTATTGCCAATATTGATTTAAGCCATGCCGAAGCGGGTTTAAGCCAATGGTTGGCCGCAGGGTATCACGGCGAAATGGATTATATGGCAAGGCATGGCTTAAAGCGCGCCAGAGCCGCCGAATTAGTGCCGGGCACTTTATCGGTGATTACCGTTTTTATGCCGTATCTTTCTGGTGGCGTTGACCCAGAAGAAGTCTTGGCCGATACCAATAGGGCGTATATCTCGCGTTACGCCTTAGGGCGTGATTATCACAAAGTTTTGCGTAATCGTCTGCAAGAATTGGCCGAAAAAATTACCGATTTAGTTGGCCCAATGGGGTATCGGGTGTTTGTTGATTCGGCCCCAGTCCTTGAAGTTGAATTAGCCAAACAAGCGGGCAATGGTTGGCGCGGCAAACATAGTTTATTAATTAATCGGCAATATGGTTCGTTCTTTTTTATTGGCGAACTGTTTTTAGATGTGGCCTTGCCTGCTGACCCACCGCTGCCCAAAGAGCATTGCGGTCAATGCACTGCATGCATCGACGCCTGCCCTACGCAGGCGATTGTGGCGCCGTATATCGTGGATGCCCGGCGGTGTATTTCGTACTTAACCATCGAATTAAAAGGCGCGATTCCAATCGAGTTTCGCGCGCAAATTGGCAACCGAGTGTATGGTTGCGATGATTGCCAATTGGTTTGTCCGTGGAATCGTTTTGCCAAAACCAGCCCTGAAACTGATTTTGTGATTCGCCATGGTTTAGATGATGTCAGTTTATTAACGTTGTTTTCATGGTCTGAAACCGACTTTCAACAAAAAATGGCGGGGAGCCCGATTTACCGAATTGGCTATTGGGCGTGGCTGAGAAATTTGGCGGTGGGCTTAGGCAATGCTAGCACCACGCCTGAAGTCGTCACCGCTTTACAAGCTCGGCGCGATATTGACCATGAAATGGTGCGTGAGCATGTGTTGTGGGCTTTGGCTCAGCACGGGGTATTTGATTGAAGTTTAATTAATACGCTGACTAGCGCTATATACCCTTATGGATATAGCCGAGTGCATTGTCGATAATCGGGAGCGCTTTGGCAATATCCAGTGGCTTGGTCAAATAAGCATCAAATCCGAGTTGGATGGCTTGATGAATATCTTCGGCCAAAGCGTCTCCCGATAGAGCAATCACCGGGATATGCCGTGTGGTTTCGTCCATTCTTAATTGCACCAGCAAACTAGCGCCAGTGGCGTCAGGCAGGTGGCGATCGAGCAAGATTAAATCGGGAATTTGCTGTTGCGCCAGCAATAAGCCTTCGGCGGCGGTGCTGGCTAGCGCTAAGGCATAATGGGCACGCTGTTGCTCGAGTATTCGGCTCATTAGTTTTTGTGATAGTTGATCGTCTTCAATGTATAAGATTTGCCGCTGTTTGGCCTCGGTTGAACCGCTGATGATGCTAGGGACCGCTGCTGGGGTGACTACAGGGAAGTCCACCCAAAAATCACTACCCACATTGAGCGTGCTCTTGACGCCGACAGTGCCTTGCATCAGCTGCGCCAGTTTGCGCGTAAAGGCCAGTCCGATGCCGGTGCCTTCAATTTCTTCTTGTTGCTCGCCAACCCGAGAAAAAGCCATAAAGAGTTGGGCTTGATCGCTCTCGCTAATGCCATAACCGGTATCTGAAACCATTAAGCGCCAATTGGCTGATTGGGTTTGGCTGATGCTGAGTGTGACCGAGCCCGCTGGCCGATTGTATTTAACGGCGTTGGAAGTGAAATTTAATAAAATTTGTTTAATTCGGCGCGCGTCACCTTCCACCCAGCAGCTGACGTTGGGGGGGAGATCAATAAAGAGTTGGATGTTTTTTTCTGCGGCTAAATTTTGCATTAATTCGCAGCAGTCGCGCACAATCGGCGCGAGGTCAATGGTTTCGTGGCGTAAGGTGAGTTTTCCGGCTTCGATACTGGCTAAGTCGAGCACTTCATTAATCATGTCGAGTAAATGCTGTCCGGCATTAATAATGTAATTACCCAGTAGGCGTTGCGGATTATCAGTGTCGATGAAAATGAGTTGGGCAAAGCCTAAAATGGCATTGAGCGGTGTCCTCAGTTCATGGCTCATATGCGATAAAAATTCTGATTTGGCATGACTGGCCGCCTGCGCTTTTTGGTGTGCAATACGCAGCGCCGCTTCGCTGGTTTTTATTGCGGTGCTGTCGTGAACGCTAAAAATCCGCCCCTCTGGTGCTTCCCCTAGGCGCTGTGCTTGGCTATTAAAGTCATAAAATCGACCGTCGTGTAAGTGAGCCGCAAATTGAGACTCCAGATAGGGGTCGCTATAGAGTAGATCTAGCCAATTTTGAAAATCTTCGGCATTTTTGAGTTGCGGTTTAATCCATTCAAATAAAGCTTCAGATTGGCGCGTATCCGACCATTGCCAAATTTGCATCATTGCGGCGTTGCAATGGCGAATGTGGCCGTCCAAATCGGTCACCACTATGCCATCGGCGGTGGATTCTAATGTGGCAAATAATAAAGAGGCCGTGAGCGCACTTTCCCGCTCAAGCCGTTTACTCTGGCTGATGTCATAAAAAGAAATCACGCATAGCGCTTGATCTTCCCAGGTGGTGCTGCGTACGCTTTTGCATACTGACAAAAAATAACCTTGTGCATGGCGATAGTCGGTTTCAAGTTGGCTGATGTGGGCATTGCCACCCTTTTGAACGTCATCCCAGAAAAAATGCTCTTGTATGCCGGTTTCAATCTCTAAAATCGACCGACCAATTAATTCCTGTTGGGTGTAACCGAGCAGCAAAGCACTGGCTTGATTGGCAGAGACAATGCGTAAATCATGCGGCGTGACAGCTAAAATCGCTGTGGTGCAGGCATCCAGCAGATTTTGGGCAAGTAAGGTCATGCTGATTCGCTGGCACTAAAAAAATAATTCATGCGTTTACTTGGACTTAAGGCGCGAGCCGCATCTGCGCTCAGTTGATTGGCTTTGATGGATTTGCTGATGTTGATGCCATTTTCGTACTCCAAATCTAAAATAATGGCGTTTTCGCTGCCCGACTCAATGCCACAGACTAAAACCTGCGGTCGTAAAGGGCGCGAAGCATTCACTGAGACCACTAAGCCATAACAGTCATTAGATAAAATAACTAAAGTCCCCGGCGGATAGACACCAAGGCATTTAATAAAGTGATTGAGTGGACCGGGGTCAAATTTGGCTTTGTGTTGTGTAAACATCAACGCCAGTCCTTCATGCGGCGTTAAAGACAACGCTGGATTATTGCGATTGCAGTGATTGTCGTAGGTATTGACCAAGGCCAGAATGCGCGCCAGTGGGTCAATTTGTGCCAATTGCAGGCGCTGTGGATAGCCTGAGCCATCACAGTATTCATGATGTTGGACAATCAGTTTTAAAACTCCCGCGCTTAAGCCGGCACGATGCGCCATCTCGGCACCCCATTTTGAGTGTTGCTCCATCAAGGCTTGCTCAGCACGATTTAAGGCTTCGGTTTTCAGTAAAATACGATCTGGGACTTCGCTTTTTCCGATGTCATGAAATAAGGCCGCCAAACCCAAAGTGCGGATATCATCGCGTGACAACTGCATCGCTCGACCGAGCATTAGGGCTAAAACGGCCACATTTAAAGTATGAAAATAAGTTTCATCGCCCAGCGTATTGCCATTCATTAGGTGAATCGCAATATCATCATCTATCAGCAGTGAATCGAGCATTTGATTAACGAGTTGATCGGCTGCGGCAACGGTTTTTTTGGCATCAATATGGATTTGACTATTTATGCTTCTAACGGTCTTTGCCGCTTTGCCGAATGCTTTTTCGCAGGCATCCAGTTGCGCTTGACGTTGTTCGTGTTGGGCTTGGCGTTGGCGTTTTGCGGCCAATAGCGCCAATACGGCCGGATCAGTCACTTCATTGTGGATTGCGATGGGGGTGGGCTCGGCAGTTGGCGTCAGGGCTGGCGAGGTTGGCGCCAAGGGCTGAATATCACTTTTATTGGGGATGTAGCGAATTTTAGTTAAGCCGAGTTTTTTTAACGTCTCGATTTGATCGATAGATTTGATTTTAAAACTACCAAAGCTAAATGGATGCGCCATCCAGTGCAAATCGAGTTGGATATAGACGCCCACCTGTAGCTGATCGGGGTGAACAAAATAATTGAACTCATTGGTCATGGCATACGCATCGGTTTCAAGCATGAACTTAATTATGGCTAATTTGTTGATAAAATCTGCCTTACCTAGCAACTATATTCAGAAATTTGAAATTTTAAATAATTATTAAATCGACTGTTGTAAATTTGACGTCAGAAATTGTTTGTACTGTTGCCCCTTAGTCGCGCTGAGCGCTGGTTGAGCGGGTTGGTTTTGTTTTTATCTACCACTGGCGAGGTTGCGCTAAAGCGCATCGTTGCCACAAAGGACATTGTTGTGATTGAGCCGGGCGAGTTTCTTGAGTTAAACGCTGATTTTGGTTGCGATCAGGATTTGGATTCGCTATGGATGCCACTGGTGTCTATGGCCAATATCGCTTGCGGCGGACATGCTGGGAGTGTTGATTCTATGCGTGCGGCGGTGCGTTTGGCGCAGCAATACGGGGTTCGTATTGGCGCGGCGCCGAGCTATCCCGATCGCTTGCATTTGGGGCAACGATCACTCTCGATGAATTCCTCGCAATTGGTGTTTAGTATCACCGCCCAATTATGGGCCATGAAGGCGGTCTGTATTGAAGTCGGGGTTGCGGTGGCTTACGTTAAATTGCATGGCGCTTTATATCGTGACGCAGCAAAAAATCCGGTATTGGCCGATCAAATCGCGCAATTGATTTTTGAAATTGATCCGGATTTATCGGTGATGGCGCCACTGGAAAGTGAGCTACTGCACGCTGCCGCAGCGCGTGGTTTGACGACAATTTCAGAAGGGACTATAGGGCATTGCGATGCAGGGTATGAGGCATCAGGTGTGGAGCTCGATACCTCGCAAGCGCTAGACTGGAGCGAGTCACAACAGCAAGCTTTAGCGCTGGTGGGGCAAGTCCAATCTTTGTCGGTGTTTGGTGATAATTACCTTGCCTTGGCGCAAACGCTTGCGATTCGTCAGTTTTTATTGAATTCAGGCGTCCGTCTGTGTGCTGAGTCTGGTCAAGAGGGCGACTGATGCGTTAAGGTAAACGCAAATCAATCATTGATAGCGTGCTTCTATGTCTGCAACACAAGCTCATCCTAAAGGACTGTATCTGCTTTTCGCTACCGAAATGTGGGAACGGTTCTCGTATTATGGCAATCGTGCTTTATTGGCTTTATTCATGATTTCCGCACTGTCGTTTGATAAACATTTCACTTCTGCTTTGTATGGGCAATACACCGGATTGGTTTTTTTAACGCCGCTCATTGGGGGTTATATTGCCGATCGTTACTGGGGTAATCAGCGCTCGATTTTAGTCGGCGGCTTATTGATGGCAGCAGGGCAGTTCTCTTTGTTTTTTGCCAGCACGTTTTACACCAATTTAACTTTAGCGCTGCCGTTCTTTTATTCCGGCTTGGGCTTGATTTGTTTGGGCAATGGCTTTTTTAAACCCAATATTTCCACCATGGTCGGGCAATTGTATGCGCCCAATGATGCACGCAAAGATGCGGCGTATACCATTTTTTATATGGGGATTAATTTAGGTTCATTTTGTGCGCCATTGATTTGCGGCACTTTGGGTGATACCGGTAATCCGGCTGATTTTCGCTGGGGCTTTTTAGCTGCCGGTGTTGGGATGCTGCTGTCGTTGGTGATTTTTCAAGCATTTAAAAATAAATACTTATTGTCGCCCGAAGGGCAAATCTTAGGTTTGCCGCCCAAGCAGTTGTCGGCACTTGAGAAAAGCAAGGTTGATACCTCGTTAAGCACCATTGATATTCAAAGAATGATTGTCATCGGCGTATTGGCCTTTTTTGTGGTGTTTTTCTGGTCGGCATTTGAGCAAGCTGGCGTATCACTCACCTTTTTTGCCCGCGAATCGACTGACCGTGTGATTTATGGTTTTGAAGTGCCGGCATCGTGGTTTCAATCGTTAAATCCGGTGTTTGTGTTGATCTTTGCGCCGATTATGGCGCGCTTGTGGATGAGCTTGTCGGCCAAAGGCAAAGAGCCATCGTCGCCAACCAAAATGGCTTGGGGTTTGATTTTATTGGGCTTGGGCTATGTGGTGATTGCTTTTGGTGTCGATGGCATTGATGCGGGAATGAAGGTGTCGATCTTGTGGTTGGTGTCGATGTATTGGCTGCATACCATGGGTGAATTGTGTTTGTCGCCAATTGGTCTGTCTTTGGTGAATAAATTAGCGCCGGCGCGATTTGCGTCGTTATTGATGGCGGTATGGTTTTTGGCCAATGCGGCCGCCAATTGGTTTGCCGGTATTTTGGCTGGGTTTTATCCCGAATCAGGCAAACCTTTTCCGTCTTTCTTGGGCTGGCAAGTGAGCAATTTGCACGACTTCTTTATGTTGTTTGTCGCTATGTCTTTCTTGGCGGGTGGCTTATTGCTATTTGCCAGCAAGCCATTGCAAAAAATGATGCACGGCATTCGCTAATCGCGGTGTGAGTCGCAAAAAAGCCCAGCTAATGCTGGGCTTTTTTTACATCAACCTGCAGCTTCAATATGGCGATTGGCCGGTTCTAGTCCGTCGGGGTGGCGCAAGGCGCGCTCGATTCGGCGCGCTAAGGCCGGTAGATCAACACTGTGCGTTTTGCTTAGCGCTTGTGCGCGTTGCATGATGGCGCGCGAGTTTGGCGGGAACTTGCCGCCGTTCATGGCTAAAACAATTCGATTGGCGCAACCATCGGCACCGATGGCGATGGCCGCACCATCAAACACGGTGCGAATTCGTTGATAGTAACTGTCAAAGCGCGCGTCGCTACCCCATAGATTGACCACCAACACCCCTTGATCAGCTAAAGCCGCGCGGCAATCGTCAAAAAATTGCGCCGTGGCCAGACTTTCTGGCATGCCGCTTTGGCTATAGGCATCCACCAAGAGCGAGTCAAAAGCCGATTGGCGTTTTAACCACGCCGCGCCGTCAACACAGTCAATTTTGAGTCGGGCACAGTCGTTTGGAATGGCAAAGCGATCGCGCAAGGCAATGACATCGGCGTCGATTTCTGCGACTTTGATGGTGCAGTCTGGCAGGTAATGATGGCAGTATTTGGCGAGCGAGCCGCCGCCGAGGCCAATCATGCCTATATGCTGGGTATTGGCTTGCAGTAGGCAAAATGCAATCATTGAGCGCGTATACCCTAGTATAAGGTCTTGCGGGGTTTGGCGCTTCATTCGGCTTTGGACGGTGGTGAGGTCAAACATGAGTGAGACTTCATCGCCTTCTTCATACACAAATGGTTTTCCGCTTAAGGTTTCGGCAAATAAATCGGCAAAAGATGGGCTGGGCTGCTTGGTCACGCTGGTGGGCACTATTGAAAATGAATCAGCCCGTCATCATCGCATGTTCAACAAATAAAGTAAGTAGTGATCTAGCGCATGAAAATATTACCGATGTAAGGCTACAATAAGAAACATGTTGATCTTCATAGGCCATACATCGTGATTGCTTTGATTGCCGCGCAAAAAGCAGGGCTGCTTGCGCCAAAGAATTGGTTGAGCAATATCGTAGCTGGGGCGATTGTGGGCGTGGTGGCTTTGCCACTCGGGATGGCGTTTGCCATCGCGTCTGGCGTCAAGCCCGAACAAGGGATTTATACCGCGATTGTGGCGGGCTTTATTGTGGCCGTTTGCGGCGGAAGTCGCGTTCAGATCGCCGGGCCAACGGGCGCGTTTATTGTTATTTTGTCCGGCATTACCGCGCAATACGGCGTCGCTGGCTTGCAAGTGGCCACCATGATGGCCGGCGCGATTTTGCTATTAATGGGTTTGGCCAAGCTCGGTGGGGTGATTAAATTTATTCCTGCGCCGGTGATTGTTGGCTTTACCGCTGGGATTGGGGTGATTATTTGGGTCGGGCAGTGGGGGGCTTTTTTTGGTCTACCTGCGGTGCAGGGCGAGCATTTTCATCAAAAATTTTGGCTCACTGTGCAGGCTTTACCCCATTTGCATTGGGCCACCACCGGCTTGGCGGTGTTGAGTTTAATCGTGCTGATTGTTGCGCCCAAATGGCGTTGGACGCAAAAAATCCCCGGGCCATTGCTGGCGATGGTGCTGGCAACAGGGTTGCAGTCGCAATTTCATTTTGCTGGCGTGGCGACCATCGGCTCAGCGTTTGGCGGTATTCCGCAAGGCTTGCCGGAGTTTTCGCTGCCGCAAGTGAGTACCGGGCAATTGATTAATTTGATTGGCCCAGCGTTTACCATTGCCATGCTGGGGGCGATTGAGTCATTGCTGTCTGCGGTGGTGGCCGATGGCATGACGGGTACGCGGCATGATTCAAATCAAGAGCTGGTCGGCCAAGGATTGGCCAATTTAGTCACGCCACTATTTGGTGGTTTTGCCGCCACTGGGGCGATTGCGCGTACGGCGACCAATATTCGCAACGGCGGCAATAGCCCCTTGGCGGGGATTGTGCATGGCATTACCCTTTTGGTTATTATTTTGTTTTTAGCGCCGCTGGCCGCGTCGATTCCTTTGGCGGCTTTGGCCGCGATCTTGTTTGTGGTGGCGTGGAATATGAGCGAAGTGAAGCATTTTCGCCATATGTTGACCCATGCCCCGCGTGCCGATGTGGCGATTTTACTGATTACTTTTGTGTTAACGGTGTTTGCCGACTTGGTGGTGGCGGTGAATATCGGGGTGATTTTGGCCACGCTGCATTTTTTACGCCGGATGTCGATGTCAGTGGAGGTAGTTACGCACAATGAGCAGCAAATCGGCGTGGAATTAATTCAGCAAGGTTTAATTCAACTGCCCGCAGGCGTGTTGGTGTATTCGATTGAAGGGCCGTTTTTCTTTGGTGCAGTAGAAAACTTTGAGCGCGCGCTGGCGGCAACGCATACCGACCCTAAGGTGCTGGTGATTCGATTATTACGCGTGCCGTTTATTGATATTACCGGTTTGCAGGCATTGGACGAGGCGATTGCGCAGTTGCAGCGCCGTGGCGTGCAGGTCTTGCTTTGCGAAGCCAATGTGCGCGTTTTGGCTAAATTAGAGCGTGCTGGCGTGATGGTCACTTTGGGGGCAACGTATTACTGCGCTGATTTGGCGAGTGCGATTGCCAGAGCCGATGTTTTATCGACTGAGTAAGCTGACTTTTTGTGCGCTTACGCTGTTTTCTGTTGGGCTTCAGAGTAGAATCCCGCCTTTGTGTGTTTTGTTGCTAGGCCGAATATGACTTCATTACCGTCGCACCCGATTGGCGTTTTTGATTCTGGGGTGGGTGGACTTACTGTAGTGCGGGCCTTAATGGACCGTTTACCCTTTGAAAACATCATTTATTTTGGCGATACGGCGCGGGTGCCGTATGGCGTGAAGTCCGTGGCGACCATTGAGCACTATACGCAGCAAATTGCGAATTTCTTGCAGCAGCAAGAAGTCAAAATGCTGATTATTGCCTGCAATACGATGGCGGCCGTGGCCGCTGATAAAGTGCGCGCGTCAGCCAATGTGCCAGTGCTGGACGTGATTGAAGCGGGTGCCAAAAACGCAGTGGCCCACACCAAAACCGGTGGGATTGGCGTGATTGGTACGCCGACCACGATTAATTCCAATGCCTATGCACGGGCGATTCACCAGCTCAACCCCGCTTGCCGCGTGTATTCACAAGCCTGCCCTTTATTTGTGCCTTTGGTAGAAGAAGGTTGGCTCGACCATGCGGTAACGCGTTTAACCGCGCAAGAATATCTCAAGCCGGTGTTTGTTGAGTCGATTGACACGCTGGTGCTGGGCTGTACGCATTACCCATTGATTAAGCCGCTGTTAATGGATATTTGTGGCGATCGAATGCAGCTAGTTGATTCGGCGCTGTCGATTGCAGCGCAAACCGCCGAGATTTTGCAATCGCGTGGCTTGGCAAATCCAGCGCATCAAATTCCAGATTATCGTTTCGTGGTTACCGATTTGCCGGTGAAGTTTCAAACCATTGGCGAGCGATTTTTGGGGCGTAGCTTAGGTAAGATTGAGCTGGCTCAGCTGTGATTGCGTTGTCGTTATTTGTCTGTAAAACCAACTGCCTCGACTGTTAAAAATCGAGGCAGTTTCTTTTAGTGCGCTAGGTTTTGATTGAGCTTAATCCATGCAAATGGTGTGCTACCCCGCATTCGATCAGCAAAAGTTTGTTTGGGCTTGGGCATGTGCGTATGTCCGAGTTCGGTAACGCGTACGGTGCTGACAGCAGGCTTATTGTGCATGATTTTGGCCTCTTTAAGGGTGAGAAAGAGATTTGAATTGCGATGAATGACGAATCACAATGATAATCCGATTTCACTTTGTGACCATTGTCACAATTTGATTTGGCGCAAGATTGGCGTTGAATTTAAAGGAATAATTTTTTTGCGTTGATTGGTCGCTGAAGGCGATGCGGCGCAGTATTTTGCTGACGCCGCATGCATTAGATTGTTGACGGTTTTAGCTTAAAACCTGCCATAGTCGGCTGCCGTAGTTGTTGGCATGGGGGTGGGTGAGTAGTAAGTACAGTGCGCCAGCGCTGGCTAATGCACTGATGGGCGTGCCGAAAGTAAACCAGCGATGCGGTGCGCTCAGCTTAAATAGGCGCCACAACATCCAGCCTGCGGTCAGTATCAGTGCCAGCGTCACCATCAATAGCGTTGGGAAATGCATTGCATTGCTTGCGCCAAGCCCGAGGGCCGCACCGGCTAAAATCCCGGGTAAAAAATACAATGGCGACCAAAGCACGCAGGCCAGTATACATGCCGGCATAAAGCGCTTCGGGGGCATGGAGAGCATACCTGCCACCATGGGTAGTACTGGTCGAGTCGGCCCTAAAAATCGACCAACAAAAATACCGATGGCGCCGTGATGGCGCAAAACATGTCGAGCTTGAATCAGTAGCCGGCGATGTTGACGAATCAGCTTGAGTCGTTGTAGTTGGCGGCGATAGCGATAACCGAGTGCGTAGGAAATCAGGTCACCCAAGAACGCGGCGACAAAACCAACGCTACACGCGAGCCAAAAATCCATTTTGCCGCTGCCAATCAATGTACCCATGGTGACCATTAAAATAGTACCGGGGATGATCAGGCCAATTAAGGCGGTGGATTCGGCCAATACAATAATGAATAACAGCGCGAGGGCCAATTCATTGGAATGGTTAATGGCGGTTTGAAGCAAGTCTTGCATGGTCGAGGGGCTTGGAGTGAACGTGCTCATTAGGGCGCGCTCGGCCGATTTAGTTCCTAGGGCTGGCGAACTTGATTAAAACCAGGCGCCGAAATTAACTTGCCAGCTTTCTAGGTTTTCGCCTTTGCTGTAGCTCACGCCGCCACGAAAATCGACATTGCTATTGTGTCCTGCGCGTTGCTGGCCAAAGCTCACGCCGATTTCATTTTGGTGGTTGCTAAATAATTTGGTGCCAGTGTATTGCGTATTAATAAGATAGATTTCCCAGGAGAGGGGATCACCGCTGACTTCCCATTGGCTGTCTAGCGAATAAAACAGCCCGTTTCTAAAAACGGTGTTGGCAATGTCGGGATTAAACGTGCTGTTATCAACGTGCATACTAAAAGCAGTGTAATAGCCGAGCATATTGCCCAGCGTGAGATGCCAGCCATCCCCTTCCCATACATAGCTCGAGCCAATGGCTGCCGAGCCAATCCAGGCCGAGGTGCCCAAATCGTTCGATCCAGTAAAGCGTGCCGAGCCGGTGGCGCCGAGTGTCCAGTTGCTGTTGACAGGGTAGCGATAGCTTAAGCCAAGATTGGCATCGTAGGATTTACTGCCTTCAGCGTCGGTGTAGCCTAGCGGTGCGCTGACAATTAATTCGTGATTAGCTTGGCCCAAGTTGTAGGCGTATGCCAACGGCAAGGTGATGCCGTCACTATTCATGGCTCTGACTTGTGCCGTGGCGCTCGACTGCATGTGCGTGTAATTGATGCCGACCGAAAAGCGCTGCTCATCAGGGGCTGCGTCGCTACCAAACCATAATGTTTGTGCGTCAAGACTTACCCCACGACTCATTAGGCTATTGCTGTTGCCAGCGATTAAGTCAATGGGCGACAGTTCGATCAAGTGCGTGCTCGGTTCGCTGAGTAAGTCTGGCGTGCTGCTGAAATATTTTAAAAACAGCGCTTGGCTTTGTTCTCTAGTGCGACCTTGAAAGGTTTTATTGAGTCCGGTGCTTGGAATGCTAAAAACCAGCTTACTGCCGCCATCGGGGTAAGCAATGATGATGGGTAGGCCGCGAAGGTTTAGCGTGCTGCTTACGGCTTCTTTGCCGGTGTAATTGCTAAATATACTGCCGGGTTTGAGGGCTTGTTTATAAAACAAATTTACGCTCTGGTCGGCGTCGGTATGGCTGCTAGATTGAGTCTGGCCGCCCATTTTGCTACTAATTTCGAAAGGCGCTGCATGCCCATAGGTGCTCAATGCGAGGGCAATTAAAGACAGGATGGGCTTGAAATTAGGCATGGTGCTTTCCGTTTGTCGCAGTCTCTTTTTTTGTAGATGTTGCGATTCGGAAAGCAAGAATTAAAAACAACAGTAAGCGTAAGAAAGCTTGACGTTAGTAATTATTCGTGGATGAACGGTAGGTCGCGCGATAAAGAGAGTAAATTATTTTCAATTAATTCATCTAGCAGAAAGCTAAAGTCAGTTGCGGCGTCAGAAGTGGGGGCAAAATCAAAGATGTTGCTGCCACAACCCACTGCGGCAGCCAGTGCTTCTTGCTCGCGGATTCTGGTTTTAAGCACCTCGCCGGGGAAGTGCTTGGTGAGTTGCCCCGCCACAGTTTCGGCGGTGATTTGATTGGGAATATAGCGGTTTAGAAGGTAGCGCCGCGGTGTTCTGGATTGAAATTTTTCGAGTCCGTATAGCGTTTGCGAAAGTTGCATTGCGCCGTTCAGCGCCAAGTATTCGGAGGCCACCGGTACGAGGATGATGTCAGCGGCAAATAGTGCCGAAAATGCAACAACCCCCAGCATTGGGGTGCAATCGATGATGATGGGTAAGCCACTTCCTGACAGCATTTCGGCGTGTAGGCCGAGTTTGAGGCGCCAAATATTGTCGCGATGCCGTGCTACTTGTGCGTCGATTTTGCCCAGCTCAAGGTGCGAAGCAATAAATTGCACGCCGCTAGGTAAGGGCATAGCAAGGTCAGAAAGTGAGCTTAAACCTTGATAAAACCGATAAATGCTTTTGCTGCTGGGGGTCTTGATGCCGTACATCGACGTTAAATGCGCTTGGGGGTCAAGGTCGATCAGCAAGGGTTCGACGCCATTTTTGGCGATCGCAGCGGCTAAATTGGCGGCAATCGTGGTTTTACCCACGCCTCCTTTCATATTAAAGACGGCGATTACGGTCATTGGACGTGTTCCTGATTGCAATGTCTCGGCGATGTGATGGCATGGCCTGACGTGGATGTGTTGTCAGCCTGTCATACCTTGTCCACTTCTGAAATCGCATTCTACCTGAAGCGGCTTTCTGGCTGGTGATCGATTTGTCGGTGCTGTTGGCTAAAGCCATGCTTTACAATGTGCAGCTTGACCCATTGCTTATGAATTAGGTTTTCTTGATGACATCGATATTTCAGCGTTTAGCGCAAGAATTGGCCTGCCGTGAGCCACAAGTTTTGGCAGCGGTCACTTTATTGGATGAAGGCGCGACCGTGCCGTTTATTTCGCGCTATCGCAAAGAGCTAACCGGTGGCTTGGACGATACGCAGTTGCGTCGCTTGGAAGAGCGCCTACGCTATTTGCGCGAGCTAGAAGATCGTCGAGCGAGTGTACTCAATACCATTCGCGAGCAAGGCCAGCTTACTGCAGATTTAGAGCGGGTATTGCTCGAGGCAGATAATAAACAAACGCTTGAAGACCTATACCTGCCGTTTAAGCAAAAACGTCGCACCAAGGCACAAATCGCTCGCGAAGCCGGTTTGGCCCCGCTGGGCGAAGCATTGCGACTCAATCCTAGCTTGGTACCAGAAACGGCGGCGTTGGATTTTTTGAGTGCTGAGCATGGCGTGAATGACGTGAAAGCGGCGCTGGACGGTGCGCGTGCGATTTTATTGGAAACATGGAGCGAAAACGCCACATTATTAGGCGCTTTGCGTGAGCTAGTGCAGCAAGAAGGGCAACTTAAAACCAGTGTGATCGCTGGGCAAGAAAGCGCCGGCGCAAAATTTAGCGATTATTTTGATTTTTCTGAACGGCTGATGGCAATGCCGTCGCATCGCCTGTTGGCGATTTTGCGCGCTCGCAACGAAGGCATTTTGGCGATTCATTTATTGCTGCCCGAAGAAATCGCTGCCGGTGGCCGCATGGGCGAGGCCAATCGCTGCGAACTGTTGATTGCACGCCATGCCGGCATTGCGGCGCAAAATCGCGCGGCGGATAAATGGTTGAATGACTCGGTGCGTTTAGCATGGCGAGCGAAAATCGCTTTGTCCTTAGAAAACGAATTACTGAGCGCCGCTCGTGAGCGCGCCGATTTGGAAGCGATTCGGGTATTTGCTTTGAACTTAAAAGACTTGCTGCTGGCCGCGCCCGCTGGCCCGCGCGCCACACTGGGTTTGGATCCTGGCTTACGCACTGGCGTGAAGGTGGCGGTGGTCGATGCAACGGGTAAATTTGTCGCGCATGAAACGATTTATCCGCACGAGCCACGTCGGGATTGGGCTGGCTCACTCGCTGTGCTAGAGCGCTTATGTGTCGCGCATCAGATTGAATTGATTGCCATTGGTAACGGCACGGCCAGCCGTGAAACCGATAAATTGGCCACTGAGTTGATTGCTCGATTAGATGGGCGAAAGCCGGCGAAAATCGTCGTTTCTGAAGCTGGCGCTTCGGTGTATTCGGCGTCGGAATTGGCGGCCAAAGAGTTTCCGGACTTGGATGTGTCGATTCGCGGCGCAGTGTCCATTGCGCGGCGCTTGCAAGATCCATTGGCAGAATTGGTGAAAATCGACCCTAAAGCGATTGGTGTTGGCCAGTATCAACATGATGTGAATCAGCATGAGTTGGCGCGGATGCTGGACGCGGTGGTTGAAGATTGTGTGAATGCCGTCGGCGTGGATGTGAATATCGCCTCGGCGGCGTTGTTGGCCAGGGTATCGGGTTTAAGCGCAACCATCGCCAACAACATCGTCACCTACCGTGATAGTCATGGCGTATTTGCCAATCGTAAAGCTTTGCTCAAAGTGCCGCGTTTGGGCGACAAAGCGTTTGAACTATCGGCGGGGTTTTTGCGAATTATGCAAGGCGACCATCCTTTGGATGCCTCCGCCGTTCACCCTGAAGCGTATCCATTGGTCGAGAAAATCTTGGCACGGGTGAATAAAAACATTCGCCAGTTGATTGGTGATCGCAGCGTGTTGCAGCAGTTAGACCCTGCTGGTTTGGTTGATGCGCAATTTGGTTTGCCAACGGTGAAAGACGTATTGGCCGAGCTAGAAAAACCCGGGCGTGACCCGCGGCCAGAGTTTAAAACTGCGACTTTTGCCGACGGTGTTGAGCGCATTCAAGATTTAAAAGTCGATATGGTGCTCGAAGGCGTAGTCAGTAATGTGACTAATTTTGGCGCTTTTGTGGATATTGGCGTGCATCAAGATGGTTTGGTGCATATATCGTGCTTGGCCGGACGCTTTGTGAAGGACCCACGCGAGGTGGTGAAGGCCGGCGACGTGGTGAAAGTGAAAGTCACCGAAGTCGATGTGCCGCGTAAACGCATCGCGCTGACCATGCGCTTAAATGACGCACCGCGCGAATCAGCAGCTACGCAAAGTGCGCCAGCACTGACTGCGCAACAAAGAAAGGCGGTCAAAACGCCGGCACCGCAATTAGGGGCGATGGCCGATCAGTTGGCGGCGTTAAAGCTAAAACACTCACGCTAAGTTGCTTTGTTTGCTGCGCTGCAATCTGGCTGTCACGCAGTAGCGACAGTCAGATTGTTGATGATTGGCTTACTTATTTAGATGGGACGGTCGGCCGTTCATTGGTGTAGCAGCGGCTCAGTAGTTGTTTTTGGTGTAGGCCGCACAAAACCGCGACTAGGCCAAGATTGGTCTTGTCCGTGTTAGGGGCGGCGCTCACAGGGGTTGGTGTTGCTGCGTAGGCATGGGTAAGCATAAGCGTTTTATTGATTAGGAAGTCTTAATTTACCTATCGACGCTTTTGCCTGCAGCTTGAGTGTGAATTGTGTAGAGACTTGAAATATTGGCTTATTTTGTTGGGGGATTGGAGCTGGCTATTCGTTGCTGCGTTTTTACTGCCAGCAAGGCGCGCTACCTAAGCCCACCCATTCGGGATAGTCGGTAATGATGCCATCTATGGCCAATTTACGACACCATTCATGTTCAATCTCATTGGCGGCGCCATAGACAAAATGAGCAAATCCCAGTCGCCTCGCTTCATCAATAAAACTGGGGTCTAGGATTTCAAAATTCCAAATTAAAGTTTTTATTTTGGGTGAGGCATTGCTGATCTCTAGTAGGGTATTGAGTGATAATGGTCGACTAGCAAAGAGTAGGCCAAGATACGTGCTAAGGGTATTTGCGGCTTCTTGAATCAGTGGGTGGTAAAATGAAGAAGCCAAGATGGGGGTTTTATCTTGGACTTTACTCAAAGTGCTCAAAATCGACGGTAAACCTGCCGGCGTTTTAAGTTCAATATTCCAAAATGCATCGGGAAAAGCGTCCAATGCTTCGCTTAAGCTGGGGACGATAAAGCCTGCTTGGTGCGATAATTCTTTACGGGTCAGTGCGGCGACAGCTTGGCCGCGAGGACTGAGCCGGTCGTGATACAAAATAGCCTCACCATCCAAAGACCAGCGTACATCGGTTTCAATGCCGGTAAAGCCCAATGCCAGTGCGCTAGCAAAAGCGGCGAGGGTGTTTTCTGGCTGCTGCCAAGTGCAGCCACGATGTGCGAGTAAATGCATGATGCGATCTTAAAGTGGGTGGAATGAATTTAAATTATAGGACGAAAATGACACGAAAATTGCGCTACCCCAGCCTCAAACAGGCGCTACTTTGCTGGTCTTTATTGGTGTTGACCTCGCCAGTTTGGGCGGAACGACCACGGATTGGTTTGGTGCTGGGTGGTGGCGGTGCGCGAGGCTTTGCCCACGTTGGCGTCATCAAAGTATTAGAGCAAAATCGCATTCCTGTCGATTGTGTGATTGGCACCAGTATTGGTTCATTGGTGGGGGCGGCGTATGCGGCTGGGCGCAATCCCAATGAAATGCAAACGCGGATTGTGCGCGCCAATTGGGATGACTTGATTAGCTCAACCTTGCCGCGTCAGCTCAATACCTTTCGCCGCAAACAAGATGATTTGTATTCATTAATCAATGTTGAGTTTGGTTTGAGTGATGGCGGCGATATCAAGCTACCCAGTGCAGCGATTAGCACGCAAAAAATTGAATTCTTTCTACGTGATCTGACTTTTGCTGGCACGGTCAAAGATTTTGATCAATTGGCCATTCCATACCGCGCTATTGCTACCGATATGGAAGACGGCAGTATGGTGGTACAAGACAGAGGCGATTTGGTCACAGCAATGCGCGCCAGTATGGCGGTGCCGGGGATTTTTCCAGCGGTGAATACCGAAAACCGCATGTTGGTCGATGGCGGCTTGGTGCGTAATTTGCCCGTCGATGTGGCTCGAGAGACGTGCGCGGATGTGGTGATTGCGGTCGATGTTGGCTCGCCGCCCTTAAAGCGCGATCAAATTAAAGACGTGTTTAGCGTGGCCGACCAATATACCCGGTTGATGATGATTCAAAACGTTGCGCCACAATTAAAAAGCTTAAGCAGCCAAGACGTGCTGATTACGCCGGAGTTTGGCGATATTTCGGCCAGTGATTTTAAAAAAGGCGTTGAACTCATTGACGCCGGTGAAGTAGCGGCCAATCGGGTGTTAACGCAATTGCAGCGGTATTCGGTGAGCCCGCAAGAATACGCAGCATGGCAGTCGCAAAGGAATGAATTGCGTTTGCAGCCTAAACCCGTGCAAAGAATTGATGTGGCGCCGACCAATGTCGTTAATCCCGAAGTGCTTAAAAATGCCTTGAATATTGATATCAATCAGCCATTGGCATCGAATGAATTTCATGATCATTTAATGCAGGTGTATGCCAAGGGCGATCATAGCCAATTAGATTATGAATTACGCCAAACCGGTGATGGGGAGGCGGTATCTATTTTACCCATTGAGAAAAGTTGGGGCCCCAATTACCTTAAATTTGGTTTAAGTTTTGCTACTGATTTTAGTGGCTCACAGCCGTGGAATATTAGCGCGCAATACCGCCGAACATGGCTTAATGATTTGGGCGCAGAATGGAAAACCACCGCGCAAATTGGTAGTTCGAGCATGATTAATACCGAATTTTACCAACCCTTGCTATTAAATGAAGCGATGTTTTTATCGACGTATTATCGCTATTTTACTGGGCCACTGTCGATTTGGCAGGGGGACCAGCAATTGGCTGAATATGAGTACAATAAATCATCGGTTGGTTTGGATTTTGGTTCGGTATTGTCAACGCATACTGAATTAAGAATTGGCCCAGTATTTAATGAATATAGCGGTAAGCGCTCGGTGGGGTCTTTGGTTTTTCCGGAGTCGTCTAATTATGATTACGGGATTCGATTTAATGCCTTTTACGATAATCTAGATCATTATTTCTTCCCCAAAAATGGCAGTTATTTTAATGCCTATGGTTATTACACTTTGGGGGTGGGCAAGCAGCAAGAAAATTATGCGCGTTATGGTTTTGTTTATCGCAAAGCGCTGCCGATTGATAGTGATGCCATTCATTTTACCCTCAAAGCGCAAAGCACCTATGGCGAGCAACCGCCATTTGCTGATGTGAAATGGCTGGGTGGGTTTTTGAATTTATCCAGTTATAACTACCAAGAATTGGTGGGGGAGCGCTTTGTTTATGGCTCTTTGCAGTACTTGCACGCGACGTCGTTTTTGTCGGGAAGTTATGTCGGGAGCGCATTAGAAGTCGGTGGGGTGTTTGATACGCAAGATCAGCGCCTTGACGATGCACTGCATTATTCGGCTTCGGTTTATCTGGCTTACGATAGCTTTTTAGGTCCGCTGTATTTTGGCGCGGCGTATGGCGATAATCGTCAGGCACGGTTTTATATGATGCTCGGTAAGCAATTTTAATCGTTGGTCATACACCTGATGGCTTGAAAAACGGCAGTTAAACCGCATCTTTGATGGGCCATCGGCCGTTTGCCCTTGGTCTTATCTTGAGATCTAAAATGACATTGTTTGATCGATTGCTCGGCCGTACGGCCGCAGCGCCTAGCCAAGGAAATCCTGTTGTGAGTGAAGCAAATCTTGAAATTTTACGCCAAACACTGGCCACGCTAATCGATCCGGATACCGGCAAAGATTATATCGCCAGTAAATGCGTTAAAAACTTGCAATGGCAGTCGGGTGTCGTCAGTTTTGACTTGGTTTTAGGCTATCCGGCGCAAAGTCAGTTTGCGGCTCGGCAAGCACAAGTGAGCGCCGCATTATTGCAATTGGCCGGCGTTGACGCGGTGAATGTAAATGTGAGTAGTGTGATTACCGCGCATGCAGTGGCACGTGGTTTGCCGTTGCAGCAAGGCATTAAAAATATTATCGCGGTCGCTTCCGGTAAGGGCGGCGTGGGCAAATCAACCACGGCGGTGAATTTGGCCTTGGCGCTGGCGGCCGAGGGGGCGCGAGTGGGGGTGTTGGATGCCGATATTTATGGCCCAAGCCTGCCAACGATGATGGGCGTTGCTGATCAACATCCAGAAACCAGCGACAATAAATACATCCAGCCGATTTTGCATTACGGCGTGCAAACCATGTCGATTGGCTTTTTGATTGATCCTGAGCAGCCCATGGTGTGGCGCGGCCCAATGGTAACGCAAGCGTTAACGCAGCTACTGAATGATACCCAGTGGGATGCATTGGATTATTTGGTTATCGATTTGCCGCCGGGTACTGGGGATATTCAACTGACGCTGTCGCAAAAAGTGCCGGTGACCGGTGCCGTTATCGTGACTACGCCACAAGACATTGCTTTGCTCGACGCGCGCAAAGGCTTAAAAATGTTTGAGAAAGTCGGTGTGCCGATTTTGGGGGTGGTGGAAAATATGAGCATGCATATTTGCAGTCAGTGCGGCCATATGGAAGCGATTTTTGGTGAAGGCGGCGGCCAAAAAATGGGTACAGAGTATGGTATTGATTTATTGGGTCAATTGCCGTTGGATTTGTCGATTCGTTTGAATGCCGATGCGGGTAAACCTAGCGTAGTGGCCGATCCGAACGGCGAAATTGCCGGTTTGTATAAGGCAATTGCGCGTAAAGTGGCGGTGAAAATCGCCGCCAAGTCGCAGGATTTTTCGAGTAAGTTCCCTAAGATTGTGATCCAAAATACCTAAGTGATTGTTAGCTTGTCAGCAAGTAAACCCAGGCGAGTCCTGGGTTTTTTGTTTGGGGGCGAGGGTCTGTTGACGTTTGGTTTTCGGTCGCTGCTTACGCGTTTTTCGCGGCAGATCAAGGCATTTTATGCGACCAATAACCCGTTATTCGAGCATGAAATAACGCCGAGATGCCGCGAAAAGCGCCCAGCCCTTCGGGTTTGGCTGCGGCTTTTTTAAATCAAGTCAGCCTGACACTGCGTTGAAAAACGCTTGCATAGAATGACTATGCCACGCGTCTTTCGCCTTGTTTCAGGCCAAAATCAGCACAAACGCGATCCGCAAACCAAACGTCAACAGCCCCTAGCGTAGTGGCTTTGATCTGTAAAGTGGACGTTTTACGACTAGGCGAATCCTGACATATATGACAATGTAGCGCGGACAATCAAATGGAGCGGGCAATGGCAAGAAGTGAATGGGGTTCAAAAATAGGGTTTATTCTTGCTGCATCAGGTTCGGCGGTCGGTTTGGGGGCGATTTGGAAGTTTCCTTACGTGGCCGGGCAAAATGGCGGTGGTGCATTTTTATTGGTGTATTTGGCGATTACGTTTTCGATCGGCGTGGCGATGCTATTGGCTGAAATGGTGATTGGCCGCGCCGCAGGGTTGTCGGCAGTCGGCGCGTTTCGGACTTTAGCCGGGCCAGCTTGGGCTTGGGTTGGTCGGATGGGCTTGCTGTGTATTTTTACGATTTTTTCTTTTTATAGCGTAATTGGCGGCTGGACCTTGATGTATATCGGTGAAGCCCTTTCTGGTGCTGCGCTAGCAAAAGATACCGCTTATTTAGGTCAGCACTTTACGTCCTTGATTGCCGATCCAGTGAATTCGATCGCGTATTTGATTGCCTTTGTCGGCCTGACCGCGGCGATTGTGGTTGGTGGCGTGCAAAAAGGCATTGAGTCGGTCAGTAAGGTATTGATGCCATTATTATTTGTATTGATGCTGGTGCTGATTGCTCGGGCACTGACTTTACCCGGCGCAATGGAAGGTGTGATGTGGTTTGTTACGCCCGATTGGAGCAAGGTCAATGACAGTATGTTTATTGATGCTTTGGGTTTGGCGTGTTTTTCTTTGTCAGTAGGCTGCGGAACGATGATTGCCTACGGCTCTTATCTAGGGCGCGATATTCAGCTTGGTGGCGCAGCAGTCTGGGTGGCAGCGTTGGCGGTGATTGCGTGCTTATTGGCGGGTTTGATGGTGTTGCCAGCGGTGTTTGCTTTCGGCATGGATCCTGCTGCTGGCCCTGGTTTGACGTTTATTACCATGCCAGCGGTGTTTGCCAGTATGCCCGGCGGGCAGTTTTTTGCCGTGGCTTTTTTCTGCTTATTGCTGGTTGCCGCACTGACTTCGTCGATTTCAATGCTAGAGCCGATCGTAAGCTTTTTGATTGATGAGTTTCATTGGTCACGCAAAACTGCAGTCATTGTTAGCCTGTGTGCGGTGATTTTGGCGGCGATTCCGGCGGCGTTGTCATTCGGGATTTGGTCTGATGCCAAATTATTTAATCGCACGACGTTTGAGTTGATGGATTATCTGGCGTCGAATTTATTGCTGCCTTTAGGTGGTATGGCCAGTGCAATTTGTGTCGGTTGGGTGATTTGGCAGCGCAGTAGTGCTGAGATTACGCAGCAGGACACGCGCGCACCGTGGTTGCCGGTATTTCGTTTAACCAGCGCCGTGGTGGCGCCCGCTTTGATTGCTTGGGTGTTTGTAAAAGGCTTGTAAACCATTTGCGCTGTTGATGTTTAAGTTCAGATTTCGCCCCAGCAATATGTTGGGGCGTTTTGCTATGCGGCGGTAGTTTGTTGCTGATTTTGGGCTGATGGGCTGTTTGAATGGGCTTGAGCAGGCCTTGATTGGATTTGCGTTGGATCTTTTGCCTCAAGCATTGGATGGCTGAGGTAAAATGCGCTCATTCTGTTGTTTGAAGCTATCGTGCGCCTGACTCATATTAAATTATCTGGTTTTAAGTCCTTCGTTGATCCAACGGCAATCCCTGTTCCGGGGCAGTTGGTGGCGGTGTGTGGCCCCAATGGTTGCGGCAAATCCAATGTGATTGATGCCGTGCGCTGGGTGCTGGGCGAATCATCGGCCAAGCAATTGCGTGGCGAATCGATGCAAGACGTGATTTTTAATGGCTCGACCACGCGTAAGGCGGTCAGTCGGGCGGCGGTGGAGTTGGTGTTTGATAATAGCGCGGGTCTGCTCACGGGGGCTTGGCAGGCGTATGCCGAAATCAGTATTAAGCGGGTGCTGACTCGGCAAGGTGATTCTTCGTATTTTATTAATCAGCAAGCCGTGCGCCGCCGCGATATTACCGAGCTCTTTATGGGGACTGGTGTCGGCAAGTCCGGTTACGCGATTATTGAGCAAGGCATGATTAACCGCATTATCGAGGCCAAGCCCGATGAATTGCGGCAATATCTGGAAGAAGCCGCGGGTGTCTCTAAATACAAAGAGCGTCGCCGCGAGACTGAAAGCCGCATCGCCGATACGCGGGATAATTTAGCGCGAGTGGCTGATATTCAACTTGAGCTACAACGGCAAATCGACACCTTGAGCCGCCAAGCTGGCGTTGCCCAGCAATATCAAACCTTGAGCCAACAAATCACGCAAGCCGAGCAATTGCAGGCTTTGCAAAGAAAACTCGACGCAGCGGTGGCTGCTGACGCCGCGCATATGGCTTTGCTGCAGGCGCAAACGCAATTAGAAGCCGCAGTGGCGCAGGTGACTGCGGCTGAAACTCAGCTTGAATACTTGCGTGAAAGTCATTTTATCGCCAGTGATGTGTTGCAAGCGGCGCAAGCGGATTTATATGCAGCTAATGCCGAAGTGGCGCGAATCGAGCAAACCTTGCTGCATTTAAAGCAAAGTCGTGAGCGGCTGGCGCAGCAAATTGCGCAGTGCGAACAGGACGAGCAGGCGCAGCAGCAATCGCTTAGCGATATTCAATTGGCTTTAGAGCAATGCCATGATCAGCAAGACGATTTGCAGTTGGCTGTCGAGGCCGCCAATATGGCCTTGGCCGAGGCCAGTTTAAGCTTGCCAGATCAAGAGCAAGAGCGACATTACGCCGAGCAGGCGTGGCAAACGCTCAAAGAGCAACTAGCGGCCCAGCACAGTGCTCAGCAGCTGCAGTTGCAAGAGCGGCAATTTGTTCAGCGCCAGATCGGCCAATTGCACAGCCAACAGCAGCAGCTGCAAGCAGAATTAAACCAGTTGGCTCCGGTGGCGCTGACTGAGGATTTGCCAGAACAAATCGACGATTATCGCTATGAATTGGCCGAATTAGAATTAACGCTCGCCGCGCACGCCGAATCACGCTTGGTATTAGACGCGCAGTTGGCGCAGCAGCTGAGTGCCGCGCAGCAGTTGCAAGACGAGGTCACCCAACTGGCCGCGCGCGAGCAAGCCTTGCGCGAAGTATTAACCGTCACCACCAGTGCGGCCTTGTCGCCGTGGTTGGCGCACAGTCAGTTGCAAGATGCGCCGCAGTTGAGTGAATTATTGCGAGTGGCTGCCGGTTGGGAACTGGCCGTTGAAGCGGTGTTGGGGCAAAAAATGCAAGGGATCTTGGGTCGCGTTGATTCGGCGCCGCCAAGTGCCTTATTTGTATTAAGCCCAGCGCCAGTGACGGGCCCAGTTCATCCGCAAAGCCTGTGGCAACATGTGGCTCAGAGTGACGCGCGCCTGCATGCGGGTTTGCAAGCGCTGCTGGGTACGGTGCTGTGCGTTGAGCATACGGCGCAGCTTTGGACGCAGCAATCAGAAATTCCAGAAGGGTATAGCTGGGTATCGATCGATGGCCATATCGCCACCCGATATACCCTCGATTTTTTTGCTGGACAATCGGCAGATGCCGGGCGATTGGCGCGGCAAGCCGAGTTGCGCAAAGTGTCTGCAGCGCTTGAAGTGGCGCAACTGGCGCAACAAAACCATGCGCCGCTATTGGCGTCAACCCAGCTCGAACACGCCGCCTTACTGCAAGCCCAGCAGCAAAGCCAAGCGCAATATGCCCAGCGCGCGCAAACCCTGCCAGCACTAGAAAATGAGTGGCGTCGCCAGCAAGAACAACAGGCGCAGCGGCAATCACGCCTTGAGGCCGTGCAGCAAACCTTGGCGCAAGTTAGTCAGCAATTAACGGAAGAAAATGCCCATTCGGTCGCGTTAGATACTGAGCTTGAGCGGCTTGCCACGTCTTTATTGCAATTGCAAACGCAAGAGCAGCAAGCGAGAGCGAGTAAGGAAGGATTTCAAGCGTCACAAAGCCAGCATAGTTTGCAGCTGCGTGAGCTGGAGCGCTCGGCGCAAAGTGCGCAATTTGCGGTGGTGAATCAGGCGCAGCAGATCCGTGGTTTACAACAACGCCAAAATGATCTTAATCAGCTGCGTGAGCAGCAAAGTCAGCGTAAACAGGCGCTCGAGCAAGAAGCGCAAACCATCCAGATCGATGAGATTGACGCGCAGTTTCAAGTCTTGCTGGCGCGGCGCGCTGAGCAAGAACAGGTCTTAACGCAAGCCAAAGAAGCACTCAATCAATGCGCGACGACCTTGCGTGAACAAGAATTAAACAAGCAAAACGCCGAAAAAGCCGCCGCCACCCAGCGGGATGCGTTGGGGCAAATGCGCTTGGCGGAGCAAGAAACTCGGTTAAATCTGGCGCGCTACGCCGATGAAATGCAGACTTTGGCGGTTGACGAGGCTGCGCTGCAACCTTTATTGGGGCGTAGTGTCAAAGCCTATGCGGCTGAAATCAGTCGATTAAATGGCCAGTTAAGCCAATTGGGTCCGGTGAATTTGGCTGCGATGCAAGAATTGGCGGCCAATGAAGAGCGGCAAAGTTATTTGGCCGAGCAGTCGCGCGACTTGGAGCAAGCCATGGCCACGCTGAGTGCAGCGATTACCCGTATTGATAAAGAAACCCGTAGTTTATTGCAGTCGACTTACGACAGTGTGAATGCCAATTTGCAAGAGTTATTCCCTGCGCTATTTGGTGGCGGTCATGCTGAGTTGACGTTGACTGGGGGTGAAATATTAGATTCGGGCATGAGTTTGATGGCGCAACCTCCGGGTAAGAAAAATGCAACCATTCACTTGTTGTCAGGTGGTGAAAAAGCACTGACAGCATTAAGTCTGGTATTCTCTCTATTCAAGCTCAATCCAGCGCCTTTTTGCCTATTGGATGAGGTGGATGCACCGCTCGATGATGCCAATACGCTGCGTTTTTGCGAATTAGTGAAAAAAATGGCACAGCACACGCAATTTTTGTACATTAGCCACAATAAATTAACCATGGAAATGGCGCAGCAATTGGTGGGGGTCACGATGCAAGAGCAAGGGGTGTCGCGGATTGTGGCGGTAGATATTGAAGCTGCGCTAAAAATGCGTGAGCCTGAATTTAATTAAGAGACGGCTTAATTCATCGTATGGCAGTGGGTGCTAAATCGTGATGGCGCACCGCTGATTTGCGGTGTTGATTTGAGCTAGATCGGTAATTTGCCTTGGTGCAAAATATAATTAACGCGTAAATTAATTACGCCTAAGTAGAGACCTAAATAAAACAATGACTGAGTTGCAGATTTATTCCTTAGTCGGTGCCGGTGGGATTGTCGCCGCAGTGTATGGATTTAATTGGTGGCAAGAATACCGCTTTCGCCAGCAAGCTAATAAGGCGTTTGCGCGCAATCAGCCCGATGTATTGCTCAATACGCCCAAAAATATGGTGCGTAAAGGCGATGGGCAGCGACTTGAGCCGATTTTAGAGCCAACGCTGGCTGCTGAGTCCGCGCCACTTTATGATGAAAATCGCTTGGATCAGGCCGAATACGATGTGCCCGATTTAAGTGAAGCGCAATTGAGCGCAACAGGCAAATCGACGTTAAGCGACGATATGCCCGATGATATTCCGGAAATGCCGCCTGCCTATCGCTCGATGTATACGCCGCCAGCGCCTGTAGAACCTATCGCGCCAGCTTATACCGAGCCAACTTTTTCGCCACCACCGCCGGTTGCCCCCGCTGCGCCGGTTGCGCCCGCCGTGGCCGCTGCGCAGGCGCAGCAGCAAGAAGTGGTCGATGAAGTGGTATTGGCCGGTAGTTTGCTCGACCCAGCTTTAGATTTTATTGCCGAAGTGCATGCGCCGGATGCGATTTCTGCGTCTGAAGTGCCGCCATTCCCAGCGAATAAGCGGATTCAGGTTTTAGGTTTAAACCAAAACAAACAATGGGAAATGCTCAATAGCACCACCCGAGGCCGCTTTAAAGAATTGCGCATTGGCTTACAAATGGCCGATCGACAAGGTGCGTTAACCCAAGAATCACTGAATGCGTTTTGTATGGGCGTGCAGCAGTTTGCCGATGCACTGGATGCTTCGGTGACCTTTCCGCAGCGCGCCGCCAAGCTTAATTTGGCCGCAGAGCTCGACGAATTTTGTGCTTCGGTCGATGTGTTGATTGGTTTGAATATTCCTGCTGGCAGTCGGCCATTGCCGATGGAAAAAGTGCGTATTTTGGCGGAACAAGCCGGATTGGTACGCAATCATGCTGATGGCACGTTCCAATATCGCAGTGATTCGGGCAAAACCTTGTTTGTATTGGCCAATCAAGATCAAACGCCGTTGATGTCGACTTCGCAAGGTTTAACCTTGCTGTTTGACGTGCCGCGCGTAGCGGGTGGTTTGGCGGTGTTTGATTATCTGGCCGATTTTGCACAGAACTTGGCGACGGCTTTGCATTGTGATTTGGTCGATGACAATCAAAAACCATTGAATGCCGCCAGTTTAGCCAATATCCGTAAGCAACTCAGTGGCCTGTATGCCAGCATGGATGATCGCGGCATTGCCCCTGGCTCGATGGCGGCACTGCGCTTGTTTGCTTAGGGACTGGGCGCTTTTCGCGGTGACTCTACGTTGTAGCAAGCTCACATAGAATGCTGTGTATCGCTTACTACGCCTTGATTCGCTGCGAAAATCGCTCCAGCGCGGCGGCAAACCAAGCGTCAACAGACCCTAGATGGTTAAGATGGGCCACGCTGTTGGCCTTGCCGATTTATTCGGTATAGAGTGAATAACGCCGCTTCGGCTGAAGCGGCGTTTGCTATTGAAGCCCCTTATTTGGAAATTGAATCATGCTTGAAACTGCACAGCGCGCCCAGCAATTGCGCGAAGAACTCAATCGGTATGGGTATGAGTACTATGTGCTCGATCAGCCAACGGTGCCAGACGCAGAGTACGACCGGTTGTTTCAGGCTTTGCAAGCGCTAGAAGTCGCGCATCCCGAATTAAAAACCGCTGATTCGCCCACGCAGCGCGTCGGTGGCGCGGTGTTGCCGCAGTTTTTGCCAGTGACGCACGTGGTGCCGATGCTGTCGATTCGCACCGAAACCGATGTTACGGCGCAAGGCGCGTTGGCGTTTGACGCCAGTGTGCGTAAAGAATTGGATTTAAACGCCAGCGAGCCCGCGATTGAATATGCGGCCGAATTAAAGTTTGACGGTTTGGCGATTAGTTTGCGCTATGAAGACGGCGTATTGGTGCAGGCGGCAACCCGTGGTGATGGTGCAACGGGGGAAGACGTAACGCAAAATATTCGCACGATTCAGCAAATCCCATTGCGTCTGCGTGCCAGCCAAGGCACTCAATCTTTGCCGCACTGGCCAAAAGTGCTCGAAGTGCGCGGTGAAGTGTATATGCGGCGCGATGATTTTGAAAAACTCAATGCGCGCCAAAGCGAGTTGGGCGAAAAGACCTTTGTGAATCCGCGCAATACCGCCGCCGGTGCCGTGCGCCAGTTAGACCCCAAAATTGCCGCCGAGCGTCCGTTATCGTTTTATGGGTATGGGCTGGGCGCAATTGAAGGCTGGGATCTGCAGCCCAATACCCATAGTGGGGTACTGGATGCTTTGGCTGAATTTGGCTTTCCGGTGTGCGATATTCGTGAAGTGGTGCACGGCGGTCAAGGCTTGGTGGCGTTCCATCAGCGCGTTGCGCAGCTGCGTGATACGCTGCCGTTTGATATCGACGGTGTGGTTTACAAAGTTAACTCATTAGAACTGCAGCGCCAATTGGGCTTTCGCACCCGCGAGCCGCGTTGGGCGGTGGCACATAAATATCCGGCGCAAGAAGCACTCACCGTCGTCGAGGCGATTGATGTGCAAGTAGGCCGTACTGGCGCGTTAACGCCGGTGGCGCGCTTGGCCCCGGTGTTTGTTGGTGGCGTCACTGTCACCAATGCCACGCTGCATAATCAAGATGAAATAGATCGTAAAGACGTACGCCTTGGCGATACCGTTGTCGTGCGCCGCGCTGGGGATGTGATTCCCGAGGTGGTGTCGGTGGTGATCGAGCGCCGACCGATGGTCGAGGTATCGGGTGCTGATCTATTTGATACGCAGCTTGCAGCAAAATACCCAGCCTATCGCTTGCCCGAGCAATGCCCGGTTTGTGGCTCGCACGCCGTGCGCGAAGCTGGTGAGGCGGTCACGCGCTGCACTGGCGGGCTGATTTGTGCTGCGCAGCGCAAAGAAGCGGTGCGGCATTTTGCTTCGCGCCGCATGATGGATATCGACGGCCTTGGCGAGCGCTATATCGATAACTTGGTGGATTTGGGCTATGTCACGAGCTTAGCTGATTTGTATCGCTTAACGCTGGACGACTTTTTAGCGATGAAGCGCCGCGCTGATGAGCGCGATGGCGTAACGCCGGAGAGTGTTAAAGCGGGGCAAGTCACCAGTAAATGGGCCGAAAACTTATTGGCAGGCATCGCAGCCAGTAAGCGCCCGCCGTTGGCGCGGTTTATTTTTGCGCTCGGCATTCGCCATGTGGGTGAGTCCACCGCCAAAACGCTGGCCGATTGGTTGGGCAGCCTAGCGCGAATTCGCCACGCCCCTGCGCCTTTGCTGCGCGTCTTGCCTGATATTGGCAGCACCGTCGCCGCCGCTTTGGCCGAATTTTTGGCCGAGCCGCATAACCAGCAAGTGATTGATGACTTTTTGGCTTTGGGTGTTGAGCCGCAAGGCGAGCATGCGCCGCATCCGGCTTTGCGCGAAAAACTCACACCAGCGGCGATGTTGGCGGCATTGGAAATCCCTAAATTAACTGCGGCGCGGTGTAATGCGCTGGCTCGATCGTTAACCGATTTGGCTGATTTGCATGGATTTAGCCTTGGCCGCTTGCAAGATGCGGGTTTGCCGCTGGATGTAGCCCAGTCTTTGATGGCTTGGCTGGCAACGCCGGCGGCGCAGGTGTTGGCGCAGCTCGATGCCCTGCGCACCGAATTATTGGCGGCACTGCCTGAGGCGGATGCGGTGGCGCAAGGCGTGTTAATGGGCAAAACGGTCGTGCTCACCGGCACATTGCCGACATTAAGTCGCGATGAAGCCAAGGCGATGGTCGAAGCGGCTGGCGGTAAAGTCTCGGGCAGTGTGTCGAAAAAAACTGACTTTGTCGTGGCGGGCGAGGCGGCAGGCAGCAAATTGCAAAAGGCCGAAGAATTAGGTGTGACGGTGTTGAGCGAGGAAGATCTGATTCAGTTATTAGGCTAAGGTAGAGCTGTGGGGTATCTGCTTGCAGCGCTTTTTTTGATCAAGCTTGCGCTCGTATACCTATTGGATATGTGGGCGGCTTGTGGGCTTATGGTTTGCCAGTAAAAGCAAGCGTATGTCGGCTTGAATCATTCGGCTCGCGCAGTTGTGACTTGAGCAAGTGCACGCAAATTGCCTTATATGGTGACCTTGCTGAGTTTGTCGCTTTATTTTCCGTGCCGGTTTTGTTTTGGTGTTTGAGTTTTGGGCGAATATTGGCTGTGGCACATTGTTCGACGGCAAATACAGCACCAAGCCAGCGGCATGTACATTTTGTTTAAAAAAATAAACAAATTTTAAGTCGATGTAAGTATTGACTTTGCTGTTTAAATGATTAAACATAACGCCATGCGTAAGTCTGAAGCTCTACAATTATTTGGTTCGCAAACCCGTCTCGCCGAAGCTTTGGGCTTGGGGCGTTCTGCGGTTTCGCAGTGGCCGGATGAACTCAATCAAAAACAATCCGATCAAGTGATGGGCGCTGCTTTGCGCCTAGGCTTGATCGCGCCACCTGTTCAACAAGGAAGTTCCATGCAAAAAATCCGCAAAGCCGTGTTCCCTGTCGCTGGCATGGGGACGCGTTTCTTGCCAGCCACCAAGGCCAGCCCCAAAGAAATGATGTCGATCGTCGATAAGCCGTTGATTCAATACGCGGTTGAAGAGGCATTGGCTGCGGGCATTACCGAAATGATTTTTATCACCGGTCGGCATAAACGCAGTATTGAAGATCACTTTGATAAAGCCGGTGAGTTAGAGGCGGATTTAGAAGCCAAACAAAAAACCAAATTGCTCGAGATTTTGCGCGGAATTATTCCTAAATCGGTAACGTGTATTTATATTCGTCAGCCCGAAGCCTTGGGTTTGGGGCACGCGGTATTGTGCGCGAAGCCAGTGGTGGGTGATGAGCCATTTGCGGTGATTTTGGCGGACGATTTAATCGACGGCAATGGCGTGTCTGAAATGAAACGCATGGTCGACGTATTTGACGACACGCATTGCTCGGTGCTCGGGGTGGAAAAAGTGGCAATGGAAGAAACCGGTAGCTACGGCATTGTTGAAGTGTCTGAGCACGCTGGCCGTTTGCGCATTGGCAATATCGTTGAAAAACCAAAACCGGAAGAAGCACCCTCAAATTTGGCCGTTGTTGGTCGATATATCCTTACCCCGCGGATTTTCCATCACTTGCAACACGTGCAGCCGGGCAAAGGTGGCGAGATCCAACTTACTGACGGCATTTTTGCCTTAATGCAAGAGCAACACATCCTCGCCCACAAACTCGAAGGCACCCGCTACGACTGCGGCAGTAAAATCGGCTTTTTAAAAGCGACGGTTGAATTGGGGATGAAACACCACGAAGTAGGTGAAGAATTTACGGCGTATTTGAAAGACTTTTGCCAAGCAAAGTAAATGTGAGTAATGAATGAAACAAAAGGGCGCTACTTCTGGTAGTGCCCTTTTTTATTTAATAAGATGGACTAAGTTTTTACTGGTAGCGATGCAAGTGCTGATTTAATTGGCACAATGCTATGCATGTCGCTATTTATAGGTTAAATGAGGTACTCATGTTTAATAATAAATCGATTCTAATTACTGGTGGTACTGGTTCATTTGGCAAGCAATTTATTCGGACATTACTTACAAATTACCGGCCTGCTCGCGTAGTGGTTTTTTCACGTGATGAATTGAAACAATTTGAAATGCAACAAGAATTAAACGCGCCGTGCATGCGCTATTTTCTTGGCGATGTTCGTGATGCAGAGCGGCTAAAACAGGCAATGCGTGGGGTAGACTTCGTAATTCATGCTGCAGCACTCAAACAAGTTCCAGCCGCAGAATATAACCCAACAGAATGTATACGCACGAATGTAAATGGCGCAGAAAATGTTATTAATGCAGCCATAGAAAATGGAGTGCAAAAAGTAATTGCTTTATCCACCGATAAAGCGTCAAGCCCTGTAAATCTATATGGAGCTACTAAGTTATTATCCGACAAACTTTTTGTAGCGGCTAATAATGTAACAGGAAATCACCCCACTCGATTTTCAGTTGTGCGTTATGGAAATGTTGTTGGCTCGCGTGGTTCAGTCGTTCCATTTTTTCGTAAATTGATTGCGGAGGGCGCTAAAGAATTACCAGTAACAGATGTATTAATGACTCGGTTTTGGATTACTTTAGATCAAGGTGTTGATTTTGTATTTAAAGGATTTGAACGTATGTATGGTGGTGAGCTATTTGTTCCAAAAATTCCATCAGTGCGGATTGTCGATTTGGTAAGTGCAATGGCGCCAAATTTACGTAATAGTATTATTGGTATCCGTCCTGGTGAAAAATTGCATGAAATGATGATTTCCAGAGATGATAGTTTACATACGATTGAATTTGATGATCACTATGTGATAACACCATCAATTCAATTTATCGTTCAAGGCGATTATCTGAAAAATGGAATGGGTGAGGTTGGTCAGCCTGCTATCCATGGTTTTAAGTATACATCAGATACGAATGCTTCATTTTTAACTATAGAGCAATTACGTGATTTGGATCGACAAATAAAATGATCGAATATATCCCTTATGGACGACAAGATATAAACAAGTCTGATATAGATGCGGTTATTGAAGTTTTGCGATCAGATTTTTTGACACAAGGTCCAGCAATTGAAGTTTTTGAGCAAGCTATTTGTGATCAAACAGGTGCGCGCTTTGCTGTTGCACTGTCAAGTGCTACGGCCGGGTTACATTTGGCTTGTTTGGGATTAGGTGTAGGTGTTGGTGATTATGTTTGGACTAGCCCAAATACTTTTGTTGCCAGTGCAAATTGTGCTAGATACTGTGGTGCAAATATCGATTTTATAGATATAGAGATAGACACTGGTAATCTCTGTATTGATTCGTTGAAAAAAAAATTGGAATCAGCCGAAAAAAATAATTGTTTACCAAAAATAATAATACCAGTGCATTATTCTGGGCGTAGTTGTGATATGCAAGCATTGAGTTTTTTGGCAGAAAAATATGGGTTTTTTATATTAGAAGATGCTGCTCATGCAATTGGCGCGACATATCAAGGACATGCAGTAGGTTTATGCAAATATAGCAAAGCTACAATATTTAGTTTTCATCCCGTCAAAATTATTACTACAGGTGAAGGCGGTGCTATTACCACAAATGACGAAGCGTTATACAGAAAATTGATACGGTTACGTAGCCATGGGATTACTCGCGCACAAACAGACATGACTCATGTTTCAGATGGTGGTTGGTATTATCAGCAGCTTGAGCTTGGATTTAATTATCGAATGACGGATATACAAGCAGCATTAGGTTGCTCTCAACTTTTAAGAATCAATGAATTTGTTGCTAAACGACGTGCGTTGGCTATTCGTTATCGTGTGGAGTTGGCAAATCTAAATGTTGATTTGATGCGTGCAGATGCAGATCAAGAGTCTGCTTGGCATTTATTTGTTATTCAAGTGGATGAGACAAAAAGAAAATTAATATATGAGCAATTACGTAGTGCTGGTATTGGAGTAAATGTTCACTATATTCCAGTGTATTTACAGCCGTATTATCTAAAATTAGGCTTTAATATTGGACACTGCCCTGTTGCAGAAAAATATTACCACCGGGTTTTGTCATTGCCAATTTTTCCATCATTAAATGATCAAGATTTTAATTATGTTATCCATAGTCTATCAAATGCACTAGTTAATTAGGAGATTGCTAAATGTCAGTATATATAGGGAAAAGAAAAGTAGGTGATGGTGAACCGTGTTTTATAACATTTGAAGCTGGTCCAACACATGATGGGCTTGAGTCGGCGAAACGTTTAGTTAAGTATGCGGCAGAATCAGGTGCTGATGCCGTTAAATTTCAAATTTTTGATCCTGATCGATTATGTGCAGATAAAAAACAGACATTTTCATATGATGTTCTGGTGGATCGAGAAACTGGAAAATTAGAAACAATAGAAGAATCACTTTATGAACTTTTATGCAGACGATGCTTGACTAATAATGAATGGCGAGTGCTAAAAAAATATTGTGATGATCTGGGGCTGGCTTTTTTTTCAACCGTATCATTCGATGAAGATATAGCACTATTAGAAGAACTTGGTTGTGATTCTATTAAAATTGCTTCAGCTGATATTAATCATTTTCCATTGATTAGAAAAGCTTCAAAAACAGGGATGTGTATTCAAATTGATACTGGAAGTGCATCTTTAGGTGAAGTAGAAGCTGCTGTAGATGTCATAAGGTCAGAAGGAAATGAAAATATTATCATTCATCAGTGCCCATCTGGTTATCCAGCAAGATTATCTAGTATAAACCTAAATATTATTAAAACTTTAAAGCAAATGTTTACATACCCTGTCGCATTTTCAGACCATACCCCTGGGTGTGATATGGACATTGCCGCGCTTGCATTGGGGGTAAATTTGCTAGAGAAGACAATAACAGAAAATAGAATGCAGCGTAGTGTTGAACATGTGTTTTCACTTGAACCATTTGAAATGAATTCTTTTATTCAGACTATTCGCGATGTTGAAACTGCTTTGGGTACTAAAAGAAGAATTTTACATAAAGAGGAGTTAACGCGAAGGCTAAGTGTTAGACGTTCGGTATATATTAAAGAATCAGCAGAAATGGGTCAGCGCCTCTGTGATGTAGCAGTTGAGTTTAGACGCCCTGGTTTTGGTATCTCGCCTGACGTATTCGAAAAAATAAAACACATGCGATTGAATAAAAATTTACATGCAGAACATGCAATAAATTATTCAGATTTGGAAGATTAAATCCTATGAAAAATATTGCGGTAATTCCTGCAAGAGGCGGATCAAAAAGGTTGCACAGAAAAAACATTATTGATTTTTGTGGTAAACCAATGTTGGTACATACAGTTGAAGCGGCATTATCAACTCAATTATTTCAGAAGGTGGTTGTTTCTACTGAGGATTGTGAAATCGCGGATATTGCATATCGAGCTGGGGCAGTGGTTGATATGCGAGCTGCTTATCTTTCATCTGATACTGCCACGGTAGCTGAGGTATGTTTAGATTATTTATCTCGAGAGGCCAGTGCTGGACATGAGTATGACGCGCTATGTTGTTGTTATGCGACGGCGCCAATGAGAACAGCAAAAGATATAGTAGAAACTATGTCACTGTTAGAAGTAGGAAAATGTGACTTTTCAGTTGCAATAACAAATTTTAGTCATTATCCACATCAAGCATTAAATAAAAATATAGATGGATATTTGGTGCCAGTATGGCCTGAAATTGTTCAAAGTCAGGCCAAAAGTATGGGTGAGATATACGCTGGAAATGGTAGCACATACGCAGTTAATGTGAACGCTTTTTTAAAATTCAGTGAATTTTATGGACCCTTAATGAAGGGGTATTTCATGCCATTTATGCGTTCTATTGATATAGATAGTTATGAAGATTATGAGCTTGCATTGGCAATTGCTAAATATACAGGTTTTTCTAAGTGAATATAATATTTCGAGTTAATGCTGGGGTTTTTAATGGTTTAGGTCATTTAATTCGCTGTATGGCTTTAGCTAAGGAATTTACTGATTTTGACGTTAAATGTGTATTTATTTGCAATAAAGAGAATGGATTTCCTTCTGGAATGATTGATGGTTTAGGTTTTGATGTATTTTATATAGATGAATCAATCAGTTTGAATGAAGATGCTCAATTCACAGTTGACTTAGTTGAAGCACTTTTTTGTGAAGTTGTTATAGTCGATTCTTATTTGATTGGGAGTGATTGGGAAACAAAAGTTAAGCATCAGGTTAGTAAATTAGTCGTGATTGATGATTTACCAAATAGGGTGCATGATTGTCATATCTTAATTGACCAGAATTTTAGACTAACATATGATTTTTTGTACTCAGATCTACTTCCTAAAAATGCTAGAAAATTACTTGGGCCTAGTTTTGCAATGCTTAGACCTGAGTTTGTAATTGAAAGAATTAAAGGTTGTGTAGCAAAAAAAAATATTAATCGAGTTTTTGTTTTTTTTAGCGGCGGAGATGATGCTGGTGAAACACTTAAAGCAATAAATGGTCTAAAGGATTGGGTGAATGATTTTAATGTTGCGATAGATGTTGATGTGGTAATTGGAGAGTCTAATTCAGATAAGAAAAAAATCGAAGAGATGTGTATTACAAACTCATGGAATCTTCACTGTAATGTCAGTAATATTTGTGAGTTAATGTATTTGTCTGATATTGCTATAGGATCTGGTGGATCGAATAGCTGGGAGCGTTGTTGTTTAGGTATACCTGCTATCGTATCAATTTTAGCAAGCAATCAAGAAGAGTTGATTAACAATTTATCAATCTATGGCGTAGTCTATTCTTTAGGGTGGGCATCAAAATTAACAAGCAATGATTATTACACGGCATTAGAAAACTTTGACAACGATATTGTTGAGAAAATGTCGAATTTGGCATTGAATTTAGTCGATGGGTTGGGCGCAATGCGATGCTGTAGATCAATTCTTGATATTGAAGAAAGGTAAAGATGATAAGTGAAAAAAACACAATCAAAATTGGAGAGCGCGAAGTAGGTCCTAACTGTCCTCCATTTTGCATAGCAGAAGTTGGTATTAACCACAATGGAAACATAGATTTAGCAAAGGCAATGATTGTTGCTGCAAAAGAAGCTGGCGCTGATGCTGTTAAATTTCAAACATTTCGTGCGGAAGAATTTTGTGGTGATCCTTATCAAATGTTTACTTACCAGTCACAAGGAGAAAATATCACTGAGCCAATGCTCGATATGTTTAAACGACATGAATTTAGTGATGTTCAATGGCTTGAAATAAAAAAATACTGTGATGAAGTTGGAATTACATTTTTTTCAACACCGCAAAATCATTCTGATTTAATGTTGTTATTAGATATTGGTGTGCCTGCTATTAAAATTGGTTCAGATGATCTTACGAATTTACAATTATTAAGAAAATATGCTGAATCAAAAAAACCAATAATTCTATCTTGTGGGATGAGTGACATCGCAGAAGTTCATCAAGCATTAGATGCTATCGGGTGGTTTGCTGGCTACCCATTAGCACTACTTGTTTGTACTTCTCAATATCCAACACCATCAGAAGATGTAAATGCACGTAGATTGATTGCTCTGAAGCATGCATTTCCAAATATAATTCTAGGATTTTCAGATCATACTCAGGGAGTATTAGCCTCTGTAGTGGCCCTTACTTTAGGCGCTTGCATTTTTGAAAAGCATTTCACATTGAGTCATGATTTTGTAGGGCCTGATCATTGGTTTTCTGAAGAGCCAAGTGAATTAAAATGTTGGATTGAATCAATTCACACGGCATACATAATGCAAGGAGAGCAGTTTGTTCGACCCTCCGCAGCTGAGTTAATAATGAGAACTCAAGCTCGTCGAAGTATTGTTGCATTGGAAAATATTCAAGCAGGCACGATTTTGGATGAAAAAAATATTGGCTTACGGCGTCCTGGCGATGGTTTACCTCCGAATTTTCTAGAGTTGGTTATTGGAAAGAAGGCGAGAAAATCAATTCAACTAGGAAATAAAATAAATATTGATGATTTACTATTATGAGTATTAACTTTTCAAAAGAAAGTGCTTCGGAAATATTTTCAGAGCTGACCTCCTTTAAAATCAATCGTTTTCATCCTTTAGTTTGGATAAATGGAGATCCTGAGATTGGTGATGGTACTTTTATAGGTGCAATGTCTGAAGTGAATGCAAAAGGAGCCATGATTAAAATTGGCAATAACTGCGATATCGCTTCTTTTGTTTCAATCAATTGTGCTGATTCGCATAAGCGTTGTCTCGGACTATCTAATGAAATAGATAGAAAAAACATAACTATTGAAAATAATGTATTTATCGGTAGCCATTCAGTAGTTAAAGGTGGTGCAGTAATAGGTGCTTACACCGTGATTGCTGCTGGTACTGTTGTTGATGCGTGTAACATTCCTCCGTATTCTCTTGTATATGGTAATCCAATGAATGTGCGTTCTGGATATTATATTGATAAATTTGCAGAATTAAATGGTGTAGTTGAGTGAAAATTAATAATATCTCACTTTCAGCTCATCAACCGGCTTATCTACCTTGGCTTGGATATTTTGAAAAAATTGCTGCAGTTGATGTATTTATTTTTTTGGACTCAGTTCAGTTTGAAAAAAATAGTTATATAAATAGAAATAAAATTAAAACACCGACTGGATCTCAATGGCTTTCATTGCCGGTATCCAGCCGAGGACATTTTTCTCAGACGTTGAAAGAGACGGTTATTGAGAATAGAGAATTTTGGGTAAATAAGCATTTAAAGTCGATTTATTCAAACTATAGAAAATCGTATTATTTTGATTATTGTTACCCGAGGTTGGAAAATTTATTTAGTAATTCGGATTTAAAATTGTCTGATTTTTGTTTTCGGCAATTAAATTTTTGGTTGAGTGAGTTAGGTATTGATACCAAGGTGGTTAGGTCGAGTACATTAGATTTGCAATCAAAAAAGTCTGACTTAATTATTGATCTTTGTAATGTCCATGGTGCAAATAGTTATTACTCAGGTTGTCTCGGACGTCAGTATATAGATGAGGGATCTTTTACTTCATCAAATATTTTAATTAAGTATCAAAATTATATTCCAATAAAATACCCGCAGTTATGGGGTGATTTTGTGCCAAATTTGAGTGTTGTCGATCTTTGGATGAATTGTGGTCCTGATTCACGTGATATATTTATGGGGGATGTATGAGTTTCTCTGAAGAGTGGGAGTTTTGCTTTAATAAACAAACGCATCAATCAATATGGCCATGGACTGATTTAGTCAGTTTGGTGCATCGTCACATGGATTTGAAGTTAAAAGGGTGTCGTGTACTAGAGTTTGGTTGTGGGGTTGGAGCAAATATTCCATTTTTTCTTCATAATGGTATCGAATATTTTGCAATTGAAGGTAGCGAAAGTGCCATTCAAACAGTAGTAAAAAAATTCCCCAGTTTAATAAATAATATTGTACTCGGTGATTTCACAAAAGATAACAATTTGTTCAAAGATTTAGATTTGATAGTTGATCGTGCTGCAATGACGCATAATACTACTTCAGCTATTTCATGTGGGTTGAAAAATGCCTACAAATACTTAAAGCCAGGTGGTATTTACATTGGCGTAGATTGGTTTTCAACTAAGCACTCAGATTTCAAAAATGGTTTTAAGTTGGCAGATGACTTTACGCGAAATAATTATTCCAGTGGTCCTTTTTATGGAGTAGGGAATGTTCATTTTTCAGATGAAAATCATTTGGAAATGCTTTTTAGCCAGTTTGAAATCTTAAGCCTTGAATACAAGACATATAATTCATACATACCAAGTAAAGCAGGGAATGAAGATATGTCGTTTTGGAATATTGTGGCAAGGAAACCTCATGAAAAATAAAGTACTTGTGATTGCCGCACATCCAGATGATGAAATATTGGGCTGCGGAGCGACAATTGCAAAACATATCTCAGATGGCGATGAAGTCCATGTTGCTATTTTAGCTCAGGGACTTTTAAGTCGAGAGGATGAAGAGAACATTTCTTTATCTGTTTTATATGAAGCGGCGCATAAAGCAAACTTAATTTTAGGTGTTTCTAGTCTGCATTTACATGATTTTCCAGATAATCAAATGGATAGTATTCCTCGTTTGCAGGTAGCAAAAAAAATAGAAGGTTTACTTAATTTAGTTAAACCGAATATGGTTTATACGCATTGGGTTGGTGATGTAAATATCGATCATCAGCGAATTCATGAGGCTGCAATAATTGCATGCCGTCCCTACCCAGGACAATCCGTTAAAAAATTGTTATTTTTTGAAATTGCATCTTCAACAGAATGGCAATTACCTTCTTCTGCTCCTATGTTTAATCCTAATTGGTTTGTTGATTCAACATTACATCTAAAAACAAAAATAGAAGCTTTAGAATGCTATTTTTCTGAGTTAAGAGAATGGCCGCATCCTAGATCGGTTAAAGCGATCACACACATGGCACATTGGCGTGGTGCTACAGTCGGAGTTGACTCTGCAGAAGCATTTATACTCGGAAGGGGTATTCACTAATTAAAGGAGTTATTAATGGCTGAAGATAATTTAATTGAATGGAAAACGGATGCCTGGAAAGACAACGAAATGGTCGCTTGGTATTCTTTACGAATGCGCGAAAATTTTGGAACGAATCGATTAAAAAATAAAATTGAGACTGATATATGTGAAAATTATGTAAGTGGAAAAAAAATTCTCGATGTAGGTATAGGGACAGGCAGGGCAAGCATCCCTTTGCTGAGTAAAGGTTATGATTTGACTGGTGTAGATAGTTCGCAAGCTATGCTTGATGAGTGTCGGCGACAGGCTGGTAACTATAATATTGAACTTAAAGTCGGCGATGTAACTGCATTGCCATTTGATACTGAATCATTTGATAGTTTAATTTCTTTAAATGTAATGACACATTTTCCACATGTCGAAGAGGTTCTTAAGGAGTGGAAACGTGTAACAAAAAAAAATGGAAAAATTATATTTGATCTGTATTCATTAGATCATTTATCTTATGCACGAAATACTGAAGTATGTCTGAATGATTTGTTAAAGCTAGGTCACCAGTCATTCAACATGCATATAAAAGTTGATGAGCTTGTTGAAATATGCAATAAGCTTGGCCTTACCATTAATACAATAATTCCATATGGAAGTTTGTTTAGTGGCGAGTATGTCAGATCAACGTTTAAAAAAACGTTACAGCAGACTAACTGGTGGAGTCGTCAGCTATCTTGGATTTCAATTGATGATGATGTTTTTGACTTTTGCTATTTTTTAGATAGGCATTTATTTGGTTGTTTGCCAGTGGCATACACTGGTCGTTTTATGGTTGTACTAGAAAATAAAAAATCACAAGATAGTAATGTTTTTGTATTTAAATCAATGTCGAATACGATAGTGAGCCGTAACGCTGAAGAAAAAAAGCTGCAGCTAAAAGATATTGAAAGTCGCTTAATGATGCCTTTGAATGAGTGGCGAGATAAATTTAATACATATTTATATAACATAAAAAATAAAACGATAGCATATTTCTTATTGACTTCATGTTTTGGGCGTATAGATGCTGTTGACTGGATGGATTTTTCTCCGACTTTTGGTGCTGAAATTGAAGGTTGGCTTCAAGGGGAGCTGATGGATCAACGAGCAATTGGATTTGCAAGGGGTTGGCATTTTCCATTTTTAAATGATGCTCCATTTTATAATAACGGAGTTAATCTTGCCTCAGGATTAAATTATGAAATGCAAAAAGAAATAATTACAAGCTATAAATTAAATATTGAGGTTGGTAAATGAATAATAAATTGGCTGTTTTTTATTGTCTGTGGGGGAAAAATACCTCTTTTTTAAAGACTTATCTTGAACGAAATCGCCGAGTGATAATTATCCCTGACTATTCTTATTCGGAAGAATTGCGTGATTTAGTTGTGGCACATGGTTCAGAGTTGCTAGTGTTGCCTTTTAGTAATTCTGGTTGTGAAGATGTTGTAATTAAAAAACAAGTTGATAATGCGATTGATTTAATTGTTGGTTACCAATTTCCGGCTATGAATTTGTCGAGTTCTTTAGGCGGAGAAACTGAGAATCAAATAATAAAAAAAATAATAGAACGAGATTTTGGCTTGCTATATTCATGGTTTGAAAAGATGGATAATTGGTTGGCTGGTTATGATTTGGAAATAATCTTATTAAATGAGGATGTGCTGTGTAATAGCAAAATCCTAGCTTTATGGGCACGAAGTAAATCAATACCTGTGCTTCAGCTTGTGCATGGCACTGGGATTGGTAGGGATTACATATTTGAAGAGTATGCGTCTGATTTTTTCGCTGTATATGGCCAGCGTAGTGCGGAATATTATTTAGATGTAGGTATTGATGAAGCCAATATCATTTTGGTTGGAAATCCCGCATGGGATGATAACTCTAATATGATTAAAAACAAGGTTGAATTTAAAAAATATTTTTATAGTAAACATTCAATCGACATATCAAAGCCAATTGTATTGTTTGCAACAACATGGAATGCGAATCTTAGTTTTCTTGATGATAGAGATTTTGTTAAACAAATAGAAATGTTTTTTAATTCAATCTCTAGTTATTTTGGTGCTCGAAGCCAGAGTTTTTGTTTGGTAATCAAAGACAGATTGATTGGCGAAGATTTTTCGGTTAAGCAAAATATCATTAATCAGATGGCTAAAAAATATGATGTACATTCAGACATTATTTATGATGTTGGTGATGCTCGATCTTTAGTATCTATTTCTGATTTGGTGGTGTCTTTTGATTCAAATATTTCAATTGAGGCTGTGTTATTAGAGGTTCCGGCTATTAATGTTTTAACTGAATTTGGGTGTGTTGCTGGTGGTGGATTCGGAGCTAATGACGGAGTCTTGTGTGCTAGTTGGCATGAATTAGCATCTACTATTGATCAGTTGTTATCTAATGATAACTTGCGTTCTTTAATCGTAGAAAATGCAAATAAAAAGAAAGATTATTTTAATTATAAAGATGATGGGCAAGCCGCTGTTCGCCTTGTCGATCTGATACAAGAAAAGTCACGTAGATATGCATCAACAAAAAATGAGTTTTTGTGGCGGAAATGTCTCGATATCGAACATATAGATTCAACTGTATATCATGAGGGGGCACGTGCTGATGTTATCGCAATGTTTAATTCTGAGCCTAGCCATGTTCTTGATATAGGATGTGCAGCAGGTGGTAATGGTGCGCTGCTTAAATCACATTTTCATGGTGCTAAAGTTTGGGGTATTGAAGTTAATGAGGCGGCTGCAGAGATTGCAAAAGAAAAATTAGATCATGTCTTTGTTGGAAAATTTGAAGATATTGATTTCTTAGCTGGCGGGGTTAGTTATAACTTTTTCGATGCTGTAATTCTTGCTGACGTTCTCGAGCATACATACAATCCATGGAAAATCATGGTTGATTTAAAGCCCTATTTAAAGCCAAATGCACAAATAATAATTAGTATTCCTAATGTGCGTAATCTTTGGTTGATGGATTCTTTGGCTGCTGGCAGATGGAAGTATGAAGAGGCTGGTTTGTTGGATATTACTCATATTCGATTTTTTGCTAAAAAAGACTTTGAACAACTAATCTTTGAAACTGGATATGAAATAAGCCATATGAAGTTCGCAATTGATCAAAGATTGCAGGATGTCTTAGCATTGAATTCAGACAAAGAGAATACTGATCTTGAGTTTGGTAAAATAAAAATATCTAATTTAAACCGAGAAGACGTTTATGAGCTTTGTTCACTTCAGTTTTATTACAATTTAAATCCTTCTTATTTGGGTAATGATTCAGATGCCTCATGTGTGAACACTGTAAATAATGGCTTGATTAATGGCCCTAAGATTGCAATTGTACTTCATTTGTTTTACTTGGATCAGTGGCGATTTTTTTGTAACCAATTCAAAGCCTTGCAGTTTTCTTTTGATTTGTTTATTACTACCACAATTAAACTAAAAAGCGTTGTTGTTGACTTAATTAAAATGGATTTCCCTTTTGCAAATGTTTATGCATTTGATAATCGAGGGCGTGATTTTTCTCCATTGGTGCAGCTAATTCAGCTAGTGGATTTTAATAATTATGATTTTGTGTGTAAGCTCCATACTAAAAAGTCACCTCATTTGGATGCAGATTTTGTCGATGATTGGCGAAATGAAATCCTGAGAGGGATTATTCCTGTTCGTAATGAAATATTTAATATATTTTCAATTTTTGATAAGTTTCCAGATGTTGGTGTTATTTCATCTCAAGGTACGCTTGTTTTTGCAGATGCTTATATCCATAATCGTGCTTATCTTGAGAAACTGTCGTTACGTCTTGGATTTGAATTTTCAGAATTAAAGTATGAATACCCTGCAGGAAGTATGTTTTGGTGCCGTGGTATTGTTCTTGATTCCTTTAAAAATTTAAATATTAACATTGAAGATTTTGAAATTGAGCAAGGGCAACTTGATGGTACATTGGCACATGCACTAGAACGACTTGTACCATTGGTTGCTTTTAAGTCTGGCTTAATAACAGTTGATTCAGGTTATCAAGGTGCTATAAAGAATCCTAGATATGTTGTGGAAAAAGACAATTATTTGAAATGGAAAGAAAAAAGGGTTCTCTCTGCTTCAAATGCGTTGTGGTATGAAAATGAGCTAATGAATAAGGCTCATGCAATGTTTTCTATTTGCATAATAGACCGAAATTCAGATTTGAAATTGGTAATTGCTACTATTAAATCAATAACGCAACAGTTGTATAGAAATGTAAATATTTTAGTTATATCTCCATTAAATAATCCTCAGCCTTCGAGTGATATTCAATGGCTTCAAGTCAATTCTAATTTTTATTCTTCTATATTTTCGGTTCAGGGTTTGATTTTAGCCGATTGGGCTGTATTTGTAGATGCTGGTGATTTGCTTTCTATTAATGGTTTGTTGTTAACAAGTGCATATATAGAAAGTAACAAGAGTTTATTGGGTGTTTATACTGATGATGACTTTTTGGATATTCAGGGGCTTGCCGTCAATCCAAGATTTAAGCCAAATTTTAACATTGATATGATGCGTAGTTTTCCATATGCAGATGGATGTTTATTCATTAGGAATTGCCAGGAAGTTAAAGTCATCTTACAAAGTGATGTTGTTGATTCTGCTGAGCAGGTTGATATCTTGCTAAAACTGTATGATTTTTATGGCGCTAATTCAATTGGTCATGTGCCCGAATTGGTCTGCAGTATTAATTTGCCTCAAACTCAAAAAAATATCAGTGAATTAAAATATAAATCTTTTGTTTTGGCTGTTGAATCTCACCTAAATCGAAATAACATCATTCATTCTCTAAGTGAAGGTTTGATTGAAGGTAGTCTTCGAGTTAATTATTTGCATGCGGCATGCCCGTTGGTAAGCATTATTATTCCAACGAAAAATCAGCTAGTGCTCTTGAAGCGTTGTGTCGAGTCTGTTCTAGAAAAAACTCAATACGCTAATTATGAAATTATCATCGTTGATAATCAGAGCGATGAGGCTGATGCCTTGGCATATTTGCAAGGATTGGAATCACTTGGATCGACAAAAATTAGAGTTATACGTTATTCAAAACCGTTTAATTTTTCGGCTATTAATAATGAAGCTGTTAAGCATTCAAATGGTGAGTACTTAGTGCTTTTGAATAATGACACGATGGTTATACAAGGAGATTGGCTCTCTGCCTTGCTTAATCATGCACAGCGTAATGATGTTGGTGTCGTTGGCGCTAAATTGCTGTATCCAAATGGTAGTATTCAGCATGCCGGTGTTGTGCTTGGTTTACGCGGTCCTGCTGATCATCCTCTAATTGGCGCGTCGCCACAATCGACGGGATATATGCATCGTTTGCAATTGGATCAAAATTATTCAGTAGTTACTGCTGCTTGTTTGATGATTCGAAAATCGACTTATATTCGTGTTGGGGGTATGGACGAAGAAGCGTTTAAAGTTTCATATAATGATGTCGATCTTTGTTTGAAAGTAGGTCAATTGGGTTTGCTGGTGGTTTGGACTCCATATTCGGTCTTAATTCATGAAGGTAGTGTCAGTCAAGCAACTGTTGATGCTACCAAGCACGCTGAAAAATTATTGCGTTTCCAGTCTGAACAAAAGCAAATGTATTCGCGCTGGTTTAAGCAAATTGGTAATGATCCTTCCTATAATAAAAATCTGACTCTGAGTGGCAATGGTTTTGAATTAGAGGAAAGACCGCTATTGTCGTGGAATCCGGTTTCATGGGTTGTTGCTCCAAAGATTTTATGTCATCCAGCAGACCAAATGGGCTGCGGTAATTATCGGTTAATTCAGCCATTTTTTGCCCTTGAGAGTGCTTTAAAAATTACCGGTGGATTAACCTTTGAATTGTTACCTGCATTTGAATTGGCAAAATTCAATCCTGATGTAATGGTATTTCAGCGGCAAATTACTGATCAGCAAATTGAATTTATGAATCTAGCTAGAAATTGCAATCCATCATTTAAGATATATGAGCTAGATGATTATCTTCCCAACTTGCCAATGAAGAGCGCGCATCGTGATCAAATGCCAAAAGATATATTACGTACTTTACGTAAGGCATTAACGATGGTGGATCGCTTTGTGGTTTCTACCGATGAGTTGGCAGTGGCTTATTCAGGCTTGCATTCAAATATCCACGTAGTCAGAAATTATCTCTCGCCTAATATTTGGGGTGGGGTATCGTCATCTAGGCGTTGCTCAGAAAAGCCTAGAGTTGGATGGGCAGGGGGTGTAAGTCATACGGGCGATTTAGAGCTCATTGCTGGGGTCGTTAAGGAATTGGCAAATGAGGTGGAGTGGGTATTTTTTGGGATGTGTCCTGATAAATTAAAGCCTTATGTTCATGAGTTTCATACTGGCGTGCCAATAGATCAATATCCTGCCAAGTTAGCAAGTTTAAATTTAGACTTGGCCTTGGCGCCACTTGAGCTTAATTTATTTAATCGCTGCAAAAGCAATTTGCGTTTGTTGGAATATGGTATCTGCGGCTACCCCGTTATATGTACTGATATTGAGCCGTATGCTGGTAATTTACCCGTGGTTCGAGTCAAAAATAAACATAAGGATTGGGTGGATGCGATTCGGGCATGTTGCAAAGATTTAGATTCGACAGCTAAGGCAGGAGATGCTCTAAAACGTGCGGTACAGTCAGATTGGATGTTGCAAGATGGAAACCTTGATCTTTGGTTGAAGGCATGGACGCCGACATAAGTAGACCGATGCCTGTTGCATGAACTTTATGATTATTTGATTAAAGTTCCTCGGTTCTTAACCGATATCTAGAGCAAGGGTGGGTTCTAGAACTGACCTGAAACTCTAGATATTTGAATAGAACTTAAAGTTAGGCGCGCAAGGAGATTTATCATGCAAGTCATTAATACTAACGTACCTTCGCTAACGGCCCAAAATAACTTAGCAAAGTCGTCATCAAGCCTGAATACCTCTTTGGAGCGTCTTTCTTCGGGTTTACGCATTAATAGTGCAAAAGATGATGCTGCCGGTTTAGCGATTTCAGAGCGTTTCACGTCGCAAATTCGCGGTATGGATCAAGCGAAACGTAATGCCAACGATGGCGTTTCATTGGCGCAAACGGGTGAGGGCGCGCTATCGCAAATGGGTAACATTTTGCAACGCGTTCGTGAATTGGCCGTTCAGTCTGGTAATGCAACGAATTCAAACTCAGACCGTGCTGCATTGAATGCTGAGGTTTCGCAGCTGGTTTCTGAGTTGGATCGTTTTTCAACTTCGACCGAATTTAACGGTCAAAAATTGTTTGACGGTAGTTTTTCTGCATCGACTTTCCAAGTTGGTGCCAATGCCAACCAAACCATTACTGCAAATACTGCGAATTTGCGCACCAATCAATATGGTACTTACCAATTGGGTGTAGGTAATGGGACTGGCACAATTGCAACGACTAATAGTGTTTCTGGTACTGCGACAGTAACTGCTGGTGCTACTGGTACAGTGAACGTTGCGGGTGCTTCAGTTGCCTCTTCGGGTACATTTAGTATTAATGGTACAAGTATCACAGTGTCGGGCACTGATATGGCGCGTGATATCGCATCAAAAATTAATGCTGCTGGCACTGGTGTGACCGCATCAGCGCGTACGGAAGTGAACTTAGGCTTGGGTTCGGGCTCTTTTAGCTTAACTGTTGCCTCAAAAAGTAGTACGTTTGAGGCGGTCGCCTTTAATGTGACCGATTCTGATAGTGATGGCACTGTAGAGGCAGATGATTATGCACAAGCAGTAGCTGCATTTAATGCAAAATCATCAAAAACTGGCGTAACAGCCCAATTGGCTCAGTTTCAAGATTCTACTAATACCACAAAATATGCACTGAAACTTGTTGCTGATGATGGCTCTAATATTTCGATGAGCTCTGTTGGTGCCAGTGGTTTCGGTGCTGGCGTAACGTTATATAGCCGCGACAATACAAACTCAACAGGCAACACGCAGTATGTTTCAAGTGGTGCTGCTGGCGCCATTTCATCGACTGCCGCAGGTTCGGGTGTAGTAACGTTTGGTGGTCAAGTTACATTGAATTCATCAAGCTCATACTCGGTTTCAACTAGTGGTGCCTCATTTACTTCGGGTACTATGGCATTGGGTGGGTCTTCGTCGACTGTCGCTTTGGCTTCAGGCTCATCTTATTCTTCAACACTTAAAACAGTTGAAAAACTAGATATTTCTACTGTCGAAGGCTCTGTCCAAGCATTGCGGGTCGTTGATGATGCTTTGGCTGCGGTGAATGATCAACGTGCTAAATTCGGTGCATTGCAAAGCCGCTTCCAAGCTACGATTAATAACCTATCTACTACATCAGAGAATATGAGTGCGGCACGTAGTCGAATTCGAGATGCGGATTTTGCGACTGAAACCGCTTCGCTGACTCGAGCACAAGTATTGCAACAAGCGGGTACTGCGATGTTGGGTCAGGCTAATGCTCTTCCAAATCAAGTACTTAGCTTGCTAAGGGGTTAATAGGTAATTAGATTGGCACAATGAAATATAAATTGTGTAGCCCCAGTGATTATGTGATTGCTGGGGCATTTCTACAGGAGTGATGATCATGCAAATTCAATCCAATTTAGCCGCTCAGTCCTTGATCGTACCGGCGATGAAAGTAGCCGCAACAGATGCTGCGGTTGTTCAGTCGACTCAGCAAACCACAGTTGCAAACTCTGCTGCATCGACCACTATGACGAGTTCAACGTCATCTGATCCTCAGTTGTTGAATCAATCGGTTGATAAACTCAATAAGATGGTTCAGGGGCTAGCCAATGGTTTGCAATTCTCGGTTGATGAAGAATCAAAAGTGCCGGTGGTTAAACTTGTCGATTTAGATACCAAAGAAGTTATTCGACAAATTCCAACAGAAGAGGCAATATCTATTGCACAAGCTATTGATCGTTTTCAAGGGCTATTAGTAAAAGAAAAAGCATAACAACGGTGGTTATTTGTTTAAAAGGGGATTGCCATGCCATCAATTACATCGTCGGGATCTGGTTCAGGTATTGATATTAATGGTTTAATTACCCAATTAATGACTGCTGAAAAAATGCCGCTGCAAGTCTTGGATAAAAAAGAATTAACATTTCAAGCTAAGATTACAGCACTTGGTACTTTAAAAGGTGCTATGTCAACATTCCAGACCGCTGTTCGTGGTCTGTCGGATGTTAATAAGTTTAAAAGCACCAATGTCTCAATTGCAGATGCAACCATTGGTACCGCCAGCTCCAGCACTATTGCTCAAGCAGGGACATCAACCCTTGAAGTGAGTCAATTAGCTCAGAACCAAAAATTAACAACGGGTGTATACACATCAGTTAATTCGCCGGTTGGTACCGGCAAAATTACTTTGCAATTTGGTACTGTAGATTCAAAAGATACGCCATCAAATACCGATGATACGTTTACAGTTAATTCAGCAAAAGCCTCGATTACTATTGATATTACAGCGTCGAATAATTCGCTTGCCGGTGTTCGCGACGCAGTGAATGCTGCTAATGCTGGCGTAACGGCTAGTATTTTAAATGACGGCTCTGGAAATCGTTTGGTTTTAACCAGCAAAGACTCGGGTGCTGCCAATTCAATGCGATTAGTGGTTGAGGATACTGATGGTAATCAAACAGACACCAATGGTCTGTCGGGGCTTAGCTATGATCCAACGGGTACACGCAATTTACTTGAAACGCAAACGGCAAAAGACGCCAAGCTAAAAATTGATGGGATTAGTGTATCTAAGCCTTCAAATACAATTAATGATGCAATTCAAGGTGTTACGCTTAATTTATTGAAAGTCACCACAACGCCAACAACCATCACGATTGGTAATGATGCGAGTGGCATTAAAACTTCGGTGCAAAGTTTTGTTAAAGCATTTAATGAGCTCAATAAATCACTCAGTGATCTATCAAGCTATGATCCTAAAACGGGTAAGGCTGGTATTCTGAATGGAGAAACAGCCATTCGTTCGGTACAACAAGAACTGCGCGCGGTATTAAATCGTCCTTTGGGCTCGGGGAGCTTTTTTCAATCTTTATCTGAAGTTGGGATTAGTTTAGATAAAGCCGGAGCAATGACTTTAAATGAAACTAAGCTTCAGCAAGCGATTACCTCCAATCCCGGAGCCGTTGCGAACCTATTTACCGTCAATGGTATTTCCAGTGATCCGAATATAAAATATATTTCATCGACAAATCAAACGGTTGCCGGTAAATATCCGGTATCAATTACTTCGCCAGCAACGCAGGCTAAATTTTCGGGTAGTGCGTTGCCTTTTATGAAGATCGATGGCGCCAATCAATCTGCGTCAATTAGTTTGGCAGGCGCTTCGTCGAGTATTTCGATTGATACTGGCAATTACACCTCGCAGCAACTTGCGGATCAAATAAAATCTAAAATCACGGCCAACACTGATTTGTACACGAGTGGTGATACAGTTAGTGTTGATTATAATGCCTCCACCAAATTATTCGATATCAAGCATGTTCGAGCGGGTACGCCTACCCCAACGACTACCTCAATGTCATTAAATGTTGCCAATACAAGCCAGCCTTTAACCATTGACGCAAACAACGACTCGATCATGGTGGCGATTGATGATATTTCTAGCTCAAGTATCAAACTTAAGCAGGGGGCATATGCTAATCCTGCTGATTTAGCTGCAGAATTGCAGTCGAAAATCAATGGCGATGCCAGTTTAGTAAAATCAGGTAAATCAGTGATTGTTAACTTTAACGAGAAAACAAGCAGCTTTGAAATTTTATCTTCAAGTTATGGTTCTAAATCAAATGTGCAAATTAGCAGCGTAGGCACCTCTTCATTGGCAACATTGGGTATTAATATTGCAGGAATAGCTTCTGGCCGTGATGTAGTGGGTACCATTGGTGGCGAAGCTGCTACTGGAGATGGTCAGCTATTAACTGGTACAGGTAAGGCTAGCGGCATGGTGGTAAATGCGAGTGCGAGTACGGCGGGTGATTTTGGATCTATTAGTTTTAGTCGTGGTTTTGCATTTAATTTAGATAAAGCATTGGATGCGATGCTATCGAATCAAGGTGCAATCGCCAGCCGTGTTACTGGGGTGAATAAATCAGTCGAGGGAATTACTGAGCAACGTATTCGCCTGAATCGACAATATGAAATGACTGAAAAATTGTATCGTCAGCAGTTTACGGCGATGGATATCGCAATTTCAAATATGAAAAATATTAGTAATGGTTTGACTTCACAATTGGCAAATTTACCAAAGTAAGATAGCGCAGTTTGAGGTTAAGATAATGAGTATGATGAAAAAAGCAATTTCTGCGTATGGACAGGCGAGTATTGATTTAGTTGTTGAGAGTGCTAGCCCACATCAGTTAATTGTTATGCTGTATGAAGGTGCAATTAAGTCTGTTGTCACTGCCCGGTTTCAAATGGAACAAGGAAAAATCGCAGAAAAAGGTGCTGCAATTTCAAAAGCAATTGCTATTCTTGATGATGGTTTGCGTTTGGCTTTAGATCATGAGCAAGGCGGGGAGTTGGTTGAAAATCTAGATCGGCTGTATGAGTATTTAAGCTTTCAGTTATTAACTGCAAATATTAATAATGATGTTAACGCATTGGTTCATGTGATCGAAATCTTAACACAGCTAAAAGATGCTTGGCAGTCCATTGGGCCGAATCAATTAAATGCGGGTTTAGCTGTTTCGCAAGAAAAAGGAGAGGTTGCTCGCGATGCTGCAAGCTATGGAAAAGCCTGATTTAGCGGTATATCAACAGCTGTGCCAGCTTTCGAACGAGGTATTACTTGCTGCTGAAGAAGAGGATTGGGATAAATCATTGTTAATTCAGCAACAATTGCATGATGCCTATCAAAAATTACCTGCCTTAGATTTGAATTTGATACCTGAAGAATCACGTGATGATTTGCTGGCATTGTTGGGTCGAGTGAATGATAATTTAAAGCGGCTCGATGCTCTGTATATTGAGCGCCGAGCATTTCTAGCTGAGTTTTTACAAGGTGCAAGTAACTTACACAAAGTAAATAAAGCTTATTTTAGTGGGTGATAGAATAGGGGCGGCGTTATGTTGGTGATTACATGGCCTCAATTATTATATGTTAGTTTAATTGTTGTATTGTTTTATATTGGTGAATTGGTTTTTTTCTTTTTTAAGCAAAAGAAAATAAACGCCAGTTTTTTGCTTAAAAATCAAAGTGCTGAGATTTTAGGGCTAAAGCAAGAGCTTGAACTGATTAAAATTCGATTGGCGGCGTTCGCTGCTTCGCTACCCGCTGAGCCCCCGCTAGTCAATGCTGAACCGAGTCATCTCGCGAGTGAATCCCCCTACGCGCACGCGATTCGGTTAGCGCAGACCGGTGCGGATGCGCCAGAGGTGGCGGCTTCTTGTGGCATTTCTCGCGGTGAAGCCGATTTGATTGTCGCGATTTATCGTAGCGCGGAACGCAACTAATGCTGCCGGGCAATATGGCCACGACCTTGTTGTCGCAATATTTGCGGGGGCAGCAAGGTGTTTTAGAAGCGGTCAAACTCTCCCCTGATGATATCCGCTTGACGGTAGGGGAAAAAGTTCAAGCGACGGTGACTAATCTGTTACCCAATGGCCGCTTTGCCGTACTGATTAAAGATCAATTGCTGGATCTTAACTTACCTCGCAATACCCAACCGGGTGAAACGCTGGATTTAACGGTGTTGGCTAAAACGCCAACGTTAACGTTTAGTCTGGCTCAAGCTGAAGCCAAGCCGACTTTAGCACCGCCACCCAATGTGGCATTAAGTAAAGGTGCTGCGATGCTTAGCGCCGTATTAAATGCACCAACTGATGGTAAAACGGCGGTGTTGCAACAGGCGCAGCCTTTGTTTGTGGGATCGCCAAATTCGGCACAATTGGCAGGCCAATTGGCGGGGCGTTTAGCAGAAAGTGGTTTGTTTTATGAATCGCATCAAGCCGAATGGGTCAGTGGACAGCGGCCTTTACAGGCCTTGTTGAAAGAACCTCAAGCGCAATTTAATTTAGCCGCAGACAATGAGCAGAGACTAAAGAGCGATCAGCCTTTAGCGCGTCAAACCACGGCCATGGCGGCAGATGCCTTGTTGTTGAATAAAAAAAATGATGATATACCGCCCGAGCAAGCGATGCGTCAACTGGTGCGCCAGCAAGTCGATTTACTTGAGCAGCGGCCTTTGATTTGGCAAGGGGCGGCGTGGCCCGATCAGCCATTGCGTTGGGAGTTAGAGTTAAAAAACGAGGGCGAGGCGCATAGCGAGCACAATCTTGCGCAGCAGCAATGGCAAACCAAGCTGGATTTGACTTTACCTAAGCTGGGCGAGTTGGGCGTTGTTGCTAGCTTGCAACATGGACAGTTTCATTTGCGATTTAATGCGCTGAACGCTGAAACCGCTGATTTACTCAAGCAGCAGCAAGCAAGTTTACTCGAGCGCTTTGCGGCAGCCGGCCTCAATGTCGTGCAATATCAGGTCAGCAATGAGCCATAAACCGTTATCACGCGCGGTGGCGTTGGCTTATCGAGAAGGCAGTAGTGCGCCGCGCGTGGTGGCCAAAGGGCAGGGTTTGCTGGCCGAACGCATTATTGAAAAAGCCAAAGAGGCCGGTATCTTTGTGCATGATTCGCCAGAAATGGTGTCTTTACTAATGCAAGTTGATTTAGATAGCCAGATTCCCGCGCAGCTGTATCGTGCTGTGGCAGAATTGCTGGCGTTTATTTATATGCTCGAGCGAGGTGATGCCGTCACCGCGCCTGATTTTAGTCATTTATCTGCTTTAAGCGAGCCGCAGGCTGCGCCTTTAGTTATTGATCCGACGGATTCCTTGTGATTATTTCTTCAGTTTCTTTACGCCGCAGTCAGCTGGCGGTGGCCTCTTTATTTCTGGTTTTGGGGTTTAATTTTGGCACTTGGGCTTCTCGCATTCCTACGCTGAAAATGCAATTGAATTTAAGCGCCGCTGAGGTGGGGATTTTATTGTTGGCCAGCGGCCTAGGTGCGGTGTTTTCTTTTCCAATTACCGCCACTTTGCTGCATAAACTTGGGTCGAGAAAACTCTGTCTGCTTGCTGGTGCATTGATTCCTTTGATTTTGATTGCTTTGTCTTTGGCGCCGACCTTTCCGTTGGCGATGGCGGTGATGGCGCTGGAAGGTATCGCCGTGGCGTGCCTGAATGTTGCGATGAATTCACAAGGTGTGGAGGTCGAGCTGGCGGGTAAGCAGGCCATTATGTCGCGTTTACACGCCGTGTTTAGTTTGGGCGGTTTGTTGGCGGCATTGTTTGCTTCTGCGTTGACCTTGGTGACCGACACCTTATGGATTCATTTTGTTTTAGCCGCCGCTTTATTGTGGTTAGGTGTCGCTTTTGCCAGCAAGGGCTTATTGCCCGAGCGAATTAAAGATGCGCAGCCGTCGCAGGGGCGGCGCTTTGTGATGCCCACAGGTGTGGCGCTGTGGTTGGGCTTGATTGCGTTGTGCGGCACGGTGGTTGAAGGCTCGATGTCGGATTGGTCGGCACTGTATTTAAAAGAAATGGCTGGCGCTTCACCGCAATTGGCACCGCTAGGGATTGCCTGTGTCTCCGGTACGATGCTGATCGCGCGTTGGCTGGGCGATGGTTGGCGCACGCGCTGGGGCGCTGAGCGCTTGTTAACCGTTGGTGGTTTATTGGCTGGGCTGGGTTTGGCGATGGCGCTATTGGTTGGCGGCATTGTTCCGGCATTAATTGGTTTTGCTTTAGTTGGTTTGGGTGTTGCCGCAGTTTCGCCTTGCGTGTACGCCGCAGCGGCTCAGCACGGCGCTGTTGCTTTGGCTGCCGTGACCACGATGGGCTCGATCGGTGCGTTAATGGGGCCGCCTTTGATTGGTTTTATTGCGCATGCGAGCAATTTAGCGTGGGGTATGGCGGTGATTGCGCTGGCGGCTGCGCTGATTTCAGTGGTGACTCGGCAGCTTGATTGGCGCTGATAGGTGCAGCACAAAATGCATTGCTGCACTGAATATACTTTTGCCTGCTTCGGTGTATGGTTTTGTATGCTTAGTTGGCTAAAAGTGTCGCTTAATCGAGACTGGGTGATTAACCCTAATAGTCTTGCGATGGCGATCTAAGCTAATGTCATTCAAACGATCGTTTGGAGACCGCAGTGCCTTTATATCCGCATTTATTTACCCCGCTTGATCTTGGTTTTACCACGCTAAAAAATCGAGCCTTAATGGGCTCGATGCATACCGGTTTAGAAGAGCATGAGGATGCGCCTGAACGATTGGCGGCTTTTTATGCCGAACGTGCTGCGGGTGGGGTGAGCTTGATCGTCACTGGCGGTATTTCGCCCAATCCGGCAGGTTGCATGTATGTTGGCTCATCGATGCTCAATGATGCTAGTCAACTGGCCCGGCATATTCCAATCACCCGTGCGGTGCATGCCAATGGCGGTAAGATTGCACTACAAATTTTGCATACCGGTCGCTATGGCTATCATGCTGATGCGGTCGCGCCTTCGGCGATTGCATCGCCCATTTCTGCTTTTACCCCACGTGAACTCAGCGCCGCTGAAATCGAGCAAACCATTGCCGATTTTGCCAATACCGCCAGTTTGGCGCAGCGCGCTGGCTATGATGGCGTTGAGATCATGGGCTCTGAAGGCTATCTGATTAATCAATTTTTGGTTGAACGCAGTAATGTCCGCCAAGATGCATGGGGTGGCAGTGTTGCCAATCGGCAGCGTTTTGCGATTGAAATCGCTAAAGCGGTGCGTGCGGCCTTGGGCCCTAATTCAATCGTCATTTTCCGCATCTCCTTGCTCGATTTAGTCGAGCAAGGCGGTACATTGGCTGAAGCCATTGAATTAGCGCAAGCGCTGGAATTGGCTGGGGTGACCTTACTGAATACCGGTATTGGTTGGCATGAAGCCAGAATTCCAACCATTGCCGCCACCGTACCGCGTGGGGCGTATAGCTGGGTAACGCGGGCGCTAAAACCGCATGTAGGTATTCCCTTAATTGCGGTGAATCGGATTAGCACGCCAGAAATCGCCGAGGCTATTTTGGCGCGTGGCGATGCCGATATGGTGTCCTTGGCGCGCCCTTTATTGGCCGATCCAGAGTATCTGCTTAAAGCCCAAGATGGACGTGCGCTAGAGATCAATACCTGCATAGCCTGTAATCAAGCTTGTCTTGATCATGTGTTTGAAGGGAAGCCTGCATCTTGCTTGGTGAATCCGCGCGCGTGTAATGAGACTGAACTGAATGTCGTCACAAGCCAACAGCCGAAAACCATCGCCGTCGTTGGTGCTGGGCCGGCTGGATTGATGGCGGCGTTAACTGCCGCGCAAGCTGGGCATTACGTAACGCTATTTGAAGCTGGCCCAGAAATGGGTGGGCAGTTTGGCTTGGCACAAAATATTCCAGCCAAAGCCGAGTTTAGCGAAACATTGCGCTACTTTACGGTGATGCTGGCCAAGTTTAACGTTGAAATTCAACTCAATCAGCGTGTGACTGCTGCGCAATTAGCGGGCAAGTTTGCTGAGGTGATTGTTGCGACTGGCGTCGTGCCTCGTGTGGCAAAGATCGAAGGGATTGATCACGCTAGTGTGGTGAGTTATCCCGATTTAATCTCCGGCAAAGTGCCGCCAAAACAAAAAATCGCCGTCATTGGGGCTGGGGGTATTGGCGTCGATGTCGCTGATTTCTTAGTTAATGGCATGCATACTGAACGGGAGTATTTGGCTGAGTGGGGGGTTGATACTACATTAAGCCACCAAGGTGGTTTAGTTGCACCGCAAGTACACGATAGTGGGCGTGAAGTTTGGCTACTTAAACGCAGCAAAGGTAAACCTGGCGCAGGGCCCGGCCGCACCACCGGTTGGATTCACCGTATTGGTTTGCAGCGCAGCGGCGTGCATTTATGGGGCGGCGTTGAATATTTAAAAATCGATGACGCCGGTTTGCATGTGCGCCATGATGGCGTTGAAAAATGCTTGCCAGTCGAGCAAATTGTGTTGTGCGCCGGGCAAGAGTCAGTCAGTGATTTATATACTCAGCTGCAAGCTTTACAGCAATCCGTGCATTTGATTGGCGGTGCGCTTGAGGCGGGAGAGCTCGATGCCAAGCGGGCGATTGAACAGGGCTTTAAACTCGCGTTAACGCTGTAGTTATCGGTTTGGCGTATAAAAAAACAGCCTAGTTAGCGTCATGCCGTTCACTCAACAAAAACCTTTTGACGCAGAGACGCAAAGGCGCAGAGAAAAGCCAATTCAGAACTAAATTCCAGTAAAAACGACGATTTAAGCGGTTATTTACTGATGTTTTGCGCTGGTTTTCTCCGCGTCTCTGCGCCTCTGCGTTGGCTTTTCAAGTCTTAGTCAAAGTAAAACCGCCTTTGCTTCGCTGAAGGCGGTTTTACTTTGTGGCGTCGGCGAATAAATGGCTTAGGCTTTTTGTGTTTCGCCGCCTAGTGCTTCAACCAATTCAGGAATAAATCCACGTAGCTCGCCAATCAACAGCGCCATTTGCGACTCGAATAGCGCGTCTTGCGTTTCGGCGTCCATGTCTTTGACTTCGTCTTTGAGCACGTCAAGCATCGCCAGTGATTTGATTTCGAGCGCTTCGGTGAGTGTAAACGTTAAGCGTTCGCCAAAGGCCAAAGCCAAGCGTGTGGCAATTTTGCCGGCTTCTAAATGTTGGCGAACTTCTTCGCAGTCCATGACTTGGCGTTTAAAGCGGGCAATTGAGCCTTCGTCGCCCGGTACTTTAAGCTCGGCATCTTGGCCGATGGTAAACGCTTGCGGCGGTTCGCTGGCTAGCCAATCGGTCATCGCCATTGCTGGGCTGATTTCAGTGTCAATCAAGCGCGTTGGCAAGCTGCCCAGTGTTTCGCGCAGGGTTGAGAGTAGGTATTCGGCTTTGGCGGCTGATGCTGCATCGACAATGACTAAGCCATTGGCTAAATCAAGCAAAGCGCGATTGGTGCGGCTGCGGGTAAAGGCGCGTGGCAATAGCTCGTCGGTGATGCGCTCTTTCATTTCGCGCTGTTCTTTACGGCCCACTTTGCGGTTTTCTTCTTGCTCAATGTGTAAAACGCGCTGATCGAGCTCGTCTTTAATCACGGCAGCAGGCAGTACTTTTTCTTCGGTTTTTAGACTGATCAATACGGCATCTTGACGTGCTAGCGCGAATTCTTCTGGCGCATGACGGGCGGGTGCAACCCAGCCGCAACTTTGCATATCCATGCTGCCGCAAGGTACAAACGGGCGTTTGGCCAACTCGGAGCCAATAGATTCGCTGGTGAGCGCATGATCTGCGCTCAGGCGATAAATTTGTAAGTTACGAAACCAAAGCATAGGGCATTCCTTTATCTGGGTGGCCGATTGTAGCGCTGCTAGCGGCAGACGCAAAATATAAGCGCAAAAGAGTCGGTTTGCTTGGTATATGATATTGAGAATGATTGCTATTGTGTGCTAAAGTGAGTCAACTTTACTTACTTTTTGGCATGATCATGATGAAACGCATCGCACTCTCTGCTCTTACTTTGTCTTTGCTGTCGGGTTTTGCCCAGGCTGAAACGGTGACTGTGTATAGCGCCCGCAACGAGCAATTGATTAAGCCTTTGTTTGATGCGTATACGCAGCAAACTGGCGTTGAAGTCAAAGTGTTGACCGATAAAGAAGGCCCATTGATGGCGCGTTTACAAGCCGAAGGCAGCAATACGCCAGCGGACATGCTGATTACGGTGGATGCGGGTAATCTTTGGCAAGCATCGAATTTGGGTTTGTTGAAAACAGTGAACTCAAAAGTACTCGATGCCAATATTCCAGCGCATTTGCGTGATCAAAAAGGGCAATGGTATGGCTTGTCAGTGCGCGCACGCACCATGTTTTACAATCCAGAATTAGTCAGCGCCGATCAACTCTCGACGTATGAAGATTTGGCCGATCCAAAATGGAAAGGCAAATTATGCTTACGCACCAGTAAAAAAGTCTACAACCAATCGCTCGTTGCGATGATGATTGCGCAGTATGGTGAAGCCAAGACCGAAAAAATCGTTCGTGGTTGGGTGGCGAATTTAGCAACCAATGTGTTCCCTGATGACACTAAATTGCTTGAAGCCATTGCTGCTGGTCAATGCGGAGTTGGGATTGCCAATACCTACTATTACGGCCGAATTGTAGAAAAAAATCCGAAATTTAACGCCAAGCTCTTCTGGGCTAATCAAAAAGCCGAAGGCGTGCATGTGAATGTCTCGGGTGCGGGCGTGACGCGTTACGCTAAAAACGAAGCCGGTGCGTTGAAATTGATCGAATGGTTGTCGTCGCCAAAAGCGCAAAATATCTACGCGGATAAAGACATGGAATTCCCGGTTAATCCAGCGGTTAAACCGGATCAATTGGTCGCTTCTTGGGGTCCATTCAAGCAAAACTTAATCAATATGAGTAAAGCCGGTGAATTGCAATCACAAGCAGTTAAATTGATGGATCGCGCAGGGTATAAATAATTACAGCGGCAGTACGCGTCCTTAGGCAGCAAAACACGATGTGGTTTTCGTTTTAGTGTGTTTTGATGTTTTTTGATAAAATTGGGATGTCGTACTTCGCTATCATTTTATTGTAATCAAAACGTGGCATATCGCTCGCGCCCGATTACAATCGATAGGCAGCCGTTAATCGGCTGCCTTTTTCATATTTTTGGATCTTTATGCGCTTGATGTCTCCACGCGGTGCGGTATTGCTATTGCCAATAGCCTTGCTGACACTGATTCCGCTGTTGGTGGTTATGGGCTCTTTTTTGCATCCCGAGCCTGAAATTTGGCAACATTTATCTGAATATGTGCTGCCGGATGTACTCAAAAATACCCTGATCTTAATCGTGGGGGTGGGGGTGGGGGTATTGTTCTTAGGGGTGCCGCTCGCTTGGCTCACCGCCGTATGCCAGTTCCCTGGAAGAAAATTCTTTGCTTGGGCTTTAATGCTGCCTTTGGCCATGCCAGCCTATGTACTGGCTTTTGTGATGGTGGGATTTTTAGATTTTACAGGGCCAGTGCAAACGCTATTGCGTGAATGGACGGGCTCATCAGCGTGGTTTCCGCGCATTCGCAGTACCGGTGGCGTGATTTTGGTGATGTCATTGGCGTTTTATCCTTATGTGTATTTGCTCGCCAGAAATGCATTTTTAACCCAAGGTAAGCGCGCACTCGAGGCGGCGCAGATGTTGGGCATGTCACGACCTCGGGCGTTTTTTGCTGTGGCTTTGCCCATGGCGCGCCCTTGGCTCATTGCCGGTGTGACGTTGGCGCTGATGGAAACACTGGCTGACTTTGGTACTGTGTCGATTTTTAATTTTGATACCTTTACCACCGCAATTTATAAATCGTGGTTTTCATTATTTAATCTGACTGCCGCGTCGCAATTAGCGTCTTTACTGGTGTTGTTGGTGCTGCTGATGCTCGGGCTTGAGCGTTGGGGGCGGGGTGCTCGCCGGTATCATGGCCGCATTGTGGCGCGGGAGCGGATTATTTTGACGCCGTCGCAAGGTCGTTGGGCCACCGTGGCTTGTACCTTGGTGTTGTTGCTGGCGTTTTTAATTCCGATGGCGCAATTGCTGGTTTGGTGTGCCGAGGTTTGGCGTGAGGATTTTGATTCACGCTATCCGGGGTTTATTTTGCGCTCGATTGGCATCTCTTTACTGGCTGCGTTGATTGTTACTGTGTTGGCATTGCTGATGGTGTATGTGCAGCGCCGCTACCCCGCAAAAATCACCTCAGCCTTGGTACGAATCGCTACCGTGGGCTATGCCGTGCCGGGGACGGTGCTGGCCGTTGGCGTGTTTATACCGATTGCGTGGTTAGACAACCAATTGCTGCCCATTGCCCATGCTTTGGGCTTTACCACGTTTCAGATTTTAAAAGGTTCAGTCGCGGTGATGCTGCTGGCTTTGGCGGCGCGCTTTATGGCGGTGGGCTTTCAGCCGATTGATAGTGCCATGCAAAGGATTAGTCGTAATCAAGAAGACGCGGCGCGAACCTTAGGTGTGAGCGAGCGTGGCTTATTATGGCGTTTACACCTGCCTTTGCTGCAAGGTGGCGTATTGACGGCGATGTTGATGGTGTTTGTTGATGTGATGAAAGAAATGCCGATCACCTTGATGACGCGCCCATTTGGCTGGGATACCTTGGCGGTGCGGGTGTTTGAAATGACATCTGAAGGCATGTGGCAAAACGCGGCCTTGCCAAGTTTATTAATTGTAATCAGTGGCTTATTGCCAGTGATTTTGTTGGTTAGAAAATCAGAGAGTGAATAATGGCATTGCTACAAGTTGCTGCGCTGGCAGTTTCGTTTGCCGGGCGTAAAGTCGTTGAGGATTTGTCGTTTGAGCTACTCGAAGGTGAAATTGGCTGTTTGCTCGGCGCTTCAGGCTGCGGCAAAACCACGGTTTTACGCGCGATTGCAGGCTTTGAATCCTTGCTTGGCGGACAAATTGTTTTGGCTGGACGGCAAGTGGGCTCGGCGCAAGGGCAAACGCCGGTGCAAGAACGCGGCATCGGCATGGTGTTTCAAGATTATGCCTTGTTTCCGCATCTGACCGTGTCGGCCAATATTGCGTTTGGTTTGCCGAATAAAGACGCCAAAAAAATCGCTGAACTGCTGGAATTGGTCGGTTTAAGCCATGTGGAAGATCGCTATCCGCATCAATTGTCGGGTGGGCAACAGCAACGGGTGGCTTTGGCACGCGCATTAGCACCTAAGCCGCGGTTGCTCTTGCTTGACGAGCCGTTTTCAAATCTAGATGTTGAATTGCGTGAGCGTTTAGGCCAAGAGGTTAGGGCGATTTTAAAAGCCAGCGGTACCACCGCGATTTTAGTGACGCATGATCAGCGCGAGGCTTTTGCGATGGCCGATCGCGTGGGGGTGATGCACGACGGGGCATTGCGGCAATGGGCTGCGCCTTATGATCTTTACCATGAGCCTGCGGATCGTTTTGTCGCCAATTTTATTGGTGAAGGCGTGATGCTGCCCGCACGTTTAAGTGGACCCAATTGTATTGAGTTTGAACTCGGTGAAATTTGCCGTACGGTGCCAATTGAATGCGGTATTGGTGCAGAGATGGAAGTGCTAATCCGGCCAGACGATATTGTTCATGTTGATCACAGTCCGCTCAAAGCCGAAGTGGTCTCGAAAGTGTTTCGTGGGGCGCATTTTTTATACACTTTGGCACTACCTTCAGGGCATAAGGTGCTGTCTTTGGTGCCGAGTCATCACAATCATGCCATTGGTGAAGCCATTGGTATTGAGGTGGAGTGCGAGCACGTGATTTACTTTAAAGCCGAATAGTGTTCGATTTGTTGTTGCTGGCGATTTGTCTAGGTGAATAGTGCCGTATTAGTTAAAATTAATATAACTATTTAATCTTTTTGCTGGATCTCAAATGTTGCACTTAAGCCGGATGAGTTTAAGAACAAAAATCTTGTTGTTTACCACTGTCGCCATTGTGATTGGTTTTTCGGCGATGATTTTAATTATTGCCAGCAATGCGTATCAATCGGCTAAGGCGCAAGGCTTATTGCGGTTGCAAGAACAAGCGCGTGCTTATGCTGATCAAGTTGAAGGTCAGTTTACTGCCGCATATCAATTGCCCATCAATTTAGCGCTGGCAATGACCGGGATGCAAGCGACTGGTGTTCCTGAGCGTAAAGTACTCGATAACGTTATGATGAGTATGTTGGCCTCGCAGCCCTTGGCTTCCGGTTTGTATATGGTGTGGGAGCCCAATGCGCTAGATGGTAAAGATGATGGGTATCGGCAAGACTGGCCCAAGCATGATCCTACAGGACGATATACCCCCTATATTGTTCGTAGTGAAGGCAAGATTATTCAAGACACATTATTGGGCTCGACACAAAAAGCTGCCGCTGAGCCATTCCGAAATAACCCCCAGCAATATACCGCGCCATATGAAAGTGCCGGTTGGGGTGACTTTTATTATGTTCCTAAGCAGCGCCAGCAAGACACGGTGACTGAGCCAACGTCGTACGATGTAAATGGCCAGCAAGTGTTGCTGTCTTCCTTGGTGGTGGCGATTAAAAATGCCGCCGGACAATTTTTAGGCGTTGCCGCCGTTGATTTGCCTTTGGCCTCTTTGCAGGCCAGCATCGGTCAAGCCAAGCCTTTTGGTGTGGGGCATGTGAGTTTGATTTCAAACGCGGGCCTGTATGTGGTTGCGCCAGACGCGGCAAACGCCGGTAAAAAACTCAACGAGGCTGATTTTCCGGCTGGATTTATGACCGATTTACGTGCCGGTAAAGCGGTGCATTTTGAACGTGATGGTTTGTTGTATGAATATCAGCCGATCAAAATGGGCAATAGCCAGCAACCATGGTCTGTGGGTGTGGTCGTACCTGAGTCGGTGGTGGTGGCCGAAGCAGTTTCGGTGCGTAATTGGGCGATCGTGGTGGGCTTGATTGCCATTATTTTGATTGTTGCGGTATTGAGCGTGGTGCTTAATGTCTTGATTGCCCCACTGCGTCGTTTAGCCGTGGCGATGGAAGAAGTCTCCAGCGGTCAGGGCGATTTAACACGGCAATTGCCGATTCATGGCCAAGATGAAATTGGCCGTACTGCGCAAGCGTTTAACCAATTTGTCGTTACGCTGCGCGGGATGTTTTTAGATGTTCGCTCGCAAAGTGAAGCAGTGAGCCATGCCAGCCAGCAATTGGCGGGGCCGGCTGAAACGGTGAAAACCTCGTCAATTCATCAGGCTGAAGCGGCTACCTCAACCGCTGCAAGCGTCGAGGAAGTCACTGTTAGTATTCAGCACATTGCCGATTCAGCGCATGATTTTGAACAAACAGCACGTGAGACCGGTAAAGAAACCTCGGCCAGTCAGTTTAAAGTTGACGAAGTAGCGAAAGAAATCGCGCAAATTCACGAAACAATGGCGCACTTAGTGGCGTCGATGCAAAGCTTGAATACACAGTCTTTGCAAGTGAATCAGATTGTACAAACGATTAAAGAAATTGCCGATCAAACCAATTTACTGGCACTGAACGCAGCGATTGAAGCGGCTCGCGCTGGGGATATGGGGCGCGGCTTTGCGGTGGTGGCCGATGAAGTGCGAAAACTAGCAGGGCGCTCGGGCGAAGCAACGATTGAGATTTCTAAAATCGTGAACACGATTCAAGGCGAGATCCATAAAGCGGGCGATCATATGCAAGTGACCCAGCAGCAGGTGGGGGCGAGCGTGCAGTTGTCGCGCCAAGCTGCCGAATCAATGAATACGGTTCGAGCTGGTACAGAGCAGATGCTGGTCAATATTGGCGACATTGCCAATGCCACGCGTGAACAAGCGGCGGCCAGTACCGACATCGCGCAAAACATCGAAACCATCAGCAATATGTCGCAACGCAATAGTGATGCAATGTCTGAAGTGGGGGCGTCGGTGAAAGATCTGGAGCAAATGGCCTTACATCTAAAAACCATTGTGTCTGGATTTAAGCTCTAGTCTCGATGGTAAGTTGTCGATGCTAAGTACAAAAAAGCCGTTCAGTATTTGAACGGCTTTTTTGTTTGGCCTATTGGAATTACTGGGTATCTCTCTATGGGGTTTTATTGGCTTGTCCTGCAGTTAAATACCCAATTAATAATGGCAATGTTCCCATTACGTGTTGATGGTTTTAAGTGCCTGCGGCACGGTTAATTACAGTCGCAGTCAGTGTCACCCCTCTTTCTTTGACTCGCCAAAGAAAGAGGGGGAAAGAAAGGCGCTTTTGATCACGCCCAGCTCCGCTGTGCCCTCGATCGTCGTGAGCCAAACAATATAGCTGTTTGTCTCTGACTCACTCGGTGCGCTTAGACGGGTTTTTAAGCCCCTGCTCGATGAGCGCGGCAAAGCATCCATACCAAATCTGAACATTGCCTTAATTAATGCTTAGACATCTGACTGGCTGTTGATGTCATGCCACAGCCACAGAATGCCATTCGCATCTTGTTTGAATAAACCCTCAATTAAATACTGAAATCTTCCTCTGCGGGCTCGCTCAGCGTTTTGACGGCGATGTGGGTGGAGAGGAAAATCGGTCGGGCTAGTTCCTTCAGCAATGCGCTGTGTTGCAAGGTGTTTTGTACCTGACGTTTAACTTCGGCTAGATGCAGGGTGATGCCTTTTTGTGCCAAGGCCTTACGAAAATCTCGCAAAGCTTCGATTGCGCTCACATCGACTGAATTGACCGCCGATAACACCAAAATTAAATCTTTAGCGCGTGGGTAATCCAATAAATAGCGCTCACATTGCTCAACGACTTGATTGCAATTACCAAAGTACAGACTCTCATCAATTCGAATCGCCACAATCTTTGCGGGCATTTCCACTTTAAAAAAACGTGTATTACGAAAGTGCTCGCTGCCCGCAATGCGACCAATCACCGCCAGATGCGGCTTGCTGGTGCGTAAAATAAACAGCAATAAAGAAACGCCCACGCCAATGGCGATGCCATTGATGGGGCCAACCAGTAGAACGCAGCAAAAAGTCAGTAGCCATGCCGCACCATCGCGGCGATCAATTCGCCATGCAGCGCGTAAAGAGGCTGGGCTGAGCATACGCAATGTGGCTAAGACAATAGTCGCTGCCAATAAAGGCAGCGGTAAGAGGGCGATCACGTCTTTAAGAAAAAACAGGCCCAATAACATCCAAATGGCGGTCATTACACCGGCCAGTGGCGTGTGGGCCCCTGCGCTGGCATTGACCGCAGTGCGAGAAAACCCACCGCTCACGGGCATGCCGCCGACAAACGCCGCCGCAATATTGCCGCCACCGAGGGCGATAAATTCTTGATCGACTGAGATTTTCTCATTGCGCTCAGCGGCAATGGTTTGTGCGATGGTGATGCTTTGTAAAAATCCAGCTAAACCAATTAACAGCGCGGGCAGCCAAAGCTGTTCCAGCGCATTGAGTGTGATTTGTGGGGCAACGGTGCTAAAACCAGCGCTTGGTAGCGTACCAATAATATGAATTTGGGGCTGATCAGATAGGCCAAATTGCAATACTAAACCCGCCAAAATAAGCACAAACAAAGGTAAAACTCGGCTAATCAGTTGCGCTATTTTGAAGCTTATTCCCCAGCGTTGCAGTAATGAAATCGTTGGGGTTCCACTGGCCCACAATAAGGCCAAACCCATCAGGCCAAATAATGTCGGGATTACGCTGAGTTGTTGTAATGCCGCTGGTGCGGCAATCAGCCAGTCAATGAGATTGCTGCTGTGCCATGAAACGCTCAGTAAGGCGCCAATTTGTGTCAGCGCAATCAATAGTGCCGTCCCCGCACTAAAGCCTTGAATCACCGGAATCGATAAAATCCGCGTGAGTTTGCCAAGTTTAAAGCTGCCAAAAGACAGCATAAATAAACCCGAAATTAAGGTTAAAGTGCTGGCCAGCGCGATATAACTGGCGCTGCCGGCTGGCGCGAGTGGGAGCAGCGCAGTGGCCGCCATTGCGGAAGTGATCGCCATTGGCCCTACTGATTGGGTCATGCTGCTGCCCAATAAGGCATAGATCAAGACGGGGGCAATGCTGGCATAAATACCCGCTAGCGCGGGTAAACCGGCGAGTTGCGCATAGGCCAAACCTTGCGGGATCAGTAGTAAAGCCACAATAATGCTGGCGCCAAAATCGCCGTAAGCTAACTCACGGCGATAATTGGGTAGCCACTGCAAGATGGGTAATTTCATCTCGCTTGCAGCCGATCAAACAGCAGCATGCCCGCCCACATGGCCGCAAAGAAAATTATCCCGCCGATTGAGCCTGCGCCGACGGCCACCAAGGCGGGGCCGGGGCAAATGCCGGCTATGCCCCAGCCGGCGCCAAAAGCGACGCTGCCAAGTATCAGTCGAGCATCAATGGTTTGGTTATTGGGTAATTTCATTGCCTCATGCGTGACGAGGGTGGTTTGACGTTTTTTGGCTAGCGTAAAAAAAATCACCGCTACGCTAATGCCGCCCGCCATGACGAAGGCCAAACTTGGGTCCCATAGCCCGGTAATATCGAGAAAACCCTGTACTTTTGCTGGGCTGGCCATGCCAGCCAATAACAGGCCCAATCCAAAAATAAGGCCAGTAAGCAGGCCGATTACATTTAATTTCATCTTTAATGCCTAAAGAATGTGTTTGATCAGGTAAACGCTCACAAAGCCGCTACTCATAAAGGCCAGCACCGCAATCAATGAGCGCAATGAAAACCGTGATAGTCCACAAATACCATGGCCGCTAGTGCAACCATTGGCATATCGGGTGCCGATGCCGACCAGTAATCCGGCCATGATGAGGCCTGGGATTGAGCTCACCATCGTCAACGACGGTAGTGGGGCAAATATTTGCCAAATCCAAGGCGAAATCAGTAGACCCAGCACAAATAAGGCGCGCCAAGTGCGATCTGGCGAATGGTTCACTAAACCGCCCAAAATACCCGCAATACCAGCGATTTTGCCAGCGAGTAAAATGAGCAGCCCTGCTGATAAACCAATCAAGGCGCCGCCAGCGAATGAAGCCAGCGGGGTAAAATTTGCATAATCAATCTGCATGCAATTGCTCCGAAGTGTTGCTACTGAGGTCGATAGGACAATACAGCTCGTACAAAACGCTGATTAAATGCCGAACTTCGTCACTGGCCAGCGAGTAATAAATTCGTTTGCCGTCGCGGCGTGTATTTACCAGCCCCGCATTACGCAGTACGGTCAGTTGCTGCGATAAAGTCGGCTGGCGTATGTCGAGTAGCTCTTCAAAATCAGAGACGCATTTCTCTCCGGTACCCATTTGGCACAGTAATAAGAGCCGATCTACATTGCCCATGATTTTTAAAGTTTGCGTTGCTTGATGGGCGGCAAGGCGCATGGCATTCATTGCTTGTGGGTCCATTGTGTCACGCGAGGAATATTGTTTGACTTTATGATATATAAAATAATATTATATGTAAATAAATTTTATTGGGGCGTGGCTATGTCGCAATCATTGGCGCAGGTTTTACCTTTTTTTGATCCGAACAGTTTTACATTGAGCTATCTGGTCTACGATGTGGCCGGTGGACATGCGGCGGTGATTGATCCGGTGCTCGATTTTGATGCTAAATCGGGAAGAACGGCGAGCACTCAGGCGCAAAAGATTGTCTCTGCCGTTCAGTCGCTGGACCTCACGGTTGATTGGATTTTGGAAACGCATGCGCATGCCGATCATTTATCTGCAGCAGTTTGGTTGCAACAGCAGTTGGGCGGCAAAATCGCCATCGGCCAGGGTATTGAAAAGGTTCAGCAAATATTTAAACCGATTTTTGGTTTCGAGCCGGAGTTTGTGACCGATGGTCGGCAATTTGATTATTTATTTGCTGCCGATGAAGAGTGGCGTATTGGTCATCTAAGCGCTAAAGCCGTGTTTGTGCCGGGGCATACCCCTGCAGATATGGCTTACTTAATCGGCGATGCGGTATTTGTGGGGGATACCATTTTTATGCCCGACGTGGGTACCGCGCGCTGTGATTTTCCGGGTGGTGACGCGGCAACGCTCTACGATTCGGTGCAAAAATTGTATCAATTGCCTGATGCGACGCGCGTGTTTGTTTGTCATGATTACCTGCCTGCAGAACGTGAGCAATATCAGTGGCAAAGCAGTATTGCGGAACAAAAAGCGCACAATATTCATCTGCCATTGTCCTGTACTCGTGATGAGTTTGTCGCACTACGTCAAGCGCGTGATGCCACGTTGGCAGTGCCCAATTTAATTTTGCCTTCAATTCAGGTCAATATTCGCGCTGGGCATTTGCCGCCAGCAGATGAGCAGGGACGACAATTTTTAAAAATACCGTTGAATATGATTTAGGGAATCAAAATGAGCCTCATCCTAGCGTGCCCACATTGCCAAACTCAAAATAAACTGCCCGTTGCGCGGTTGAGTGAGCAGCCACAGTGCGGCGCTTGTCATCAGCCTTTGTTGTCCGGTGCGCCAATTTCGGCAAGCAGTGACAATTTAAGCCTTCTTTTAAAACACAGTCCTTGGCCAGTGGTGATTGATTTTTGGGCGCCGTGGTGCGGACCTTGCCAGAGTTTTGGGCCTACTTTTGCCGCTAGTGCGGCAGCGATGGCGGGGCAGTTATTGTTTGTGAAGGTCAATACCGAAGCGTATCCCGCACTGGGGCAGCAATATCGTGTACGCAGTATTCCGACGCTGTTGGTAACAGAAGGTGGAACTGAACTTGAGCGAGTGTCTGGTGCTTTATCGGCCGGACAGTTTAAGGCGTGGTTGCAGCAGTTTTTATAAACTGAAGGAGAAGAATCATGAATGTCGGTGGTTTGGATCGTACTCTGCGGGTGCTTGTTGGTGGCGTATTAATTTTGGCGACACTATTGGGCTGGATCGGTGTGTGGGGTTGGATTGGCGTTGTGCCTTTGGCGACGGGGATATTTAGGTATTGTCCTTTGTATCGACTCTTTGGCTTTAATTCTTGCCCACTAAAGCAAAAATAATTGGGCGTTAGCTTTGAGCCGCTAGATCTATTTTTGCGTTACAAAATAAAAAGCACCAATATAAATTGGTGCTTTTTATTTTAAAAATTTAAATTATCCCGCGCGTAATTTGGCCAACGGGCTGGTTTCAATCCATTTACGAATACGCTGGGCATCGCCAATTCGGGTGTATTTACCACTCGAATCCATCAGTACAATCACCACGGGTTTACCATTAATCATAGCCTGCATCACAATGCAGCGGCCCGCTTCATTAATAAACCCAGTTTTAGAAACGCCAATATCCCAATCGCTATCTTTAACTAAAGGGTTGGTGTTGCGAAAAGTCATCATGCTGCCATTTTTATTGGAAACAAAGGTGTATTCGCTGGAGGTTGAAAATTGATGAATTTCAGGATAACGCTGCGCGGCTTTAACCATTAAGGCCAATTCCCGCGCCGAAGACACATTGCTTGGTGTCAGGCCGGTTGAGTCATAAAAGCGCGAGTTGCGCATACCCAACTGCTGGGCTTTTTCATTCATTTTGCGAATAAATGCATCTTTGCCACCAGGGAAGTGATGGCTCAGTGTCGATGCGGCACGATTTTCTGATGACATTAGTGCTAATAACAGCATTTCGCCACGGGTCAGTGTGGTGCCTACCGAGAGTCGTGATGTGGTATTTTTGAGCGTATCGATGTCCGCTTCGGTAATACTAATTAATTCATTGAGTGGTAAACGCGCATCAAGCACGACCATTGCTGTCATTAATTTGGTAATAGAGGCGATAGGAATGATGCTATCGGCGTTTTTTTCGTACAACACTTCACCAGATTGCTGATTTAATACCAGTACACCACTGGATTGAACGCCAGGATTATCGGCATCCATACGTGCGGCAATGGTGCGGGTGACTTGAACATCTTGCCGCGCATTGGCAATCGCTAATTTTGAAACATTGGATTTGCGACTGGTGTAGGTGACTTTGGATTTGTTCGTTTTATTAGATTTAGCGCTGTTGGTTTTGGTGGTTTTTTTGTTAGAAGCTGTTGTTTTTGATGGTTTTTTTTGGGTGCTAGCGGTGGTTTTTTTTGTGGTCTTTTTTGCGCTGCTCGAAGGGGTTTCTTTGGTTTTTTCTGCGCTATGAGCAAGCGGGGTGTAGGCAATTACACTGGCACTAATCAGCACACATAATGATTTTATAAGCTTAGACATCAATCTTCCCCAACCTATTCGGGTTGTGCATTAGTAATCGGTAATTTATTTTACTGAATAGAATGAAAAATGTCATGTTAAATCAAGTAGTAGTCGTGTTTTTTCAAAGCAACAACTGAGGAGTAGCAAAGCTTGCAAACTTTGTTAGACTACGATAATGTTGCATTGCAATAAAATAGACCGTGTCAATTAATCTGCAGAATAAATTCGGAGCAATACACTGTGTTAAATAACCCCGCTATGGACACTTTTTTTCAGCAAATTACTGAAGCACATCGCCAGTGGACCCAAAACTGGGTGAATTCGCAGCCGAATGCCGAGACGATTGATCCGATGCATGCGATGAATGATTTGGCGCAAAAAATGAGCCCAGTGCATAGCGCATGGTTGGGCACGCAATCACAGTTTTATCAACAACAGCTTGATTTATGGCTGGGTTTAATTGGCGCTAAGCCGGTAGCTAAGGTCGCGGAACTGGAAAAAAATGATCGTCGCTTTAATTCGCCAGAATGGGATGCGCCATTATTTGACTATATCCGCCAAAATTACTTAGTAACGTCTAAATGGTTGCTGGAAATGGTCGGTGCCGCCAATAGCGATGAGGCCAGTAAAGAGAAAGCCGCATTTTTTACTCGGCAGTATTTAGATGCCATGAGCCCGGCTAATTTTGCCTTTACTAATCCAGAAGTGATGAAGCTGGCGCTCGAAACGAAAGGTGAAAGTTTGCAAGAAGGCATGAAAAAACTCATGGCGGATATGCAAAAAGGCGCTATTACCATGACCGATGAAAGTCAATTTGCCATTGGTGAAAATTTAGCCATGACACCAGGTGAAGTGATTTTTGAAAATGAATTATTTCAACTGATCCAATATACCCCCACCACAGCTAAAGTTTATAGCCGTCCTTTGTTGGTGATTCCGCCGTGCGTTAATAAATACTACATTATGGATTTGCAACCGGCTAATTCGATGATGGCTTATATTGTGAGCCAAGGCTATAGCACGTTTTTAATGTCTTGGAAATCGATTGAAGCCAATCAAGGGTATTTGCAATGGGATGATTATATTGAGTCGGGCGTTATTAAAGCCACCGAGGTGGTGCGAGCCATTAGTAAAGCTGAAAAAATCAATGCCTTGTCATTTTGTATTGGTGGCGAATTATTGACCACGGCGATGCCGGTATTGCAAGCACGTGGCCTAGATTGGTTTGAGTCGATTACTTTGATGACCGTAATGCTCGATCATACTGATCCGGGTGAAATTAAACACTTTATTGATTGGAATTTAATCCGTCAGCGAGAGTCTCAAGTTGAAGGCGTGATTGATGGTAAAGAATTGGCGAAAACATTTTCGGCGCTGCGCTCAAATGATTTGATTTGGAATTATGTGGTGAACAATTACTTGAAAGGTAAAAACCCACCGCCATTTGATTTATTGTACTGGAACAGTGATTCGGCCAATCTATCATTGCCGATGCATACTTTCTTTTTACGCAATATGTATTTAGAGAATAATTTAACTAAACCTAATTCATTTAGTCTGTGTGGCACACCGATTGATTTAACAACCATTAAAGTGCCAGCATATATTTTTGCTGCGCGTGAAGATCATATCGTGCCTTGGCATTCTGCTTTTTTAAGTACTCGTATTTTGCAAGGGCCAAAGCGTTTTGTGTTAGGTGCATCAGGGCATATTGCCGGTGCGATTAATCCCGTTTCTACCAATAAGCGCAATTATTGGGTGAATGAAAATACCGATCAAGATGCCGATGCGTGGTTAGAGCAAGCCGAATCTCGTCCGGGCAGCTGGTGGCAAGATTGGGCTGCTTGGTTAGCACCACAATCGGGCACACAAGTCGCCGCGCCTAAAAAATTGGGGAACACTCAATATAAAATGATTGAAGCTGCGCCTGGCCGTTATGTGAAGGCACGTGTGGTATAAATTTGATTTTTCTAACGAGCAAGGCGGTTCGTCTTGCTTTTTTATTGCATATTGCCTTACAAACTTACTTGCAGATAATCTAAATTAACGAGGTTTTTATGACAGAGGTTGTTATTGTTGCTGCCTATCGCACTGCGCTAGGCAATTTTTCGGGTTCTTTAGCAAAAGTGTCGGCTCCCGAATTGGGCGCAACTGTGATTCGGGGTCTACTGGCCAAAACCGGTTTGGCTGCTGAGCAAGTAAGTGAAGTGATTTTGGGGAATGTATTAACCGCTGGGTTGGGACAAAATCCTGCGCGTCAGTCGGTGCGTCTTGCTGGTTTGCCCGATGCAGTGCCGGGGTTGACGATTAATCAAGTGTGCGGCTCTGGTTTGAAAGCGGTGGCTTTAGCGGTGCAAGCGATTTTGGCCGGTGACAGTGAAATCGTGATCGCTGGTGGTCAAGAAAATATGAGTGCAACGCCGCATTTACTGAACGGTAGCCGAGATGGCTTTCGGATGGGCAATGCCAACTTAATCGATAGTATGGTGTATGACGGTTTGACCGATGTTTACAACCAATACCATATGGGCGTAACCGCGGAAAATATTGCTAAAAAATACGCAATTAGCCGTGAAGAGCAAGACGCGTTGGCGTTAACCTCGCAACAACGTGCTGCTGCAGCGCAAGCCGCGGGCCGTTTTGCCGATGAAATCCTACCGGTGAGCATTCCACAACGTAAGGGCGATCCGGTTATTTTTGATCAAGATGAATTTATTAAACCGGCGACTACGGCCGATTCTTTGGCTAAATTGCGTGCCGCTTTTGATAAAGCCGGTACGGTCACTGCGGGCAATGCATCTGGCATTAACGACGGCGCAGCTGCGGTAATGCTGATGACGCGTGAACGTGCTGATGCTTTGGGCTTAAAGCCAATGGCAGCGATCCGTGCTTCGGCTAGCACTGGCGTTGATCCAACGATTATGGGTATGGGGCCGGTTTTGGCGAGCCAAACTGCACTCAAGCGTGCCGGTTGGGATTTAGATAGCGTTGACTTGATTGAAGCCAATGAAGCATTTGCAGCGCAAGCTTTAGGCGTGGCGCGTGAAATGAAATGGGATATGAGTAAAGTCAATGTCAACGGCGGTGCAATTGCGCTGGGGCATCCTGTTGGTGCTTCAGGTTGCCGTGTGTTGGTGACTTTGCTGCATGAAATGGTTCGCCGCGACGCAAAACGCGGTTTGGCAACGCTGTGTATTGGCGGTGGTATGGGTGTTGCGCTGTGCGTTGAACGTTAAAAAACGCTGCAGCGATGCGCTGCAGCGTTGTTCTTAATGATGGGTATTTATCGCTAGGCTTTTGTAAATAAGGTCTAGGGTCTGTTGACTTTTGGTTTCCCGCCGCGCTGGAGCGATTTTCGCGGCGAATCAAGGCGTAGTAAGCGATACATAGTCATTCTATGTGAGCTTGCTACAACACAGAGTCGCCGCGAAAAGCGCCCAGCCCGCAGGGTTTGGCGGCTTTTGGCCTGATGCTGCGTTACAAAGCGCTGGCGTAGAATGACTACGCTGCACGCTTCGTGCCTTGCCTCAGGCCCAAAGCCGCACAAACGCGGCTGGCAAACCAAACGTCAACAGCCCCGAGCTTTAAATACCTATTTTTTTAACGAGTCACGAATTTCGCGCAACAGCACAATGTCTTCTGGTGTTGCGGCTGGTGCCGCTTCAGGCGCGGGCTTATTACGATTAATCTTGTTAATGGCTTTAACCACCATAAAGATAGCAAAGGCCACAACGATAAAACTAATCAGCGAGTTTAAAAACATCCCTAAATTCATGGTAACCGCACCAGCGTCTTGCGCGGCTTTGAGCGTGGCATAGGGACCCGCAATCTTGCCATCGGCCAAGGTGACAAATAAATTGGTGAAGTCGACTTTACCGATTAAAAAACCAATCGGCGGCATAATGATATCTTTGACCAGTGAGTCGACAATCTTACCAAAAGCCGCACCAATCACCACACCAATCGCCAAATCAATCACATTGCCACGCATGGCAAATTCACGAAACTCTTTAAACATAAGCTAGCCCCTAAAAAGAAAAGGATTTGTACCACAGTTTGATGTAAGAACACATGGTTTTGGCATAAAACTGTGGCGTGCCTGCTTAGTTTAGTCTTTCACTGCGGTGAGATAGCAAGTGATTTCTTCGCGATCATGAAATAATTGCTTGGCCGTGATTTTATAAGTGATGTCGGCTTTCTTTAATTTTTGATCAATCAAAGCAAAGCATTTCTCAACTTCGAGATGGCGCTTTTTCATTGGCAGTTTCAAATTAAAAATAGCGCGGCGTGCGTTGCCTGATGCGACCCATTTGGCAATTAAATCCGCGATGCGAATCGGTTGCTCAACCATGTCACACACTAGCCAATCGACGGGGTTTTTCGGGCGGTATTTAAAGCCATCGTCACGAACATGCTTTACTTGATGGTGACCATCCATACTGCCTTTCATCGGGCCATTATCGACGGCAAACACTTTTAAGCCCCGTGCAACCAGCTGATAAGTCCAGCCGCCCGGTGCTGCTCCCAGATCGACCGCGGTCATGCCTTCACGGAACTTGCGTTCTGGCTCATCGACCAATACTAAAATGGCTTCGAGCATTTTAAGTGTCGAACGGCTAGGGGCGTCAGACGGCATGCGTAAGCGTGGAATGCCATTGAGCCAATCGGTAGCGCGAACCGGGCGCGAGGCGACCATAACTTCGTTTTGTGCTGGAAAAAATAAATGCAAACGTTGGCGAGACGCTTGAGGTTGCAGCCAATCGTGAGCAGTCATGGCTTTGGCGACGTAATCACCAAATTTACGCGTAAATCCAGACAGCGATTTACCTTCGTTGCTATCGGGATGCTCTAACCAAACATCACTAAAAACTGTATTTTGGATTTTTAACGCATCGACAATCGGCGTTAAGCGATCTTTGCTGCCCAAACTAAGGCGCTGATGAACTTGTAGTGTTTGGCGTGAAAAAATTAAATTTAGCGCGAGTAGATCACGCAATACTTTTTGGCAGCCATTTTTTTCGCTGGGGGTAAATACCACCCAGCCATCGCCGCGTTCAAATTTACCTGGGGCGAGTGCGCGATCAGCAATCTCTTCAGCGCATTCTGGCTCAAAACCGGGGCGGCAGTAGGCAAGAAGGGCGTAGGGCAATCCGGTTTGAGTGGTGGTCATGGCTCTGGCTCGTTGCAAAAGGCGCAAGCATACCCAAAATTACGGCTTTCACCAATGCCGCTGGTGTTTTTGACGAAGTTGAGCGTGGTATCAAAGCGGTTTTATGGGGTGAATTAAGCCGATGTTTCCGATGCTTCACTGGCTTCTTTGTGTTTTGGCGCGATATGCGGAAAGGTCATATTAAAGACGGTACCTTTACCCACGGTGGATTCAACGTTGATATGCCCGCCCAAAGTTTGCGTGACTAGATTAAATACAATATTGAGCCCTAAACCGCTGCCACCATTGGCGCGTTTCGTGGTGTAAAAGGGATCAAAAATCTTGCCAATGACGCTGTCGTCAATGCCGTGGCCATTGTCACTGACTTTCAGTGATACGGTTTGCTGGTTTTGCTCGGCAATAATATGCACTTGTTTTTTTATGTCGCCTGAATTGGGTGTGCCGGAGAATGCATGTAGCGCTGCGTTATTAATTAAATTACTAATGATCTGCGAAATTGCGCCTGGATAGCCTTCCATGTCGATTTCATCTGGGCAGTCAATCATGATAGCAATTTGCGAATGCTTGAGCGCAGGGCTAATGCTGGTAACGGTTTCGTGCAGATATTGGCTTAATTCAAAATCACGGCGTGCTTCTGAAGTTTGATCGACGGCGACGCGCTTAAAGCTTTGGATTAACTCAGCGGCACGTACTGCATTGCTAATAATGAGTGCCGAAGATTGTTCTGCTGTTTGGCTATAACTCACCACTTCGGATTTTTTCATATTGCCGGATTCTACTTTGGCAGAAAATGCCACCGAATCATCGTGTAAGACCGAGGCGCTGGTTAAGATAATGCCCACTGGGGTATTGATTTCATGCGCGATGCCTGCGACTAAGCCCCCTAAAGATGCCATTTTTTCCGATTGAATAAGGCTGGTTTGCGCCTCTTTGAGTTGGTGTAGTGCCGTTTCGGCATCCTCTTTGGCGGCACGCATTGCTTGCTCGGCTTGGCTGCGGGTGGCTACGTCAGCTTTGAGTCGTTTGATAATACGGCGAAATCCATCAGTTAGATCAGAAAAGTCTTTGTAAGGATTGTTGGGTAGAGCGATGGTTTCTAAGTCTTTATCTGAATCTGCGGCTTGGCTGAGTTTTTTGCCGAGTAAGGATAATGGATTGATCACAAAGTACTGCAATACCATCGTGAGTGTCAGCATTAACAGCGCATCAAGTAGGATGATTTCTAGGGCTTTTTCTATCACCATTTGCTGTAATAATTGGTCGATGCGTTGCCGTGAAATCGTAACGACGATTTTACCGATGGGTTTTTTCTCGTAATAAATTTCGGCACTCTCGGTTTCTGGGCCAAGCAGCGTTTTAGGCGCGTTCAGTACCACGATTTTATCATTTTCGCGAATTCGCCCGGTGAGAAAGGCATCTGTGCCAAATACTTCAATCGATTGAATGTCGGGAGAGCGCATTTCAGCGTTTAAAATGAGGGCCAATTGTTGGTCATCAAAATTCCACATCACGCTGGGCAATACATTTTGTAATTGAATAGTGAGTGATTGCTTAAATTCACTGAGTTCGTGTTCTAGCTGTGCTTGTGTTCGGTAATAGGACAGCGCGCCAGACAGCGTGAGCACAATGGTCACGATGGCAATAAAAATTAAATTCAGATCGGTGCGGATTTTGCGCATGTCAACGAGTACTTTTGCTGGTTTGCTTGCAACCAATTTAGCAGAAGATTACGGTTTGTGCAGGTATTGACTATCTTTAAAGCTACTTACTGTGCCGGGAGACCACACCACCAGTAAGCTAATGGTGAGTCCGGTAATAAACGCCTCTGGCCAAGCCATTAAAAAATAAACCGGCAGTACTGAATTGAGTAGAAAGTCGCCAGAGTAAATCGCCAGCAAGGCATATAAAACGCATTGGCTGATGCCATGCACTAGCATGCTCAAGCCTGCGGCGGCAAAAGCGTTAATAAAAATATAAATAAAGTAATTATGTGGCAATCGGCGCTGCGTGAGCTGCAGCAAGCCTTGCGTAGTGGCGATGGGCAGGACCGCGGTGAGTAAAAAGCTTAGGCCAAGGCTGCTAAGGGCGCTGCTCAGGTGTGGCGAAAAAACAGCGGTGAGGATCAGTAATGCCGCCATACTCAGTAGCGCTCGCCAAGGGCCGGCGATAAGCGTGAGTAAGGTGGCACCTAATAAATGAAAGCTGATGCCCGGATTGACGCTGGCCTGCCATTGCCAGCTGATCAGTACCGCAATGGTGTAAATTAGCCAGCTGCGAGTTTCAACCGGAGTCAGTGTCGACCAAGCTTCATGCCGTACCGCGTACCCGAGTAGCCACATTGCAGCAAGATTGCTGCCAATCAGTAGCGAACTCGAGAAAAATTCCGCGGGTAACAGCATACGGCCTAACGCCAGGCTGCGTGGACTAAGTCGGCCAGTTGCGTGAGGCGGCCATGGAAAAAATGCCCAACACCCGGCGCAACGATAATGGGTAGTTGCTGCGGGCGAGCCCAGTTCAATACCGCTTCGAGCGAAATGACTTCATCTTGCTCGCCATGAATCACTAAACTGCCTTTGGGCACATTGGGGAAGGCGTAGCGGCTGACTGCTGGGCCAATCAAAATCATTCCTTCGATTTCGTCGTCACCGAGGCGCGCGCGTAAGCAGCTTTGCACATACGTGCCAAATGAAAATCCTGCCAAGGTAATGCGCTTTAATTCAGGGTGCTGGCTGCGGGCAAAAGCCAGCACAGCGGCCATATCGTCCGGTTCAAACTCACCGTAGCTATGACTGCCTTCGGACTCACCAACACCACGTAAATTTGGGCAGTAGGCAATATATCCTAGTCGCGACAGTGTTTTGGCCAACGTGTGCACGATTTTATTATTAAAGGTGCCGCCTTCGGTGGGGTTGGGGTGCGCCACCAAGACGATGCCAATTGGCGTTTCGGTGGCGGCATCAAGGCGTAAACATTCAAGGCGACCGGCTGGGCCAGCGATATTGATGGGTTCGAAACTGGGTGCTTTACGGGGTATCGTCATTGGGTGCTTATTGAGTTTGGTCTTGAGGTAGATACATCAATTATTTTTACTGATTGTTGGCAGAGTGGGATTGTTTTGCCGCTAAAGTCGATTTCAATTGCAGCGTCGATCAAATGATGACGGCAAAGGGTGAAGGCCGCGTGCCGCATGCCTTCACCGTAGCCCATTACTCGGCAGTTTGGCTGCGCGGCGGGATCAGTAGTCGCTCAACAATACGGCCATGCAATAAATGCTCGTTGACGATTTCGTCAATGTCGTCTTTATCGATATAGGTATACCAAGTTTCTTCGGGATAAATCACGATGACCGGACCTTCTTCGCAGCGCTCAAGGCAGCCGGCTTTGTTGATCCGCACTTTGCCGTCGCCATTGAGTTTAAGCGCTTTAACACGCTCTTTGGCGTAGGCCCAAAGTTGATCGGCGCCGCAGCTATTGCACGATTGGCGCTCGCCGGGCTCGCGCTGGTTCAGGCAGAAAAACACATGGTATTGATAATGACTCATCGCCAAGCTCCTTTTATTGCAATGCCGGTGCTTTGGTGTGCGGCGTGATAAACAACGGCAAACCATCGGTATCGAGCACCGCCTGTACCCCGTCAACAAACACTAAATCCGTCATCCGGCATTCGAGCATTAATTCTTGGATGTATTGCGCAATCAGCTCGACATGGTCTGACGGCAAGAGTGGCCACACATAGCCTTCCCAGCGCTCGACGTCTTCTTTGCTGGCAAAGGTGATGCGAATTTCATTGTTTTCATGGGCGGCAACGGTAACCACTGGGGTGCGACCTTTGCTGCGAATGCTACGTAGTGCATTGCTGGTCATCACTTGCAGGCGCGTTTCAAGTTGCGTGACGCGGCCAACATCTTGTGCGCTAAGCCAAGGTAGCGGTGTGCGTGGAATTGGGAATAACGTCACGCCATCGGTTTTGAGCGTCTCGCCAATCAGATTGGCCAGTGGCATGCCCCAGCTGCCAACTTGTCCGCCTAGGGTGATCGCGGCGGGTTTGCCGGTGCGTTCAATGGCAACGCCAATCAGATAACGTAAAGCAACCGCTTCGTCTTTAAATTTAATCGCACTGCCTGCCGAATCAATCGGGAAGTCGCTTGCGCTACTCAAGGTGGCGCGCCATTCGGCCAATTGCGCTGGGCTGATGGCCGCTAAAATATCGGGACCAAGCAAGGCACCTGACAACCAAGCATCAGCATCGGCGGCAATCACACCGTGTTCGCGCAAAATGGCCAGTGCTGCGTCGCCATCGATTTCGCTCGGCAGCGTGGCTTCACCTTTGCAGCCTGCGACCAAAACCACCGGAATCGCAAACAAGGTCGCTGATTGTTGGGCGTGCTGGCTCGGGCTTTCTACTTCTTGACGCAGCGCATGCCATAGCGTCATCCATGCATCTTGCGATGGGGCTTGGGTCAAGGCGCCATTAAGGGCGTAATGATCTTTGGCCATGAGTAATTCGGCCATTAGTTGTTGCAAACCGAGGCGTTTTTGCGCCACTTGTGCGGCATCGCGCTCAGTCAGTAATGACATCAACTGACGAATAATCGGATTTTGCGGGTTGACGCGAGGGTATAGACGAGGATCAGGCAGGTTCATGGCAGGCGCTAAGTGAAACCAAAACGGCAATTATACCCATCTCCTTGCAATCTGTCGGCATCAAGGCGCGGTCAAGGCGGATTCGGAACGAGTGAACTTGCCGCGCTTGTCTAAGCGTATGGTTTGTTGGGTTTTTAGTGTCGGGCGGGGATGTACTTGTTGTTCAATTGCGGCATTTTTTGTCGCTGGCCATGGGGCTTGGCGGCTTTGTACTTGGTGTCCGCTGCGGATTTATTGCATGATGCCTTACTTTCTTGCTGAGTACTGTTATGCCAACTCGTTTTATCGACCAGAGTTTATTGTCTGAATTGCTGTGTGCTGCTGAGCAAACACCACGGCGGCGTAAAAATTTTAATTTTCACACCGCTGACGATGCCAGTTGTCATCGCTTGCTCAACGCGCTGCAACCCAATAGCTATGTCCAGCCGCATTGTCATTTATCTGTGGATAAGGCTGAAACCATGGTGGTGCTGACCGGTCGAATGGGCGTGCTTATTTTTAATGCCGAGGGTGAGGTGATTGAGCAAAAGGTGATTGCGGCGGGGAGCGATTGTCTGGGGATTGATATTGCGCCGGGGGTGTTTCACAGTTTGGTGGCGTTAGCGCCGACGGTGTTTTTTGAGGCTAAAGCGGGGCCGTATATTCCAGTGGCCAGCCATGAGCGTGCGACTTGGGCCCCTGCCGAGGGTGAAGCTGGCGCAGATGAGTATCTGGCTTGGATGCGTTCAAGGTTTGAGGTATAGCTCATTAAGTCTTTGTATTTATGGGCTAGGACGAAATACCTTTCATCATTTTTTACCGCGCGCTATCCATTGAGCCTGTAATGATTCGTGCTGTGCCATATGGCTTGATTTGATACGGGCAAAAAAATGCCGCGCCAGAAGGCGCGGCAAGTGGCTGCTTACGTGGTTTTACTTCACACGCATGCCCGGTTTGGCACCTTCGTGTGGCTCTAAGATATACAGACCGCCGTCACCGCCAGCCGCTAATACCATGCCTTCCGACAAGCCAAACTTCATTTTTCTCGCCGCTAAATTGGCGACCATCACCGTGTGCTTGCCGATCAAGTCTTCAGGCTTGTAAGCCGACTTAATCCCCGCAAATACATTGCGTGTTTCATTGCCTAAATCCAGCGTGAGTTGCAGTAGTTTTTCTGCGCCGGCAACGTGCTGAGCATCAGCGATGCGTGCAATGCGTAAGTCCACCTTCATAAAATCATCAATGCTGATGGTTTCGCTGATGGCTGGAATTTCGTAAGCGGGCGCTGCCGGAGCCGGTGTCTCGACCACTTGGACATTGGCTTCGATCATGGCCGCAATGTTTTTCGGGTCGATTCGCACCATCAAATGGCTGTAGCTGTTAATGGTGTGATCGAGCAATAAATGCTGAGCATCAGACCATTGCAGCGGCGCAATATTTAAGAACGCTTCAACGTCATTGGCTAGTTTCGGTAATACAGGCGATAGGTAGATTGTCAAAATGCGGAAGGCATTAATCAAGAAGCTACATACCGCATGCAAATTGCCGCTTTGCTCTGGATGCTTGGCCATTTCCCATGGTTTAACGGTATCGACGTATTGATTCACTTCGTCGGTCAACGCCATGATTTCACGGATGGCGCGGCTATATTCTCGTGCTTCAAACAGGCTGGCAATGGTGTCGCTAGCGCCTTGTAGTTTCTTTTGTAGCGCGACAATGGCGGGCATCAGCGCATAGGTTTCTGCTTCAAACACACCGCTGTGCAAGCGACCTGCAAAACGTTTGCTGATAAAGCCAGCGGCGCGGCTAGCGATATTGACGTATTTACCGATCAGATCCGAGTTCACCCGCGCAGTAAAGTCTTCGAGGTTTAAGTCAATGTCTTCGGCGGTATTCGAGAGTTTGGCAGCGTAGTAATAGCGCAGCCACTCGGGGTTCAGGTGGTCTAAGTACGATTCGGCGGTGATAAAAGTACCACGCGATTTACTCATTTTGGCGCCGTCAACGGTCAAAAAGCCGTGGCTGTAAATGGCGGTTGGCGTGCGGTAGCCCGAGTATTCGAGCATTGCTGGCCAAAATAGCGAGTGGAAATACAAAATATCTTTGCCAATAAAATGATACAGCTCGGCGTCAGAATCTTTGCGCCAGTAGCTATCAAAATCCAAGCCTAAGCGATCACACAGGTTTTTGTGGCTGGCCATATAGCCCACAGGGGCATCGAGCCAAACGTAAAAATACTTGCCCGGTGCATCAGGGATTTCAAAGCCGAAATACGGCGCGTCGCGCGAAATATCCCAATCGGTTAGACCCGATTCAAACCATTCCTGCATTTTATTGGCTGCTTCTTGCTGCAATTTGCCCGGCGTGGTGGTCCATGACTTTAAAAAGTCTTCGCATTCGCCCAGCTTAAAGAAGAAATGTTCTGAGTCACGCAGTACCGGTGTTGCGCCTGATACGGCAGAGTATGGGTTTTTAAGCTCGGTTGGCGCATACGTTGCGCTGCATACCTCACAGTTGTCGCCATATTGATCTTTTGCGCCGCACTTTGGGCATTCGCCTTTCACAAAGCGATCGGGCAAGAACATCTGCTTTTCTGGGTCAAACAATTGTGAAATGGTTTTTTTGGCAATCTTGTCGTTGGCTTTGAGCTTGCCGTAGATGTCGTAGGCAAAATCACGATTTTCTGGGCTGTTGGTGCTGTAGTAATTATCAAATGCAACGTGAAAACCGGTGAAGTCACGTAAATGTTCGCCGTGTACGCGGGCAATCAGCGCTTCTGGCGTAATGCCTTCTTTTTCTGCGCGCAGCATAATCGGTGTGCCGTGGGTGTCGTCAGCGCAGACATAGTGGCATTGGTGACCGCGAGATTTCTGAAAGCGTACCCAGATGTCGGTTTGGATGTATTCAACTAAATGACCAAGGTGAATGGCGCCATTGGCGTAAGGTAGGGCAGAGGTAACGAGTATTTTGCGGGTCATGGTCGGCCAAAATATGCAAGAAAATGATCTCGATTATAACGCAGACTTGGCGATGACGGTTTGACAGAAAAATAGCCATGCCTCGACTATAGTGATTTCAATTTCCATACAAATACTTGTCGACAAATGTCAACAACAAAGCAAAAAATTCAACATTTGAATGATTTTCGCTTACTGGCGGTGGTGGTCGTCGGCGTTTTGCTGTCGATTTTTGTTTGGCAGTTTGCGGCAATTAAACTTAAACAGCAGACCGATATTCAATTTGAGCGGCAGACCGAGCCTTTGGTGAACGGCTTAAAACTGCGTGTGCAAAGTTTGGCTGTGGGTTTGTATGGCGCGCGAACCGTGCCTTTGATGACGCATGGTGAATTAAAGCCGCAGCATTTTAAGCAATATGTGGCGCAATTAAATTTAGAAGATGTGTTTCCTGGTGCCCTGGGGGTTGGCTTTATTCGCCGTGTTGAGCCGCAAGATGTGGCGGCATTTGTTAGCGATCAGCAGCACTATCGGCCTGAATTTCAAGTGCGCGATCGAGGCCCTAATGCTGGGGCAAGATTCATTATCCAATATATTGAGCCGATAAAAGGCAATGAAGTGGCCATTGGATTAGACATTGCCAGCGAACCAATTCGTAAGGCTGCCGCAATGAATGCTATGAATTCGGCTGATATGGCGATGACTGCACCAATTCAATTGGTGCAAGACGGCAAAAAGACCCCGGGTTTTCTAATTTTATTGCCGTATTACTTGCCAAAAGAAATGGGTGGCTCAATTGAGTTGGCCAATGAACGGACGGCGTCGTTAATTGGCTGGGTTTATGCCCCCGTACTGATGTCCAAATTGGTGGCCGGCTTAAGTGATGTTCAGCATAAAACCCTCGATTTTGAGGTGTACTCGGGACGCGTGCTCAAACCAGAATTTTTGTTGTATGACAGCGACTTGCACTTAAGCCAAGGCGCAAGTCAGCCGCAATATCGAAATTTACGGCGACAAGTCGAGATTGAATTGGGGGGGCAGACTTGGACTGTGGTAATGAGCTCAAATGATAGCTTTGCTGCCCGTTTAGAAAGCTGGCTGCCTTTGGGTTTATTGTTATTTGGTTTGAGCCTGACGGGTTTGATTGCAGTCACCTTATTAAATGCCGCGCGCTTAAAAGAAAAAGCACAAACTTTGGCTGAGTCAATGTCTTTACATGCTCGGCAGCGTGAAGTTCAGCTCAATGCCGTGATTGATAGTACGCCAGATGCCATTGTGACGGCGAATCAGCAAGGTACCATACTGGGGGTGAACCGATCGGTAACGAGTATCTTTGGTTATGCTAGCGATGAGGTGATCGGGAAAAGCATCAAGATCTTTATGCCTGATGAGGTGGCGAATAAGCACGATAGCTATGTTGAACGCTATCAACACCAAAATGGCGGCGCGGCAATGGGCAAAGGGCGTGAACTTTGGGCGCGGCATGCCAACGGCAGCCTGATTCCGATTGAGGTTAACTTGAATCAATTTCACATTGATCAAGAGACTTTTTTGGTGGCGCAGATACGTGATGTCAGTGTGCGCTTGGCCAGTGAGCAGGCATTACGCGCTAATCAGCGGCAATTGTCGATGATTGTCGAGGCGTCTGGCTTGGGGATTTGGGATCTGGATTTACGGACCGGCGAGTCGTATTTTGGGGGTATGTGGGGTGAGATGTTGGGTTTTGTCACTCAGGAGCTTATACCTAGTGTTGAGACGTGGAGGAGCTTATTGCATCCCGAAGACTTACCCTTGGCCGAAGCCTCATTGACCGCGCATTTGGCTGGGCTTTCGGCGATCCATAGTTGTGAATTAAGAATGAAAACCGCGCAGGGGACATGGAAATGGGTGCATGCAATTGGGCGGGTGTATGAGCGTGATGAGCATGGCGCGCCGATTAAAATTGCCGGGATTCATCTCGATATTGATGCGCGTAAAAATAATGAATTAATGCTGATTGAGCAAGATGCCGCGTTAACCCATTTACAGCAGCAATTACGCAGCGTGGTGAATTCGGCAACTGAAATTTGTATTATTGCAACCGATATCGCGGGTGAAATTCAGCTATTTAATGTCGGCGCCGAAAAAATGCTCGGTTATCCTGCCGACGCAGTGATTGGCGTTTTAACTCCCGAAGTCTTTCATGATGCCAATGAGTTGGCGAGTCGAGCGCAATATATTGCCGCGCAAACCGGCGTGTGTGTGAGTGGGTTTGAAGTGTTGGTGTATATGGCAAGGCAAGGGGGGAGTGATACCCATGAATGGACTTATATTTGCCAAGACGGCTCGCGGTTAACGGTCAATCTGATTGTCACGGCTCGTTATGATGATGCGGGTGAATTGCTTGGTTATTTAGGCGTAGCTACCGATGTCACCGAGCAAAAACACATTAATGCCGCACTGGAAATCGCTATTGATCAAGCGGTGGCGGCCAGTCAGGCGAAAAGTGATTTCTTGGCCAATATGAGCCATGAGATTCGCACACCAATGAATGCAGTGATTGGTTTTTCAACCTTGCTATCAGACACCCCTTTGAGCGCGGTGCAGCTTGAGTTTGTGGGTGCCATTCAGCAATCGGGTGATGCTTTACTGAGTTTGATTAACGATATTTTAGATTTTTCTAAGATTGAAGCGGGGCATTTGCAGCTCGAACATATTGAATTTGATGTGCGCTATTTGTTGGAAGGCGCTTTGGATATTGTGGCGGAAAAAGCCGCCAAACAGTCACTGGATTTGGCCTGCATTATCAATCCCAATGTGCCGTTACGTTTGATTGGCGACCCGAGTCGTTTGCGGCAGGTGGTGCTTAATTTACTCAATAACGCGATTAAATTTACTGCGCAAGGCGAGGTGGTGGCGCGGTTGGTGGCGCTGCCAAGCTCGAATGATGAGCGCTGTGCGTTGCGCTTTAGCGTTAAAGATTCCGGTATTGGTATGAGTGAGTCGGCGCAAGTTTCTTTGTTCCGACCGTTTTGTCAGGCCGATGCTTCGACCACGCGTCGCTTTGGTGGCACGGGCTTGGGGCTGTCGATTTGTAAACGCCTAGTCGAAGCCATGGGTGGTGAGGTTGGCGTGGTGAGCGTGTTGGGTGAAGGATCTGAGTTTTGGTTTGAGGTGACGTTAGCTGTTGCCAAAGTCGAAGCGCCGCCACCCGATGTTGAGCTGGCTTTGCAAGGCTTGCGCGTGTTGGTGGTGGATGATTTTGCCGCCAATCGTGAGCTGATTGCTTTGCAGTTGACGTCTTTCGGTATGGAGCCGGTTTGTTTTTACTCGCCACAAGATGCATTAAGCGCTTTGGCACAAGCGCCGACGCACTTTGCTTTGGCGTTGATTGATTTGCAGTTGCCTGGCATCGATGGGTTGGAATTGGCGCGGCAAATTCAGGCGTTGGTTGGTGAGACGCCATTGCCTTTGGTGTTGTTGACCTCGATGGCGGTGCCTGGGTTGGCAGCAGAAGCAAAAGCGGCAGGATATTCTGCATTTTTAACTAAGCCGGTCCGACAAACACAATTGCTCCATGTTATTGAAGAGGCTTTGAAGATGCAGCAATTTCCGCGTGGGACGCAAAACCTAGTGACAGCGCATCATTTGGCCGAGCAGATTGCGGCGAGTAAGCCTTATTTATTATTAGCTGAAGACAATCCCATCAATCAGAAGGTGGCGGTGTTGATGTTGGAGAAGTTTGGCTGTCGAGTGGATGTGGTTGAAAATGGCGCATTGGCCGTCGCCGCGGTAGAGCAGCGCCGTTATGATTTGGTATTGATGGATTGCCAGATGCCAGAAATGGATGGCTTTGTGGCCACGCAAACGATACGTGCATTGCCACCAGAGCAAGCCGGTGTTTATATTGTCGCGTTAACCGCAAATGCATTTCAATCGGATGTCGATCATTGTTATGAGGTGGGAATGGATGATTTTGTCGCCAAGCCCATTCATATGGCAGAAATTTCATTGGCTTTGCAGCGTGGTTTAGCAAAATCAGGGCGTTTGGCGCGCTTAGAGCCGCAGATAGAAGAGCCGGGGGGCGATATGCAAGTGGGCATTAGTTTAGAGTTGCAACAAGAGTTGCTCGATATTGATCGGATGTTTAATGAGCTGAAACAGGCCGTTGGTATGGATATGAAAGATGAGTTGCTGGCTTTGTTTTTTCCTACTTTGGATGAGTGCATCACGGGTTTGTCGCCTGCTATTGCGGCCGGTGATTCAGTTCAAGTTGTGAGCTTGGCGCATAAGCTAAAAGGCGCTGCTGCACAGTTAGGCGCGACAAAAATGGCAACGTATTGCAAGGCGATTGAAATGGCCGCCAAAAACAATGATTTTGAGTCGGCAGCAGCACAATTTGCGTTGGTGCAGCCTTTGGGTGTAGGTTTGACGCAGCAATTGCGCGTTTAAGCGCAGTGGCAGGGTGTGCACCTTGCTGCCCCATGAATGACGGTCTGAATAGCCATTAAGTTAGGAATGAATAAATATGTTGCCAGATGTTGCGCAATTACCGCACTGGCTGAGTCAGCAATTGGCGAATTCGTCACGAATAAGTGGTTATGACTACCAGCATCAATCTTCTCGAACTGCCGCAGTTTTGATTCCCATTGTGCTGCATCCTGATGGCGCGACTGTGTTGTTAACCGTTAGGGCTGAACATTTATCGCAGCATGCTGGGCAGATTAGCTTTCCGGGTGGGGCCACTGAGGCTGGCGATCAAGATGCTGTTGCTACCGCCTTGCGTGAAACGGCAGAAGAAATCGGTTTGGATTGTGATCGAGTGCAAATTGTGGCTTGTTTGGGCGAGTACCATACCATTAGTGGCTATTGCGTAACGCCAGTGGTGGGGGTGTTGCAGCCCGGGTTTTCGATTTGCCCTGACCCGAATGAAGTTTCAGATGTATTTGAGTTGCCCTTGTCGGTGCTACTGAATCGTTCACTGTATGAGAAACGATGGGTAAGTCGGAAAGGGGTACGCGGTGCAACGCATTTTTTAGAAGTTAATCAGCGCGTTGTTTGGGGTGCTACTGCAGGTATATTGCTCAACTTCGCACTGGACTTGATGTTGGATGGTATACCTAAAGATATGACCATTGAAACGGCCAATGGGCAGCACGTATCGTCCTCGTCGCCGTAAATTGCAGTTGGCTGGTAGATGGGGGCTGATTTCATTGGCGATTAGCGCTTTTAATCGTGCTGCAGGTGCAAATGAATCTGCCGTTAATCAGAGAATTCCCAATAAAAATCAGCTTTACTCGCCAAAGTCATTGACGAGTTCACAGTTTTTTCATTAAGGCGTGATACAATCCGCCACTTTCGCAAATAGCCCACAGTCCAAACATGACCCGTGCACTTCGTAACGTCGCCATTATCGCCCACGTCGATCATGGTAAAACCACGCTGGTAGACCAGCTTTTACAACAAGCCGGTACTTTCCGTGCTAACCAAGCGGTTGTTGAACGCGTAATGGATTCTAACGATCTTGAAAAAGAACGCGGGATTACCATTTTGGCGAAAAACACGGCCATCGAATACGAAGGCACGCATATCAATATCGTTGATACCCCAGGTCACGCGGACTTCGGTGGTGAAGTTGAACGTGTATTGGGTATGGTTGACGGCGTATTGCTGCTGGTTGATGCCGTTGAAGGCCCAATGCCACAAACGCGTTTCGTGACTAAAAAAGCTTTGGCTTTAGGTCTGAAACCGATCGTTGTAATTAATAAAGTAGACCGTCCAGGTGCACGTCCGGATTGGGTTCACGATCAAGTGTTTGACTTGTTCGACAAACTCGGTGCGACTGACGAACAGCTCGACTTTAAAATGATTTACGCTTCAGGTTTGAATGGCTTTGCCAAACTGACTTTGGAAGAAGAGTCAGACAATATGCGTCCATTGTTGGACTTGTTGGTAGCAACAGTTCCTAGCCCTCCGGGCGACGCTGATGCGCCATTGCAATTGCAAATTTCTGCCTTGGATTACTCTACATTTACCGGCCGTCTTGGCGTAGGTAAAGTATTGAATGGTCGTATCAAGCCAGGTCAACAAGTTGTGGTGATGAACCATGATGACCAAGTGTCTAGCGGCCGTATCAATCAAGTTTTGGGCTTTAAAGGCCTTGAGCGCGTACCTGTTGAAGAAGCTGAAGCTGGCGACATCATCATTATCTCTGGTTTGGATGAGATCGGTATCGGTGTCACCATTTGTGATCGCGATCAACCTGTTGGCTTGCCAGTGCTTGGCGTTGATGAACCAACGTTGACCATGGACTTTATGGTGAATACATCACCACTCGCTGGTACTGAAGGCAAGTTTGTAACTAGCCGTCAAATCCGTGAGCGTTTGACTAAAGAATTGTTGGTTAACGTTGCATTGCGCGTTGAAGATACTGACAACACGGATATTTTCCGCGTTTCAGGTCGTGGCGAATTGCATTTGACTATTTTGCTCGAAAACATGCGCCGTGAAGGCTTTGAATTGGCTGTGGCAAAACCACGTGTCGTTTACAAAGACATCAACGGTGAGAAATGTGAGCCATACGAAAACTTGACCATCGACTTAGAAGATGAGCATCAAGGTGGCGTGATGGAAGAAATCGGTCGTCGCCGTGGCGAATTGACCAATATGGTTTCTGACGGTCAAGGCCGCACACGTTTGGAATACCATGTTCCAGCGCGTGGTTTGATCGGTTTCCAAGGTGATTTCATGACCTTGACTCGTGGTACTGGTTTGATGAGTCACGTGTTTGATGACTACGCCCCAGCTAAGCCTGATATGCCAGGTCGTCATAACGGCGTGTTGATTTCTCAAGACAATGGCGAAGCAGTTGCTTACGCATTGTGGAAATTGGAAGATCGCGGTCGTATGTTTGTTAGCCCAGGCGACAAACTGTACGAAGGTATGGTTATCGGTATCCATAGTCGTGACAACGATTTGGTTGTGAACCCAATTAAAGGTAAACAACTGACTAACGTTCGCTCTTCTGGTACTGATGAAGCAGTTCGTTTGACTACCCCAGTTAAAATGACTTTGGAGTCTGCTGTTGAGTTTATTGATGATGATGAATTGGTTGAAATCACACCAAAAACCATCCGTATCCGTAAGCGCTTCTTGACTGACAACGAACGTCGTCGCAATAAAGTTGCTTAATTGCTGCTTTTAAGTGCCCCAAAAAACGCCAATCAATTGATTGGCGTTTTTTTATGCCTAGCGTTGTGATTGGTTGCGCCAAAACAAGCAACTCAATAGTGCGCCGATGCTGGCAAGAAGCATGTCTTTATGTGCGTCCCAGATGTCGCCCTGTTGTCCGTTATAGCCTTCGGCCTCTTGTGCGGAGAGAATGATGGATACGCCCCATTCGAACCATTCGTAGCACAAGCTGCTGGCCATAATCCAGAGTAAAGCCAAGTGCCAGCTGCTTGTTTTTTTGTGGCCTTGTCGCTGAAAAATTTCCGCAAGTGGCAAGGAAAAACACAGTCCATAAGCAAGGTGTACCATGCGATCGTAATGGTTGCGCGTCCAGCCAAATAGTTGCTGTGTGTCGGTGCTGCAGCACGCTCTTAGCCATGTGTCGTAAGGTACATTGGAATAAAGCCAGCGTGCGCCAAAAATATGCAGCAAGATAAAGACGGTAATTAAGCTGGTGCTGCGTAGTGATAATGGATATTTTTTTTGAATAAAAAACCATGTGACGATAAAGCCAATAGTCAGGCTGTGCTGTAGTAGTAATTCTTCAGGCCATGGTGCTTTAATGCATGAAAGTAAGGTGATCGTAATTAGACTGCATAGCAAGAAGTTAAAGCTCGAGCAAGAGGGGCGTGTTGACATGGCTGGACTTGTGGTGCGTTGATGCGGTGGATGAAAAAAAACGCCATCGAGGATATGGCGTTTTTTAAGTATATTGCTACAGGCATTGGCCAGTAAGGCTTGCGACGAATTACCCTGTTTATCTCAGGGTTTCTAGGTATTTATCTGCGTCCAGTGCTGCTTGGCAGCCGCTCGCTGCGGATGTCACGGCTTGGCGATAGATGTGGTCTTGCACGTCACCGGCAGCAAATACCCCAGCAATGCTGGTTGCTGTCGCGCCGCCGTTGCGGCCGCCTTGGGTGATGATGTAGCCCGTGCTGTCCATGTCGAGCTGGCCTTTGAAGATGTCCGTGTTCGGCTTGTGGCCGATGGCAATAAACACACCCATCAAGGCTAAGTCTTTGGTCGAGCCATCGACAGTTGATTTCAGGCGTGCACCCGTTACGCCTGTTGCATCGCCCAAAACTTCATCGAGTGTTTGGTTGGTTTCAAGGGTGATTTTGCCTTCGGCGACTTTTTCCATTAGATGGTCGATCAGGATTTTTTCTGAGCGGAAAGTGTCGCGGCGGTGAATTAAGGTTACATGCTTGGCGATGTTTGATAGGTAGAGCGCTTCTTCAACAGCGGTATTGCCGCCGCCAACGACGGCAACATCTTGGCCGCGATAGAAGAAGCCGTCGCATGTGGCGCAGGCGGAAACGCCGCGGCCGGAAAATGCTTCTTCAGAAGGCAGGCCTAAGTATTGGGCTGATGCGCCGGTGGCAATAATCAGCGCGTCGCAGGTGTATTCACCTGAGTCGCCCACTAAGCGGATTGGTTTTTCAGTTAAATGCGTCGTGTGAATGTGATCAAACAGCATTTCGGTGCCAAAACGTTCGGCGTGCTTTTGAAAGCGCGTCATCAACTCTGGGCCTTGGACGCCGTCAAAATCGGCTGGCCAGTTGTCAACTTCAGTGGTGGTCATGAGTTGGCCACCTTGTGCCATGCCGGTAATTAATACAGGCTTTAAATTGGCACGTGCGGCATAGACGGCGGCAGTGTAGCCTGCAGGGCCTGAGCCCAAAATGAGTAAACGATGATGTTGGCTTGCCATGTCGATTCCTTGCTGTTGGTCTAAATAATGCTACTCAATGGGCTTGAGTGTAATGGTTTTTTAAGAAAGCTTCTAATCTAGCTTTTAAATCGGTGCCATAGCGTAAGGCTTGTTTTTAATGTTGGGGGCGATGCATGGCAATATCAAGTGTTGCTGCCGCTAGGATTGATGGATGAGTCGGAGTGGGAAATTGTTTACAATTGTAATTCTAATTTTTGATGGTGTACGGATCATGCAAAAAGGGCTGGCGCATTGTTGCTTATCTTGAAGCGGTTTTTAAATCATTTTGCTGCTTTAGCGCGCCCACCCGTGAGGCGAGTGCTGTTAAAGCAAATTTATTTTACCGCCAATGAGGCGGTTTGGTTGGTGGCGATTACAGGTTTTGCTTTGGGTGCGACGGTTGTGGTGCAGTTGCACGAAGAATATGGGCAAAGTCGTGATGCAGCGTTGCGGCTTTTGGGGTCTTTGAGTTTTGTCGAGTTGTCGCCCTTGTTGGCGTGCTTGATGATGGTGGCGCGCTCGGCGTCAGCAATGGCGATTGAGTTGGCGTCGATGCGAATTTCAGGAGAGGTTGCTGCGTTACGACGCATGGGGATTTCGATTGAGTCTTATTTGTTGTTGCCTCGAGTATTGGGGATGACGCTGGCGGCCGTGGTTTTGGCGGGCGTCATGTCGCTGGCGTCGGTGTTGGGTGGTGTATTGTTTGCAACTGGCTGGGATGCAAGTTACCAAATTTTCGCTTTGGAGCGAATGCTGCGCTGGCATGAGGTGCTGATTTGTTTGTTAAAAGCGGCTAGTTTTGGTTTGGTCGCAGGGGTGGTGTCGATTTATGCTGGGTTTTCGGTGCCGCTGCAGGTGTCCGAAATTCCTAAGGCGGCATCGCGAGCGGTGCTTCGAGGGTTGTTGGCTTTGTTTGTGTTGGATTTTTGTTGGGCGCTGGTGTTATGACGCAAGGTATTTTGAGTGTTGATTTGAGTCTCGCGTCTGGACAGTTTTGGCTGGAATTGGCTACCGCTGACGATTTTTTGTTGTGGATTGATCGTATCTCAGAGGATTTAAATCGTTCGGCTTTTAATTGCTTTGGTATTTTAGAATCTAGGCCAGTTTTGATTAGCAATTTGCGAGTGTGGGAAAATATCGTTTTGCCGCATTGGTATCATGGTGCTGGCGATTTGTCGGATGCTGAGTTGGCGCTGCAAACCATTTTGCAACAGGCGGGCTTAGATGTTGCCGCGCAGTCAGCCATGTTGGCGATGTTGCCTGATCGATTGGATGTGATGCAGCGCCGATTGGTGGCTTTGCTGCGCTTAGCTTTGCAAGGCGCGCGAATTTGGGTGATCGAGGAAGCGTGGTGGCGTTGGTGGCATGATCCGCTGTGTGCTGAATGGCCTTTGGTAAAGGTTTTGTTGCAATTGCCGAAGCCGCAGGTATTGCTGGTGATCGCTGCGCAGCCCGCGCCAGCGGGGTTTGAGTGCGTTACCTTGGTAAAGAGTCGGGATAATGAAGAATAAAGTGCAGTTATTAAAGGATTACGATCCTCGATTTCGTTGGCTAACTTGGCGGGTGGTGTTGTTGGCAACGTGGGTTTTTGTTGCTTTTGCCGTACTGCTGGTGGTTTTAGGGCAGCGGCAGGGGTTTTTTAGTAGTAAGGAAAAAGTACATTTTGTTGCCGAAAATGGCAGTGGATTGACGCCAGGAATGCAGGTGCGATTGTCTGGGTTTCGTATCGGGGTGACCGATAAAGTGAGCTTGAATGAGCAGGCGAAGGTGGATGTTACTTTATTGATTGAGCAGCAATATATGCAGTGGGTGAAGGCCGATTCGATTGCGATTTTGCAGCAAGAGGGTTTGATTGGGGATCATTATATTGAGATTGCCGGAGGCTCAGCGGTGGCGCCGCGTTTGCCCGAAGGTGGGGTGCTGGTGTTTGCGCCGGCCTTGGGTCTTGCTGATATTGCGCAAAATCTAAGCAATCGTACTTTACCGATGATTGATTCGATGCAGCAAACATTTGATTATTTGAATGATCCTAAAGGGGATATTCGTTTGGCGTTGGCCAATGTGCGGCAGCTGAGCGTCGAAATGCGTGAAACGCGCCAACGACTCGATCAATTATTGGCTCGGGTTGATGGTGTGGTGGATGTTGAGGCGCGTAGCACATTAAATAGTGCGGATCGCTTGTTGACGCGAGTGGATGGGGTGGCCGCAGAGTTAAATACACAATTGTCGCCGGTGCTGCTCGGGGCGGCATCGATTGTGGTGAGTGTTGATGCTGCCGCCAAGGACGCAAGCGCGACGGCGGCCGTAGTGCGCAAGGCGATTGAATTGTCTGCGCCAAGCTTGCCTGGCATGGTGCGTCATACTGATGAGTTACTGTATGGTGGCCGGCAAACCTTAGAGGCAGTGAATCAAAGTTGGCCAATCAATACCATGCTAACGCCTTTGCCCTTGCAGGCTCCTGTGCCGGAGAGTCGGCGATGAATCGAGTTTGGGTGTTTTTATTTTGCGTGGTGCTCACGGCATGCGGTACGGCCCCAGTTGTGACTTCGCCGGCACGTATAGCCGCTGAGCGCTCGCATCGCATGGCTTTGCAAGCAATACAGGATGGACGTATTCAAAGTGCAGAGGGTGAATGGCAGCAGGCGCTGCGTGGATATCAGGCCATAGATGATTGGCGTGGACAGGGAATGGCAAGATTGGGTTTGGCGCAGGCAAGTCAGCGTTTAGGGCGAAACCTTCAGGCTGAACAAACTTTGTTGCCAATGCTGCAAGATGGGTATTTTTTGCCAGAGCAGCAGGTGCAGGCCGCTTTGCAGTTGGCGCAATTGATTTGGCGACAGGACTTGCCGCGCGCGCAGCAGTTGCTAGCTCAGGCGCGTTTAAATTGCGCTGCGCCTTGTTTTGTGGCGGTGCAGATGGATAATTTGGCGGCGCAGATTGCGCTTGAGCAAGGTGATGTGTCTACTGCGGCGCAATTGGCCGCTCAGGTGCTCGATTTGGCAGCAGAGCGCCCAGCTGAGCGCGCATTTGCGCTGCGCTTATTGGCTGAGGTGGCGTTGCGGCAAGGGCGTTGGTTTGATGCTGAGCGTGCGCTGATGCGGGCGATTGATTTAGATCGTCAAAGTGCCGAGCCCATGTGGTTGCTGGACGATTACCGTTTGTTGTTAAGCATTGCGAAGCGCAAAGGCGATGTGGCGTTAGAAAAGAAAGCGCAGGCGCATTTGGCGTCTTTGTGTGCGGCAATTGAATGTTCGCCTTGAGTCAAATTTGGATTTCCTATATAATCTTTGGCTTGCTATGTTTGTGTTGTTTTAAAATAGCGTCGTAAGCACAGCTAAAATCCCGTTCGCCCTGTCAGGGGTGCGCTTCAAATGGTTTGAAGTGTCCCGAGCGAATGGAAGACCTAACCCTAAGACACATTGGAGAATTAAATGTCTGTAAGTATGCGCGATATGCTCGAAGCTGGTGTCCACTTTGGTCACCAAACCCGTTACTGGAACCCAAAAATGGGTAAGTACATCTTCGGTGCACGCAACAAGATTCACATTATCAACTTAGAAAAAACACTACCATTGTTTGAAGACGCGATGAAATACATCCGTCAATTGTCTGCAAACAAAGGCAATGTAATGTTTGTTGGTACAAAACGCGCTGCTCGCGAAATTATCGCTGAAGAAGCAGCACGTGCAGGCGCTCCTTTCGTTGATCACCGCTGGTTGGGTGGTATGTTGACTAACTTTAAAACAGTTAAGCAATCAATCAAACGCCTGACTGAAATGAAAGCTGTTCTGGAAAATGCTGAAGGCAGTGGCTACGGCAAGAAAGAATTGTTGATGATGAAACGTGATGTTGAAAAACTAGAGCGTTCATTGGGTGGTATTAAAGAGATGGGCGGTTTGCCTGATGCGATTTTCGTTATCGATACTGGCTACCAAAAAGGCGCGATTGTTGAAGCCGTTAAATTGGGTATCCCAGTAATTGGTGTTGTTGATACCAACAACAGCCCAGAAGGCATTGACTTCGTAATTCCTGGTAACGATGATTCTTCACGTGCAATTCGTTTGTACGCTCGTGCTGCTGCTGATGCAGTGCTTGAAGGCCGTAACCAAGCAACTCAAGCTTTGGCTGCTGCGGTTGCCGAAGCTGCTGCTGAGTAAGTAGCCCATCGCTGAAACCAAGAAAAAGGGGCGTCTGCCCCTTTTTTGTAATGTTTACCGAATAAACTGAAATCCCTATTCAGGAGAATACATAATGTCTATTACTGCAAAAATGGTCGCTGAGCTACGTGAATTAACCGGCCTTGGCATGATGGAATGCAAGAAAGCTTTGGTTGAAGTTGAGGGCGACATCAAAAAAGCTGAAGAATTGTTGCGTATTAAGTCAGGTAACAAAGCATCTAAAATGGCTGGCCGTACTGCTGCTGAAGGTGTAATTGCATCGTTCATCTCTGCAGACAAAAAAGTTGGCGCGGTTGTTGAAGTTAACTGCGAAACTGACTTTGTTGCTAAAGATGAAGGCTTTGTCGCTTTTGCTAAAGCCATTGCTCAAGCTGCTGCAGAATCTAATGCTGCTGATGTTGAAGCTTTGTCTGCGGTTCAATTGGCGACTGGCGAAACCGTTGAAGAAGCACGTAAAGCATTGATCGCTAAACTTGGCGAAAACATGACTGTACGTCGTTTTGCCCGCTACGAAACTGAAGGCGAGTTGGCTACTTACTTGCACGGCGCAAAAATCGGCGTGTTGGTTAACTTGATCGGCGGCGACGAAGTTTTGGGTAAAGATATCGCGATGCATATCGCTGCTGCTAAACCAAAAGCATTGGATGCTAGCGGTGTTGATCCTGAGTTGATCGAAACTGAGCGTCGTGTTGCCATCGAACGCGCAAAAGCAGATAACAAGCCAGAAGAAATGTTGACTAAAATTGCTGACGGCACAGTGAACAAATTCTTGAAAGACGTTGCTTTGGTAAACCAAGTGTTTATTAAAGCTGATGATGGCAAACAAACCATTGAGCAATTGCTGAAATCTAAATCAGCTTCTGTTGCTGGTTTCACCATGTTTGTTGTTGGTGAAGGCATTGAGAAAAAAGTGGTAGATTACGCTGCTGAAGTTGCAGCAGCTGCACAACTTTAAGTCTAGTCTTAGGCTTTGAAATGACGCCGCACGGTGACGTGCGGCGTTTGTACGACCACGACCACGCACTGTAAAAGGATAAATACATGAGTCAAACCACAAAATACAAACGCATTTTGTTGAAGCTCTCCGGTGAAGCCTTAATGGGTGATGATAGCTACGGCATTAACCGAGCGACGATCGACCGGATTGTGCAGGAAGTGAAGAGCGTTGTTGATTTGGGCGTTCAAGTCGCCATCGTTATCGGTGGCGGTAATATTTTTCGCGGTGTTGCGCCTGCAGCATCGGGTATGGATCGCGCCACTGCTGATTATATGGGCATGCTGGCTACGGTGATGAATGCGCTGGCATTGCAAGATGCAATGAAGCGTGCGGGCATTATTTCACGCGTTCAATCTGCGCTGACTATTGCTCAGGTTGCTGAGCCTTATGTTCGCGGCAAGGCTATTCAATATCTGGAAGAAAATAAAGTTGTTATTTTTGGTGCCGGTACTGGTAATCCATTTTTTACTACTGACACTGCAGCGGCGCTGCGTGGCATGGAAATGGGCGCTGATATCGTAATCAAAGCCACCAAAGTGGACGGCGTTTATACTGACGATCCTAAAAAGAACCCAGATGCAGTTCGTTATCAGACCGTAACGTTTGATGAAGTGATTGGCCGCAATTTGAAGGTCATGGATGCGACAGCATTTGCTTTGTGCCGTGATCAAAAAATGAATATTTGCGTATTAAGTATCTTCAAAGCTGGCGCATTAAAGCGTATGGTACTTGGGGAAGACGAGGGTACGCTGGTACACTGCTAAGCGTGTTGATTCGCAGGGCGACGGGCGGAGCGATGTTCCGCCTGTTTTTTATTGCAGCAAGAGGTAAATGATGATTGCAGATCTAAAGAAAACCACCGAAGCCAAAATGCAAAAAACGGCTGAAAAACTACGCACGGACCTAGCTAAGGTACGTACTGGGCGTGCTCATACGGGCTTGCTAGATCATGTACAAGTGGATTACTGGGGTAGTATGGTGCCAGTGAGTCAGGTTGCGAATGTGACACTGATTGATTCACGCACGATTGGTGTACAGCCTTGGGAAAAACCGATGGTGGCTAAGGTTGAAAAGGCCATTCGTGATTGTGATTTGGGCTTAAATCCTGCTTCGCAAGGTGACTTGATTCGTGTGCCGATGCCGATGCTAACTGAAGAGCGCCGCAAAGATTTAATTAAAGTGGTTCGCAATGAAACCGAAGAAGCTCGGGTTGCAATGCGCAATGTTCGTCGCGATGCCAATGATCAAATGAAGCGTGCGCTTAAAGATAAAGAAATTTCGGAAGATGAAGAGCGTCGTGGTCAGGATGAAGTGCAAAAGCTGACTGACAAATATATCGCTGAGCTTGATAAGCAGCTTGCAGATAAAGAAAAAGAACTTTTGACGGTATAAAAGTCGATTTGATTAGGCGGTAAGAAACGTGGCTTTATTCTCTCGCGAACGCGAAGAACCCAATGTTTTAGCGGGTAAAATTCCTCAACATATTGCGGTCATTATGGATGGTAACGGACGCTGGGCGAAACAGCGGCTGATGCCTCGAGTGTTTGGCCATAAGAAAGGGGTCGATTCTTTACGCGAAGTGATTAGCACTTGCAAAGAATTGGGCGTGCAATGCCTTACTGTTTTTGCTTTTTCAAGTGAAAACTGGCGTCGTCCTGAGGAAGAAGTCACGTTTTTGATGGGTCTGTTTTTGCAAGTTTTGCAAACTGAAATTGAGCGGATGTATCGCAACAATATTCAATTAAAAATCATTGGTAATCGCAGTCATTTTTCTGCTGAATTATTACAAATGATTGAAAATGCAGAAGCTAAAACGGCAGGCAATGATGGTCTGGTGCTGACAATTGCTGCCGATTACGGTGGTCACTGGGATGTACTGCAAGCTACGCATCGTTTGTTGGCCGATTATCCTGAGCGTGCTTGCGAGTTTGGCGAAGAAGACCTGAAGCCTTACCTTGCAATGGCCTACGCGCCCGATCCTGATCTATTTATCCGAACTGGCGGTGAGCAAAGAATTAGTAATTTTTTGCTATGGCAATTGGCCTACACCGAACTTTATTTTACTGATTTGCCTTGGCCGGACTTTGGTCGTGAGCCTTTGCTGGATGCTATTGCATGGTATCAAGGGCGAGAGCGACGCTTTGGCCGTATCAGTGAACAACTTGATGTATCAAAATAAATAATTATATATGCTGAAAACCCGTGTTTTAACTACGTTACTGTTGTTGCCGCTGGTTTTAGCAGCGCTGTTTTTATTGCCGCCAATGGCTTGGACTTTGTTTTGTGGCCTCCTTATGGGGTTGGCCGCTTGGGAATGGAAAAACCTAGTCGGTATGCATGGCCGTTTTTCTATGTGTTATCCCTTGTTAACGGTCGTTTTGTTTTTGCTTTGTTCTCGTTTTGCGCCAATTTACTTTATCTATGGCCTATTATTGGCATCGCTATTCTTTTGGCTGTTTTTAGTGCCATTCTGGCTCAAATTTAAATGGCCTTTAAACTCTGTTGGTAATTTAAATGCCTTTAGCGGCTGGGCCTTACTGATTCCCGCTGGTCTTTCAATGATTGTATTGCGTGGTAATGGTTGGCCGTTATTGTGCGTGATGGCCATTGCTTGGGTTGCTGACTCATTCGCGTATTTTTCAGGTAAGAAGTTTGGCAAAAAAAAGTTGGCGCCAAATATTAGCCCTGGTAAAAGTTGGGAAGGGGTATATGGTGGAGCACTTGCTGTTGTATGCTATTCCCTGTTAATACCCAAGCCATTTTTATTGCTGCCAAGTATTGTTGTTTTACAAAGTCAAACAGCACAAATGTTTGTCTGGGCTATTTTTGCGCTGGTACTCACTGCAGCAAGCGTGATGGGTGATTTACTTGAGTCACTGTTAAAGCGACAGCGCGGCATCAAAGACAGTAGTCATTTATTGCCAGGACATGGCGGCATCTTGGATCGTGTTGACAGTTTATTGGCCATCTTACCCATCTCTGCAGCGATTTACCTACTCCACCTTATGCCTTTGTAATAAAGCGATCGGATAACCATGCAGCAACAAATTGTAACTATTCTCGGTGCGACTGGCAGTATCGGTAGCAGCACATTGGACGTGATCGGGCGTCATCCTGAGCGTTATCGCATTTTTGCGCTGAGCGCAGCAACGCAGATTGATAAGTTACTTGCTGCCTGTGAAGTGCACCGGCCGCTACATGCTGTGGTACTTGATGAACAAAGTGCCGAACGCTTGAAAAAAGGTTTGCTTGCGCGTGGTTTAAGTACTGAGGTGAGTTATGGTGCTGAGGCGTTGGTGCAAATTTCAACCGCGCCAGAGGTAACGACGGTAATGGCGGCGATTGTGGGTGCTGCCGGGATGTCGGCGACGTTAGCCGCGGCGCAAGCAGGCAAGCGAGTCTTGCTGGCCAATAAAGAAACCTTGGTTTTGGCCGGTCAGTTATTTATGGATGCCGTGGCACGCTCAGGGAGTGTGTTATTGCCGATTGATAGCGAACACAATGCGATTTTTCAATCGCTTCCTACTTTTTATCGCGAGAATCCTTACGCATATACCTTGGCCGATGCTGGGATTGAAAAAATTCTACTGACTGCATCAGGCGGCCCGTTTCGTACCCGCGAGCTCGATACCTTTTCGCAAATTACAGCCGCTGAGGCGGTCAAGCACCCGAATTGGTCAATGGGGCGAAAAATTTCGGTTGATTCGGCCAGTATGATGAATAAAGGTCTCGAAGTCATTGAAGCGCGTTGGTTATTTAATGCGCCAGCAGAGCAAATCGAGGTCGTAGTTCATCCACAAAGCGTGGTTCATTCGATGGTGCAATACCGCGATGGATCCGTGATGGCTCAATTGGGTTCGCCCGATATGCGTACGCCCATTGCATATGGTTTGGCTTATCCAGAACGTATTGCTGCCGGCGTGAAAGCTTTAGATTTATTTTCAGTAGGCCGGCTGGACTTTTCTGCACCGGATTTTGAGCGTTTTCCATGTTTAAATTTGGCTTATGAGGCGCTTAAAGCGGGCGGTGCTGCGCCCGCTGTACTCAATGCGGCCAATGAAATTGCGGTAGCCGCATTTTTAGAATCGACGATTTTGTTTACGCAAATCCCGCAAGTCATTGAAAAAACACTCAGTCAATTGTCGTTGCAGCCAGCCGGTAATATTGAAGAGTTGCTCGATGTTGATGCTCGGTCGCGGTGTGTTGCGCAAGAAATCGTCTTGCAAATGGGCCGTACATGCTAACGCTATTTGCATTTATTGTTGCGATTGGTCTGCTGGTATTCATTCACGAGTTCGGTCATTACTGGGTTGCAAGGCGATGCGGGGTAGGGGTACTGACCTTCTCCATTGGTTTTGGTCGACCTATTTACCAGTGGCAACGCGGGCAAACAACTTGGCAAATTGCGCTAATTCCTTTGGGTGGCTACGTCAAAATGCTCGACGAATCCGAGGGTGAGGTTGCGCCTGCATTGCGACAATTTGCCTTTAATACCCAGCATCCAGCAAAAAAAATGGCGATTGCATTTGCTGGTCCGTTGGCCAATTTGCTATTGGCATCGTTCATTTATGCTGGGCTATATGCTTATGGTGTCGTAACGCTAAAGCCGCTAGTGGCGACGGTTGCGATGGACAGTATTGCGGCCAAGGCAGGTTTGCGCGCTGGCGATGTATTGCAGCGGGTTAACGGCGATGCAGTGCAAAGTTGGGATCAGGCGCAGGTGAGTATTTTTGGTGCGGCAAGTCAAAAAGAGCTCAAGCTTGAGGTGGCTACGCCACAGGGTGAACGATCATTTACTTTAGATTTAAGTACATTAAATAGTGATGATTTCGATCAGCATATTTTAAGTCGTCTGGGTTTGTCACCATACGCAACGACCAATCAAATTGCCTATGTGCAAGAAAAAGGTGCTGCGGCACGTGCCGGCCTTCAGGTGGGGGATGTGGTGTTGATGCTGAATCAGCAGCCATTAACCTCTTGGTTGGAATTTCAGCGTTACATTGCGCAAAACCCAAGCCAGCCTTTTGAGTTGCAAATTCGACGCGGCGCACAAACACAAAATTTAACGATCACACCGGATGTTGTTGATCAAGACGGTAAAAAAATAGGTCGAATCGGCGTAAGTCCTGCCAATGACGCTGCTTTATATCAAAGCATGCAGCAAACCATTCGTTTGTCTCCGGTGCAGGCGTTGCTGGGCGGGATTGAAAAAACCTATGATCTATCGGTTTTAACGGTAAAGATGTTTGGTAAAATGCTGGTTGGCGCTATTTCTCCCAAACAAATTAGTGGTCCATTGGGCATCGCTGAATTTGCTGGTCAGAGTGCCGCAATGGGCTGGGTGGCTTATCTGCAATGTTTAGCCTTGATCAGTGTCAGCTTGGGGGTTCTCAATTTGATGCCAGTACCGATTTTGGATGGCGGCCATTTGCTGTATCATGGCTACGAATGGCTAACTGGACGTACCATCCCGGCGTGGCTGGCTGTGGTATTGCAAAAAATTGGCATTTTTTTATTGCTCATGTTAATGGCGCTGGCGTTATTTAATGACGCTCAACGCTTCTTGTTTGGCTTAGGCTAATCTCTAACCTGTTGACGAATCGACCGATGAAATTTAAACCTATGTATGCGCTGGTCGCAGCGGCGTTTGCCAGCATCAGCCTTGCTGCTCAAGCTTTTAACCCTATCACTGTTCAGGATATTCGAGTCGAAGGGTTGCAAAGAACCGACCCAGGGACGGTTTTTAATTACCTCACTGTCAAAGTGGGTGATAAATTTGACGAAGCCCAAGCCAGTGAAGCAATTCGCGCCTTGTTCGCGACAGGTTTTTTTGATGACGTTCGTATCGAAGTCGATAAAAACGTGATCGTCATTACGGTTGAAGAGCGGCCAACAGTGGCGCAAATCAATGTCAATGGCGCCAAATTATTAGAAAAAGATCAAGTTAAGGCTGCATTTAAAGGACAAAACTTAGCCGAAGGACGTATCTTTCAGCAAGAAGTCTTGGATGCAGCGGTTAACGAATTAAAACAACAGTATTACGCACGAGGTCGCTATTCGGTTGATGTGAAAGCGACGGTCACAAAATTGGATCGTAATCGCGTTGGGGTGCAAGTTGATATTTCTGAAGGTGATGTCGCTAAAATTAAATCAATTAATTTTGTAGGTAATAAAGTTTACTCGCAAGATGATTTAATTAGCCAAATGTCACTCACTACGCCAACTTGGATGACTTGGTATACCAAAACCGATCAATATTCAAAACCAAAGTTTGGTGCTGATTTAGAAGCCATTAAGTCGCTTTATTTAGACAATGGCTATTTAAATTTTGCGATTGAATCGACGCAAGTTGCTTTGTCAGAAGATAAGGCAGATGTGTTTTTAACGATTAATTTACGCGAAGGCGATTTGTACCATACCGGTGATATTAGCTTTGCTGGTAATTTTGATTTGCCAGAAGCGGAATTGAAAGCCTTGGTTGCAGCTGAACCAGGTGAAGTTTTTTCTCGTGATACGATTAATAAAACCACTGCAGCAATCTCAGATCGCTTGGGTAAAGAAGGGCACGCCTTCCCGAATGTAAATGCAGTGCCAACGATTGATGAGGCGAAAAAAACCGTCGCGTTTACTTTCTTTGTTGATCCAGGCAAAAAGACATCCGTTCGACGTATTAACATTTATGGTAATAATTTAACTAAAGACGAGGTATTACGCCGTGAAGTGCGCCAAATGGAATCGGCTGAATATAATTTAGCGGATATCAAGCGTACGAAAGAGCGGTTGCAGCAGCTAGATTTCTTTAGTGAAGTTAATATTGATACGCCAGTCGTTCCAGAAAGTTCTGACTTAGTGGATATGAACATCAATGTAGTTGAGAAAAAAACTGGCAATTTAAATTTTGGTGTTGGTTATGGGCAAGGTGAAGGTGCTTTATTCCAAGCCTCGGTTTCGCAGGCCAATTTTTTGGGTACTGGGAAACGGTTCTCAGCTGAAGTAAATACCAGTCAAGCTTCTAAAGTGTTGGCTTTTGGGATGAACAATCCATATGCGACACCCGATGGTGTGTCGTTTGGTTGGACTGCTTATTTGCGCGATACAGATCCGGGCGTAATGGATTTAGGGCAATATCAAACGCAATCAAAAGGGATCGGTTTTAATTTTGGCATGCCAACCACTGAGTACAATTCAATTGGGTTGGGTATCAATGCTGAGATCATGGATTTCAAAGTATCAGAGCTCTCCCCAGATTATGTGCTTGATTACATTAAAGAGTACGGCGAAAGTGCGGCGATTTATTCTTTAAATGCCAATTGGGCTACTGATTCTCGTGATTCTGCGGTATTTCCAACTAAAGGCTTTTTGTTTAAGACATCTGCTGAGTTAGGTGTTCCGCCGTCAGATATTAATTACTATAAATTAAATTTGCAGAGCCAATATTTCTACTCCCTGCCAACTAAAAAACCATTTACATTTATGTGGAATATGGAAATCGGTTATGGTGGGTCTTATGGTGGATCGAATGAATATCCATTCTATAAAAACTTTTATGCTGGTGGTGTAAACTCAGTTCGTGGTTATAAATCAGGTAGCTTAGGACCGATTGATAATACTGATAACAGCATGGGTGGTTCGACTCGATTTGTGAATAATTTTGAAGTCTTTGCACCAGTACCGGGTATGAAAGACGATAAATCAATGCGCTTAAGTGCGTTTTATGATGCTGGTAATGTTTGGGGCTATGATCAAGATATTAATTTTGGCTCTATCCAGCATTCAGTCGGCGTTGGCTTTACCTGGATATCGCCGATTGGCCCGTTGAAATTAATTTATGCACATCCAATTAATCCATCAGCGACAGCAAAAACTGAATCTATTCAGTTCCAAATTGGTCAGCTATTTTAAAAGAGATGAGAACAATGAAGTTGATAAAACTATGGCCGATATTTTTGATTTTCGCTGTGGCGAATGTTTTTGCGGACACCAAAATTGGCTTTGTTGATACACAGCGAATTTTGCGCGAAGCTTCGCCAGCAGTACGTGCGGCGAAAAAACTTGAAAAAGAGTTTGAGCCACGACGCGCTGAAATGCAAAGAGTCTCAGCCCAAGGCAAGTTGTTGCAGCAGGTTTTGGATAAAAACAATATATCGGAAAGTGACCGTCGAATTAAAGAGCGTGAATTGATTAAATTGAATCAAGATTTTCAGCGTATGCAGCGTGAAATCAATGAAGATTTAAATGCTCGCCGCAATGAAGAATTGGCTGGTTTACAAGAGCGAGTTAATTTGGCAATTCGTACGGTTGCAGAGGGTGAAAAACTAGATCTAGTGGTTCAAGATGCTGTTTATCGTAATCCAAAGATTGATGTTACTGATAAAGTCTTGAAACTATTGGTAGATAAATAATCGTGGTTGAAACAATCAAATTGTATAAATTATCGGCATTAATTAACGCTTTTGGTGGTGAGTTACGCGGAGAGGATATTGAGATCTCCGCGGTTTCATCTTTAGATTCTGCAGTTGCAGGTTGTTTGTCATTTTGTTTAGGAAATAAATTTCTAAATCAGGCGAAGGCATGTCAGGCTTCTGCTTTGGCGTTAAGAGAATTTGAACCTGAATTACAATGCTCACAAATCATCATTAAAGACCCGCAGTTGTTTATTGCGCGGGTATTGTCTTTATTGCATCCAGCCCCTAAAGCACAAGGCAAGATTCACCACTCAGCGATTGTTGCTGATGATGCGGTTGTTGATCCAACCGCAGAGATTGGCCCCTTGGTGGTCATTGAGTCGGGGGCGGTTATTGGTGCAAATACCTTGATTCAAGCCGGTACGGTCATCGGCCAAAATGCAAAAATTGGCGCGCATTGCTTATTTCATGCCCGTGTGGTGGTCTATGCCGATACTGAAATTGCCGATTATGTTGAAATCCATAGTGGTGCAGTGATTGGTTCGGACGGATTTGGTAATGCTTGGGCAGGTCAGCGCTGGGAAAAAATCCCACAAATTGGCCGGGTACAGATAGGCTCACACGTTGAAATCGGCGCCAATACCACGATTGATCGTGGGGCTTTAGATAACACGGTGATTGCCGATGGCGTGCGTTTGGATAATCAAATTCAAGTCGCGCATAATGTAAAAATTGGCGCGCATACTGCAATTGCAGCATGTACTGGTATTGCTGGATCAACCACCATTGGCGCCAATTGCTTGATTGGCGGCGGCGTATTGATTGCCGGCCATATTGACATTGCGGATCGGATTACTTTATTGGCTGGAAATGGCGTGCCGTCTTCATTAACTGAGGCGGGCGTTTACGCTAGTGGTGTACCGGTGATGCCTTATGCATCATGGGCAAGAAATGTATTGCAGTTTAGGCGTTTAGATGAAATGACTAAGCGTGTAAAAAAAATCGAGAAACAATGCTTAGCTAAAGATTCTGAGCAGTAAGGAGAAACAAATGGAACCTATTGATATTGTCGGCATTATGAAACATTTGCCACATCGCTATCCTTTTTTATTGGTAGATCGTGTACTTGAGCTAGAAAAAGGAAAGTCAGTTGTTGCATTAAAAAATGTATCAATGAATGAGCCTTTTTTCCAAGGTCATTTCCCTAAATATCCAGTGATGCCAGGCGTGTTAATTTTAGAAGCATTGGCCCAAGCTGCAGGTATTTTGACATTCAAAAGTATTGAACCTGCGCCATCAGAAGATACCATTTTATTTTATGCCGGTATTGATAATGCACGTTTTAAGCGTCAAGTTGTGCCGGGTGATCAATTGATTTTAAAAGCTGAGATTGTGGCCAGTAAGCGTGGTATTTGGAAGTATGTTGCCAAAGCTTATGTTGGCGATGAACTCGCTTGTGAAGCGGATTTAATGTGCGCTCAGCGCGAAGTTACACCTAATAATTAAGAAATATATGCCAAGAATTCATCCTACTGCGCTGGTCGATTCAAATGCTGTACTGGCAGATGATGTGACTATTGGTCCATATTCTATTATTGGGCCAAATGTTAAATTATCTGCAGGTACCGTTGTTGAAGCGCATTGCGTGATTGAAGGTCACACCCAGATTGGTGAAAACAATCTATTTCATTCTTTTTGTTCTGTTGGCTGTGTGCCGCAAGATAAAAAATATAATGGTGAGCCGACCCAATTAACGATCGGGGATCGAAATACATTTTTTCAAAATGTGACGATTTCAGTGGGTACAGCGCAAGATCGTGGGCACACTATTGTTGGCAATGATAATTGGATCATGGCCTATGCGCATATTGCGCATGATTGCATTGTTGGTAATAACGTGATTTTAGCCAACAATGCAACATTGGCAGGGCATGTTTCGATTGGCGACTTTGTGATTTTAGGTGGGCTCACTGCGGTTCATCAATTTTGTGTTATTGGCGATCATGCCATGGCGGGTGGTGGTTCGATTATTGTGCAAGATTTGCCACCATTTGTGATGTGCGAAGGTAATCGCGCTAGTGCTCGAAGTATCAATATTGAAGGCTTAAAACGCCGTGGTTTTAGCGCTGAAGCTATTTCTGCAGTTAAAAAAGCTTATAAAATTTTGTATCGAGATGGCGTTGCATATAATGATGCAATGGCACAAATTCGTGAAATGGCAAAGACAGAATCTGCTCTAGATTGCTTCGTTAATTTCTTTGATCAAGCCAAACGTGGGATTGTTCGTTAATACTTATGAACGATCAACTGTTTACCGCAGCGAAAGGGCCGCGTATTGCCATTGTTGCCGGAGAAGCTTCGGGTGATTTATTGGGCGCGGCCTTAATTAAAGCACTACTACTTCATTTTCCAACTGCTCAATTTTCCGGTGTTGCTGGCCCTAAAATGTTAGCTGCTGGCGCTAAAACCATTGAGCCTATGGAGACATTATCTGTTGGAGGTATTGTAGAGGTATTGCGGCATTTGCCTAATTTGCTCAAATTAAGGCGACGCTTAGTCCGTGCAATTAAAAAGGAAACACCGGATTTATTAATTACGATTGATGCCCCTGATTTTAATATTGGATTGGCGCGTAAAGTAAAACGGTCAGGCATTCCTACGGTGCATTACGTCAGTCCTTCAGTATGGGCTTGGCGTCCTGAGCGGATTAAAGCAATTGGCAAAGCGGTATCGCATATGTTGCTTATTTTGCCATTTGAAAAATCAATTTATCAGCAAGCCAATATTCCCGCTACTTATGTTGGTCATCCTTTGGCAGATTTAATGCCTTTGATCGATGAGCAATCTAAAATGCGTGAAGTATTAAATGTTGGATCCGCAAAAAAAGTAATTGCTGTTTTGCCAGGTAGCCGTCAACGTGAAGTGAAAGTAATGGCGTCTATTTTTGTTAAAACCGCATTACGATTGTCTGAAGTGCAATCGGATATGGTTTTTTTAGTGCCTTTTATTACTCGCGAAACTAGACAAATCTTTGAGAGTGAAATCTGGCTACAAAATGCGCAGGCACTGGATTGGCGTTTAATGTTTGGTCATTCACATGAAGCAATGATTGCATCTGATGCAATTTTATTGGCTTCTGGTACTGCGGCATTAGAAGCAATGCTCGCCAAAAAACCGGTTGTCGTTGCGTATAAAATTAGCCCGCTGACGTATAAAATGGTCAAAAGAAAGTTCTTATTGCCCTATGTAAGCTTACCTAATATTATTGCCGGTCGTTTTATTGTTCCTGAATTTTTACAAGATGAAGCGGTGCCAGAAAACTTGGCGCAGGCATTAAATAATTATTTGCTGGATAAAAACTTGGCGAGCGATTTAGCTGCAGTGTTTACCAGCCAGCATGAAACGTTGCAATGCGATGCTGCTGCGCGAGCGGCAGCGGCTGTGGCGCAGTTGTTACCTAAAAGAGCGCAGTTATGCTGATATGTGGCGTTGACGAGGCAGGGCGTGGCCCCCTTGTTGGATCGGTATTTGCTGGTGCAGTGATTTTGCCCAGCAACCACACGATTGAAGGGTTAAATGACTCCAAAAAGCTATCAGAAAAACAACGTGATCGTTTAGCTGTATGCATTAAAGAGCAGGCGATTGCTTGGGCTGTAGCCAGTGCTACTGCCGCTGAGGTCGATGAGATTAATATTTTGCAAGCGACTATGCTCGCGATGCAGCGCGCAGTTGGCGCTTTATCGATTACGCCATCTGAAGTTTTAGTTGATGGCAATAGGACGCCAGTATTGGCAATGCCTAGCAGGGCGATTATTAAGGGTGATGCCACTGAGGCATGTATTTCTGCCGCCTCAATCTTGGCCAAGGTGAGTCGTGATGCCGAAGCGTATGCCTTAGATTTACGCTATCCGCAGTATGGTTTTGCTCAGCACAAAGGCTATGGCACAGCACAACATTTGGCGGCGCTGGCCCAATTTGGCCCCATCCCAGAGCACCGCACCTCGTTTGCACCTGTTCGAGCTGCATACGCGCAACGTCAGTTATTTTAAACGTTGTCGTGGTCTGTTGTAACTTCTATGATGTAATGTAGTAATTTTCTTTGCGTGATCGCTAACTAGGAAGCTGGCTTATGTTTGTCATTATTGGCTACATTTTTATGTGCGTCTGTATTTTAGGGGCATATGTCTGGCATGGTGGTCATTTGGCAGTGTTTTGGCAGCCGTCTGAAATTATTATTATTTTCGGTGGTGCAATTGGCGGCATGATTGCCGGTTCCAGTGCGAAAGGATTGAAATTATTCACTAAAGCTTTACCGACAATTTTTAAAGGCTCGCCTTTTAATAAAGCATTTTATATGGATTTATTTGCTTGCCTATTTGAATTGCTGGCTAAAGTGCGCAAAGAAGGCTTGATGTCCATTGAAGGCGATGTGGAAGATCCGCACGCCAGTCCTATTTTTTCTAAATACCCCAAAATTGCGCATGACCATCATGTCACAGATTTTATTTGTGACTATTTGCGTTTAATGGTCGGTGGTAATTTAAATGCATTTGAAATCGAAAATCTGATGGATATCGAAATCGAAGCCCATCATAACGAAGCCCATGTGGCAGCAGGAATGATGGCCAAATTGGGTGATGGTTTGCCGGCATTTGGTATTGTGGCTGCGGTGATGGGGGTGGTGCATGTGATGGGGTCTTTGCACTTACCTCCGTCTGAATTAGGTAAATTAATTGGTGCTGCGCTGGTTGGTACCTTTATGGGTATTTGGTTGGCCTATGGTTTTGTTGGGCCATTGGCGAATGTATTAGAAACTAAAATGGCTGAAGGGCATCAAGTCTTTCTCACCATTAAAGTGACGTTAATTGCCAGCCTAAATGGCTATGCACCGCAAGTTGCCGTTGAATTTGGGCGTAAGGCATTGGATTCAACCGAGCGGCCTTCGTTTAAAGAATTAGAAGAGTTTGTAAAAAACGCTAAATCTAAATAATGCCGTCCTTAAGGGTTGATAAATAATGAGCGATGACTCTCAGCGCCCCATTGTTGTAAAAAAAATTAAAAAAGGTGGTGGTGGCCATCATGGTGGCGCATGGAAAATTGCGTATGCCGACTTTGTAACGGCAATGATGGCATTTTTCTTATTGATGTGGCTGCTGGGCTCGGTATCTAAAGGGAATTTAAAAGGGATTTCGGATTATTTTAACAACCCTTTAAAAGTCGCTAACGCCGGTGGTTCGGGATCCGGTGATGCTGATTCGCTGATTCAAGGCGGTGGTAATGACATTACCAAGCAAGCTGGGCAAGTCAATAAGGGGGCGCCACCAGCGCAAACCGAGGCAGCAAAAGACAAAAAAAGATTGAATGAGTTAAAGCAAAAGTTTGAAGCCTTAATGGACGATAAAATAAAACAGAACACCAATTTGGGGCAGTACAAAAATCAAATTAAGCTCGACATGGTGGCAGAAGGATTACGGATTCAAATTGTTGATGAGCAAAATCGCCCAATGTTTAAATCCGGTAGTTCCGAATTAGAGGATTATGCGCATGGTGTTTTGCAAGAAATCGCGCAATTACTCAATGAAGTGCCTAATACCGTTTCATTAGCCGGTCATACCGACGGCACGCAATTTGCGGGTGGCGCGGCTGGATTTACCAATTGGGAATTGTCGTCAGAGCGCGCTAATTCTTCGCGTCGCGAGTTGATTATTGGTGGCTTAGATCCAGAAAAAGTATTACGAGTGAATGGTTTTGGCGATGTGATCCCACTCGATAAAGGCAATGTCTATAACCCAGTGAATCGTCGGATCAGTATTGTGGTTCTCAATCGGGATGCAGAAACGGATATTCGTCGTCAAGCGGGGCAAAGTGAAGATGCCGTTGAACCCGTAGCGTCGGCGCAGGAAGGTTTTGTTAATCCAATTAAAAAACCTGTGCAATAGCATGTCAGTGACAAATTGGCCGCAAAGCGCCATTTTTTTGTTGATCACTTCGGCTTCTTTGCTGCTTCTTTATCCCATCTGTCATTTTTTTAGCCCTTTGCTGGCGACGATGATCATTCCAATGGCGGCGTTTTTAGCCGCTTATTTATTGCATGATCGCTTCTGGTGGAAATGGATGCATTTATGCTTTTTGCCATTACTGCTGCTGTTTTCTCAGTTAAATATTCAATCGTATTGGTATTTATTCGCCTTGCTGCTGTGTTGGTTTATCTTTGGCCGGGTGATGATCTCGCGAGTGCCGTTGTATTTAAGTAATCGCTCTGCTTTACAACAACTAGCAGGTATAGTGCCAGAGCAGGCGCGTTTCTTAGATATTGGTGCTGGTACCGGTACTGTTTTGCACTACTTAGCGCAGCATCGCGAAGACTTAAGCCTAAGTGGTGTGGAGTATGCCAAAGGGCCATGGCTAGTCGGTAAAGTTCGATTGCCTGCCAATGTAGCGTGGCTCAATACCGATTACCAAAACGTTGATTTAGGCGCTTTTGAATGCGTGTATGCTTTTTTATCCTCTGCGGCAATGCCGGATTTGTGGCAGCAAGCGGTAGCGCAAATGCGTCCTGGTACTTTGTTTATTAGTAATACCTTTGTGGTTCCAGAAGCTCCTGCGGATCAAGTGATCGAATTAAATGATTGGAAAGACGGTAAGCTTTTCCTATGGCGAATGTAAAATCAGTAAGTAATGCTTGGCTGCAATTTTGGGATCGCCGTGCGATTCCTATCTTGCAAGAGTCTCGCAATCAATTGATGGGGATGATTCGCCGTGCTGACCTGATTCGGCCCGGTGAAGTGGCCGAAATTGTCGCACGTGATCCATTACTGACCGCACAAGTGCTCAGAATGATGAATCAGCGGCAAAAAAGCAGCATGTCGGCAGATGTGGTGGCGATTGAGTCTGCAATCCTGTTAATCGGTGTGACGCCATTTCTGGAACGTTTTGCTCGCGCACAAACGGTAGAGAGTGTCATGTTGCCGACACATCAGGCGGAGTACGGGCAACTACTCAAACGTGTTTTTGAAGCGCGCTTGGCACGGCGCTTAGCTACGGTTTTTGCCAACAAACGTTTTGATGCCAAAGTAGGAGAAATCCAAGCCGCTGCGGTGTTGGCTAATTTGTGTGAGTCATTGGCAATCATTAGTCCCCATCTTGATGAGCAAGCGCCTGCAGCATCTTTGGATTTGTTGAGCTTGCTCGAACAATGGCAAATGCCCACCGCCATTTTGGATCTCATTCGGGTTGATGCTGAGCCCGCAACGCGCAGCGTGCTACAGCATGCAGTAGTGCCCTTATCGCGGCAATTAGAGCGAGGGTGGTGGCAAGACGAAATTCAGCAGCGGTTACTGACCATTGCTGGCGTGTTGAACTTCCCCGCCGAACAAGTTTGGCAATTGCTGACTGAGCAGTTGCTCGCCTTTGCACGTAAAGAGGGCAAAAGCAGTCAACTGTATACACCAGCACGTTATTTGGTCATGTTGCCCGGTGCTTGGCCGGCGCCCGCGAGCACCGCACCTGCAGCCAATCTGGCTGCTGCAATTCCAGCGAAGGATATCTTGGCTGAACGAATGCAAGCTTTGCATTTGGCGGGCGTGCAAGGGGTGCCGACGAATCAAGTTATGGCTTTAGCCGTTCGCGCCTTGGCCGAAGGCCTAGGCATGCAGCGCATTGCATTTACTTTATTGATGGCGGCGGAAAATGCGCTACGCGCTCGGTATGTGCAAGGTGTTACCCCGACAGACCCATTGCATGCATTACGAATTTCTTTAGAAAAGCAGCATATTTTTACCAAGTTATTGCAAAAACCACAGAGTTTTTGGCTTAATGCGGATAATTACACTCAGTTTTCGCCGCATTTACCGCCAGAATTGGTCGCGCAAATTGGCGCAAAAAGCTTCTGTGCGATGTCCATTTTTGTGGGAGCGCAACCTGTGGGTTTAATTTATGCCGATTCAGGTTTGGATGGCACAGTGAATGAATTTCACTACACGCATTTTAAACAAATATGTATTTTGGCGAGCAAGGCCTTGGCGCATAACGCTCGCCGCTCTTCAGTGTGAAATCAATGGAAATTATTACCTCATCGCAAAACAGCCTTTTTAAACAAGTGATGAAGTTATCGCAAAATCGGCGTGAGCGAATTAAAACGCAACAAACCCTGCTCGATGGCAGTCATTTATTAGCCGCATGGCTCGATGCGGGCCATCCGATTGAAAAAATCATTGTTTCCGAGTCTGGTTGTCAACGTAGTGAAATTCAAGCCTTGTTGGCGCGCAGTCCAGCGCATGTGGTTTGTTTTGCCAACGCATTATTTAATCAGCTAACGGACTTACCCAGTGCCAGTGGCGTATTGACCGTGGTGGCGATTCCTGCTGCACCAATTGCGCAATATTCGGGGTTTGTGTTGTTGCTTGACGGCGTGCAAGATCCGGGCAATGTCGGCGCGATTTTGCGTACGGCACAAGCGGCTGGTGTTGAGCAGGTATTGCTCTCTAGTGCCTGTGCAGATGTCTGGTCGCCGAAGGTACTCAGGGCGGGTATGGGGGCGCAGCTGGCTTTGCCGATGATTGAAAACGCCGATCTTTGCCTGTTTGCTAGCCAGTTTAAAGGACAAATCGCCGCCACTTTACTTGATGGCGCAGTTGATCTTTATGATGCTCCGCTGACTGGGTCTTTAGCGCTGGTTTTGGGCTCAGAAGGCGCAGGGGTGAGTGAAGCATTGGCTAAAATGGCCACGCAGCGGATTAAAATTCCGATGCAGCAAGGCATTGAGTCGCTCAATGTCGGTCATGCGGCAGCGATTTGTTTATATGAAATTAAGCGACAAAATCGCAGTACTTAATGCGTAAACGCACTTTAAAATAATGGCATGGCGATAACGCCGATTTTGCCGCGCTCGCAATTTGTGAGCGCGGTTTTCGTTTACCAGTGCATTCATTCCTTATTGCTCTTGCTGAGTGGCAATGAATGATGTGCGATCAAGAATAAAAAGCGGCTGCCGCCTTTAAAAAAACTGAGGCGATACAGCCGTTTAAAAAAACACTTCAATCGGTTAAATTAGCGAAATATTCGCTAATTATTTTTTAATCAGTCCTTGGTAAATGGTGTCGACTAATTCAGCATCGGCGCTGTCTTGCGACAATTCCCACGCCATAATACCGCCGAGTTTTTTCTTTTTAACGAAAGCAATTTTCTCTTTTAATAATTGCACATCGTCATACACCCAAACGTCTTTACCATTCACTTTCCACACTGCACGCGTTTTTTCATCGCGATGCACCGTGCCGGGCAAGGTTTTTAAGTAAGAATAAGGCGCAGAACCCGCTTCAAGTGGACCTTTGGCTTTAGCGATTGCCGGTTGGTACAGGCCGTTGTTCTCTAAGCTATTTACGGTCCAGCCATAGCCATAAAATGGCACGCCCAACACGATTTTATTGGCAGGTACGCCGCGGCCGAGGTATTCATCAACGGTGCTATCCACTGAAACTCGGTCTTTTGCGCCGCCGATTAAAGTGGCATGGTGTCCGGTGGTGGCAGACCATGGGCCGGTGAAGTCATACGTCATGAGGTTGATCCAGTTTAATGACGGAATGACTTTTTCTAGCTCGATTTTTTCTGATTTTGAGCTGGCCGCAGGCGTGGCAATCGTGAGTAGCAGACCGGGTTGAACTGCATCGATTTGCTTACGGAACTCAGCGAGTAGCGCGGTATAGTTAGGGGTGTCTTCTTCGCGAACGATATTGCCATCATTGCCGGCGGAACCTGGGTATTCCCAGTCGATATCAAAGCCATCAAATACCCCAGCGGCAAGGCCAGGTACCACTTTACCGTTTTTATCCGGCACATTGCCTTTGATGTAGGCATCAACGCAAGACTTAACAAATGCTTCTCGATTGGCCGGTAGCGCCGCATCTGAAAAGTGTTTCGACCACGTCCAACCGCCCAAACTGATGACCACTTTTAAATTCGGGTATTTTTTCTTTAATTGCTTAAGTTGATTCCAATGGCCGTATAAGCCTTTGTCGCCTTTATCTTCTAAACCATTGAGCGTTTTATCGGCTGCTAACGGTAGCCAGTAATCGTCACCGGCCGTGCCTTCGCCAGCTTGATCAACGCCAACCACACAACGATTGTTTTTTACATTACCAAAGGCGTATTCAAGCACGGTGATTTTGCCGGCCGCGCCGCTGGTTTCGAGGTTTTTAACGTTAAAATCGCTGCTGTGTTTACCCCAAGAGGTGAAATACATCACCGACTGTGGGCTGCTTGGCCCCGCAGCCCCGCTGGTAATCGGTTTGACTACGCTGGCAGCACTGGCGGCGGTATTGTCAGCATCAAGGCGAATGAGTTTGAGGTTGTCAATAAAGGCATCTTTGCCTTCCCCTTTGGCTGAATCCCATTGTTCCCACTTCAAATGGAAATCAAATTTAGCCTTAAATTCGATTTCATAATGTTCCCATTTTTTGGTGTCTTTCAGGCGATTGGGAAATCCATTGGCGGTACTGGCAATCCATTGTTCTTTGCGACCGGGTTTGCCTTCATCCAAACCGAGCGTTGCGCCGCAATTGCTGCCGCACATCCCCAAATAATCAAAAACAATTTTATATTGGCCGGCTGGAAATTGCTTACGGCTAAAAATATCGCCAATATTAACCGGTTTATTAAAGCGCGCAGCTTTGTTTTCAGCATTGAGCGGATCGGGCTCAATCGAGGTGTATATTGGCGAGGTTTCTTCTCCGCCTAGGCCAATCCATTGACTTAAATCTTGATTGAAGTTGTCTTCCATGACCGGCGTCTCGGCGTGGGCAAACGCGGTAACAAGCAGTAATGGTAATAGTTTTTTTCTCATTATTATTCCCCCTCAGTAAGGCAAAAAAAGCCAGTGCTTAGCTTACTGGAAAGGGGGCGCGACATACCAATTTATATGCCGTTGTGTTTGATTTGTAGCGATTAAAAATGAGCTACAACAAGATCAGATGCTGTGTTTAATTTAGAACTTTTATCGGGAGGGAATGAACGATGGATACCAATACACATACCTTGGCAGTCTTGTTTGCCCAATTGGGTTTGCCTAATGAGCCGCAAGCGATTGAGCAGTTTTTGGCCGCACATCCATTGCCTCGAGGCGTGCCGATCGCGCAAGCTTCGTTTTGGACGGCCAGCCAAGCTGCTTTTTTACGTGAGGCTTTAGAGCAAGATGCGGAATGGTCCGAGTCGATTGATATGCTGGCCAATTTGTTGAGCAATTAGTCGCTCGGCGTATTGGCGGGCTCTAAAAATAAATAGCCCAGTTGACTCAATTGTTGCTGTAAAAAATCAATTGCCGTTTGGCTGTCGTGCACATCGCCTTGCACGCTAAATTCGATATGCGCTTGCTGGCAATGGGGGTTGCCAAAACTAGGTAAGCTAGAAAAAGTCAGTTGCGGCCATTGATCGACAACGGCTTGCATAACATCAATCAAATCACCTTCTTTAGCGTCGAGCACGGTCAAGCTGCGGCGAGTGGCCAGAGTGCCGGCGGTGTAGTACTGATCGAGTAGCCATTCCACCATCGGCCAAGCCATCGTGGGAAAGCCCGGCAGCAAATAATGCTGTGCAATCGCCGCGCCCGCCACTTGGTTGACTGGATTGGGGATGATGCTTGCGCCTTGGGGGAACTCCGCCATTTTTATGCGATGCGGATACGCATCATCCCCAAAGCGCTGCTCAATCAGTGCCGCTGCTTGCGGTTGCAGTTGTAATGGCACATTGAGCGCGCTAGCGAGGGCGGCACGCGTAAAGTCGTCGGGCGTAGCGCCAATGCCGCCGCAGCTAATGACGTGGCGCTTTTCGGCCAAAGTGCGCTGAAAATGTGCGATCAGCGTCGCCGGATCATCCGGTAAATAATGCACGCTGCTTAAGGTATGGCCGCGCGACTGCAGTCGCTGCAAAATCGCCGCAAAGTGCTGGTCGACACGCCGGCCGCTTAAAATCTCATCACCAATAATCAATACAGTAAATTGCGCCATTGTGCCGGATCCATAAAAGTATTTTCTGTGGGTATATCCATGTAGCTTTTATACTCTGTACGCTACATGAATATACATTGCAAAGTAATTAGCTGCTTTCTTCGCTTAAAGTTTGTAGGGTTTGAAACATGTTTTGCAAAACTGCCGGCACAGCTTGGCGGCCTTTGATTTCGGCGGCTTCGGCGATTTCGAGCGCCATGCCCGGTTTGGAGTGATGGCGTAGCGCGCGGCTGATGATTTCTTCATCGTTGAGTGGTGGCTGTTGTTCTAGTGCGGCACGGTAATAGTGATTCATTTCGCCGCGTGGTGCAGCAGCTTGGCGATAGGTGTCGGCAAAGCCGTTATCCCACAAAAAGTGCTCGATGTCGCGGCAGTTAAGCATCGTAATGTGCTGCTCTTCTGGACGATTCCCTAGTAGGCTGCGGGCGCGTTTTTGGTATTTCATGCCAGCGTCGTCGCCGTCGCAAATCACATGCCAATGAATGCCCAAATGATCGGCAAATTTAATCAGCGGCGCTAAGCCCGCTTGGGCAAACTCAACGCAGCGTATGCCTTCGAGTGGAAAATTAACCCCGCAAATTCGCGCAAGTTCCGGTAATAACCAAAACTCAGTTTCCCCCTCAACCAATAGCCAAACTCGGGCAAACATGCTGCTGGCGCGATTGCTGCGAATATGAAAAGCGACTTTTCTGGCGTCAGACATCGATAGCGCGTGATCGGCCAATTGATAAACGTGTACGTGATTACTCCGGCGCACTAAGCGGCGCAGCGCGTGCTGCGCAAAGCTGCCAAGTAAGTCGCCATTGTTGGTGGTGATGATTTTTTGTAAGGTGAGTTGCTCGATTAAGCCCCAAATCATCGCCAATTGAATTGGGTGCAGATGGGTTTCGGGGTCTTCCATCACCATAATGGGTTTGGCATCGGCGTGAAGTGGGTTTTCGCCACGTGCGGCCAATAAAGCACCGAGCAACATCAGCAGCGTCACGCGGCGCGAACTCGAACCAGAACGATTGGCGATTTCAATTAAAGTGTCGTCGTCACGAAAATTAAGCGGCGCAGCAGCGATTTGTTCTGCCAGCCGTTGTGGTGGCTCTTTGCCTTGTAATAAGTGTGCTTGTTCGTGAAACAGCGCTTGCATTGCGGCTAAACCCGCGGATAACTCTTGCGGGTGCAGCTGATGCGGCAACGTTAGAATTCGCTCAAACACGGCGCGCACCGCGGCACTGGCGGGCAGTAGCGGGTCGTCATCGTGAGCTTGACTGGCTAGGCGCGGATGGGTGAGCCAATCGGTGAGTTGCATATCGCGAAAGCGTAATACTGGATGCAATTGAATTAATTGCGTAGCGAGCGCATCGCTATTGGGGTGCTCAATTTCGTTGCCATCGGCGCCAATAAAGCTGCGCCGAGCGCGAATCTCGGTGTGACCAAAGCGCTCAGCAGCAAAGCGCAGCGCCAAGGTGCTCACCCCATTGGCATTGGGCCAAGTCAGTGCCCCCCAAGCGTTGGGTGTATGGCACTGAAAAACCAAAGTAATGTGTAGGCGGCGCGCAATACTGGCGCGCGAATTGGCGATGCGATGAAAGTCATCATGGGTAAATAAAGTGGCAATCGGGGCTGGGCTAGAGAGGCAGCGGCAGAGGGCGCTAATGAGGCTGGTTTTTCCCCAGTTATTTTCGCCAAAGAGCGCTGTTGCGTTGGCATTCAATGCTAAGTCGATTTGACTAATGCCACGAAAATTGGTGATTTGAAGCCGAGCCAGTTGCATTGTCGATTACCGAGTCAAGAAAGGGCGTCACGTTGATCAATGCAATCATAACATGCACTTGTCAATGTTCGTCAGCACGCATCAAGTGCTTTGTTTTTCTGCCTCTTGTTCGTTGTCTAGCCATTGATGACACGCCAAACGTAAGCGCTCTGCACCGGCGGTAAGTTGTTTTTCTGCATGCCACACAATAAAAAATCGCCGCTCCAAAGCATGGTTTTTTAAGTGAATGGTGGCAAAAGTGCCTGCCGCCAATTCGCGCTTGATCGCGCGGCGTGAGCCGCAACTAATGCCCATATTCAGTCGTATTGCTTCTCGAATCGCTTCGCCACTACCTAATTCAAGCACCACATTGATGGTGCCTAGATGGGGCAACAGCATGGTTTCTAAACTTTGCCGCACGCCAGAGCCCGGTTCGCGCAAAATCCACGCGCATTGCGCTAGTTCAGAGGGGTTGGGTGTCGTTCCCGCCAATGGATGGTCAGGATGACAAAAAATAACCATTTCATCTTTGAGCCAGAGCTCGCACATTAAATTACTGTGGGTGAGCGGCGCTTCGATCAGGCCAATATCGGCTTTGCAGTCGAGCAGCATTTTCATGACTGCCGGTGAATTGCCGATTTCAACTTCGTAGCGGGTGTTCGCAACTTGCATTAAAGGCGCGAGCAGCGCCGGTAAAACATAATTGCCGATGGTTAGACTGGCGGCGATTTTAAGTCGGCTGGGCGCCCCTTGCTGGTAAATGGTTTCTAAATCATTGGCTTGTTGCAGCATATTGAGTGCCCGCGGCAATAAATAGCGGCCGTGTTCATTGAGCGTGACTCGGCGGCCGATTCGATCAAACAAGGTCACGCCTAAGCGGCGCTCTAATTCGCCAATCGCGCCACTCATTGCCGATTGTGAAAGCCCAAGTGCCGCACCCGCTGCAGTAACTTGCCCCGCTTGGCTGATGGCGACAAACACTTCGAGCTCTCTGAGGGTGATTTTTAGCATGGTATTTTCGCTTAATCGGTTTTTCCGATGATTATAGCCTGAAAATACGGTTTATCTTGATGTAGGGGTGGGGGATATAGTGGCGTTGTCCGCAAATAAAAACATCACTGGATCAACTTATGACCTTCATGAATCAACTTAAATCCTGTGCACCCGGTTTGGCCGTGGTTTTGGGTTTGACGATTATTTCAACCCTTGTCGGTAATGCATTTCCACTCATGGGTGGCGCAGTAGTTGGGATTTTACTGGGTATTATCATCCGCAGTCGTACGACAATTGCACCGCAATTTAGCGCGGGGATTCAATTTTCATCCAAGCAAATTTTACAATGGTCGATTGTTGGCTTGGGCTTTAGCTTACCGATTGCCGATGTGATTAAAACCGGCATGAGCTCGTTAGAAATCACTTTTGCCACCATTACCGCCGCGGTACTCAGTGCCATTATTTTTGGCCGCTTATTGAAAATTCCACTTAAATTGTGTGTATTAATCGGCACCGGCACGGCGATTTGTGGTGGCTCAGCCATCGCTGCGATTACCCCTGTGGTCAAGCCCGATGAGCACGATACCGCGTTCGCGTTATCAACGATTTTCTTATTTAATATTGTCGCCGTGCTGGTATTTCCTGCGATTGGTCAGATGCTGGGCATGAGCGACACTGGTTTTGGTATGTGGGCCGGCACTGCAATTAATGACACCTCGTCAGTGGTCGCTGCCGCGTATTCATGGAATGACAATGCCGGTGACTATGCCACGATTGTGAAGTTAACTCGCGCCATGTTGATTATTCCAGTGACGTTGATTTTTGCTTTCTTATTTGGCATGACCCGTCGCAAAGAAACCATTAGCGAAGAAACCGGCTCAGTGTGGAAAGCGGTGCCTTGGTTTATCTTGTGGTTCTTATTGGCTTCTTTGTTTGGCAGTATGCTGCCTGATTGGATGATTAAAACCGCGCAGTTTATTGCCCCAGTGATGATTACGATGGCTTTGGTGGCGATTGGTTTGTCGACTGATTTGGGCCGGATGCGTCAAACCGGCTGGCGTCCAGTGGCTTTAGGTTTGTTGGTGTGGGTCAGTGTCGCCAGCACCAGCTTGGTGGTGCAGCATTTGACGGGTCGTTGGTAAGTTTTATAAAAATATCCATGAAGGGCTTACCAGCCCTTCAACGTTGACTCTAATCATCTTCATCCTACGGCTGTTTTGCTGAGTGGGTCTGCAAAACAGCATGTACGGCCCCAGTGTTTATAAATACTGATCTTATAAAGAATAAACTTTTTATCCTGAGTTTGATTTTCTCTCCGTATAGCTGTAAATGCAGCAGTCTCTTTTGATGTGCGCTACATTTTTTAGCAAAGCCAGTTTCGATATTGCGCGTTGCTTGTGTGTATGTTGGCACTCAATTTGAGGTGTATTCGCTTGTGCAATCAATGGCATTCATTTCCTTACTTCTCGCGTTTTATATGCATTTTTTGCAATGCTTGCTACGTTCAATATCTAGCGATGTGCTGCGGTTGAAGTTGCAGTCAATAAATTTTTTTGCTTAATGTCGATGGGAAAATGCGGTGAAACGAACGGATACTCAATCTTTGATCGGCGCGGGCATGATTTACCTCTTGCTGATGCTTGTTGCACTCAGTCTATGGCCTACTTTTGTGAGCGCTCAAAGTGGCGGCGATTTTAGCGGTAGCCGCATTGAATCGGTTCATGTTCAATTTGCGGATGGGCAGCAGGGAACGTCAACTTATCGTGATGCGATTTTGAAAGCCTTTTCAGTCGCCCCGGGAAGTCAATTTGATCCAGTACGCAGTAATTTAAAACTCAATCAGGTACGCCAGCTTAAATTTGTGCAAAAAGCCGGCTATCAGATAGAAACCAGTAGCAATGGTAATGTTGTGCTTACGCTTGAAATTACGCTTAGCGATGCGGCCAAACCGCTTGCCGAATCTGCGATGGGCGTGCTTGCTAATGGCAATTGGGCTGAGTTTCCAACCTTGTATGCCGATGAATATTCGGTGTTGCAAGCCAAGTTAGAAAACAAATCAATGGTGTTTTCGAATTCAAATGCTTTTTTTGGCCGTCCTGACCTTCTGACGATGGGTAACCCGCTCGCAATATCACCGTCAGGAAAGGGGGCCGATACGTGGGTTGAAAGCAGTGTTGAGCTCGGGTTGTATGGCCTGAATGCGCTTACCGAGCAAATTTCTGTTTTTGCCGGCGCAAGTGTGATTGCCTCAGGGTCTTGGGGGCCTGAACTCTTTACGGATGAATCTCGAGCCTATACCGGCGTTGAGGATGCTTACGCTGGCGTGATTGGCCGCAATACCACTGAGCAAGGAGGCGTTCGTCAAATGAGCTTGCTGTACGGGCGCAAAGCTTTTCAGGTTGATAATGGCATGATCCTCCGGTTGTCATCTGCCAATGGTGGTGAACGAGCTGCCTTGCAATCAAATCCCAGAAATGCGGCAGAGCAACTGATTCACGCGCAGTTTGTGTATGACGCGCATAAGCTGGAGATATTTCGCTTAGACCCAGATGAATTAGTAGAAACAGATAGCAAAACGCGTCTTCATGGTGTTAATTATGAGGGACAAGTACTACCTCAACTGCGCTTAGGAGCGATGTGGCTGCAGGTACCTAAGTCAAAATTCTCTTATTACACACTGAATGGCACGTTATCTCGCGAAGGCTTACGAGTAGCAGATCTTCGCCTTGCTTATGACGCGCTTGCGGGTGAGTCGAATTTTTACGCTCGTGCTGAAATTGCACGGCAAACCAATGCAAACTTTGATATGGATGCCCGTGGCGGCTACGTTGAAGCTGGCTACCAAGTGCTTAGTTTGCCGTGGCGGCCAACCTTCAGTTATCGCTACTCAAAATTTACGGGCGACAATCCTGATACGCCCACTTTCGAGCGCTGGGATCCTTTGTTTGCCGGAGGCAGTGGTGATGAATGGGTGCAAGGGTTGAATCAATATAAAGTGGTACAAACCTCAAATGTGATTGCCCATCGATTTATGTCTCGCCTGCAGCCTGCTCCGCGTTGGGAGTTAACACCGCAATTTTGGATATTTAAAGCCGATACCTTAAATAATTTGGGCGGTGCACAAGCTTTGTCGGTACTGCAATCGGACGACTTGGGTATGGAGCTTAACCTGACAGCAAGGTATGTGGCCAAGCCTAATTTGATTTTTGTTTTTTCTGCCGCTTATACCAAGCCTGGCGCCGCCATTCGCAAGGCATTAAACGATGATTACCGTAATTGGTTTAGTGCGAGCGCATTCATGATTGCACGCTTCTAAATGTTTGTCTCACGAGGTTTGTTCGTCTTTTAAAAGGAAAAATCATGCTTACGCTAAAAAAAACGTTAGGGATTGCTTTACTTGCCAGTAGTTTATTGGCTTTGGGTGGTCCGGCAATGGCAGCGTCTTATCAGACCGTCGATATAAAACCGCTTGATCCAGCTTTTTTTACCCCTAAGCGCCATGAAGGTCGCACCTATTTAATTACCGGTGGCGCACGCGGTATCGGCGCGGCATCGGCAATTCGCTTGGCGCGCGAAGGTGCCAAGATTGTGATTTTTGATGTGTTGGCAAAAGAGGGGAATGAGACCGTAGCACAAATCCGAAAAGAAGGTGGTCAAGCCGAATTTGTGAAAGGGGATGTTCGAAATAATGCAGATTTACAAAAGGCTGTGGATCTAGCGGTCAGTCAATATGGCGAACTCAATGGGGCACTCAATGCTGCTGGCGTGATGGCCGCCATGTCTCCTGATGTCGTGTTTGATTACCAAGCACAAAAAGATCTTTTACCCACGCCGATCGCCGATGCGGGCGATGAATATTTTGATACGTTGATGGCAATCAATGCGACGGGGGTATTTAAATCCATGCGTGCGGAATTAAAGCCCATGCTCAAACAGGGCAAAGGTGGTGCGATTGTTAATATTTGCTCGATTGCAGGGTTAACAGGCTTGGCAGGCAATTCGGCCTATGTTGCTAGTAAGCATGCGTGTAGTGGTCTTACTCGCAGCGGCGCCATTGATTATGCGCCATACGGTATTCGGGTAAATTCAGTCAATATGGCAGCGACCGAAACGGCCATGACCGATATGGCGATAAAGTATGTTATGGCTGCAGCTAAAGAAAATGCCCAGTCAACAGTGCCAAATATGGGGCGCACTAAGACGCTGAGTCTGCAAGCATATGCCGACAGTAAAAAACGTCAGGCAACGGTTTGGGAGCAGGCATCCGTGATTGCGTTTTTATTGTCAGATGAAGCCTCCAATTTAACCGGCGCACTTTATGCTACGGATGGGGGTTGGACTGCTTATTAAGTAGCTTGTCTCTTGCTTGAGTTGGGGCGCTAGTCGCTCGCAGCGTTCAAATTGCTTGGTATACGGTGTTCGTGTCGCCAGCACCAGCTTGGTGGTGCAGCATTTGACGGGTCGTTGGTAGTACTTGGGTTTAATTCGCTAATACAGGTATTGATTGATAGGGTATTGCGTTCTGTGCTTTTTTAAATAAAGCACAGAAGCCAATACCCTTTTATTTTGTGGGGTGTTTTTTGAACTATTGCTTGTGCTTCGCGCAAGAATAGCTGGAGCGCTCTAGACTGAGTGACAATTGATTGGAGTTTGTCTTTTGGGGGATTGAGATGATTTATTTGATCTGTGGGTTTTTACTGGTCGTCGCCACGGTGTTGATTCATGTGGTGGGCATTTTTTTAATTACTTATGTTGAAAAATTCTTAATCCAGCAATTTGCCAGCTCGATCATGGTTGAGGCGATTTTATTTGCCATCGTGACCTATTTATTGATGGTGGTGCATTTGGTATCGATCTTTCTTTGGGCCTTTGTGTATGTCGAGATTGGCGCCATGCATAATTTTAGCGATGCTTTTTTCTATTCGATTTCTAGTTATTCCACCGTCGGTTTTTATGCCGAAGGCCCAACTGGGCCGATTGGCCGATTAAGCGGGGCATTTGAATCTTGCGTTGGCATGGTGATGTTTGGCTTATCCGCGTCGTATTTATTTGGTATTCGCGGCAAGTTAAATGCCAATGCGCTTGCCAATAACTAAAGGGTATATGTCTGTGGTATATGTTTATAAATGATAGTGAACATATACCCTTGTATTTATGATAGGGCGAATTGAGCAACGTGTTGGATGTAATGACTCAATAGTGTTGAGGTCTGATTGTGTCTTTTTCCTTAATTTGGCTTTGACGAAGTGGGTGTTGCTGCGTCACTGGCTGCTTGCGCTAGTCGCTGGCGGCGTTCACGTTGTTTGGCGTCATAAGCCGATTTGTGCGCGATATACAATACGCGATCGACTTCGGCGCAGACATCGCCCTTGGCGTTCACCATTGCCACGGCATAGGTGCGGGTGATCTCTGGCGTGATGGCGAGTAATTGATGGATTTCAGTCAGTTCTGCTGCATCTAGTCTAAATTCCGCCGTTAGCGTGCTGAGCGCCGGGCGTTTAAAGCGGATGGTGCCGCCTTTATCCCAAACCACATACTCTTCGCCCAAATTAAAATACAGCATGCTCATATAAAAAGGATCGGTGGCGGCAAACATGCTGCCGCCAAACAGGCTGCCATTGAGGTTGCGCGTTTTCCAGTTTAGCGGCAATTTCACCGTGATTTGCCGCACGTCAGTGCTGATTTGGCTGACTTTGCAACCGGTGCGGCGGATCGCCGGATAGAAATTAAAACCGATTTTTAATAGCGCGGCAGCAAGGCGCGGTCGAGCAAGGATGGCAAAGGCGAGTTTTTTTACTAGGGGGGACATAGGTCATCCATCGGTTGATCATTGAGTTAAGCAATCCTGGTGCGCGTTGAACCCCAATTAAAATTCATAATCACGCTCCACTTTGGCAATGCGGGTTTTGTACTGGCTATACCACTGGGCGCGGCCTGACTTTTGCGCTAGTTGATGCTCGCTATGGGCTTTCCAGTTTTGGATTGAAGCTAAATCTGCCCAGTACGACACCGTGATGCCAATGCTGGCTCGGGCAGATTCAACCCCTAAGAATCCCGGTTGCTGTTGCGCTAATGCCAGCATTTTTTCCGCCATTTCAGCGTAGCCTTGGTCGTCCTCGGTGCGCGATGAGGTGAAAATCACGGCGTAGTAAGGTGGTTTTGGCGTGTTGGCATAGCTTGGGTGTTGGTTTTCAGTTGTCATGATGGTGCCGCCATTGCCTTGAAGTGTTAATCAGGGAAATCGTCAGTGATATGTCATGTTTACTGCATGCTGTACCACTGACGATGAGGGTTTAATCGGCTTCTTCGCCTAAAAATCCGCCGCTTTGATGTGACCACAGCCGCGCATACAGCCCGCCTTGTTCCAGCAGGCTTTGATGGTCGCCTTGCTCAACAATCCGTCCTTGGTCGAGCACGATCAGGCGATCCATCGCGGCAATGGTGGATAAACGATGGGCAATCGCCACCACGGTTTTGCCTTCCATTAAGCGGTATAAGCTGGTTTGAATCGCCGCTTCCACTTCAGAATCGAGCGCGCTGGTGGCTTCATCGAGCAATAAAATCGGGGCGTCTTTAAGCATTACACGCGCAATCGCAATCCGTTGGCGTTGCCCACCCGAGAGTTTGACGCCGCGCTCGCCCACATGCGCGTCGTAGCCGGTGCGGCCAGCAGGATCGCTTAAGTTCAGAATAAAATCATGCGCTTCGGCGCGTTTGGCGGCCGCAATCATTTCCTCATCGCTGGCATTGGGGCGACCGTATAGGATGTTTTCGCGCACCGAGCGATGTAATAGCGACGTGTCTTGCGTCACCATGCCGATATGGGCGCGTAAGCTGTCTTGCGATACTTGCGCGATGTTTTGGCCGTCTATCGTGATTTGCCCCGCCTGAATATCGTAAAAGCGCAGCAATAGATTAACAATCGTTGATTTTCCCGCGCCGGATCGACCGACTAAACCGATTTTTTCGCCGGCGCGAATGTGTAGCGACAATTGTTTCAGTAGCAAGCGATCTGCTTCGTAGCCAAAATCAACGTGTTGAAATTGCACCTCTCCGCGTGGAACGGTGAGTGCGGTGGCGTCTGGGGCGTCGTTGACTTCATGTGGCGTGGTGAGGGTGTTGATGCCGTCTTGTACGGTACCAATATGCTCAAACAGCGCGGCGATTTCCCACATAATCCATTGCGACATGCCGTTTAAACGCAGTGCCATCGCCAATGAGGCCGCCACCGCGCCCGCAGTCACTTGGCCGTGGCTCCATAAATACAATGCCGTCCCAGCGCTGGCAATAATCAAGCCGACGCTTAAGGTGTGATTGACGACTTCAAAGCTGCTGACCAAACGCATTTGCCCATGCACGGTATGCATAAACTCTTGCATGGCGCTGCGGGCAAATGCCGCTTCTCGGCGGCCGTGCGAAAACAGCTTTACTGTTGCAATATTGGTATAAGCATCGGTAATTCGCCCCGTCATCAATGAGCGAGCGTCTGCTTGGTTTTGCGCCGCTTTGCCTAGGCGCGGCACAAAATAAAACATCGCGCCAATATACAGCAGCATCCATGACAAGAGCGGCACCAGTAGCCACAGATCAAAGCTGCCAGCAACGGCCAGCATGGTGAAAAAATAAATCGCGACAAACACCATAATGTCGGTCACGATAAATACCGTTTCGCGTACCGCTAACGCCGTTTGCATGACTTTGGCTGAAACGCGACCGGCAAATTCATCTTGATAAAAACTCATGCTTTGGTTGAGCATTTGCCGATGAAAATCCCAGCGCAGCAACATCGGGAAATTACCCGCTAAGGCTTGATGTTTCAGCAAAGTTTGCAGCCCGACCAGCAGTGGGCTGAGTAATAACACCCCCGCAATCAGGCTAAGGCGAAAGTGCTCTTGCGCCCAGAGTTGACTTGGCTCGACGTGAGCTAACCAATCAACAATATGCCCCAGCAAACTATACAAAATTGCTTCAAAAGAACCAATGATGGCGGTGCAGAGCATCATGCCAAAAATCAGTGGGCGTAGTCCTTTTGTACAGCGCCATATAAATGATTTGAAATCATGAGGTAAGGTTTTGTTTTGCTGTTCAGGGTAGGGGTGAACTATATTTTCAAAAAGTCGAAACACTGAGAGTGAGCCTTGCTGCCATTCGGATAGCTAGATTGTACCGAATCTGTCGCAAGCAGCGCGGGCTATTGTCAGTTATCATCCGGTTTTTATGCAGTTTGAGTTGAGTGATGTTGCTCAACTTAGCGCAAGGCAATTTCGGCTAAGCCGACTTAATTCGATGTGTGAGGGTGTGCCAGATGGATAGAAATGATTTACTCATTGCGACGCGCTCGGTGTTTTTGGCTGAATTTAATCAAAGAATGCCGATGGTGCTGGCGCATTCGACAGGGCAATTATTTAATCAGGCCGATCGGGCCACCTCAATGCTTGAGCAACGCCGTTTACTCGCTGCGCGGCAATTGATTATGAATCACGATCAAAAGTTGGAGCAGCAGCTATCGCGTCAAGTTGAGCAATTATTGCATCGCAGTTTTCAAACGGCTTACAACCATTTTCGTCCGTCCTTTACCGAGGGGCTTAATGCCACATTGTCCTTGGTGGAATCGGCGTCGTTTGAAGAAGAATTGCATATTGACCAAATTACCACGCGTTTTCGGCAAGAGGCCGAAGAAGGTATTCGTGATTTAAATATTCGTATTGCATTATTGCTTGAGCAAGACGTGATTAAAGAACGTGAAAACCCGTTTCGTACTTATATTATCTCGCGCAGTATTGCCAATGCTTTAGAAGAAACGGTGGCCGAAACCGCCAGCGATAATGAATTAATTCCTGTGCTATTAGCGCAACTCACCACATCAATGTGCCCGCATATCGCGCCGCTGTATGAGGCATTAAATCAGCTACTGGCCCAGCATGGGATTGCCGCCCAATTGCAGTTGAAGGTCAGAAAACAAAGTGAGCCAGCGGCCATCGCGGCCGGCAATTTGCTTGATCTACCGGATGAATCGCCCTCGGCATTAACGCCCGACGCGCAATACAGCGAACCGGCATCGCGAGGCAGTGAGTCGCCGCGTGCCGCGTCAACCCCACGTTTGGCGGGCTCATCCACGGGTTCATCGGCGGGCTCGGTAGCCGCAGCACCGTGGGGCGCACGCTCGGAAGATCAATTTTTGGATTTTGTGCAATCTAGACCGTCTGCATCGCAGGCTGCATTGCAAGGGGCTGCGCCAGCGAGTGTACCGAATGCTGTGGCAGGCATGGGGTCTGGCGGTTCTGGCGGTTCTGGCTTGATGGATTCGGCGGCAGAGCCGTTGATGGCGTCGAGTAACGAGGCACGCGCCAGCATGGTGCGGGCACCGTCATGGCTGAGTCATATTGGGCAGGTGGGTCGCAGCATTCAGCAATTTTTTAGTGGGCATAGTCTGCAGCAAGGTGCGCAGGGGCAAGCCCCGGTGTGGGATGACGCCGCATCGCTGGAACTGCGTTCGGTGAGTGCGCCGCTGAGCCAATCACTGCAAAGTCTGATTGAAGTCGCCACGCCAACGGCAGAAGCCATGTGGAATGGCGATGGCAAGCTACGCAATTTGATTTTAGAGCAGCGCCAACAATTGGGTGCCAGCACCAGCGATGTCAATGAAGCAATGACCATTGATGTGGTGGCCATGCTGTTTGAATTTATTTTGCGTGACGATAAAGTGCCGGCCGAAGTTCGGGCGCAGCTAGGGCGTTTGCAGTTTTTGGTATTAAAAATCGCGCTGCAAGATCCAAATCTATTTGCCAGAAAAACCCACCCGGCGCGCATGTTGGTTAACCGAATTGGCTCGATCTCTCTGGGGATGCAGCAAAACAGTGAAAGTGCCGTCCGAGTCAATACCGAAATTTGCCGCATTGTGGCGATTATTTTGGCCGATGAAAACGAAGATCTGGCCTTGTTTGTGCAAATGCTCGATGCGCTGGATGCGTGGGTCGCCAATGAATTAGCGCATTGTGAAAAAATGGCCAGTAGCGCCACGCAAGTTTTGGATTCTGCCAAACAGCGCACATTACATTTTGCGCGTATTACCGCGATGATTTCCGACGCTTTATCGCCCTATACCATTGAGCCGTATTTGTATGATTTTTTGGTCAGCACTTGGGCGCGAGTGATTGAGTTAGCGGGGCGCGAAGCGCCGCATAAAGCAACGCAGTATCGCTTATTGGTGCCCGATTTAATTTGGAGCTTGGCGCCAAAAGTTGATCGTGATGAATGCAAAATTTTATTGGGTTTGATTCCAACCATGATCGCCACTTTGCGCGAAGGGGTGTTAACGCTCAATTGGACGGCCGAACAATTACAAGAATTAAATCTGCACTTGGTTGACGCGCATCGTTTGGCGATGCGCTCAGGCTCAAGTCAGGTGCTGAGTGCTGTGCCGCCGCCTTTGTCAGTGATGCACGAGGCTTTTGCGCCGTTTTTGGATGCGGTGCATAGCACTGAAATCACCGAGAATGAGGTCGTGGTCACGTTAAATCCACTGTTTATTCAAGCTGAGATCGATGCTTTAGAAGTTAATCTCAATCTGATTGATCAATTGATAGAGTCGGAATTAGGGCCGCAAACTGCAGTTGAAATCGACAGCGTAGATGAAGATTTTACGGCGTGTTTAAGTAATGGCGTGGCGGTGGAGGTTAATTTTGCTGGCACCGCGCGTATTGCCCAGTTGAGCTGGCAAGCGAATCATCCCGATGCGATTGTCTTGACTTGGCCTGATCAAGACGCGCCGGCAGTATTGAGCTTGCGGGCGTTTCGCCGTTTGTTTGCGCGTGATCGCGTGCGCTTTTTAGAGCAAGCACCACTCTTTGATCGGGCAATGAGCGAATTATTGGCCTCGGCCGAGCAAGTGGCCAGTACCGAAACGGCATTGCCCAGCATGGCAATGGCCTAAATCGCCCCAGTCATGGTAATGGCTTAAAACAACCCAAGTAGGGGAATGGCCTAAAACGGCCCAAGCATGCAATGCCCTAAAATCGCGTCTGGCTGGTGCTGGCCTTAATTTTGGCTCAGCGTGACGTGCCGATTGCGGTTCAAAACCTACTTTGTGCGCCTTTTCTGGCAACTGAAGTCAGCTTAACAAGGTAGAATAAGTCTTGCTTCTTACTTCGGTGCCCGCATGTCCAGCCGCCTGCATATTTACCAGTCCAATCGCCTCGAAAATCTGTTCGAATTATTGCAAGCGCTGTATGGCGTCGCTTTGAGCGATCCGTTTGCCAGCGAAAAAATCATTGTTTCCAGTAAAGGTATGGAGCGCTGGCTGCGGTTTAAATTGGCCGATCGCGTTGGGATTTGCGCGGGGATAGACTTTCAACTGCCCGCCAGCTTTGTCTGGTCTTTGCTCAAAGACGCATTACCGCATTTACAAGCTGATTCGCCATATAGCGCTAGCCCGCTGGCTTGGCGCTTATTTGGGGTGTTGCCAACATCCGGCGCTCGCGCTGCTAGCCCGATTGTGGCGGCGTATTTGAGTGAGGGGGACGCGCGGCGGCAAATGGCGTTGGCGGGTAAATTGGCCGACGTGTTCGATCAGTATTTGGTGTTTCGCAGCCATTGGATTGCAGCGTGGGAAGCGGGTCAGTTAGTGGGCTTGGGGCCCGATGAAGCGTGGCAAGCCACATTGTGGCGTGAAGTGAAAGCCAGTATCGACGGCGATTTTGGCGCCATGCCACATCGTGCCGATATGTTTGTGCAGCTATTTAATGCGTGGCAAAACGATGGGCCAAGTCGTTTGCCTGAGCGCATTACCGTGTTTGGTATTGCCGGCATGCCGCCGGCGTATATCGACGTGCTGGGCGCTTTGGCTGAGCACATCGACGTGAATTTATTTTTGCTTAATCCTTGCCGCGAAGAATGGGGGGCGATTGTCAGTGCCCAAGTGATTGCGCGCCGCGAGTTAGACCGCAAGCAAGAATCACTCTACCTCGATATTGGTCATCCTTTATTGGCCTCGATGGGTAAGGCGGGGCGTGATTTTTATCGCGCGGTAACGGAGGCTTTCCCGTGGAGTGGTGGCGGTGAGCAGTGGTTGTTTTATGATCCACTCGAGCATATTGCCACGCCAAGCCTATTGCAAACGCTGCAATCGGATGTGCTCAATTTACTTAATCGTGATGTATTAAACGCTCAAGTAGTCGCAAAGAACGATCGCTCACTAACGTTTCATAACGCACATAGCGCGATGCGTGAAGTTGAAATCTTGCATGATGAAATTGCCGCCATGCTGGTCAATGACGACAGTTTATTGGCCTCCGAAATTGCCGTGTTACTGCCCGATATGGGGCCGTATGCCCCGCTGATTGAGGCGGTTTTTGGCGATGCCAAAGCCTCTGGCGCACCCAATATTCCGTTTAATATCGCCGACTTAACCACGCAACAAGAATGCCCGGCGGTTGATGTGTTGATGCAGCTCTTGCAATTGCCGGAAAGCCGCTGCAAAGCCGATGAAATGTATGGCTTACTCGAAACGCCGCAAGTGGCGGCGCGCTTTGATATCAGTAGCGATCAGCTATTGACCCTAAGGCATTGGATTGCGGCAGTCGGCATCCGTTGGGGCTTAGATGCGGCGCACCGGGCTGAGTTTGATTTGTCCGATATGGGCGCGGCCAATACCTGGCAGTTGGGTTTAGATCGATTGCTGTTGGGTTTAGCCTTGCCCAATGCATTGGCCGGTGACGCAGTACCGCTGTGGGGCGAGGACACTTCTGAATTAGCCGCGCTGGCGCCGTGGGATGATTTGGAGGGCTCGCAAGCGAGCTTATTGGCCAAATTAACCACATTTATTACCGCCGTAGGGCAATGGCGGGCGGCGCTCAGTGTTGCGCGCACTTTGCCGGAGTGGCGCGATGCAGCTTTATTGCTACTCGAAAATTTTATTTTATTTGACGAACATGACGAGGCCGAACTCAAACTGGCTGAAGCCATACGCACGACGCTAGCGGATTTGGCCGATGAAGCGCAATTGGCCGGTTTAACTGAGCCCGTGCCGCGCGAAGTGGTGTGCGATTGGTTGCAACATCGCTTTGAAAACAGTAGCCGTGGCTCGGGCTTTATGTCGCGCGGGGTGACGTTTTGCACCATGGTGCCGATGCGTGGCTTGCCGTTTCGGGTGGTGGCGGTGTTGGGTTTGAATGAAAATGATTTTCCACGCAATCCGCCCACGGCGGGATTTGATTTAATTGCTCAGCATCCGCGCTTAGGCGACCGTTCGCGCCGCTTGGATGATCGGTATTTGTTTTTAGATTTGATATTGGCAGCACGAGAAAAACTCTATTTGTCGTGGGTTGGGCGCAGCTTAAAAGACGATGCGCATTTTCCGCCTTCGGTATTGGTGAGCGATGTGCTCGATTGTGTGGCGCAAGGGTTTTTCCTTGAGGGCGATATCGACGCAAGTATCGAAGTGCGACGAGCCAATTTATTGCAGCATTTAACCCTTGAGTATCCCTTGCAGCCCTTTAGCCTACAAAACTTTGTTGGCCATACCCCTGAAAACAATGCAAATGCCATTGCGTCGTTTAATCCGCTGTGGTGCCGTGCTGCCGAACAAATTGCATTGGCGGCCATGGGGCGAGTGTCGAGCGTTACTAAGAGCGCAGACGAGGGTGAGGCGGTATTGAGTGAGCAGATGCAAAGCGATGCGCTGAACGATGCAGTCGCGAGCAATTTAGCCGCCGCCGAGCAATATCCGCCATTTGCCATGCCCAATAGTTTGCGCTGGGATGAATTGGCGCAATGTTTGGCCAAACCAGCGGCTTACTTTTTGCGGCATCGGGCGAATTTGCATTTTCAGCCTAGTGCCAATGATGCCGGCTTAGAGGACGATGAAGCGTTTGATTTAAAAGATTTTCGCGATAATGCCGTGCGCGATCTTGGCCTTAAGTATGGGCTTGAAGCGCATGATCTGGCTTTTGCGCGAGGTAATACCCCTTTGGGTGTGCCGGGTGAAATGCTGGTGGATGAGCAGCTGTTTGCCGCTTGTGCGCTGCTGGACGCTTTGCCGCGCTATCAATGCAGTGATCAGTTGCCCGCGCAAATGGTGCAAATGACTTTGTCGCCGTCTTGGTCGCGATCACCATCTGATGTGCAAATTACCGGTTGGTTAGATGCGTGTTATGCCGATGGGCGCATTGTTTTAAAAAGCCAAATTTATCCGCGCGATGTGTTTCGGGCGTGGGTTGAGCATTTACTACTGTGCGCCATGCAGCCCAGCGCCATGCAAACTGTGACCCGTTGGCTGTCGCCTGAGCGTGTTTTGTACTGCTCGCCGATTGCACCGGAACAAGCGACAGCGTATTTGAGTGATATTTTGGCTTTATATCAAGCCGCAATGGCCGCGCCATTGCCGTTTTTCCCGCACAGTGCTTTGGCGTGGGGTAAGGCGCTGCCAAGCGATACGGTCGAGGATGAAGACACCCAAGCCTTACGTTGGGCAGCGGCGATCAAGCGTTGGTTGCCGAGCTTTAACCGCGATGGCGAATGGCTAGAAGTACAAAATCAATTGCTATGGCCGCAAGATCCGCTGCAAATCGATAGTGCCAACGGCGTGCAATTTACGGCGTGGGCGACGCGAATTGTGTTGCCGATGTTGGCTGCAGTCGAGGAGCGAACCTTGCATCATGATTTAAACCGCTTGTTAGCCGAACAAGGAGCTGCGTGATGACTGAACGCCAATTGGATGGATCGATGGCGCACGCCAGCGTGGTAGAGGGTACTGCCGCCGACAAGTCGGGCCTGCCTGAATTTGCGCCGTTAATGGTGCACGATGTGGCACTCGGTGGCCGAGTATTGATCGAAGCTTCGGCCGGTACCGGAAAAACCTTTAATATCACCGGCCTGTATGCGCGTTTGATTTTAGGCGCGGGTATTGCTCCCGACGAGCCAGCATATAACGCAGCCAAAGGATTACTCCCCGAGAGTATCTTGGTGGTGACGTTTACCAAGGCGGCAACGGCCGAACTCAAAGATCGGATTCGTTTACGCTTGGCGCAATTGACGCAAACCTTTGTTGAGCAAACGCCGGTGATGGTGGGCGGCGCGCCAGAGCCATTCTGTGCCGAGGTGTGGGAGCGGGTCATCGCCGAAGGGTTGGACCCCGATCCTTTATTGCGGCAACTGCGCTTGGCGCTCGCGACGCTCGATTGCGCCGCGATTTCGACGATTCATAGTTTTTGCCAGCGCTTATTAACGGAGCAAGCGTTTGAGGCGGGCTTTGATTTTGATCGGCAATTGCTTGAGGACGAAAGCGAGTTACTGGCTGAAATTACCCATGATTTTTGGCGCAGTCAGGTGTATGCGGCTGATATGGCGTGGGTGGCGTATTTGCGCGAGCAAAAAATCGATGTGCCGTATTTAGAGCAATGGGCTGGTCAAGTAAAAAGCCTTGATCCGGGGTATTTTTTGCCTTTGCCTGATTTGCCATCGGCCACGTATCGGAATGAGCGCCGCGCGCAATATGCTGAGCAATGGCGACAATGCCAGTATTGGTGGGATCAAGACGAAATCGCCGCGTTGTTACTCAATGCCCAAGCCGGCGGCATTTTTTCTGGCACGTATAAGCTGACGAACGAAAAATGGCAGGATGGGCTAGCAGCGGTGAATCGTTTATTGCAAAGCCCAACGCCCAGCGTGTCTTTATGTAAAGACTGGGAAAAATTCACCCAAAGTCATTTGCTCAAAATGACTAAAAAAGAATTTAAACCGGTGGTGCCGCAACATGAGTTTTTTGCCGCCGCCGAGGCTTTATTGGCCAATGCCGACAGTATGGCCGCGGATTTGGCCTTGCAACTCAAATACTGGCGCTTGGATTTTGCGCGCTATGTGCGTGAGCAATTGGCGCTTCGCAAAGCGCACAGCGGCAAAATGTCGTTTGATGACAGCATTACTTGCTTGGCTGCGGCACTGGACGATACGGTGCGGGCGCAAAACTTAGCCAATAAGGTCAATCAAAAATATCGCGCGGCCTTAGTCGATGAGTTTCAAGATACCGATCCGTTGCAATTTAAAATTATTGATCGTTTGTTTGGTCATGCTTTAAGCGACGGTAGCGAGCCGCCGTTTTTTATGGTGGGCGACCCGAAGCAAGCGATTTACGCTTTTCGCGGTGCCGACGTGTATGCCTATTTGGGCGCGCGAGGGCAGGCTAAAGCGTGTTATTCGATTGAGACTAATTTTCGCTCTGACGCGCCGATTGTTGAATTTGTGAACGCGCTATTTGCGCCCAAAGATGCTTTTGTTGAACGGCAAATTAGTCATCCCACCATTGCCGCCAAGCAAAGCGGTGAATCTAAATGGCAATGCGCCGATGATCGCGCCGCGGTGCACGCTTTTGTGTTTGATGGTGGTAATCCCGACACGGCGGAAAAAATGCTATTGGCGGCAACGGCCGATGAAATTGCTGGTTTACTGAATGCCGCCAGCCAAGGCAAGGCCACGCTAAGTGGGAACGCTTTAAGTCCAAAAGATATTGCGGTTTTAGTGCCGAGCCATCGGCAAGCGCACGCCATGCGCCATGCGCTGGCGGAGCGCGGCGTGGCGGCGGTGATGCAAACCCGAGAAAGTGTTTTTGCCTCGAGTGAGGCGCAAGGCTTGTGTGCGATGCTGGCGGCGATTGAAGCGCCAGCGCAAACCAGTTTGCTGCGTAAAGCCTTGGTGAGCTCGGTGATGGGCATTAGCGTGGCGCAATTATTGGCGCTGCAATTGGATGATGCAGCGTGGCAAGACGAAGTCGAAAACCTACAAAGTTGGCGCGATGAATGGCGCAAGTTTGGCTTTATGCCGATGTTTCGGCGCTGGTTGGTCGAGGCCGATATTGCCAGCCGTGTATTAAAGCAAGACGGTGGCGAGCGGCGCTTGACCAATTTACTGCATGTGGCGGAGCTGGTGCAGCATGAATCCAGATCTCGCCCCAATCCGGCCTTATTGCTGGCGTGGCTCGAGCGGCAAATTGCTGAGCCCAATCAGGGCGCAGAAAGCCAGCAAATGCGTTTAGAAAGCGACGCTGATCGTGTGCGCTTGGTGACGATTCATGCGTCCAAAGGCTTGGAATATCCGATTGTGTTTTGCCCATTTGCATGGAAAGGCAAGGGGGAATTGGTGCGTAACCCGCAATGGGTGTCGTTTCACCAACCAAGCGCGGCGCATGCGTTGCAGATTGATGTGGGCACGTCTGAGCTTGAAGCGCATCTGGCGCAAGCTGAGCACGAAGCGTATGCCGAGCAGATTCGTCTGTTGTATGTGGCCGTCACTCGCGCCAAGCATCGGCTGTATTTAGCGTATCCGGCGTTTGAAAAGCTCGCTTGGCAGTCGCAGGCGGGACTAAAAAATGCGCCGTTAACGCATTTATTGCGCACGGAATCAGGTCAAGCCATTAGCGAACACCTCAAATCGCTCACGCTGCCTTTGCTCAGTGACGCATTTAAGCGCTTAGATGCGCGCGTGTCGGTGAGTGGCCTACCTGAGTGGACGCGATATGCCGGCACGGATCGTGCACTACCTGAGTTGCAATTGGCTGCGCGCTCTAAGCGCTTTGATTACGCGCCGTGGAGTTTGGCTGCGCCGTGGCGCTTAGCCAGCTTTACTTCGCTCACGCGCAGTTACGCCAGCGATGCAGTGGCTGAAGCGGGGACGGATTACGACGCTGATGGGGTGCAAGTGCCTCGCTTGGATAGCGAAGCGTTGTCGGATGAAATGCGCTTTCGATTTATGCGCGGTAGTCGGGCCGGTACCACATTGCATTCGGTGTTTGAGCACACTGACTTTACGCGAGTCGATGCCGCAGTCTTGGCGCAAACGGTGACGCAAGCGATGCAAAAATCCGGCTTGGCCTTGGCGCTCGATGCCGCACCTCAGGTCGCCGATTGGTTGCTGGCCGTGCTCGCCGCGCCCATTGAGCTGGCGACGGGTGTGTTGCGGTTAAATCAATTAACGCATCGCCAGCGCTTAAATGAATGGCAGTTCTTATTGGGGTGTAAGTCGGTGGATATCGCCGCCTTTTGCCGCGTATTGGCCCAGCCTGAGTTTGGCGTTGAGCCGCGCTTTATTGCCGCTGCCCAGCGGCTAAAGCCAGAAAAATTCGTCGGTTATTTAAATGGTTTTGTCGATTTGGTTTTTTTCTGGCAAGGCCAGTATTTTATTGCCGATTACAAATCCAACTTTTTGGGCGATCGCTTGAGCGATTACGATCCTGCCGCATTGCGTGACGTGATGAGCGACTCGCATTATTACTTACAGTATTTATTGTATAGCTGCGCTTGGCATCGGCATATGTTGGCGCGCTTGGGAGAGCGCTATGACTATGCGCGTGATTTTGGTGGGGTGTTGTATTTATTTATTCGAGGTATGTCGCCAGAAGTCGCTAATTGTGGCGTTTGGCACGATAAACCCCCTTTAAAACTCATTGAGGCGCTCAATCGTGCCCTAGGTGAAGGAGTGGCGCAATGAGTAATACCGTAGAAACCAGCACGCCATTGACGGCGATGAATCCCAGCGCAGTAGAAAAAATCGATTTTTCTAGCGTGCTGCTGGATTTATTGCGGCGTAAAAACCCCAACGCCCCCGCTGATTTATTGGGGCTTGCCGCACAATTGGCTAAAGCCAGCGAGCGCGGCGATGTCTGTGTGGATATTCCGGCGCAAACCGATTTGGCGGCATGGCTAGCCAGTGGTTTGGTGGGCGAGGCTGGGGACTTTATGCCCTTAATTGCCTCGCATCAGCGGCTGTATTTAGCGCGTTATCACGCGTATGAGTCGCGATTGGCCTTGCAATTGCGCGCCATGGCGCTTGATGCGCCGCCAGCGCCAGATGAAGCTCGACTGGCGGCACATTTACAGACTTTTTTTGCCGGCAGCCATGAAAACCCCGATTGGCAAAAAATCGCCGTGACCGCTGCGCTGCATCAACGACTGAGTATTGTCAGCGGTGGCCCCGGGACTGGAAAAACCACCACGTTGATTAAATTATTAACCTTGCTGCAAATCAGTAGCGATCGCGTGCTCAATATTGCGCTGGCGGCGCCGACAGGTAAGGCGGCCATGCGCATGCAGGCGGCGATTAGTCAGGGCAAGCAAGATTTAGCCGCAAAAGGCTTGTTAAGCGCGGAGTTGGCAGCGCAAATCCCCGATCAAGCCACGACTTTGCATCGTTTGCTCGGTAGCCAATTTAATTCAGTGCAGTTTCGCCATCATGCCGCGCGCCCTTTAGTGCTCGATGTGCTGGTGCTGGACGAAGCGTCGATGATCGATTTGGCCTTGATGAGTAAATTGGTCGATGCTTTGCCGCCACACGCTCGGCTGATTTTATTGGGCGATAAAGATCAGCTCGCTTCGGTTGAAGCGGGCGCAGTGATGGGGGATTTATGTGCCGAAAGTGGGTTTTCGCCTGACTTTGCTGCCAAATTATCGCGCTTAACTGGCCAAGTGGTTGAGCCAAGCTTTTCCGCATCGGCACTGGGCGAGCATGTGTTGACGTTGCATAAAAGCTATCGGTTTTCTGGCGCGATTGGCGCTTTGGCCAAGGCGATTAATGGCGGCGATTTACGCACAATCAGTACGCTATTGCAGGCCGCTGCCAGCCCAGTCAATAGTGATGCGCCATTGCTTTGGTATGCCAGCAATCCAGCTGCCAGCGGTCAGGATTTAACTGCGCCATTGCTGGCGGGATACGCAGCATTTTTTGCGGCAGTGGCGGCCAATGCCGCGCCAAGCGAGGTGTTTAAGGCGTTTGATGCGTTTCGAGTATTGAGCCCGGTGCGACAAGGCGCCGCCAGTGTGTCGCGTGTGAATCATTTGATTGAGGCGCAATTGGTCAAACAAGGCTTAAGAATGAATGACCAAGTTTGGTATGCCGGCCGACCGGTATTGGTGCCGCAAAATCTATACGATTTGGCACTATATAACGGCGATATTGGTCTGACTTTGATGGATGACGCCGGCAAGTTATGGGTGCATTTTCCCGATAGCAATGGCGGTACACGCAAAGTTGCGCCTGCGCGCTTGCCCTCGGTGGAAACCGCGTTTGCAATGACGGTGCATAAATCACAAGGCTCGGAGTTTGCGCATGTGTTGTTGCTGTTGCCCAGCCCAAGTGATGGCAGCGTGAGCGCTTTAAGTCGGGAGCTGGTTTATACCGCGATTACGCGTGCGCGCCAGCAAGTGAGCTTGTGGGGTGAGGAAAGCATTATTACCAGCGCCAGCCGCAAAGGCATTACGCGGCAATCGGGTTTGGCGCTGCGTTTATTGGCGTGAGATTAGTGCTAAACAAAAATTTGGCGCTGCAGTGACGTACTCGGTTGCGGTGCTTGGTACTCGATTTGGTGGGTATCTAAAGCCGCTAAGCAGCCTAATTCTTGGATTACCCAGCTCATATCGGCGGCGACTGGCGCAGTAATACTGAGCATTTGTCCGCTAATGGGGTGTTTAAACTGCATCTGAGTGCACGCCAATAATAGGCGATTCACGCCAAAAGCTTGCGCAAAGGCGCGATTGTGTCGACCCTTGCCGTAGGTGGTGTCGCCAATAATTGGATGGCTTAGGTGTTTGAGGTGGCGGCGAATTTGATGGCGGCGGCCAGTAATTGGATCGAGCGTGACTAAGGCGTAGCGGCTGCTGGGGTATTTGTCGACCATCCACGGCAGCTCGACACTGGCAATACGTCGATAGTGGGTTTGACTGGCTTGCGCGGCTTTTTCAACAATGCCACCAAACACTTCGGCGTCGTCTTTACGGATTTCTAATGGATGATCGATTTCGCCTTGCTCATCCGGCCAGCCGCGCACTACCGCAAGATAGTTTTTTGCCACTTGCCGTTCGGCAAATTGCATCGACAGGGCGCGGGCGCTGTCTGAGTTAAGGCCAAACAATAAAACCCCCGAAGTGGCTTTGTCCAAGCGATGCGCCGGAAAAACATGCTGGCCAATTTGATCGCGTAATAGTTGCACCGCAAAGCGCGTTTCGTAGGCGTCTAAGCTACTGCGGTGAACCAATAAATCACTGGGTTTGTGAATGGCAACGAGATGATCGTCTTGATACAAAATGGGGAGCATAGTGCTGCTTTGTGGCGAGGGGTTTTGATGAGACTGGCTGGTTTATGACGAAATCAGTCAGCATGTGCTAATGTAATGGTTGTCTGCATGTGTTTTGGGTACGTCATGTCTATGGTTCAGCAATTGCCACATTACATTTGTGGCCATCATCATCCGCTTGAAGCCTATCAGCAAGCGGATGATCACTCACAAACTTTGTGCTGGTCAGCAATGACCTTACCATGCCCAAATTGCTGCACGCAAATTGTGCAAACCTTAGATTTGAATCCGCAAGTTTACGTTAATCTTCAGCAATTATCATCCAGTTTGACCGCTTTTGTGATTGAGGTGAGCGAGGTGAGTCAGCCTTTGGATGGCGTTTTATCACTGACGGGTTATGTGCAGCGCGCGGCGTCGATTGATGAATTGCATCCTGGCGGTGATATTTTTGACTTGCCAAATGCAGTGTGGCGCAAAGAATATTGGTTTGATAATGACACTGAGCCGATGCACGTGGTGGCTTTGCTCAGGCATTTAAAACAAGAAATGCGCTGGCTAGAAACATACCTGCCGCAAGGCATGCGCGCGATTCATTTTGCTGATTTTGTCGGCACGGCTTAATTTTTAATGGGTCATCGATGGTAAAAAGCCCCAACGTTGTAAGGCGTTGGGGCTTGGTTGTTTTTAGTCAGCTGAAACCATCATCCAAATAGATTTTGCCAAGTGGCTTGCACCGATTGCAGATCGTTTTCCAGCGGTGCAATCATATCGGGCGTGAGCGGCGTGCCGTTGAGGCGATTGATATGCTGCAAGCGGCGTAGTGCGCGGTAGGCAATGCGGGCGTGCTCAGCAGCGTGGCTGCTGATTAAGCCGTGTTGGGCGGCGGTGTCGAGTAAGGCGATATTGCCCAAATTGGCAGTGAGCGCCGGAATGGTGGCTGAATACGCCAAAATCAAAAATTGCATAATAAATTCAATATCCACAATCCCACCGCGTAAATGCTTCACATCCACGGCGCTGGCGGGGTGGGTTTCAAGGATTTTTTCGCGCATTTTTTTAACTTCGGCTTTGAGCGAATCAATATCACGCTCAAGGCAAATCACCGCATTGCGAATGAGCGTGAATTTTTGACCGATGGCGACATCCCCCGCGCAATAGCGAGCGCGTGTGAGGGCTTGATGCTCCCAAACCCAGGCTGAATTGCGCTGATATTGCTCGAAAGCATCAATGCTAGAGACCAGCAATCCCGATGTGCCATTAGGGCGTAAGCGTAAATCAATATCGTACAGCTGACCGGCCGAGGTCATGCTGGTGAGCCAGTTGACCACCCGCTTAGCAAAGCGAGCGTAGATTTCGCCCGCATTGGGGTGCTCGTCCTCGTATAAAAACACCAGATCCAAGTCCGACGCGTAGCCTAATTCTTTACCCCCCAATTTGCCGTAACCAATGATGGCAAATTGCGGCGTTTCGAGGTGTTTATTGGGCATTTCGCGCCAAACTTCTTCGATGGCGACCGATAAAATGAGATCAGCAAGATCGGATAAATGATCCGATAGCGTTTCTAAAGGCAATAAGTCGGCCAAGTCTTGCGAAACTAAGCGAAAAATCTGCGTGTGTTGAAAGTGCCGTAAGCAATCCATCTTGGCTTCGGTGTCGTCTTTAAGCTGGCCAATGTCTTGCCTCAGCTGCTCGCCTAATTTGCCCCAATCTGGCGCTTGATGTAGTAAGCGTGAGTCGAGTAATTCATCGAGCAAGATCGGGTGGCGAGTGAGGTATTCAGACACCCAAGGGCTAGCGCTATACAGTGATGCGAGCCGTTTTAACGCCTGTGGGTGTTCTGCTAGTAGTGCCAAGTATGATTCGCGGCGACCAATGGCTTCGAGTAAGTCAAGTAATCGCGTGAGCGTAATGTCGGGGTTGCTCACTTGGGCCGAGATGGTAATCAGTGACGGTAAGATCGCATCGAGTCGTTGTCGGCAGCGATCGGGCATTTGCCGATATTTGCTGCTGTCATGTAAAGCATTGAGTCGACGTTGGATTTCCAGCGGTTTGGCAAAACCCAGTGCGCTCAATTGGCTGGTGTCTTCGTCAAGGTATTGGTCGATATGCGTTTCGGTATTGCTGGCATTGAGAGCACTGTGCTCAGGTAGCGCAAAAATTTGTTCAAATTGCGCGGTCACTTGCGCGCGGTGCATGTCGAGCGTGGCTTTAAATTGCGCCCAGTTGTCGAACCCCATGCTGAGTGCCAGTCGCGCCTGATCGTCGCTTTGCGTTGGCAGCATTTGGGTTTGCGCATCGTCTAAATACATAATTCGATGTTCGACATTGCGTAAAAACACATACGCCGCTTGCAGTTGATTGACGATGTCGACAGGGAGTGTGCCTTGTTGTTCCAGCTCGTTCAAAATGACTTGTGTGGGTCTTTGCTGCAAAGCCTTGGTGCGCCCACCGCGGATGAGCTGGAACACTTGGCCGATAAATTCAATTTCACGAATGCCGCCAGGGCCCAATTTGACGTTTTCAAAACGATCTTTGCGCGCCACTTCACGGCGGATTTGGCTGTGCAGCTCTCGCATAGAGTGATACGCGCCGTAATCGAGGTATTTTCGGTAAATAAACGGCGTGACTAAGCTCATTAAGCCAGCGGCGTCACCACTTAAAGCGCGGCCTTTAATCCACGCGTATCGCTCCCACTCGCGCCCTTGGGTGAGTAGGTAGTTTTCTAAAGCGGCAAAGCTGGTGACCAAGGGGCCAGAGTCACCAAAGGGGCGTAAGCGCATGTCGACTCGAAATACAAACCCATCGGCGGTGGTGTCGCCAATGATGCGAATTAGCTTTTTGCCAATTTGGGCAAAGTACTCATGATTGCTGATGCGCTTAGTGCCATTGGTTTCGCCGTCTTCGGGGTAGACAAAGATTAAATCAATGTCCGATGAGACATTGAGCTCACGGCCACCTAATTTACCCATGCCAACAATAATCAGCTCTTGCACCGTGCCGCTGTCTTCGCCAATGGGTTGACCTATGCGTTCGGTGGCTTGGCTTAAAAATTGTAATGCGTGGCTGAGTGCCACTTCAGCTAAATCGCTAGTGGTGGTGACTACTTCATTGAGGTCAGATCGACCGCTGATTTCTCGGGAGATGAGTCTGGCCATCACCGCTTGGCGCAAATTACGTAATTGTTGGCTGAGTTGTTCTTCGGTTTCAATGGGCTCTTGCGCCAGTTGATCGAGCATCGCTTGCCGAGTAAAGACTTGCTCGAGCGACGCGATGGTGGTGTCGATCAAGTGGGGGTGACGCATAAAGAGATTATTAAGGTAGCGGCTATGCTGGCGTGCGGCAAGAATGGCAGGGTTGGCGGAGGCGATATCGGTCATAGGCTCACTCGTAGGCATTGGCAATTGGCGCTATGGGGCTTTCCCTGAAGGTGTCTAGTGTGATGCGGGGCATAGACGGCGGCAAATCTTTGCGAGAAATGCCAAGTGAAGCAGAATGCCGCTTTGGAATCAGGGTAAAATAGCGTTCTTGTGCGTAACCCTAGCATAGCCGAGCCTGTTTGGGCGCTTTCCCTCTTTTGAATTTGGACGTTTTTTAGTGCGCCGCATCAAACTTGCTTTATTTCATCTTCCGCACAGCCTCTATCGTTGGCTCAAGCGTCTTGTGCTGGCTTTTTTGTTGCTGTTGCTGATTGTGGCGAGTGCTTGGCAGTTTTGGTTTATGCCGCGATTGAATGATTATCGGCCTTGGCTGATGACGCAGCTCGAACAGGCGATGGGTGTGCCGGTGTTTATTGGGCAAGTCAGTGGCGGCTGGCAAGGGGGCTATCCACAGTTAATGGTGCGCGATTTTGCTGTAGGTAAGAATCGCCAAGCGCCCGACCTGCGCTTTGCGACCCTCAGTGCCACTTTATCGATTCGCACGCTATTTTTAGGGCGGATTCAATTTCATCAAATTGTGCTTCAGTCGCCTTTGCTCGACATTAGTCGCTCTATGGATGGTCGTTGGTGGATGGGGGGTGTGGCATTAAGCCAACAATCTAGCGAGCACCGCGATGCCAGTATGCTCAATTGGTTATTGGCGCAAAATGAAATCGTCATTGAGCAAGGGCAAGTGCGGTTTAGTGACGCACAAGGCCAGTATCCTAGTTTGACGGTCAGTCAGGTGGACTTTTCTACCGATCAATTTTTAGGCGCACATCGCTTTAATTTGGCTTTAACGCCACCACCCAGTGTGGGGCCGCGCATTCAAGTGCAGGGGCGATTAAAAGGGCGAGATGTTGCGCAGCTGCAGCAATGGTCGGGCTGGCTTAAATTGCAATTGCCCGAAAGTAATCTGATTAAGTTTATGCCGTGGCTGAATGCCTTAATGCCTAAAACTTTGTTGCTTGAGCATGGTGTGGGGCAGTTAAATTTGCGTGTTGATTTAGCACAAGGCCAATTGCAAGCCATCGAGGCCGATTTGGGCGCGCGTGATTGGCAAATGCGTGATCAAGCTACGGCCACCCTGTATCAGCTGCCAAGGCTTGATGCCGTTGTCTTCTGGTCTGATACCCCCAAGGGAAAAACCTTAAAAATTAATGGTCGGCAGATTGCCTCGCCGTCTGGGGTGTTGTGTACCTCTTGTAATCTGACATATAGCCAAACCAAGACCGAATCGACGACCGAGGCGGCTCTACAGTTAAAGCAGTGGCAACTTGCGGGTTTAAATGCGTATTTGCCGTTACTCAAGCCTTATTTGGCTAGAGCAAGGATGCCGCAATTGAGCAGTGCCCCCGCTGAGGTGGGCGGGCTGATTCAAGAGGCAGAGCTTAGTTGGCAAGGCCCATTATCTGCCGCCAAGGCATTCGCAGGACGTTTTGATGCGCAAGCGCTGGTGCTGCGCCATGCAGATTTGAATCTAGGTCCGGTTGATTTGACGGGGCAGTGGCAAGAACAAGGTGGACGACTTGATGTACGGGGACGTAATACCGAGTTTAACTACCCGGCACAATTTGTCGATCCCATGCTGCTCAACGAGCTAAGTACCCGCATCGAATGGCAAAAGAAGGCGCAAAACTGGCGCTTTGATTTGCTGAATTTCTCAATGATGAATCCAGCCATTCAGTTGAAATTAGATGGTCACTATGAAGGGCCAAGTTCAGGATTGGGTAAGGTCAAAGTGTCGGGAGATATTACGCATCTGTCGGCCAATCAGGCGTATCGCTATTTGCCACGAATTTTGGGCGATGATGTCCTTGATTGGTTAAAACAAGCTTTGTTGGCAGGGGATGCCAGTCAGGGGCGAATTACTTGGCAGGGGGATGTTGCGGGATTTCCTTATCATAAAGGTTCGGCGGATGAGGCGCGTGGCCAATTTGCAATTTATGCTAAAGCGGCGGATGTGACGCTGAACTATGTGCCAGGCTGGCCAATGATTGACCATATCAATGGTGATTTGGCTTTTGAAGGCTTGGCGATGAAAATTAATGCATCGGCTGGCGAAATCTCAAAAACCCGTTTAAGTGGCGTGCAGGTTGAAATTCCGAATTTAGAACAAGATCAGCATATCTTGGTGAGCGGTCAAGTGAATGGTCGTACGCATGACTTTTTGTCGTTTGTTGCCAATAGTCCGGTTAAGGAGAGCACACAAGGGTTTTTAGATACTTTGGAGGCCGAAGGCGATGGCACGCTGGATTTAAAACTCGATATGCCCATGATCAATATTGAAAATACCAAAGTGAGTGGTCGTTATCGCTTTAAGCAAAATCAATTGCGCTTTGGCGGTGCGATTCCGGTACTCAATGCCGCGACTGGCGAGGTCGAGTTTTCCGAATCGGCGATTAAAGTGCCCTATGCTCAGGCCAAAGCGCTTGGCGGTACGGTTAAATTATTGGGCTCGAACGATGTGAATGGCGCTTTGGTATTGAATTTAACCGGCGACGCAGCAATGGGGCAGATTGCGACCGCCTATTTGCCGGCACTGCAAGCGCAGATTTCGGGGCAAAGTCAGTATCAAGCGCAGCTTAAAGTCGCACCTAAGCAATTTGATCTGTCGGTGAGTAGTGATTTGCAGGGCGCTAAAGTCAATCTGCCAGCGCCCTTGGGCAAAAATGCCGCGCAAAGCCGGGCGCTGAATGTCAAAGCCAGCGGTGGGGCTTTGCAGCATCAATTAACGTTTTCTTTAGGCCAATTATTATTCGGCAAAATGCAAAGTAAGCAATCGAGCCCTAGCGCCGAACCGAAAGTGCAAATGGTGCTTGGTCTAGGGAGTGAAGTGAGGGCGTTACCAGAAAGTGGCGTCCTAGTGACTGGGCATTGGCCAGCGCTAGATGTTGAAAATTGGCTCGATTTTGTTGAGAAAATGCCGCGACCATCGAGTGGCTCGGCAAATGCCGCTAGCAATAGCCTGCCGGCAATTACCGTGAAAGAGCTGGGTTTTAAGCAGGTGAATGCATGGGGGCGCTTATTTAATGGCGTCACCATCAGCGCTAAGCCTGCAGCACAAAATTGGCAGGTTGATTTAGAGAGTAAAGAGTTGGCGGGCCGAATCAACTGGCAGGCCGGTAGTCGGCAACTGAATGCCAAACTGAGTAAATTATGGTTGCCATTATCAATGGAGTCGCAGGCAGCCCCGACGCACGTGATGGGTTTAACTGGGCCGGTTCAAAATAATGCATTAGACGAGCCAAGTGCTTGGCCGCAAATGAATTTGGATGTGGCTGATTTACGCTATGAGCAGATTGAATTGGGTCGGTTAAATGTATTGGCGGTACCGCAAGGCGCGGCGCTCAATATTGAGCAGTTACAGTTAAAAAATACCGACGGTGATTTAACATTAAATGGAATCTGGCGGCAAAAAGACGGTAAAAATCTGACTCAAGGGCAGGTGCAACTGACTTCAGCCAATTTGGGGCGATTATTGACTCGGTTTGGCTACCCAGAGGCGATGACGATGGCGCCGCTGCATTTTGGCGGCAATGTTGAATGGCAAGGTCCACCGTGGTCTCCCAAACTCAATTCAATGCAAGGTCAGTTTAAGATTGATGTGGGCGCGGGGCAGTTTTTAAAAATTGATCCGGGCGCAGGACGGTTTTTAACGGTGCTGAATTTACAAGCAATTCCACGGCGTTTAAAACTCGATTTTGAAGATTTAATTTCACAAGGCTTTGGCTTTGATCGAATCACCGGGGACGCCACGATGAATCAGGGCGTTGCTAAGACTAAAAACCTCACGATTGACGCGCCATCGGCCAAAGTGCGTTTTAAAGGCGACGCCAATTTTGTCGCTGGGACGCAAGACATCGTAGTGCGTATCGTTCCAGCAGTGGGCGATGCAGTGGCTTTGGGCGTGGCGGCGATTAATCCCATTGCGGGTTTGGCGACTTTTGCCGCGCAGCGCTTGTTTGATCAAAATCCCTTGGGAGAGCTGGTTTCGTTTGAGTATCAAATCAGCGGTTCAATGCGTGATCCACAGGTTAAAAAATTAAACTAATGGGTATGTTGCTGTAGTTAATATTGAATGTGGCTTTTGTGGCTATACATGGCGAGGGTAATATGCAGTCAGTTCAAGTCTGTGCGATTCAAATGATTTCTGGCCCGGTGGTGGCTGACAATTTACAGCGCGCCAAGCTGCTGATCGCTCAGGCTGCTCAGGCGGGGGCCAAGCTGGTGCTGTTGCCGGAATATTTTGCGATGATGGGGCAAACAGATCAAGACAAATTGGCAATACAAGAAACCTTTGGCGCTGGGCCGATCCAAGACTTTCTGGCCGCAGCGGCGCGCGAGCACGACATTTATTTGGTGGCCGGTACGATCGCATTGCGCTCTGAGCATGCCACAAAGGTTAAAAATAGCTGTCTGGTATTTGACCCCGCTGGCGCGTGTATTGCGCGCTACGACAAAATTCATTTATTTGGTTTTGACAGTGATACCGAGCAGTTTTGTGAAAGTAATACCATTGTTGCAGGCGATGCAGTAGTGACGTTTGACACGCCATTTGGCCGCGTCGGTTTGGCCATTTGTTATGATTTGCGCTTTCCAGAGTTGTTTCGCCAAGTGGACGGTGTTGATATTTGGTTATTACCGGCGGCATTTACTGCAACGACCGGCCGCGCGCATTGGGAAGTATTGCTGCGTGCTCGGGCGATTGAAAATCAATGTTTTGTCATTGCTGCCGATCAAGGTGGCGAACATCCCAGTGGTCGAACCACCTATGGGCATAGCATGATTATTGATCCTTGGGGGCAGGTGCTAAACTGCCTAGCCAGTGGTGATGGGCTGGTGGTGGCCGAATTAAAGGCCAGCCAGATGCAGCGGGTTCGCAGTAGTTTGCCCGCCTTGTCGCATCGGGTGCTGTCATTGCCGGCAAGCGACTAACCGGCGCTCGATGGCGATGATGTTTTCTTTGCTTTAAATTGCCGTTCGGACGCGATGAAATTGTTCGTACTTTTTTTGGTCTTTGATGGACAATCGCGGTAACTGAATGTTGTAAAAATGTGCAGGGTTAATTTTGATTGCAAGGCCTTGCCGACTTGCTGCTCCACGACAACTTAAACACCCTAATTAAAAGTGAAATCCAATGACCGTTTTTGCCTTAGCTGAACAGCAATTACTAACCCCATTTAATTTGGATGAGGCGGCGCTCAGCCAAGTTTTTAGCGACATCATGACGCACAATATTGATTACGCCGATTTGTATTTTCAGTACAGCCGCTCTGAAGCGTGGAGTTTGGACGAAGGGATTGTAAAGTCAGGTAGCTTTAGCATTGACCAAGGCGTGGGTGTGCGGGCGATTCAAGGCGAGAAAACGGCGTTTGCCTATTCAGACGACATCAGCTTGCCCGCATTAACGCAGGCCGCTTATGCCACTCGGGCGATTGGTCGGCAAGGGGGTGAGGGTATTGCTCGCCATGTCACAAAACATAATGCACGTCAGCTTTATACCCCAACTGATCCTATTTCTAGCTTGAATGAAGCGGCCAAAGTGGCCATGTTGGAAAAACTGGAGCAATTGGCGCGCAGTCTCGATCCTCGCGTAGTGCAAGTGATGGCCAGCTTGGCGGGCGAGTATGAATTGGTGTATATCGCGCGTCACGATGGCCATCGTGCTGCGGATGTGCGCCCGATGGTGCGCTTGTCGATTAATGTGATTGTCGAAGCCAATGGTAAGCGTGAACAAGGTAGTGCCGGTGGTGGCGGTCGTTTTGATTATGGCTATTTTACCGACATGGTCTTGCTTGATTACGCCAAAAAAGCGGTTGATCAGGCGGTGCTCAATTTAGATGCTAGACCGGCTCCGGCGGGCGAAATGACGGTGGTGTTAGGGAATGGCTGGCCAGGTATTTTGTTGCACGAGGCCATTGGTCATGGTTTAGAGGGTGATTTTAATCGCAAAGGCAGCTCGGCTTTTGCTGGCAAAATTGGTCAGCGTGTTGCGGCGCCGGGCGTAACGGTGGTCGATGACGGCACGATTGGTGATCGTCGTGGCTCGCTCAATGTTGATGATGAAGGCAATCCAACGCAGCGCACGGTGTTGATTGAAGACGGTATTTTACAAGGCTATCTGCAAGATAGTCTCAATGCTCGTTTGATGGGGCAGCCGGTGACTGGCAATGGCCGCCGTGAAAGTTACGCGCACATCACCATGCCGCGCATGACCAATACCTTGATGGAAAACGGCGATAAAGATCCGCAAGAAATTATTGCGTCGATTAAACGCGGTTTGTATGCGGTGAACTTCGGTGGTGGTCAGGTGGATATCACCAGCGGCAAATTTGTGTTTTCTGCGGCTGAAGCATGGTGGGTTGAAGACGGCAAAATGCTGTATCCGGTGAAGGGCGCAACGCTGATTGGTAATGGCCCAGATGTGCTGACTAAAGTGTCGATGCTGGGTAACGATTTGTCGCTCGATCCCGGTGTGGGAACGTGCGGTAAAGACGGGCAAAGCGTGCCCGTTGGTGTAGGGCAGCCCACGATGCGAATTGATGGCGGCTTAACGGTGGGTGGTACTGGGGGTTAAGATGGCATTGGTGATTCGAAAAATTGTCGCCGATGAATATCAGCGTGCCTCAGAGGTGGTGCAAACCACTTTTGCGCATTTGGCGGTGCAGTATCAGCCCCCTGCTGGGGTGGCAACGTTTACCCGCTTGTCGACTGCCGATGAGATTGCCAGTCGCGATGCGCGGCACTCGGTGACGTATGTGGCTTTGATTCAAAACGTGATCATTGGCGTATTGCAGGTGAGGTCGTCGCAACATATAGCCATGCTGTTTGTATTGCCGGAAATGCAAAGTCGCGGGGTAGGCCGCGCTTTACTCAAAGCGGCGGAGCACGATGCGCCACTACAAACGGTGAATGCGAGCCTCAATAGTGTGATGGCGTATATGCGCTATGGCTTTATGCCCAGCGGCGCCGACCAAATCAGCCCGTCGGGGATTCGTTTTGTGCCGATGCAAAAAGGGTAATGAATTGATTTATTCTGCCACTTTTATTTTTGACACCAAGCAATTTGACGCTGAATTTCATCAGCTTGACCAGCAAATTGCTCAAGCAGCCAAAGAAACCGAGGGTTATTTGGGTGAAGAGGCTTGGCAGAATGTAGCGAGTGGTCGGCTTTGCAATGTGTATTATTGGCAATCTGAGGCGGGCTTAAAGGCGTTAATGCAGCATCCAGCGCATTTGGAAGCCAAGCAGCGTTACGCGCAATGGTTGTCTGGTTATCAAGTTATTATTGCTCAGGTGGTTCGATCTTACGGTGATTCGCTAATCAATCATCCTTGCGCAGTTAATCAGTCTTAAAACACGCTCAGAATTTCTTGGCATGCTTCATTCATCTCGTTGATCAAGTTGGTGTATTGCGGGTCGCTGAGCTCGGTGGGTACAAAGGCTTCGGGCAGATCTTGTTTGTTGATTTCGTCCAACCCGCCGGCGAATAAATTGGCCACATAAATCACGTCGGTTAGGCGTCTTAATTGTGTGGTCGGTGGCCGAGGCAAATCATTGTCTCTGACTGCTTCGATGATTTCTTCTGGTAGCGATAAGGTATCAAGCAAGACGGTGCCAATGCTGTCATGCCATTGCGCGACTAAATATTCTACAGTTTTGGGTCTTTCGAGAAGTTCAGGGTTTCTGCCGGCGCGATCGAGCATAAAGAAAGCACCTAAATCGTGAACCAATCCGGCTAAAAAAGCGACTTCTGGGTTGAGACGCGGCGCGAGGTGTTTGCAAAGAACTCGGGCGACGGCGGCAGTTTTGAGGCTATGTTGCCACCAGAGGCGAGATTGCGCCTCAAAGGGCGCCAGTTGCGCTGAGCGTGATAGTTGATCCATTGCACAAGCTAGCGCAGCCGAACGTGCGACCCCCATGCCTAGGCGAATCACGGCATTTTCGATATTTACAATGGCGCGCCCTGAAGGGTTGTAGCTGGCAGAGTTGGCGAGCTTAAGTAGCTTGGTTGTGATGAGTGGATCTTTTTCTACTTCGCTGGCGATTTTTTGTATCGAAGCATTGGGGTCTTTCATCGCCGCGCCAATTTGGATTGAAATATCAAAACAAACTGGAAAAATCGTATTGCCGTCGAGCTCTTTGGCAATATCCTCTAGCATTGCGAGGTATTGGTCTCTGAGCTCAGTGCTGGATTTGTTTTCAGTGGCTGTCATGGTCATGGCATGCTGAGGCTATTTGATAATGGTTGTCGCTTAAGAATAGTATGTATTTAACTGTGTGTTGCCTTCGCTGTAAAATAATAAGCGCTTTCTGGCGCTAACAATGTCTTATTTACAGTCTTTTTTGCATAAACACCGTAAAATTGCGAATCTCGGCTTTTTTAGGAAATGTGCGTATGTCGCAAAATAAAATTATTCATGGGTTTCATGCAGTCACATCGCGCTTGCGGCGTTTTCCCGATTCTGTGCTGGAGGTTTACGTTAATAGTGAACGTAGCGACCCACGGATGAAAGACTTACTGAAAACCGTGAAATTACAAGATGTAAAACTGGTTCAGGTGGATGGTGCGCGTTTGGATGGTATTGCTGGCCATGTGCGTCATCAAGGTGTTGCGGCGCTGATTGATACTGAAAAAAGCTATTTGTCGATTGAAGATGTGTTGGATGATTTAGATGAGCCACCGTTTTTATTGATCTTAGACGGGATTACCGATCCGCATAATTTGGGCGCCTGCCTTCGGGTGGCCGATGCCATGGGCGTGCATGCGGTGATTGCACCGAAAGATAAATGTGTTGGCGTAACGGCGACCGTATCCAAAGTGGCGTGTGGTGCCGCTGAAGTCGTGCCGTATGTGATGGTGACGAATTTGGCACGAACGATTCGCGACTTAAAAGAGCGTGGCATTTGGGTGGTGGGTACTGCGGCTGATGGTCAGTGCGATTTGTTCCATTATGGCCAAACAGGTCCGATTGCTTGGGTGTTGGGTAATGAGGGTGAAGGCATGCGCCGTTTGACGCGTGAGCTTTGCGATAGTTTGGTATCGATTCCAATGTATGGTTCGGTCGAAAGTTTGAATGTTTCGGTAGCCGCAGGGATCGTCTTGTCTGAAAGCCGTCGTCAGCGCGTGATGGCCAAGTAAGCCATAGTCGCTGCGTTGGGTTTGGGTGTGCTTGACTGAAAGTTGGCATGATTAAATAGGTATTGCGATGTAGGCTTTGTTCCATAAGCGCTGCATTGCAATACCTATTTTTGTTTGCGCTTAATTGCTAGGCGTAGATTGCGTGGGGATTTGTAAAATAAAGCTGGCTAATTGTTGGGCTGGCGAAGTATTAGTTTGGCTCCATGGGCCAAAAAATTGGCGTTGTAATGGAGAGTAGGGCTGGAAGTCGTGTGCTGGCTGCTGGCTGAGAAATTCGTTGGCAAGCTGTTGTAGTGCGATGCATTGTTGTTGCTGTTTACCCATTTGCTGGGCGAGCTCGGCAATGAACTGTGCTTGGTTGAGCGGATTGGGTGTGGGTAGGCTTGGGATGTTTTGCCAAAAGGCGGGGTTTTCTTGTGAGGGGTTGCCGGTCATGATTTGCCAGGCGCGATGTGCAAAGCTGGCCGCGCCAAAGTCGCCAATATGCAGCCAACCATTGGCAATCGGGGCGAGTGCATCCAGTAGCGGGGCCGCACTTTGTAGTGCGGTTATCGAGCCCGCTGCGGCAAAGATAAAGCCGTGATCGGCTGCTTGTAGTGCTGGCAGGGCGAGTAGTTCAATATCGGCGTGGAAAGTGTTGGATGCCGCGTGTGGATTGGCTTGGACAAACATCATTGCCGATTGGGCGTTGGTTTTGTCGCAAAATTGATAGTCAATCGCCGCGAAATGTTTGAGACGATGTGCGAGCAGTGCTTGTAGAGGTTGTGGCGCGACGATGGTGTAATGCATTGTAGCTCCATTGGGCTGCCGTGATGAATTGGGCAGCCCGTGCGAGATTATTCGCCTTGGCAGTTGCTCAACAGCTTTTTCAAACTGTCACCATCAATGATTTCAATTAATCGATTTTGAACTTTGATAAAACCTTGGTCTTGAAATTTTGATAGCGTGCGGCTGACGGTTTCAAGTTTGAGCCCGAGGTAGCTACCGATTTCTTCACGCGTCATCCGCAAATGAAAGCTAGTCGATGAGTAGCCGCGAATGGCAAAGCGTTGCGATAGATTGAGTAAAAAGGCTGCCAAGCGTTCTTCTGCTTTCATATTACCTAATAGCAGCATGACGCCATGATCGCGAACGATTTCGCGGCTCATTACTTTATATAGGTGGCGCTGCAAGAGCGGTACATCGCCGGCTAATTCTTCAATTTCGCCAAACGGCAGTTCACATACTTCACTGTCTTCGAGTGCGATGGCGTCGCAAGTGTGAAAGTCTGAACTAATCGCATCCATGCCCATTAATTCACCTGACATATGAAAGCCAGTGACTTGTTCTCGGCCATCTTCGGAAATCACACTGGCTTTAAAAAAACCAACGCGGATGGCAAACAGCGATTTAAATGGTTCACCTGCACGGTAAAGGGCTTCGCCGCGTTTGATCGGTCGGGCTTGCGTGATAATGGCATCGAGCTCTTGCATTTCTTCGGGGTTAAGACCGATAGGGAGGCAAAGTTCACGCAAGCTGCAGTTAGAACATGATTGACGAAGGTGGCGAGGAGTGAGTTCGCGTATTTGAATATTTTGAATCATATAAGGCTCGATGTACGCTTGAATGATAATTTCAGCAGCTGTTGTAAAGCAAAATCAGCTATCTATAAAGAGGGATGTTATATTTTATCTGATTTAGATCAAACTTTATTCTACAGGTCCATCTTATCCTGCGACCAAAGTAAAGTTACTGGGAAAGACCATGATCTCGAAAAAAATTAACATTACTGCGCCAGCTATTGATTTCGATCGTGAGTTAATCGTGCGTTACGATGGCAAAGGCCCTCGATATACCTCCTACCCAACCGCAGATCGATTTGTTGCTGGCCTTAGCCAAGAGGCGCATTCGGCTTGCCTAAGTCAGCGCATGCCTGGCGCTTTGTCGATGCCTTTGTCATTGTACTTCCATTTGCCGTTCTGTAATACGATATGTTACTACTGCGGTTGTAATAAAATTATTACTAAAGATCAGTCTAAAGCCGATGAATACCTCGATTATCTCACGCAAGAGGTAAAGATGTACGGTGATTTGTTGCCGAATCGACCTAAAGTAAGCCAGTTGCACTTAGGGGGCGGCACGCCGACCTTTTTGTCGCATGCTCAGCTGCAGCGTTTAATGGATGTGGTCAATACCCATTTTACTTTGCTGGAAAATGGCGAGTATTCAATTGAAATTGACCCGCGCAAAGTCGGTGAAGAGACGATTAAGCATTTGGCCAATCTTGGCTTTAATCGAATGAGTGTTGGCATTCAAGATTTTAATCCCGAGGTGCAGGTTGCAGTCAATCGCGTGCAATCGGAAGCCGAAACGCGCACCGTGATTGAAGCGGCTAGAATGTATGGTTTTCGCTCGGTCAGCGTTGATTTGATTTATGGTTTGCCAAAACAAACGGCGGCATCGCTGGCGGAAACCATTGATCGCGTGCTGTTGCTCAAGCCTGATCGTATTGCGCTATATAACTACGCGCATTTGCCCGAGCGATTTATGCCACAACGTCGGATCAATGCCGATGAGTTGCCATCGGCAGAAGTGAAGCTCGATATTTTACAAAATTCAATCGAGCAATTAACTCAGGCCGGTTATGTCTTAATTGGGATGGATCACTTTGCGCTACCCAATGATGATTTGGCCGTCGCGCAACGTCGTGGCCGCTTGCAGCGAAATTTCCAAGGTTATTCAACGCATGCCGATTGTGATTTGCTGGCATTTGGCGTGTCTTCGATTGGTAAAGTTGGTGCGAGCTACTACCAAAATGTGAAAACATTAGAAGCGTATTACGCCAAGCTAGCCGTAAATGAATTTCCGATTGAACGTGGCTTGACCATGAATCGAGATGATGCGCTGCGCCGTGCGGTGATTCAGGCTTTAATGTGTCAGTTTGAATTATTCTTTCAGACGTTTGAATCTGGCTACATGATTGATTTTGTTGACTACTTTGCCGAAGAGCTTGAGCTGCTTAAGCCTTTTGTTGCAGATGGTTTGTTGGTGTTGGAAGCGGATTCTATCGTGGTAACGCCTAAAGGACGGATGTTGATTCGTTCGATTGCGATGGTGTTTGATGCGTATTTACGGACAAAAGCGACTAAAGCAAGGTATTCTCAGCTGATTTAATTGCTTGTGAAGCGGTATGCTTGAACTAGATTGGCTGGCGTTATTTTTAGCAGGTTTACTCGGCGGCGGTCACTGCGCAGGGATGTGTGGTGGTATTGTTGCAGCGTTTAGTGCCAATTTACCCAAAGGCCCAAGGTGGATGTACGACTTGGGCTTTAATTTTGGCCGCTTAGCAGGGTATGTCGCTGTAGGCGCAATATTGGGTGGCATTGCGAGCTTTACTGCCCTTGGTCAGCTGCAGATATTAAAATCAATTTTATTTATTTTGGCCAATATATTGCTCATTGTTTTGGGTTTATATATTGCAGGTTGGTCGTTGTGGCTCACTCAAGTTGAGAAAGTCGGCCAGCCGCTTTGGCGGGCGATTCAACCGATTTTACGGCGTTTTTTACCGATACGTTCGGTATGGCATACACCTTTGATTGGTTTTTTATGGGGCTGGATTCCTTGTGGTCTGGTTTATACCGCCAGCTTGGCCGCGCTATCAACGGCATCGGCATTCAAGGGTGGGGCGGTGATGTTGGCGTTTGGTTTGGGGACGCTGCCGAACTTGTTGCTGATGGGGTTTTTTGCCGCACGCTTTATGCGCGTATTAAATTACCCTGGAGTTCGTCCTAGCTTTGGTTTGGTGATTATGGCTTTTGGGGTGTATCGACTATTGAGTCTGATTTGATTTTTGTCTGAAAAAAAGCGCCGCGGTGAGTGCGGCGCTTTTTTTATTTTCTATTAGACTGTGGCGTAAGAATGGTCGGTTTGGCTTGCGGAGCCATGTCTGGGTAATCCCGGCTGTAATGTAGGCCACGGCTTTCTTTTCTGGCCATGGCGCAACGAACGATAAGCTCGGCGGTAATAACCAGATTACGTAATTCAATTAAATCGTTTGATACGCGGAAATTGCGATAAAACTCATGAATTTCGCTCTTGAGTAATTCAATCCGGTGTAGTGCGCGCTCAAGTCGTTTGGTGGTGCGCACGATGCCAACGTAGTCCCACATAAAGCGTCGCAGCTCGTCCCAGTTGTGGGAAATCACCACTTCTTCGTCAGGGTCGGTTACGCGGCTTTCATCCCATTCGGCAACGTGAGGGAGGGTGCGAGGGGTTTGTTGTAAGATGTGCTCGGCGGCCGATTTGCCTAAAACCATGCATTCAAGCAAGGAGTTTGAGGCGAGTCGATTGGCGCCGTGTAGACCGGTGCAAGCTACTTCACCTACACCGTAAAGGCCGGCAACGTCGGTTTGCCCGTTCAGATTGGTGACTAAACCGCCGCACGTATAATGCGCGGCGGGTACCACGGGAATCGGTTCTTTAGTGATGTCGATACCCAGCTCAAGGCAGCGCAGGTAAATATTGGGGAAGTGCTCTTTAACAAAGGCGGCGGGTTTATAGGAAATGTCTAAATAAACACAATCAAAGCCGCCTTTTTTCATTTCAAAGTCAATGGCGCGCGCCACGATATCCCGAGGCGCTAATTCTGCCCGCTCATCGTGATTGGGCATAAATCGCGTGCCGTCCGGTAGACGCAAGATGCCGCCTTCACCGCGCACGGCTTCGGTAATCAAAAAAGATTTAGCGTGGGGATGGTAGAGGCAGGTTGGGTGAAATTGAATGAATTCCATATTGGCAACGCGGCAACCTGCGCGCCAGCCCATGGCGATGCCGTCGCCAGTGGCCACATCCGGATTGGTGGTATACAGATAGACTTTGCCAGCGCCGCCAGTAGCGAGTACGGTGTGTTGCGCAAGAATGGTTTCAACTTGGTCGGCGATTTTGTTGTATACATAGGCGCCGATGCAGCGATTTTCGCTGGTTTTATCAGTAATTAAATCGACGGCGATATGTTCTTCAAGTACGGTAATATTCGGGTGTGCGGCTACTTTGATAGCCAGCGTGTCAATCACTGCCGCGCCTGTAGCGTCGGCGGCATGAATGATTCGGCGGTGACTGTGGCCACCTTCTCTGGTGAGATGAAAGCCGTGGTAGCTGGTTTGGCCTTCGTCGTCTTTGGTGAAAGGCACGCCCATTTCGATGAGCCAATCAATGGCTTCTTTGGAGTTTTCGATGATAAATCGAGTAGCGTCAAGGTCGCACAAACCTGCGCCAGCCACTTGCGTGTCATTGATGTGTAGCTCGCTGCTGTCGGAGCCGTCGAGTACTGCGGCGATACCACCTTGTGCCCATCCGCTGCCACCATCGCGAAGCGCGCGTTTGGTAATGAGGCCGACTTTAAGTTGGTTTGCCAATTGAAGTGCGATGGTCATGCCACCGAGTCCGCTGCCCAGAATCAATACATCAAATGTGCGCATGGTGATTTATTTCGAAAAATGGATGGGCAAATATTAACAGAGCGAACGATCTCTGGCTTGGCTTACAACAATGTGGCTTGCAATTTTCAAGCCAAACCCAATATATCAAGGTTGAAATGTAATAAATGCAATTAACTGTGGGAGTTTTTACCCTTGCTTAAAATCAGTGAGCGCGATTTAGATCATGAATTGGTCTTGCGGGCGCAAAATGGCGACCAGCGTGCTTTTGAACTGTTGGTTGTAAAGTATCAGCGACGTGTGGTGCGACTGTTGTCGAGAATGATTCGTGATCAAAATGAAATCGAAGACGTAACCCAAGAGGCTTTTATTAAGGCCTATCGGGCTTTGCCGTCTTTTCGCGGTGAAAGTGCGTTTTATACTTGGCTGTATCGCATTGCGATTAATACCGCGAAAAACTACCTGTCGACGTTGGGTCGCCGGCCGATTTTGTCTGCGGAGTATGAAGATGAGGATGGCGATACCGTCGATGCGGCTGCATTAGTACCAGACTTTCATACGCCAGAGACTGAACTATCCAATAAGCAGATTGTCTCTACAGTCAATGAGGCGGTTGATGCTTTGCCTGATGAATTGCGCGAAGCGATTACTTTGCGTGAGATGGATGGGATGAGTTATGACGAAATCGCTTTGGCGATGGATTGTCCGATAGGTACCGTGCGTTCGCGTATCTTTCGCGCGCGGGAGGCGATTGCCAATCGCCTGCGTCCTTTGCTGGGCGATGTGGGCAAGGATAAACGCTGGTAGTCGGGCGTGGCGTATGGCGGCGGTTAAAGACAGGGGTTTGTAGTATGAGTGAAAAAATTTCAGCCTTAATGGATTGTGAAGTTGCGCCGCAAGATGTTGCAGCTGTAGTGGATGAGTTGCTTGCGTCGGCAGAGCAGCAAGAGGATTGGTGTCGTTGGCATTTGGCGCGAGATGCGATTGGGCAGCCGCATCTGACGACGTCGTCTGAATTTATGCAAAAATTTTCTGCCAGATTGGCGCAAGAGCCGGTGGTGATTGCGCCTCGCCAGTTGCGACCAAAGAAAACACCGTGGGTGCCATTGGCGGCGGTTGCTTCCGTGGTTTTTGTCGGTTTGATCGCGTGGCAATATACTTTACCAAGCGCTTTGCCTGTTAATGTGATGGCGCAGCAAAAACCGATTGAATTAAAATCAGCAGAAATTAGCCCTTATTTGGTTGCGCATCGGGACGGCTTTTCAAATCCTTTGGCCTCTGAGCAATTTGCTCAAGCGCATTTTGAAGTTGGAGAGCAGCATTGATGGTGGTGAAAGTGTATTGCCAAATTGTGGTTATATTGGGATGTTTATGCGCCTTTAGCGCGCAAGCCACGCCTTTAGATAAAGCTGAAGCGCAGCGTGTGTTGGCGCGATCTGCGTCGGCCGCCGAGGCGGTGAGCTATACGGGCAATTATATTTATCAATCAGGCGAGAATATTGCCAATTATAAAATCAGTCATGCGATCGAGAATGGCGTGGCCGCAGAGCACCGTGAGCTATTAGATGGTGAGCCGCGTGAGTATTTGCGAGTGGGTGATAAAGTAAGCATGTATCCGGCGCAAGGCTATGCTGTGCAATTGGATCGTCGCTATACCTCTAAATTATTTCCAAATCATTTGCCTGATGATGTGAGCGAGTTGCTGCATTCTTACGGGGTTTCTAAAGTAGGGCGTGAGCGGGTTGTTGGTCGAGAGACGACGATTTATCAGCTTGATCCATTGGATGCTTACCGTTATCCGCAGCGTTTTTGGGTGGATGATGAAAGTGGTTTGATTTTGAAATGGTTGATGATGGGTATGCGCCAAGAAATGGTGCAGTCGTTTAGCTTTACCCAAATTCAGGTTGGCGGCAAAATTAATCAAAAATTGCTAAAGCCCATTTATCCGTTACGTAGCGTAAAGGTGAATGACGGCGCTGTGTTGGATCTGGCTGAAGATAAAAAATGGCGAATTAAGCCGACTGTGCCGGGTTTTAAGCTGATCAAAAAAAGCACCCGAAGCTTGCCGCATAAATCACGCGAAGTGGTGCACTACTTATTTAGTGATGGGGCGGTAACGCTGTCGGTGTTTGTTGAGCCGATGAATGCCAATATTCCCCTTGGGTTGGCGCATCAAGGTGCGATTCATTTGTATGCGCGGCAAGTTGATCAATATTTATTGAGCTGCTTGGGTGAAGTGCCTGCCGTGACGGTGGAGCGTTTTGCTAAAGCGTATACGCTGCGTTGAATTAATGAATAAGGTTTAATCTCAGAATGATAATCACAGAGGCGCAAGTTGAGCGCTGTGAAGGTGGGCAGGCATGGGTCAAAATCCGGCCTCGTAGTCCTTGTGGTAATTGCGATCCAAAATATGGCTGCAAGTCTGTGGCGATTACGCGCTTGTTTGGGCAGGGGCAAGAGAGCTATCCGGTGCAAAATCAATTGGGGGCAAAGGCTAGCGACTGGGTAAAAGTGGCGGTAAATGACGGGGTGTTGCTGCAAAGTGCGCTGTGGGGTTATGGCTTGCCTTTGTTGTTGTTGCTGTTGGGGGCTGCATTGGCTTTGTTGGTTGCGCCAGCGGCTTGGTCTGAGTTGGCGTCCTTGTTGGGTGCTGCGCTGGGTTTTGTTATTGCGTTTGTAGTGCTGCGTTGGCGTAATGCCAAAATGCAAGCATTTCAGCCGCGAGTGGTCGAAATTATGTCAGCCACATCAGGCTCTACGATGTGCGCGGGACGGCAATAATGGTTGTTTTTTCTGGTTTGCATTGGGCGCAGTAGCGCGCGTAAAGGGTTTATGAAATTAAAATTATATGGCCGCGCCTATTGCAGCCTATGTACACAGATGCAAGCGCAGTTGTTGGCGCAAGCTGCTGGACGATTTGAGCTTGAGTGGATTGATATCGATGATATTGATGAATTAGAGGCAAAATACGGTGAGTGGGTGCCGGTTTTGCTTGATTCTGATGGTGTTGAAATCTGTCATTACCACCTTGATCAACAGGCTTTGGATGCTAGCCTGGCAAAAATCAGTTAAAATAGGCGGTTATCGCTAGTATGGGCACGCGCAGCGTGCCTTTTTCTATTCGCAAATTGTGTAACAGCTTAGTGGCTGCGGGACTCATGGATCACATTCGTAATTTCTCTATTATCGCGCACATCGACCACGGTAAAAGTACCTTGGCTGATCGTTTTATTCAATTTTGTGGTGGCTTGGAAATGCGTGAAATGAGCGCCCAAGTCCTTGATTCCATGGATATTGAAAAAGAGCGTGGCATTACCATTAAAGCGCAAACTGCGGCTTTAAAATACAAAGCACGTGACGGCAAAATATACAATCTCAATTTGATTGATACCCCAGGCCACGTTGACTTTAGCTATGAAGTGAGCCGATCGCTGGCCGCCTGTGAAGGTGCGTTGTTGGTGGTTGATGCCTCGCAAGGCGTTGAGGCACAAACCGTCGCTAACTGCTACACCGCGCTTGAACTCGGTGTTGAAGTGCGTACTGTGCTCAACAAAATTGACTTGCCTGCTGCCGATCCTGATCGGGTTGCACAAGAAGTCGAAGACATTATTGGTATTGAGGCGGTGAATGCGGTTCATGCTTCGGCCAAGTCGGGTATTGGTATCGAAGACATTCTGGAAGAGGTTGTCAACAAGATACCCTGTCCGAAAGGCGATCCAGATGGTCCATTAAAAGCGCTAATTATTGACTCTTGGTTTGATAATTATGTTGGCGTGATTATGTTGGTTCGCGTTATTGATGGTGAAATCCGCCCGAAAGACAAGATTTTATTTATGTCGACCAAGGCACAGCACTTGTGTGAACAAGTCGGCGTATTTACACCTAAGTCAGTACAACGCGATGCGCTTCGTGCTGGTGAAGTTGGCTTTATCATTGCTGGTATTAAAGAAATTGCCAGCGCCAAAGTGGGCGATACCATCACCACCGTTAAACATCCTGCTGCAGCTGCCTTGCCGGGATTTAAGGATGTTAAATCACAAGTTTTTGCCGGACTTTATCCAGTAGAAAGTCATGATTATGAAAAGCTGCGTGATAGTTTAGAAAAACTTCAGCTCAATGATGCGTCCTTGCATTATGAACCTGAGGTTTCGCAAGCCTTGGGCTTTGGTTTCCGTTGTGGCTTCTTAGGACTCTTGCATTTAGAAATTGTGCAAGAACGCTTAGAGCGCGAATTTGATATGGATTTGATTACGACGGCACCAAGCGTAGTTTTTGAGTTGGTACTCAAAGGCGGCGAAGTGGTGCAAATCGAAAATCCATCCAAGCTGCCAGACCCATCAAAATACGATGAAGTCCGTGAGCCGATTATTACTGCTACGATTTTAGTGCCGCAAGATTACGTCGGCCCCGTGATGACTTTGTGTAATCAAAAACGCGGTATGCAAATTAATATGCAATATATGGGTCGTCAAGTGATGTTGACCTATGAAATGCCAATGGCCGAAGTGGTGATGGATTTCTTTGATAAGCTCAAATCAGTGAGTCGTGGTTATGCCTCGCTCGATTATGATTTTAAAGAATTCCGCGTTGGCGATTTAGTGAAGTTGGATGTTTTGGTCAATAGCGAGCGCGTTGATGCGCTGAGTTTGATCGTTCACCGCAGTACTAGCCAATATCGTGGTCGTGAATTGGTTTCGAAAATGCGTGAGTTAATTCCACGGCAAATGTTTGATATTGCAATTCAAGCGGCAATTGGTAGTCATATTATTGCGCGTGAAACGGTTAAAGCCGTGCGAAAAGACGTATTGGCTAAATGTTATGGTGGCGATGTGTCACGTAAACGTAAATTGCTAGATAAACAAAAGGCCGGTAAAAAACGCATGAAGCAAGTGGGGAATGTGGAAATTCCACAAGAAGCCTTCTTAGCAATTTTACAAGTTAGCGACAAATAACAAAACGACTTCGTTAAAAGGAACAGTCAATGAATTGGCTCGTAATTGGTATTCTTTCTTTGGTGTTAGGCCCGATTTTAATTATGGCAGGGGCTAAGCACGAACGAAAAAATAATGAACCACCTCAGTTGGTGCAATACGGCTATTTATTGGCTGTTGTTGGCTTGTTTATTTTGTTGGTGCAGTTTTTTAGTATTAGTGCCGCCATGTTGATTTTTGTTGCTCTGACCGGTGTGGTCTGGGCAATGGATAAATTTGTTTGGGGTAAAACACGCGGCGATAAACAAATCGCTGATTGGGTTGAGTACGCGCGTGGATTTTTCCCGGTTATTTTAGCGGTATTTGTATTGCGCTCGTTTATTGTTGAGCCGTTTCAAATTCCATCTTCTTCTATGCGTCCAGGATTGGTCGTAGGTGATTTTATTTTAGTGAATAAATTTTCTTACGGACTGCGCTTGCCGATCTTGAATAAAGTGATCGTGCCAGTAGGTGAGCCTGAGCGTGGGGATGTGATGGTGTTTGATTATCCAGATAATCCGAAAATTCAATATATTAAGCGGGTTATTGGTTTGCCCGGTGATGTAATTGAATATCACGGTAAAAAACTAACGGTTAATGGTAAGCCGGTCAAAACGACAGCTCAAGGCGAGCACCAATATGTTGAGAATGGCGTTTATTTGGTCAATAACCAACAATTTGTTGAGCAACTCGATGAGAAGCAATATAAAACATTAAATATGGCCGAAGTGCCGGCGCTCAATTTGCGTGAAGTGGGTGACTTCCCGTTTAGAGAAAATTGTAGCTACGATGATTCAGGCTTTAAATGTACGGTGCCTCAAGGTCAGTACTTTATGATGGGCGATAATCGGGATCATAGCGCTGATAGCCGTTATTGGGGTTTTGTTCCTAGCGAAAATATTGTTGGTAAAGCGTTTTTTGTTTGGATGAATTTCAAACATTTTGATCGTATTGGTACTGCTATTAAATAGGGGTGTGGCAATGAAAAAGCAATTAGGGCTATCTTTTTTTGGTTTTATTATTGTCGCGATGGCGGTGGCCATGGCTTTGATTGTCGGCTTTAAAGTCGTTCCAACGTATACCCAGTTTTTTTCTATACAAAATACAGTTCAGAAGTTAGCAAAAAATAGTGCCGGACAAAGTCCAGATGCGATTCGTGAGTCTTTTGATAAAGATGCCGCAATCGGTTACATCACGGACGTGACGGGTAAAGATTTGTCGATTACCCAAGTTGGTGGTGTGACGACAATCGCAGCTAGTTATGAAAAGGTTGTACCTTTAGTCGCTAATGTGAGTCTTTTGTTTGATTTTCAAATTGAGCAGTCTTCCGGCACGAGTGTTCAATAATTTGAGGGATATTTAATTTGTCAGTCGTCTTACCCGCCGAGCGTTTGCAAAAAACGCTCGGTTATGTTTTTTCTGAGCCTAAGCTGCTAAAGCAAGCATTGACGCATCGTAGTTTCTCATCGAAACACAATGAGCGGCTTGAGTTTGTTGGCGATGGTATTTTGAACTCAATTGTGGCGCGTAGCTTGTATTTTGCTTTCCCACAGTTGAGTGAAGGCGATTTGTCACGTTTGCGTGCGCATTTTGTTCGGCAAGAGTCATTGGCGGTGATTGCCAGTGAATTGCAGCTGGGTGATTACCTTTCGCTGGGCGAAGGGGAGTTAAAAAGCGGTGGTCATCGTCGCCCGAGTATTTTGGCAGATGCACTCGAAGCGATTTTGGGCGCGATTTGGCTCGATGGCGGCTTTGCCGCTGTAGAGGCGGTATTAAATCAGTTGTTTGCTGCGCGTATTGCTGCGGTTAATCCTGAAGAAGCAATGAAAGATCCAAAAACCTCATTGCAAGAGTGGTTACAAGCTCGCAAAGTTGAATTGCCTAACTACGTGATTGAACGGCAGCAGGGTGATTCACCTGACCAAATTTTTGAAGTAAGTTGCACCATTGCTGAATTAAAAGTCAGCGCAAAAGCAGAAGGTACTAGCCGGCGAGCCGCAGAGCAGCTTGCTGCTGGCGCAGTACTCCATCAATTGCGTGAGCAATTTCCAGGCAAAAAGGTTGTACGAAAATGAATGATTTAATACATAAAGAAAGTGCAGTAAGCGACGGTTTTCGCTGTGGTTTTGTTGCCATTGTTGGTCAACCTAACGTTGGTAAGTCAACGTTAATGAATCATTTGATTGGTCAAAAATTAAGTATTACGTCGCGTAAGGCACAAACTACCCGTCATCGTATTACTGGGATTTTAACCTCTGAGACTGCACAGTTTGTTTTTGTAGATACGCCAGGGTTTCAAAAGCGGTTTAGAAATGCGCTCAATCAAGCGATGAATCGTAGTGTAACGACAACGTTAGCCGATGTTGACGCGATTTTATTTGTGGTTGAAGCTGGGCGTTTTGGTCCTGCAGATCAAGCGGTACTTGAGTTATTGCCTAAAGATCGTCCGGTTATTTTGGTGATTAATAAAGTCGATATGCTGCCCAATAAGTCGGCGTTATTCCCGTTTATTGAAGAAGTTGCTCAGAGTTTTAACTTTGCCGCAATTGTGCCGGTATCGGCCCAAAAAGGCTTGAAATTAGATGTCTTGGTGTCGGCGATCGAACCGTTGCTACCAGAGTCAGTGCCGATGTTTGGTGAAGATCAGATTACCGACCGTAACGAGCGATTTTTGGCTTCGGAAATTATTCGTGAGAAAATTTTCCGCATGATGGGCGAAGAATTGCCCTATGTAATGGCAGTAGAAATCGAAAAATTCGAAGAAGAAACACTGGCTGATGGCCGTGAATTACGTCGAATTTATGCAGCGATTTTGGTGGATAGAGAAAATCAAAAGCCGATTTTGATTGGTAAAAATGGCACCAAATTAAAGAAAATCGCTACCGATGCCCGTATTGATATGGAAAAATTGTTTGATGCCAAAGTGCATTTAGAGGTTTGGGTCAAAGTAAAAAGTGGTTGGGCTGATGACACCCGTTTGGTGCGTCAATTCGGTTACGAATAAAGTATGACGCGTTCGTCAAGTAAGCTGCGGATTAATTTGCAGCCTGCTTTTGTTCTGCACCAGTATGCGTATCGTGAAACGAGCCGCTTGTTGGATGTGTTTTCTCGAGATCATGGTCGTGTAACGCTCTACGCACGTGGCGTGCAGCGACCAGGGTCGCAAATTCGCAGTGTTTTGCTGGGTTTTCAACCATTGTTGTTGTCATGGTTTGGGGGCGGGGATTTAAAAACACTGCATGCTGCACAATGGCAGCCTGGCTTGCCCCAGTTAAGCGGCTTGCCGCTGTTGTGTGGTTTTTATATGAACGAGCTGTTGCAGCGTTTATGTCCTAAAGAAGAGGCCAATCCCGCCTTATTTACCGCTTATTTTTCTGCAATTCAAGCTTTAGGCAAACTCGGCACGGATCAGCGTGCGGTTGAACCTATTTTGCGCTTGTTTGAACGTCAATTACTCGATAGCTTGGGTTATGGTATTGATTGGCAGCGTATCGCCCGATCTGATCAACCGCTCAATTTGCGTGAACGGTATGAGTTTGAATATGGCGTTGGTTTAGTGCCCAGTCAAAGTGCTACAGCTTGTCCTGCAACGCTGATTTTGGCATTTGCTGCGGGAGATTTTACCGACGGAAACGTTTTGCCATGGGCCAAAATGTGGATGCGACAATCGATTGCTGCAGTTTTGGGTGATTCCGTATTGCACACGCGACAATTGCTGATTGATTTGCAGAAGTTATAATAGGGTATGCTTTACTAGCGCATACTATTGCTATGTTGCTGGCTTATACCTTAATTAATAGGATTAATTTGCACATGTCTCGCTCTATTTTACTCGGTGTTAATATTGACCATGTTGCAACGGTACGCAATGCCCGTGGTACGCTTTATCCACAGCCAGTGTTGGCAGCGCAACTTGCTGAGCAGGCGGGCGCGGATTTAATTACCTTGCATCTACGTGAAGATCGTCGGCATATTCGTGATGAAGATGTCCGGTTAGTGCGTGCGGTATTGCAAACGCGCATGAATTTAGAAATGGCATTAACCGAAGAAATGCTGGCCCATGCGCTAGACATTCAGCCGCAAGACGTTTGTTTGGTGCCTGAGCATCGTGCTGAAGTGACCACCGAAGGTGGGCTTGATGTCTTAGCTAATCCAGCGCATTGCGGTCGATATATTCAAACATTACAAGACGCAGGGATTCGCACTTCAATTTTTATTGATCCGGATCACGCGCAAATTAAAATGGCCCATGAATTGGGCGCGCCAGTGATTGAGATTCATACTGGCCGTTATGCTGATGCTAAAAATAGGGTTGAGCAACAATCTGAATTAGAACGCGTTAAAGAAGCGGCAACTTATGCTGCATCTTTAGGTTTGGTGGTTAATGCTGGGCATGGTTTGCATTATCACAATGTACAAGCCATTGCCGCTATAGCTGAAATTGAAGAGCTTAATATTGGGCATGCTTTAATTTCGCATTCAATTTTTGTCGGTTTAAAAACCGCAATTGTCGAAATGAAGGCATTAATGCAGGCTGCGCGCTGCGGTTAATTGTGAGCATGAAGACGCCTAACTGAATCTTTAGGTGATCAGTTTTACCTTAGTTGTTCATACTTGAGGGGATAGCCATGATTAGTATTTCACACGAAGCTAAATATACGCATGCGGTGGTATTTGAACAATTTACCCTGCAAGACTATAAAGAGTTCGAAGATAATGTCTTGTATGACATTCGTTTTCATGGGGCAACCCGGCTTTTGCTCGATTTGAGATTAATGGATGGCTATACCATCGATATGGCACTCGAAGAGATTCGATTTTCAAAACAAAATCGGCAAAATTTTGATCGAGTGGCCGTGGTGAGTGATGATCAGTGGGTGGTTTGGTCAGTTTGGTTAAATCAAGTTATTTCTGAGTCCGAAATAAAAGTATTTGCCGATATTGTGAGCGCACAGCAGTGGCTTGAAGATATGAATATTGCCGCCTAAATGTCGTATTTTATGTTGACGACAAAACATGCAGTTTGGATATAAATATGCTCGATCGAATTAGTTCGCTTTTTTCGCGTGAAAAATCACCGCTAGCAAATCAAAAATCTGCGCAGCAGTGGTGCAAACAAATATTGCAATTAGATCCTGCATCTCGTTGTAATAAAGTGCACGAGTTAGTCACAGATTTTATTGCTGCAGCGGATAAGGTTTCATTTGAACGCTTGCAAGCTTTAATGCTAATTGATGAACAAATCCAAGAGTCATTTGACGCGGTTTGTTACCAATATATTTCTAATCCACGCATGTCTAAAGAAATGGAGCAGCAGCTCTGGAAATCCGTAGTGAGTTTTTCTACCGATATGGTGGATGCTTATCAGCGATTTGTGCAAGCCGATGGCAGTGAAAGCCCGCAACAGTCATTTGATGCTTTAATGCCTGTTGTATTGGCACGTAGTTTGCGTTATCTCGCGATTCAAGCCAAATGGCATTACTTCCGTTTTGAAAAAGTGCCGCCAAAGTTGTGGTTACAAGCCCATCAAATGTATCGCTTATCTGAAATCGGCGGTTTTGATTGTAATTCATTCGAGCTTTATTCAAATGGCAAAGATGAAGTATCGTCATGTGCGGATGAATATATTCAAATGCTCATGCTCAATACCTTATCGAATAATAATTTATCGGTGCGCCAGATTGACATGATTGATGGCTGGCTAGAGCAATGGTCTAAATTCATTCAGATCGGGCGAAAATATCAAGATACGCAGCATCATTTCTGTATCAATTTGCAAGAATCGCAAGGGCCGCAGAAGATCAATAACGATTTATTGGGAGAGCCTTATCGTTATTGGGGGTTGAATGATTTAATTGGGCATATTCAAGAGACATTGGGCAAATTAATGACCGGCTCTAGTTATGCCTCATTAGGCTTGAATTCCGATTCACGTGGTTCAACGGTGAGTGATTTACTCAAACACTTGGATGTATTTTGGACCATGTGTATGCGTAATAGTCAGGTGAAACGCAGCGCTAGACAAAAGGTTAGTAAATCGGCAGATGTTATTTATGGTTTGGATCGTATTTGTCGCTATGTAAAATTAGATAATGATAAATTTAATCGACAAGGTGCTGAGGCTAAAGGTACGGTTGATTATGATGAAATCATGGATATGCGTTTGTATGGATTTGTTTCTTCAAGAACCAAAGAAAAACTAGCCGCCAATCCATATAGTTTTACCAATAATACCAAGCAAGAAGTGGACTGGCATAGTTGGTCTATTGATAATGAAAGCGCTGACGGTTTTGGCGCGACATTACGGTTTTCTGAAAACGAATGGATACGGCCTAGTTTATTATTAGCTTCGCGTGAAAATAATGAAGCCAATTGGCGTATTGGTATTTTGCGTCGAATTGCGCGCTTGAGTGATGATGAAGTTTCTGTGGGGGTGCAAATTATTTGTGTCTCACCGGTAATGGTTGGGATGAAGTCACTGCAAAAAGATCGTGCAGAAACAATTACCGTTGCTGATTTGAATTTTACTGCAGGACTTGAATTACCTAATGTTCGTACTGCGCTGTATGTACCGCACCAAATCAATGGCACTAGTGTCAATACTTTGATTATGAATTTGGCTGATTATGGCTTGGATAAAGTTTATCAAGTGAATGCACGCGATAAAAAGTTTTCGGTCAGTTTAGGTACAGTGTTAGAAAAAGGGGTTGATTGGGCTTGGGTCACAGTGAATGTGTTGCGGCAAGCATAATAAATGCAACTGAATACGGTACATAAAAAATGGCGTGAGATTCACGCCATTTTTTATGGGTCAATTAATGCCGTATTGCTGATTTTGGGCGGAATGATTTTACAATTGCAGGGTCTGTTTCTATGTATGGACCGTCAAGTAATTGAATGCAATATGGAATAGCTGAGAAAATACCCGGCACAAGTGTTTGGCCTTGGTCGTTTTTTAAGCCTTCTAATGTTTCTTTAATCGATTTGGGTTGCCCTGGTAAGTTTAAAATTAAACTATTGCCGCGAATGACTGCAGTTTGTCGGGACAAAATGGCGGTCGGGACAAAGTGCAAGCTAATCTGCCGCATTTGCTCGCCAAACCCAGGCATTTCTTTATCCATTACGGCACGCGTCGCTTCCGGTGTTACATCACGTTTAGCCGGACCGGTGCCGCCCGTAGTGAGTACGAGTTGGCAAGCGGCGACATCAACCAGTTCCACTAAAGTTTGCTCGATCAGCGATTGCTCATCGGCAATTAGGCGCGTTTCTAGTGTGAATGGCGTAGTGAGTACTTGCGCTAGCCACTCACCAAGTGCCGGGATGCCTTGGTCTTCGTAAATGCCGCTGCTGGCTCGATCAGAGATAGAAACAAGCCCAATTTTTAATGCAGAATTCATGCGGAAATACTCAAGGTAAAGCAAGATGGCATGCGATTTAATTGCAGTGCAGTAAAGTCGCGAACGCTAAATTGCGCCAAGCTGGTGGAATCTGCCCCTGCTGCATGGCTAATGGCAATAACAACAGAACCTGCTGCGTGCGCTGAACGAATCCCCGCGGCTGCATCTTCAAATGCGATGCAATCACGAGCATTGAGCTGCAGTAATGCGGCGCCTTGTAAGTAGGGCGCTGGATTGGGCTTACCCAAAGTTACATCTTCTGCGCCAATTAAGTGTTTGGGCGTCGGTAGGCCTACAAAAGCCAGTTTTGCCAGCGCCAGTTCGCGTGGTGCCGAGGTGACCACTGCCCATTGATCAAGATCGAGTGATTCAAGAAAATCCTTCGCCCCTGCAATCGCTACCGAGCCATCTAGGCTTAGTAGTTCTTCAGCAATCAACTGTGCTGTTTCTGCTTGAGCATCTAAATGGGGTGCAACTAAGGCAATGGTTTCTTCGCCACGTCGGCCATGCATGACTTTTAATATGGCGGAGAAATCGATTTGATGACGTTCAGCCCAATTGCGCCAGATTTTTTCAATGCAAAGCGTTGAGTCAACCAAAGTGCCATCCATATCAAATAAGAAACCCTGCGCGCTAAGAATCGGAGCTGAATCGGGGTGCATAAATTAATCCTTGGTTGGGGCTTCTTCTTCTGGGTCTTGGTATCCGGTTGCCGGCTCTTTGATGAATGTTTTCATTAATTGAAATAATTCACGGAAGGCTTTTGGCGGTACGTGTTTGCCGGCTTCTTGTTGTTGGCGCTCTTTGATTGAATTGCGAATCAGTTGGCGCAGGTGTTGAATGTCAACTTCAGGGTAGTCAGCGATAAAGGTTTCAACGGTTTTTACATCGGTGAGCATTTTTTCGCGCAAACGCTCAATTTGGTGTAGCCAAATATTGTGCGTGTTTGAAATGCCTTTTTGCGCATCAAGAAACGCATAAATTGGTGCTGGATCGATATTTCGCATCAATTTGCCGATATACTGCTTCTGGCGAGCGGTGGCACCATTGGCCGTGATTTTCCGACCTTCTTTGACCGCATCCAAGATGTTTTCTGGTAGGTTCAAAGGGGCGAGTTGTTTTGGCGTATATTCCAGCAAAGTCGCGCCCAATTCTTGTAACGCAATGGCGTCACGTTTGGCTTGTGACTTGCTGATGATGCCAACGGGTTCATCGCTGTCGTATTGATTTAGGTTGGTCATGGTGTCAAGAACTTGTGCAAAAGCAGTATGATACCAAACGAAACCCTGTTACTGATTGTTCTTCTGGGAAAACTTCTGTGTCTGAATTTAGTTTTAGTGAACAAAACCTGCGTGATTTAGCCGCGCAAGTGTTACAAGAGGCGCAAAAACAAGGCGCAACCGCTTGCGACGTTGAGGTTTCCGAAGGCGCGGGCCAAAATGTATCGACTCGTTTGGACGAAATCGAAACGATTGAATACAACCGAGATAAAGGTGTGAATGTTACCGTTTATCTGGGGCAGCAAAAAGCGCATGCCAGTAGTAGCGACTTTTCGACTGCCGCTTTAGCTGAAACGGTCAATAAAGCGTTAAGTATTGCCAAATACACCGCAGCCGATGAATTTGCCGGTCAGGCCGATCCGGCGCGCTTGTGTACGCACTTTCCCGATTTGGATTTATACCACCCTTGGCCTTTATCGGTCGAAGGCGCTATTGAGTTGGCGCGAGAGTGTGAAGCGGCCGCTCGGGGCGTGGATGCGCGAATTAATAATTCTGATGGTGCCACGGTATCGACGTCTGGCTCGCGCTGGGTGTACGCCAATTCCTTGGGCTTTATGGGCACGGGTACCAGTACGCGCTACAGTATTTCTGCAGCAGTGATTGCCGAAGATGAAAGCGGCATGCAGCGCGATTACTGGTATAGCTCGGCGCGCGCCGAGACCGATTTAGATTCGGCCAAGAAAATTGGTCAACGCGCTGGCGAGCGCACGATTCGCCGATTGGGCGCACGTCGGCTAAAAACTGGCGAATACCCGGTGCTGTTTGAAGCGCCCGTGGCCAGCTCTTTGATCGGACATTGGATTGCAGCGGTCAGTGGCGCAAGTTTGTATCGAAAATCGAGCTTTTTGGTCGATAGCCTAGGCAAATCGGTGTTTTCGCCGTGCGTAACGATTACTGAAGATCCATTTTTAAAGCGCGGCTTTGCCAGCGGGGCTTTTGATGCCGAAGGCGTTGCCACCGTGGCGCGTACTGTGGTGGATGCCGGTGTGCAGCAAGGGTATTTCCTTGGTAGCTATTCAGCGCGCAAGCTAGGGATGGATACCACGGGTAATGCCGGTGGCCCACATAATCTATTGGTGGCGCCCACGATCGATGCGGCCAGTCTATTGGGTTTGATGGGAACGGGCTTATTGGTCACCGAATTACTGGGGCATGGCACCAATATGGTCACCGGGGATTATTCGCGTGGCGCGGCTGGGTTTTGGGTTGAAAATGGCGTGATTCAATATCCGGTTGAAGAAATCACCATTGCCGGTAATTTGCGCGAGATGTACCAGCAAATTATTGCCGTGGGTGATGACGGTTTGCGCTCAAGTAGTCGCCATGTTGGCTCGATTTTGATCGAAAAAATGACCGTGGCCGGTGAATGACCTCGCAGCTTCCCGCTTATTGGCAACAAGCTTGCCGACATTTGGCGGCGCAAGACCCCATCATGGCCAAGCTGATTGCAGCGCATCCTGCGGTGAGTTTGCAAAGCCGAGGGGATGTTTTTCATACCTTGGCCAGAGCCATTGTTGGGCAACAAATCTCGGTTAAAGCCGCTGATACAGTCTGGGCAAGATTCTGCGCGGCGCTGGGGGATGTATCAAGCGCCGCCGTGTTGCAGCAAGATCCAGAGGCACTACGCGCCTGTGGCTTGTCGGCCAGAAAGGTGGAATACCTCTGCGATTTGGCCGCGCAGCATCAAGCGGGGCGCTTAGACCCTAGCGTTTGGGTGGACTGGGATGATGGGGCGATTATTCAAGCTTTGATCGCCATCCGCGGAATAGGGCGCTGGTCGGCGGAGATGTTTTTATTGTTTTATTTATTGCGCCCCAATGTTTTGCCGCTGGCGGATATTGGTTTGATCAAAGCCATTGCACTGCATTACCACGCAGGTGAGCGTTTACCGCGTGCTGCGTTGATTGAGCTTGCCGCAGCGTGGCAGCCGTGGTGTAGTGTGGCCACGTGGTATCTGTGGCGCAGTTTAGACCCAGTTCCGGTCGAATATTAATGCTGTTCTTTGATAAGAAATGATATGACTCAATTAACGCAAGACCCGTTTGCTACATGGCATGAGTTGGCACAAAAAACGCAAGAAATGTGGCTCGATTCTGCCTTTGTCTTTTCACAGCGCACGCAAATGCTCGCGCAAGCGGGGATGAATCCGAATGCGGCCGAACAAGCTGAAATGACGCAGATGGGGATGGAAAAACTCGAAGCGGTGGGTGAATCTTCTGTCGCTGCTTTGCAGCAAATCGGTGCCATGCAGCAAGCTTTGTGGGCCAAAGCTTTGCAGCAAAATCAAGCGGCAATTGCTATGGTGACCGCCAGTATGACTTCACCGCAGGAGGCATTGGCCGCACAGCAACAATATTCTTATCAGTTGCTCAGTCCTGAGCTACTCACACAAGCCAGCGCCGATATGGCGCATGCCATTCTGCATCCAGTGCATAAACGAACCACTGAAAATGCAGAACGGTTGCGGGAAGAGAACGATTAATTACAAGGTTTTGAGCTTGCCATGAAATTGTGACAAGCTTGAATAGCCTTTCTTTTCCATGATTTCACTGAGTTCGGCTTTTACTCGGCCAAAAATGCTCGGGCCTTCTTCGTATAGCGCCGTGCCCATTTGTACCAAAGTCGCACCCGCCAAAATGTGCATAAAGGCTTCTTGGCCTGATTTCACGCCACCGCAGCCGATGATGGCTTTTTCTGGGCAGCGGCGATAGAAGGCATTCACATTGGCCAGTGCAGTCGGCAATACATAGTCGCCACCTAAGCCACCAAAGCCATCTTTCGGTTTGATGATGACCGATTCGCTGTCAATATCAATCGCCAGCGCATTCCCAATTGAATTAATGCAAGTTACGAAAGCAACACTTGGGTAGCGATTTAAAATCGCAGCGGCTTCGTCAAAATGTGCAATATCAAAATACGGTGGTAATTTAACGCCTAAAGCACGTTGCCCGTAACCGGAGGTGACTTCAGCCAATAAAGTATCCATGGCATCAAAATCATAACCCAGCTGCGCTTTGCCCGGTACATTCGGGCAGGACAAATTGATTTCTAAGATCGCCGGTGTGACCGCGTCTTTTAGGCTGTCGATCATCGCTAAATTATCATCCAGCGTAAGACCCGAAATCGAAATAAATAAAGGCTTGCTCTCATAATCATGGCGCTCGGTATAGCGCAAATAATAAGCAAAGCCTTCGTTGGGTAGACCCATCGAATTAATACTGCCCCACGGCTTATCCCCGTTGAGAACGCGGTAACGCGGCTCGGGATTGCCATCGCGCGGCTGTAAAGTACAGCTTTTGGTCACCATGGCGCCCGCTTCTGATTCTTGCAGTGCTTCGAGTTGTGAGCCCACGCTGCACCAAACCCCTGAGGCATTCATCAGTGGGTTGTTCAGAGGTAGATCTAAAAATGTTGTAGCTAAATTGGGCATGATAATGGCTCCCTAAAGACGATTAAATTCATCTTAGCGGCTAGAACGCAATGGGAATGTGAGCCTAATCAACAAAAGCTTGTTTTAAGATTTTGATGTGATTTGTTGGCTTAGCGTAGACATCATCTGGCGCCATGCCGTGGTGACCTCGGGGCCTAGCTCTGATTCAATGCGTCGCAGTAGTTCGCGCTGAGGGCTGGTGAGCTCATGCTCTAATTGCTGACCAAGTGGCGTCAAATATAGGTTTTTCACTCGTTTGTCATGTTCATCACTTTGACTGACAACCAATTGCGCGGCTTGCAAAGCTTTGAGTGGGCCGTGTAATGCCTGTTTGCTTACACCAAGTTTGCTTAATAGTTGGTGAATGGCAACGCCAGGATTTCTGGCAACAAAATACAACACTCGATGATGAACGCGTCCCCATTGGCGTTCGGCCAGTAAAGCGTCCGCTTGTGCGGTAAAGGCACGGTAGCCATAAAACAAGAGTTCAATATCGGCTTCAATTTTTTGGTCAATCATATTGACTTAATTTTCCTTGATGGGCATGATTTAGGTCTACTTAATTGACCTATATGGCGTATCTTATGCTAGCTAGAAGAATTGAACGTTTAACTTCGTCATTGGTTCGCGATATTTTAGCGGTCGCGCAACAGCCTGGGGTGATTTCATTTGCCGGTGGCTTGCCCGCTAGCGAAGCTTTGTTGTCGCTCGATTTAGCCGCATTGCCTGCCGACGTGGTGAAAAGTGCCCTGCAATATGGCCCGAGCGAGGGCGAGACGCAGTTGCGCGAATTGATCGCTCAGCGAATGCAAGCTATCGGTTTGGACTGCAGCGCCGCGCAAGTCTTGATTCTAAATGGCTCGCAACAAGGTATTGATCTCGTCAGTAAATTAATGATCGACGAGGGCACCCCAGTCTTGGTCGAAGAACCAGCGTATTTGGCCGCTTTACAATCCTTCCGTTTATTGGGGGCGGACTTACGCACGTTGCCGATTGCTGATGGCGTTGATTTGAAGGCGTTGGCCGAGCGCTTGCCAGAAGTGACCATGGCGTATTTAACGCCGACGTTTCAAAATCCGTCGGGCTATTGCTACAGCCAAGCAGAGCGGCAAGCAGTGGCCGCGCTGCTCGATACCCACGGTACGTGTTTGTTTGAGGACGACCCCTATCGCGAGCTAGCATACGATACCCCTGCACCCGCACCCTTGGTGAGTCATTTAACATCCGCGCCTTGGGTGTATCAAGGCTCGTTCAGCAAAACTTTGGCGCCGGGCTTACGCTTGGGCTATTTGATTGCACATCCAGATTTAATGCCGCATTTAGTGCGCTTAAAGCAAGCGGCTGATTTGCATAGCAATCGTTTAAGTCAATTGATTGTGACGCAGATATTGGCGAATGATCAGCTCGATCCGCATTTAGCCGCCGTATTGCCGCTGTATCGACAACGCCGTGATGCAATGGCCAATGCCTTGGCAACGCATTTAAGCCCTTATGCCACGTGGTCCTTACCGAGTGGCGGTTTGTTTTTTTGGGTCAAACTCAACACAGTCGATGACACTTTAGCGCTGATGCGCGCCGCTTTGGCGCAAAAACTGGCGATTATGCCGGGCGTGGCGTTTATGGCGTCAAATCAAGATGATGGGGCGATTCGACTCAATTTTAGTCATGCCAATCCCGAGCAAATTCAAATTGGGATTGCGCGCTTAGCGCAGATTTTGCGGGACTTTTGAGTGCAGAATCGGACTTGGCGCGGATTGCGAACTCAGCTTTGCAGCCACCAACTACAGGTGAACTTAGGCAAAAAGTTTGATCTAGTGCCGCACCGCGCCTGCGCTGAGACGGTACAATAGCCACTAGACTCGGGGTGCCGTGAGGGTCTGTTGCTGTGTGGTTTGCCAACTGGGAAATCCAACGTCAACAGGTCGAGCCGGCTGAGAGAAACCCGTTGTACCTGATCCAGATCATACTGGCGTAGGGATGTCTGCTGCGACTTGGCGACTTCCTGCGCTTTACAAGGAAATCGCGATGTCTCAAGTTGATCTTACAATTGCTGAACTGCCATTTCATTTAGTTGCCGATGAGCTAGAACGCTTACGCGCTAATACCCCCCTAGTGCATGTGCTGACCAATGAGGTCGTGCAATGCTTTACTGCCAATACCCTACTTGCCATTGGCGCTTCGCCAGCGATGATTGTGGCCGAAGCAGAGGTCGCTGATTTTGCGGCGATTGCCGATGCGCTGCTGATTAATATCGGCACCGTTTACCCAGTCCGACTACAAGCGATGAACTTAGCGATTGATGCCGCTAACGCCGCGGCAACGCCGTGGGTGCTCGATCCGGTGGCTGTTGGCGTATTGCAATACCGCCGCGATGCAGCGCTTGCGATGTTGGCGAAAAAACCAGCGGCAATTCGCGGCAATGGCTCAGAGATTTTGGCTTTGGCGGCTGCCTTGGCTTTGAATGCTGAGGCGATAGCGGGTGGTAAAGGCGTTGATAGTACGATGAGCTCAATGTCGGCATTGAGCGCCGCGCAGCAGTTGGCGCGCGCCACTGGCGCGATTGTTGCCGTGACGGGCGCGACCGATTACATCACCGATGGCGAGCAAACATGGGCGGTGCCGTGGGGTCACCCAATGATGACGCGCGTGGTGGGCACGGGTTGTGCATTGTCGGCCGTGGTGGCGGCCTTTTTGGCCGATGCCCCCAATCGACTCAATGCCGTGGCCGCAGCCTGCGCCGTGATGGCGATTGCTGGCGAGCGGGCGGTAGAGTGCTCTGATGGCCCGGGCACATTTGTTGCGCCGTTTTTAGACGCTTTACACGTGATTCATCCAGTGCAATTACGGAGCTATAGCGAATGACGACGACAGCGAATCCCATCGATTTAAGTTTGTATTTAGTGCTCGACCCGGATTTGTGTGGTGGACTGGACGAAATGGTCAGCACCGCGAAAATAGCCGCGCAAAACGGCGCCACCGTAGTGCAATTGCGCGCGCCGCAATGGAAAAAACGCCAATGGTTGCTGGCCGCGCAAGCGTTAAAAACCGTGCTGGCGCCGTACCATGTGCCACTGATTATTAACGATCAACTCGATATTGCGCTGGCGATGGATGCCGATGGGGTGCACGTTGGCCAACAAGATCTGCCCGCTAGTGAAGTACGGCGATTATTGGGGCCAAATAAAATCGTTGGTTTATCAACCAATGGTTTGGCGCAATTTCATGAGGCCGAAGCGATGTATCAGGCTGGCATCATCGATTATGTTGGGGTTGGGCCGGTATACCCTACAGGAACGAAAAAAGATGCTTCGCCAGTGATCGCCGTGGACGAAGTGGCCGCCATGTTGCAAAACCGCATCTTGCCAGCGGTGGTTATTGGTGGCATTCAGGCAGGGAAAGTGGCCCACTTGATGGCGCAGGGCTTTGATGGGGTTGCCGTGGTCTCAGCGATTTGCGGCCAAGCCGATATCGCTGGCGCAACGCAAGGTCTCTTGGCTGAAATTCATGCCGCAAAGGGAGGCACGAAATGACCATTCATACTTTAACCATTGCTGGCTCAGACTCTGGCGGCGGCGCAGGGATACAGGCTGATTTAAAGACTTTTTCAGCGCTTGGCACTTACGGCATGAGCGTGATTACCGCGCTCACCGCCCAAAACACCCAAGGCGTGCACGGCGTACAGGTGGTCTCCCCGGAATTTATCGCTGCGCAATGCGATGCGGTGTTTAGCGATATTCGCGTTGACGCCGTCAAAATGGGCATGCTTGGCAATGCGGCGACGATTGCGGTGGTGGCTGAGCGTTTGGCGCATTATCAACCGCCAATCATTGTGCTCGATACGGTGATGATTGCGAAGGGCGGTCATGCGCTGCTCGATCCGGCGGCGGTGAATGCGCTGCGCGAGCAATTATTGCCGATGGCCAGCATCATTACGCCGAATTTACCGGAAGCGGCGGCATTGCTTGCTTGTGCGGAAGCGCAATCAGAAGCGCAAATGCGGCAACAAGGTCGCGAATTAATCGCCGCAGGCGCGCAAGCCGTATTGATGAAGGGCGGACATTTAGGCGGCGAATCTTGCCCTGATTGGTTGATTACCCCTAATGATGAAGTCTGCTTCCCTGCCGCGCGCATTGCCACACGGCATACGCATGGCACCGGCTGCACCTTGTCAGCGGCGCTCACCGCGCTGCGCCCGCAATGTGCTGATTGGGTAGAAACCGTCGCCAAAGCTAAAGCATGGTTATTGCTAGCGATTAGCGAGGCCGAACGCCTCGAAGTGGGCCACGGCATTGGTCCGGTGCATCATTTTCATCAGTGGTGGTAAAAAGCGCATGCGTTGTTTTGCATCCTCGCTTGGATGCGAGCTTGAACGCCGGCGCATGATTAAAACCGCTGCTGATTGATCGCTGCCAGCTGGCTGCGAAAGCGCTGTTGGTCTGCAGTCCCTGCTGCGGTCAACAGGGATTTCGCCGGCCAGCCCTCGGGTGAATGTCGTTTGGATGTGGCTATGAAAAAGAATGGCCCTAAAGCAGGCCCAGAATGTTGATGTAAGTCGTCGATTGAAGTGGGCCAGAAAATAAACGCGGCACACAGTGCGCTGCAGCAAAAACCCACAAAATCACCCAGTGCATGGTTAAAGATGAAAATCTTCGCCATGTATTGCTCTCTATGCGTTCCCAGCCGCCATGCTTGGCCGTATACCTAACCGCATAAAGCCCCCATTGCTGCTTGATCGTGCATATATAGCTCAAGTCGAGTCGCTAGGGCGTCGCCGTAATTTTCTTTCAAATAGGTATGCAGCGCATGACTGCACAGCAGGTAAAGAAACCCGCCATCCAGCGTGCCAACGACTAGAAACGGCAAGCTGTAATGGAGGGAAAATTCACGCACTGCGTGAATCCTGCTGGTTAAGGTTGAGTTAGGCAGCCCGTGGCTTGGCCAGTTGTTGATTGAGCGCCGCCCAGCTTGGGAAGATCTCGACGGCGAGATCGACCTTATTACTTGTCGCGACCAAGTCCATAACAATGCCATCCAATTAAATTTAAACCCCGGCAATCTTTCATTAAAATAACAAATACTTTCCTTAAAAATACAAATAACAAACACAAGCATAAGTTAAAGTATGTGTGCAGCATTTTCCCGAGTAGACTTTACTTGCCGCAAGGCATTCAAAACAAAACATAGGGATAATTATGAAACTCAAGCACTTAGCACTTGCAATCACTGCAGCACTCGCCGTATCAAGCGCACAAGCTGCCATCGTTGATATTGATTTTACGAATTATGCTTATGGAACTGTATTTAGCACGCAGATTCCATATGTATCATTTAGCTTACAAGGTACAGGTTCAACGGCTGGCTCTCCCGTGATTAACGGCACATCTTGGTCAGGAAAAGGTCTAAGCAACAGCGCCTCTGGCGAATACCCTACGGCATCAATTTTGGATATCAAATTTGATGGCTTAGCGAATAACGTCAAGTTTAAATTTGACAACTATGGTTCGTCTTCTTCAGGTCGAGGCCATACGTTTTACACCGCATTCAATCAATTAGGCACAGCAATTGAAACTGGATTTGTGGGTGCCGGTGGTAGCTTTTCGCTCGCCGCGACTGGCATTGCTGGACTTCAATTCAACAATGGTACAACCGGCTCTAATAACTGGTTATTTGCCGTGAATACATTGCAAGCCAATGTCGCCCCAGTCCCAGAGCCAGAAACCTACGCTTTGATGGGGATGGGTTTGTTGGGTTTGATGGCGGCGCGGCGTCGTAAAGCTAAACAAGCTTAATTCGATTGATTTAAGCAGCATGAAAATGGCACCTTGGGTGCCATTTTTTATGATTTAAGCCAACGCAAAAAATCACGACAACTGAAACCTCGGCCAACACGGCGGCACTAGCGCCCAGATCCATGATGCTTTCCTGCGGCGCACATTGCCACACGGCTACGCATGGCACCGGCTGCACCTTGTCGGCAGCGCTCACTGCGCTACGCTCGCAATGCGCTGATTGGCCGGAGACGGTGGCTAAAGCCAAGTCATGGCTGTTGCTCGCGATTGCTGAGGCCGAACGCCTCGAAGTCGGCCATGGCATCGGCCCTGTGCATCACTTTCATCAGTGGTGGTAGTTGGTGAGTGAGTGCGAAGTAGACGGATTGCCGCACAAACGATGCTCGTGCGGTAATCAAATTATTGCTCATTCATGTTAATTAAGACTTAGGCCAGAATAAAAATGCCGCGCAGAGTGCAGCGCAGCAAAACACCACAAAATAGCCGAGTGCATGATTGCAAATAAATAGCCTGCGCCATGTATTGCTCTCTATGCGTTTCCAGTTGCCTGTTTTAGCTGCATACCGTATGCCATCCAGAAAACCACCCATTGCCTCTGCGTCGTGCATATACAGCTCTAGGCGAGGCGGCAGGGCATCGCTGTAGTTTTCTTTCAAATAAGTGTAGAGCGCATGCGAGCACGCCAGATACACCAAACCACCTAGCAGACCACTGAGTACTAAAAATGGCATGATGTAATCGAGAAAAAGTTCGCGCATTTGATTTTAATCCTTTGTGATTGTGACTAAATGGCCTGTGGCTTGGCCGCTCGATGATTCATTGTCGGCATAGCTCAATTCGAGATTGTTTTTATTGAACTTGAATGAGTAATGCCAAGAAGTTGCCCCTTCTGCGTATAGGGTTTTGATCTCTAGCGTATTGGTATTTTTCCATCGCGCCTTGGCATATAAATTTAGATTGAAAAAATGCGCATCGGCTTGGCGACGATATGCGCCATCCAGACCAACCGGCCAACTGGTTTTGCCGTTGATTGAATCCACCTCCCAAATTAAGCTACCTGCATCTTGTGGGTCAAGTTTGAGGCTAATGGCTTCGATTCCCCACGGCTTGCTCGCGAAACGCCATGTTTTACCGTACCAATGGTTACCGAATTCACGGGTGTTTTTTGCGTTGCTAGCAGGCAAGGCGATGGCTTGTATTGTTGCAGCCAATTGAGCTTGAGCGGCACTATTTTCAGATCGTGGTGCGCTATTTTTTATCACTTGGCTGATGAGGTTGAGTGCGAAATCATCCGTGTTTTGGTCAGCCATTTTACTAGTGATGACGATGACGGATTGTTGTTGCGGGTCAATGCGAATAAATTGCCCGTGTCGCCCCGACGCTTGAACGTGTTTTTGACTTAAATCCACCCAGAAACCACGGCGATAGCCTGCGCTTTGCGCTGATCTTGTATCTTCAAATAGATTTTTTATCCACCCGGCTGGCAATAGTCGCTGGCCTTGCCAAACGCCATCTTGCAGCCAAAATTGTCCTAGCTTGGCTAAATCATGCGGTGCAAGAGCCAAGCTAGCTTCGCCAATGGTGTGACCAGAAGGATCTTTTTGCCAATAAAAGTTTTGAATGCCAAGCGGCTTAAAGAGTTGCAGGGCGGCAACTTCTTGCATCGGCATATTCCACGCCTGTTCAATCACTGCGGACAGCAAATTCATATTGCCACCGTTGTAATTAAAGGTTCGGCCTGGTTCATCGTCCATGGCTTGCTGCAAAACGTATTGATTCCAATCGGCGCTGTTGACCATCTGATAAATACTGGACTGAGAATTGTAAGGTATTTCATACCAAGCAATCCCCGAGTGCATGTCGACCAGATTACCGAGCGTAATCGCGGCCTTGCGTGGGTCAATATCACCTTTCAGTTGCTCGGCAAAAAAAGGCCGCATCGGCTGATCCAGCTCTTTAAGTTTGCCTTGCTCAATTGAAATCCCCAGCATCGTTGAAGTCACACTTTTGGTGACTGAACGCAGGTCGTGCAGGGTATTGGGCTGATAAGGATAGAAATAGCTGTCTAGTACGATATACCCATTGCGCATGATTAAGATGCTATCAATGGGTGTGCCTGATTTTTGAATCTCTTTCAGTGCCATATTCAGCTGAGCCGAGTCGATCCCCTGCGCCTCGGGCGAGCTGGTGGGTAAATCATTGGTGCTGTTGGCAGAAGTCAAACCACTCGCCATTAGCAGTAGCAAACTACAAAATTTTAAGCGCATGCTGATACCCTTGTTGATTTGGCTGGTGATGAATTAGAGCAAATGCTTAGCGGAGAATGCCTTGGCTGGCGATTGAGTCGTTCATATTCAGTAGGGTGGCTTTATTGCCTTTGAATTTGATTTTGGAACTGAATTCCCACGTTTCATCTAAATCTATCGACTCTACTTGTAACGTCTGTTTGTCCAGCCATTGCGCTCGCGCGGCGCGCATTGATTCTGGCCCAGATTTTTGCCAACGATTGTCGATGGGTGTTACGGGGCTGTATCGCCAAGCATCATTCAAACTGGCTTGAATAATGAAGGGCTTGTTACTGGGGTTGCGTGGCGACACCGTGATGGTGGCAATATCATTATTGAATTCAAGTTGTAGCTGGCTTACCCAAAATTCAGGGTTAGCAAGATCAATTTTGCGTTGATGGAGCGTTTTTTCCAGTGGTGAGCGCAGTTTTGACGTGGCTGTTGGGGTGGCTAGCTGCTTGATTTTTTCTTGTAATGCGGTATGGGCGATGGGGTTTTCAGCGCGCTGATCTTTAAGCTTTAAATAGTATTCGCGCAGCGCACTGAGGCCAAAATCGGATTGTTCTTGGTTGCGTGAGGTCATCACCACAGTGATGTCATCTTGCGGAAAAACGGCAATAAATTGCCCTGCATAACCCGATGCGCTATACCATTCTCGGTTTTTTCCTACCCACCATTGTGCGCCATAGTAATGAGAGCCTGAGCTGATACTTAACATTGGCGCTGTGGCGTATTGCACCCAGCTAGCGGGCACGATTTGTTGATCTAGCCAAACGCCATTTTGCCGATACAGTTCCCCGAGTTTTAGCATGTCGAGCGGCATGATATAAAGCCCACGCCCACCAGCAAGATGGTCTTGTTGGTCGCTATTGATCCAGCGTGTATTGCTAATACCGAGTGGTTTAAACAAACGTTGTTCGGCGTAATCGACCAATGAACTACCCAATGCCGCTTCACCCAAAACACCAAGCAAATCCGAACCACCGCTGTTGTAGTTAAAATTATTGACCTGATCGGGTTCAATCGAGCGATTGAGTACAAACTTCACGATATCGATATCGGGTTGTCGTTTTAGCTCATCAAAATCACCAAAATCATCACCACGCCACTCTTGCCACAACAATCCTGTCTTCATCCCCAGCAATTGTTCAACAGTAATCAGTTTGGCATTGGGCAAGTCGGCGTATTGCGGCAAAATATCGGCGACGGTATCGGTTAGTTTGAGCTTGCCGTCGCTAATCAACATGCCAATCAAGGTCGCCATAAAGCTTTTGGTGACTGAGTTGACTTGATGCGGAATGCCTGCGTGAAATGGCGCAACATAGGCTTCGAGTACCACCTTGCCATGGCGGGCGATAATGATGCTTTCCATGGCAAAGCCGGGTGTTTGCAGGTAGTTGAGCATTTTGCTGAGCTGCGTGGAATCTAACCCCACTGATTCGGGTGTGGCGCGCTGGACTAATGCCGTGGCTTGTGTGGTGGGTGAGCTGGGTAAGTCGCTAGTTGCGGCTTGACTTAAGCTCAGGCTCAGCGCGATGGCGACGCTAATCAGACGATATTGCATACAGTATCCTTGGGTATTGGCTTGAGCCTGTTATTGATTAAGGTTTGTAGTTAAATACATCGTATTATTTCGCTCGCCGTTGCTTTACGGGTACACAAAGCTGATAAGTAAATTGGGTTGTCGCCAGCAGCGTCTCTTGTGGGTCTTTAATTGGCCCAAGCGTATGGCCGGGGCGTGTTTCGTCCAATTCCCATTTACTGTGTGGCAAGTAATAGCCAAATACGTACTCGGCCAGAATCATTGAGTCGGCGACGGTGCCGCAAAAGTCGACGACTAAATACTGCCCCGCGGCAATGTCGGCGACGAGGATATTGCGTTCGGTTTGAAACGTCGCATCAACCAGCAAGCCAACGGCGTAGGCGCAGCGCTGATGGTCGGTGACGTTGGGATTGTCCAGCATCCGCGATACGCAGCGACTATTGGTGTTCGTTAAGCCATGGGCTTGTCCCCAGCGGGCAACACGTTGCCAAAGGGTAAACATTTGTTCTAGCTCAACGCCATTTTGCCAAAAATACACCCAACGATAGCTCGGCATTTTTTCGAATTTAAGTGCTGAAATTTGCTTTGGTAATGCGCCGTTTCTGGCCGCTGCCAGTGCGACTGATCGTTGTGTGTCAGGTATTGATTCTATGGGTTTATCGGTATGGGATACTTTGCAATTCTTGCTATCTTGCAAGATCTTTTCATTATTTCTGTGAGATTGCTGACGCCAGTTATAACTTAAACCGTCTAAAGTCCATTGCTCGCCTTTACGCCAGTCACTGGCCGTCATACCAAAGTGCGTGCGAAATGCCCGAGAAAATAAGGCTTGTGATTTAAAGCCACAATCAAGTGCAATTTGCTGCATGGGGAAGGGGGGATTAATCAGCAGCAAATTGGCGGCGCGCTCTATGCGAATCCGGCGTAGATAGTTGTTGGGGGTCTCTTGCTGAATCGCGGTAAATACACGGTGAAAATGATAGGGTGAAAAATGCGCGGCTTGGGCTAAATCAGCGAGGACGATATGTTGATCGAAGTGGCGGTAAATGTACTCGATGGCTAAATGAATGCGCTTAACGTAGTCGTCCATATTTGGCGATGGCGGTTGTCTGTTTGGGGTGAACAATAAAAAAGGGAAGCGGATGCTTCCCTTTTTTTAAGTGCGGCTAATTATTTAGCCGGAGCTGGCGCCGATGCCGTAGCCGATGCGGCTGTCGCTGGGGCACCACCTACCACTTCAACGATTTCCCATTTGCCATTTTTAACCACATAAACCCCGATGGCACCATTTTTAACGTCGCCTTTTTCGTCAAAAGTGATGGTGCTCGTCAAACCTGGGTATTCCATGGTTTTTAGGACTGGCAAGTATTTTGCTGGGTTGGCAGAGCCCGCTTTTTGCATTGCAGCGACCATCATTTTGGTTGCGTCATAGCAATATGGTGCATAGAGCTGAACTTCTACGCCAAATTTATTTTTGAATTTTTCTTTAAATTCTTTACCGCCTGGCATGTCTTCCAAAGATTTGCCTGGGCTAGATGCGTAAGTGCCTTCGGCATCGGTACCGGCCAATTTGATAAATTCGCCAGTTTGGGTGCCGTCAGCACTCATTACGGTAGCTGGAATGCCGAGTTTTTTGGTTTGTTTTTTCAATGGTGCGGCTTGTGCATCCATACCACCGTAGAAAATCAAATCTGGTTTCGCGCCTTTGATATTGGTCAGAATGGCGTTGAAGTCAGTTTCTTGGTTGGTGGTGAATTCACGTTTTACGATTTCAGCACCAGCGGCTTTAGCGGCTTTTTCAAATTCATCAGCTAAGCCTTGGCCGTAGGCAGTACGATCGTCAATGATGGCGATTTTTTTGGCTTTGAGTTTTTTAACTGCAAACTCACCCAATACCACACCTTGCTGTGCATCATTGGCCATCACGCGAAATGCGGTTGGGAAACCTTGTGCGGTGTAGGCAACGGCTGTGGATGATGGCGAAATTTGTACGATGCCGGCGTCGTTATAAATTTTTGACGCTGGAATGGTCGTGCCTGAGTTCAAGTGGCCGATCACGCCGCTGACTTTTTGGTCAACAAAGCGCTGAGCGACGGTGGTGGCGGTTTTCGGGTCGGCTTGGTCGTCTTCTGACACCAATTCAATTTTCATTTTTTTGCCAGCAATATCCACACCGCCAGCGGCGTTGATTTCGTCGATGGCCATTTGCACGCCATGTTCGTTGTCTTTACCTAAGTGGGCGATATTGCCGGTCATTGGCGAGGCTTGACCAATTTTGATGATGTCGGTTTCCACTTCAACCGTAACGGGTGCAGATGCTGGGGCGCTGGCCGTGTCGGCCGGTTGTTGTTTGCCGCAGGCAGTAATCGACAAAATAGCGGCAGCGATGAGGCTGAGGCGAGCGATGGTCATCGTGAATCTCCGAGATTGGGTGTTGTTATTAATTACGGTTGTTTGGGTACTATTGCCATTTAAAGGCAATCAATCTTGCTTTCGCAATCAGCGACTAGAAATCAGTGTTTTCCTGTATCTCGACCGCAACAGTTCTTACATATTGTAGGGGTGACAGTTGCTAGGAGCGAGTCAATCATTGCTGGTTTGTTTGTTAATTGAAAGAAATACGCCAGATAGCTACGTTCTGCGGTGTTTTGAGGCGTGTTGCGGGTGATGGATTTTCGGGTTTGGGGACGTGCAGTTTAGGCTCGGGAGTGGTGTTTATTTTTAAAATGGTTGTTTGAATGCATGTTGCATTTTTGCTACGAAGCCCGTTACCGGTGGTTGGGGTTTAGCGTCGGCGCTATAAATGGCCCAGTTCGGCCAAAGACACTACGCGGTGGGCGGCGACGATAAAGTGATCGAGTAGTTTGATGTCCAGCAGCGCCAAAGCGTGTTGCAATTGGCTGGTGAGTAAAATGTCAGCCGGTGAGGGCTCAGCGTGGCCTGAAGGATGATTGTGCGCGACGATCAGCGCAGCGGCATTGAGCTCTAACGCGCGCCGCGCCAGCTCTCGGGGGTAAACGCGGGTTTCGGTGAGCGTGCCTTTAAATAAAATCTCGGCGGCAATCAGTTTGTGGCTGTTGTCTAAAAATAAGCCATGAAATTCTTCATGATTGAGGCCGCGCAGCCGCAGCTTTAAAAAATCCCGCACTGCACTGGGGCTACTCAGCGTATCGCGCGCTTTGAGTTCTTCACATAGCGCACGGCGGCTCATTTCGAGTACCGCTTGTAATTGGGCATATTTGGCATCGCCAATGCCGTTAATGTGCGCAAAATCATCGAGCTTGGCTTGAAATAAAGCTTGTAATGAGCCGAAATGCTGTAGCAAATCACGTGCTAAATCGACGGCGCTTTTACCGGCAATCCCCACGCGTAAAAAAATCGCCAGTAATTCAGCGTCATTAAGTGCCACTGCGCCATGGCGAAGTAATTTTTCCCGTGGACGAGAATCTGCAGGCCAATCGGTGATAGACATCGGCGTTTCTTGGTAAACTTCGGATATTCGCTATAGCAGAGGCTTACACTGTGAGTCATAAAAAAATTGTATTGGGCATTACCGGCGGCGTTGCCGCGTATAAATCGGCAGAATTAACGCGGCTGTTGGTCAAGGCCGGTTATCAAATCCATGTGGTTATGACCGAGGCGGCAACGCATTTTGTTGGCGCTGTGACGTTTCAAGCATTGTCAGGCCATCCAGTGTTTGTGGATCAGTGGGATGCGCGTATGCCCAATAATATGGCGCATATTGATTTAACCCGTGGCGCGGCTGCGGTATTGATTGCGCCGGCATCGGCCGATATGTTGGCCAAAATCGCGCAAGGGCATTGTGATGATTTATTGTCGACCTTGGTCGCGGCGCGGACTTGCCCATTGCTCGTTGCACCGGCAATGAATAAGCAAATGTGGGAAAACGCCCCCAATCAGCGCAATGTGGCGCAATTGCGTGCCGATGGCGTGGCCATCTTGGGGCCGGGCTCCGGTGAGCAAGCGTGTGGCGAGGTCGGTGATGGCCGGATGCTGGAAGCGGCGCAAATTTTTGAATTACTCGAAGCCAGTCTGCAGCCGAAACGTTTACTCGGTAAACGGGTGCTGCTCACTGCAGGGCCTACGTTTGAGCGAATTGATGCGGTGCGCGGTATTACCAATAGCAGCTCAGGCAAAATGGGCTACGCGATTGCGCGCGCAGCGGCGGAAGCGGGCGCTGAGGTGGTGTTGGTGTCGGGTGAAACGGCGTTGCCAACACCGATAGGGACGCGGCGTATTAATGTCTTGAGTGCGCAGCAAATGCTCACTGCGGTTGAGGCCGAAGTGGCTGCGGCGGATATCTTTATCGCGGTGGCCGCCGTGGCTGATTACTACGTGCTCAATCCATCTGAGCAAAAAATCAAAAAAGACGCGCATATTTTAACGCTAGAGCTCGCGCCCAATCCGGATATCTTGGCCAATATGACCGCCAAAGAAAATCCACCATTTTGCGTCGGTTTTGCCGCTGAATCTGAAAATCTATTGGAATACGCCGAAGCCAAACGTAAACGAAAAAAACTGCCGTTGTTGGCGGCCAATTTAGTGCAGACGGCGATGGGGCATGATGATAATGAAATTGTGTTGCTGGATGACAGCGGTGAAACGCGTTTAGCGCGCGCACCTAAAATCGACATTGCACGCAAACTTATCGCGCATATCACCCGTTTGTACGACGCAGCGCAATTAGAAAAATAAAAATGGGTTTACCCGCTTAAAATTGACTCAGCTAGGTGCTGGCGACTGATTGAGTTCAATCGACTAAGGGTTTGCTGGCTTTGGCAAGTCAGATGTCAACAGACTCTAGGTCATTGTTTAATTTAAATGTTTTTAGGAAATACTTATGACCACGATCGATGTAAAAATTTTAGACGAACGCTTAAAAGATAATTTGCCGGCCTATGCCACAGCAGGTGCCGCAGGATTGGATTTGCGCGCTTGTTTGACTGCGCCGATCGAATTAGCGCCCGGCGCAACCACCTTGGTGCCCACGGGTATGGCCTTGCACTTGGATAATCCCGGCTTGGCGGCGATGATTTTGCCGCGTTCAGGCTTGGGGCATAAGCATGGCATCGTGTTAGGCAATTTGGTCGGTCTGATTGATTCTGATTACCAAGGGCAAATCTTTGTTTCGGTATGGAATCGAGGCAATACCACGTTTACGATCCAACCTTTAGAGCGCATTGCGCAATTGGTGATCGTGCCGGTAGTGCAAGTAGGCTTTAATATCGTCGATGAATTTGCCGCGAGTGATCGCGGAGAAGGCGGTTTTGGTAGTACTGGTAAGCATTAAGCGAATGCAATGCGAAGAGTAAATCTCTTCGCCTTATGGGTATCTATTTGTAGCCGTGATATTTAATGCTATTGATGGATATACCCCAGTTGAACGTTGAGCTTTTTCCAATCGCGCTGTGCATTGAGCCAGTGCGATTTTTTTACGCGTTTTTTTCCTAGCCACAGCGCTAAAACGCTGGCGTCGTGCAATTCACCCAATGAAGTTTGTGCCGTTTTGAGTGCGGGTGATAGTGCATGAAAGCGAGTCGGCAACCACGTTGTCGCTAGCGTATTTAAGTAACGCAAATGTTTGATATGCGCGCGACGTTGATGCCATTGTGCCATTGATGCTGAGGAACTTGTTTTGCGGCTTAGCGCTTGGATTTGCTGGCGGGCTTGCCGTACCACCTGATGTTTTAACTGCGTTTTACTGGTTTTTTGGATGCGCCGCTGGCAATGCTGCAAGGTGCTCATGGCTAAAGTAGCGACGTCACTGGTACGGAGTGCGGCTTTTAAGATCGTAATGCCTTCGACGTAAGCTTTGCTGAGTGAATTAAATTGTGCGGCATTGATGTCTTTACCCAGTAAAGTCAGCATCACCTCCGCATCGCGTGTTGGGCTGCTGAGTTTGGCGAGCGCTTGCCATGCTTGTAAAATCGCCGCGTCGAGTTTTTTGTTGGATTTTAAAACAATCGGCAGCAAGCAGCGTAAACGGCGTAAGGCGACTCTAAATTGATGCAGTGCTTCGCTGTTCTTGTCTTTGATGATTTTATTTTTGGCGCGATCCAATACGATCAGTTGCTTAGCGATTGAGTGTAAAAAATCTTTCTTTTTAGGCATGACCTTGCTCCAAGATGGATCGCGCAGCGCTGAGTGAATCAACTATTTCAATCTCTAACGCTTGTGTTTGCTCGGTTGCAGGAAGTAAATCGGGCACCATAATGACTCGACATCCAGCAGCATGGCCAGCTTGTGCGCCGAAATTCGAGTCTTCAAAAACCACGCAATTGGCCGCATGCACGCCCAGTTGTGCGATCACTTTAAGGTAAATGTCGGGGGCCGGTTTGGGATGAATGATTTCATCGCCGCAAACGGCAAGTTGAAAATAAGGCCATAAACCGCTAATGGTGAGGTGGTGATTGGCCATGGCGCGTTTCGTTGAGGTGGCAACCGCGCAGGGAATGGCGCTGTGGGTTAAAAAGTCGAGTAATTCGATCACGCCGGGACGTAAATTGATCGTTTCATGGCTGCGGGCGAGGTAGATTTCGTGCGTTGTTGCGCGCAATTGAGCGACTGGAAAATGCGGCCCGAGTGCCGCGTGCAAATACGCTTCGGTTTTTGATGAGTGCATGCCAATCATGCCCAGTGGAATCTCGGCGGCAATGGCGTGGCCTAATTGTTCGGCGGCATCATGCCAGCAGCTTAAGGCCATTCGCTCACTATCAATCAATAAACCGTCCATATCAAAGATGGCCGCCGCAATTTTATTGGGGTTGGTGTTTATTTTCATTGCCTTATTTTCGATTTATTTCAACAATACGCCAGTTTACTCGCCTTGAATTGATTTATGACTCTGAAAATGACCGTTTCTGCCCAATCGATTTGCCCGTGTGGCTTACCTGCAACCTATGGCCGCTGCTGTGGTCGTTATCATGCCGGTCTTGCTGCGCCGACGCCTGAAAGCCTGATGCGCTCTCGCTATAGCGCGTACGTGCTTGAATTAACGGATTATCTAAACGCCACTTGGCACCCTTCGACCCGCCCTGATGATTTAGGCGTAAGTGAAGATGACGCCGTGAAGTGGCAAAGTTTGAAAGTGAGTTTTGCAGCCGAGCAAGGCGATGAGGGTGAAGTGAGCTTTGTTGCGCGCTATAAAGTCGGCACGGTGGCGTATCGCTTGAGCGAGCACAGCCGTTTTGTTCGCGAAGATGGGCGCTGGTTTTACCTTGATGGTGAAGTGATTTAATGCCCGCGGGTTTGAGTACTCTGGCGCAATTAAAAGCCGGTGCCTTGCAAGGCTGTACCCGCTTAGATCTTAGCTGTGGTTTGACTGAGTTTCCGCGCGAGATTTTTGCTCTGGCCGACACCCTTAAAATCCTTAATCTATCCGGAAATCAGCTATCGAGCTTGCCTGCCGATTTGCCACGCCTGCGGCATTTAGAAGTGATTTTTTGTTCTGAAAATCGCTTTGCTGAGCTCCCCGCGGTATTGGGGCAATGCCCGTCACTGACGATGATTGGTTTTAAATCCAATCAAATTGCGCATGTCGCTGCCGAAGCATTTCCGCCGCATTTGCGCTGGTTGATTCTCACGGACAATCAAATTACTGAACTGCCTAGCTCGATCGGGCGCTGTCATGAGTTAGAAAAACTGATGTTGGCAGGCAATCGCTTGGCAGCACTGCCCGCTGCGTTAGCGCACTGCCAGCAATTGGCCTTAATCCGGTTGGCGGCCAATCAATTAACGGCGTTTCCTGAGTGCTTATTGCAGTTGCCGCGGTTGGCGTGGTTGGCGATCGGTGGTAATCCATTTAATGCCGCGTTCGAACTGAATGAGAAGGATGACGTTGCGAGCGTGAATGCGTCGGAGGTGACATTCGGGCAAAAGCTCGGAGAAGGGGCGTCTGGCACCATTTATCAAGCGCAATGGCATCACGCAGAACCGCGCGAAGTCGCTATCAAGTTATTTAAAGGCGCAGTCACCAGCGACGGTTGGCCGCACACCGAAATGGCGGTGTGCCGCGCTGCAGGAGAGCATCCGCATTTAATCGGGGTGTATGCCCAATTGCTAGCGCATCCTGCGGGGGATGGCTTGGTATTGCCGTTGATTTCGCCTGAATTTACCGTATTGGCGGCACCTCCAAGTTTAAAAACATGTATTAGCGATGTGTACGCCAGCGATTTACGGTTTACTTGGCGTGCCGCCTTGCTCGTGGCGCATGGCATTGCCGATGCGGCGCGGCATTTGCATCAGCGTGGCATTTTGCATGGTGATTTATATGCACATAATATTTTGCATCACCCCGATGGCCGAGCTTATTTGGGTGATTTTGGCGCGGCGTCGTTTTATTCGCCAGATGCAGAGTGGGCAGCGGCGCTAGAGCGCATTGAAATACGTGCTTTTGGCCATTTATTGGCTGAGTTATTGGCGCGAATCGATTGGCCAGATCACCATGACGATTTGCGGCTTGCGGTGATGTGTTGGCAGAAGCAATGTGTCGATCTGGCGGCTGATGCTCGGACGACATTTGCTGATTTGCAACAAGGAGTGTGGCGAATTTTGCAAAACAACTAGGTATCTTCCCTAGATTGCTGTGACAGGCTTGACAGATGTAGTGGCTCGATTTAATTTTCAAACAGTCGTTTGAAGTTGATGCAAGTCAAGTTATTACATGGGGTCTGGCATGGAAACGGGGAAGGCACTAGAAACATCATTACGCATCTTAAATGCGGCAGAAATCTTGTTCGTTGAGCATGGTTTTTCCGGCACGTCGATGCGGCAAATCACTGGCGCGGCACAGGTCAATATTGCGGCAGTGAATTATTATTTCGGTTCCAAAGAAGGCTTGTTTCAAGCGGTATTTGAGCGCCGAGCCGAGCCTTTTGCTCGCCTTTCTCTCGACAAAATCAATCAACTCACCAGTAGTAAAAACAACTTTACCGCCACCGAAGTCGCCGAGGCATTTATGTCTGCCGCGATGGAAATGGGGAGTAATCCTGCGCACGGCGGGCTGATTTTCGTGAAGTTGCTGGCGCGTAGTTATGTTGAACCCAATCCCGTATTAAAAGAAAAATTGCCGCAACGCTATGGCGAGTTAACGCGTCGTTATCTTGAAGCGTTGGGGCAGGCTTTGCCGCATTTATCGAGTCAGGAAGTGAGTTGGCGCTTTCACTTTATGACCAGCGCCATGTTTAACGCATTCGCTGGTAATAATGTGATGCGCTTATTTATGACCCAGTCTTTGGTGAATGCCCGTGATCCGCAGTTAGTTGCACAGATGTTATTACCTTTCATTGCTGCAGGCTTAAATAGCCCTGCTGCCGTTTAGTTGCCACTTGGAGTTAATCATGTCAATTTTTATCTGCATTGTTGCAGTTGTGGCTTTACTCGGGGTACTTGCTTATTCCCGCGCGCCACTGTGGTGGAGTTCTTTACTGATTTTGATCGGGGCAGCTTATGCTTTTTATCAGCAAAGTTTAAATCCAATTGTATTGGGTATGTTGATCGCGCTGTTGATTATCCTGAACTTCAAGCCAATACGTCGTGCTTTGATTACTGGGCCTTTGTTTAGTATTTTCCGCAAAATCACGCCACCCATGTCACAAACCGAGCAAGAAGCCGTTGATGCCGGTACGGTATGGTGGGATCGCGATTTGTTCTCGGGCAAGCCTGATTTTGACAAACTGCATCAATATGCCAAGCCAACACTGACCGCAGAAGAAGAGGCGTTTTTAAACGGCCCGACCGAAACGTTATGCGCGATGCTCAATGATTGGCAAATCACGCAAAAAGACAAAGATCTACCGCCAGAAGCTTGGGATTTCATTAAGAAAAACGGCTTTTTGGGCATGATTATTAAAAAAGAATTCGGCGGTAAAGAATTTAGTAATTACGCGCATGCTCGCGTCGTCACTAAAATCGCCACCCGTTCGGGTTCTGCAGCGGTGACAGTGATGGTGCCTAATTCACTCGGACCGGGTGAGTTGCTGCAGCATTATGGGACTGAAGCCCAAAAGAATTATTACTTGCCACGCTTGGCGGTCGGTGAAGAGATTCCATGCTTTGCCTTGACTAGCCCAGAAGCCGGCTCTGATGCCGGTGGTATTCCTGACTTTGGTATCGTGACACGCGGCAGCTATACCGATCCGCGCACGGGTATCGCCCATGACAACGTACTCGGTATTCGCTTGACCTGGGAAAAACGCTATATCACCTTGGGTCCAGTCGCCACTATCTTGGGCTTGGCATTCAAGCTGTACGATCCAGATCACCTATTGGGTAGCAAAGAAGACATCGGCATTACTTGCGCTTTGATTCCAACTGAGCACAAAGGCGTTGAAATTGGTCGTCGCCACTACCCAGGTACTAGCGCGTTCCAAAATGGCCCGAACTGGGGTAAGGACGTGTTTATTCCGATGGATTGGGTTATCGGTGGTCAAGATTACGTCGGTAAAGGTTGGAAAATGTTGGTCGAGTGCTTGTCAGTGGGCCGCTGCATTTCATTGCCAGCGATGTCTGTGGCGACCGGCATGCTGTCGTCTTATACCACCGGTGCTTACGCCCGTATTCGTAGCCAGTTTGGTTTGTCGATTGGTCGCTTTGAAGGCGTGGATGAAGCATTGGGCCGTATTGGTGGCTTTACCTATCAGATGGATGCCGCGCAACGCTTGGCATTGACTGGCCTTGATTCAGGTGAAAAACCATCGGTGATTTCCGGTATTTTGAAATATCACAATACTGAGAAAATGCGTAAAACGCTGAATGACGCCATGGATGTACATGCGGGTAAAGCGGTATGTATTGGGCCACGCAACTACTTGGCGCTGGGTTACCACGCTATACCTGTTGCAATTACGGTAGAAGGCGCCAATATTCTGACTCGCAGCATGATTATCTTTGGTCAAGGCGCAATCCGTAGCCATCCGTTTGTGCTGCGTGAACTTAAAGCGGCAATGAATAAAGATTTACCTGCTTTTGATGATGCAGTAATTAGCCACATTGGTTTTGCAGTTTCTAATCTGGTGCGTAGCTGCTGGTTAGGTTTGACCGGTGCGCGTTTTGTTAGCGTGCCAGTGTCTGGCCCGACCGCACAGCACTATCGTGACATCGTTCGATTCTCGTCAGCATTTGCTTTCTTGGCCGATATGGGGATGGCAACGTTAGGTGGTAGCCTTAAATTTAAAGAGAAACTTTCGGCTCGTTTGGGCGATATGTTGTCAAATTTATACATCGCTACTGCCGCATTAAAGAAATTTAATGATGATGGCCAACCGACAGAAGATCGTCCATTGGTACGTTGGGCAGTGGAAACCGCGCTCTTCGATTGTCAGGAAGCGATGAATGGCTTTTTGGCGAATCACCCGAATCGGGCGTTGGCATGGTGTGTACGTAAGCTGGTATTCCCATGCGGCATGTCTATGCGCCAGCCGGCAGACACGGTGGGTACTGATATTGCCCGTAGCTTGATGGAGCCTTCTGCATCGCGTGATCGCTTGGTGCAATTCATGTACCGCTCAAGTGATGAAAACGATTCGATTGGTGTTTTGGAGCATGCCTTGAAGGCCGTGATTGCGACTGAAGCCATCGAGAACAAATTGCGCCGTGCGCAGCGCGAAGGCAAGTTGAAAGCGATTGTGGCTCAGGCTCGCTTACAAGAAGCCTTGAATCAGGGATTGATCACAGCAGAAGAACACGCCGCAGTGGTGCGTGCTCGTCGTCTCAAGCGGGAAGTGATTATGGTGGATGATTTTGATGCACAGTTAATGCATGCAGATTCTGAGGCCATTCACCGAGTGATTGTGTAATATAAGAGTAAGCTAATAAAAGCTTACATTGTATGTGGTACAACAAAACCCTTGGAGATATAAAAATGAAGATGCTTGTGCGTTCAATGAAAGTGATCGGTGCAACTAGTTTGTTTCTCAGCTCTGCCTCAGTTTTGGCTTCGGGCTACCACTTTGGTACCCAAAGTGCGAGTAATCAGGGTGTCGCCAACTCCGGCGCTGCCGAAGTCATGGACGCGACAACCATTTTTTATAATCCAGCCGGTATGAGCCGCCTTGAAGGAACGCAAGTCACTGGCGTACTCAATGTGGTGATCCCGAATGGCGAGTACACCAATATCAAAACCACTACCGCCACCGGTAAACCGGTGACGGGTGGTAATGGGGGTAGTTTTGGCCAAACTACAGCCGTGCCACATTTGTACGCTACCTATCAAGTGAATGATCAGGTGAACGTCGGTGTTGGGGTGTTTGTACCATTTGGCTCACACACCAATTACGAAGCAGGCTGGGTGGGTCGCTACCAAGCTTTAGAAAGCAAGATCGAAACGATTAATGTGAATCCATCGATCTCTTACAAAGTGAACGACACGGTGGCGCTCGGTGCCGGTGTTAGTGTGCAATATATTAATGGTCAAATTAGTAAAGCCTTGGACCTCGGTACGGCAACGAAAAACCCAGCGTTTTTTGGTAATCCCGCTTTTGACGGTGAGTCCGAAGTGAAGGGTAACGATATTGGCTACGGTTTTAACTTGGGTGCTTTGTTTAATCTAAGTGAGGACACCCGAGTGGGGGTGGCGTATCGCTCAAAAATTAAACATACCTTGGAAGGTGATTTGACCTTTAAGGTGCCAAGCGCACTGCAATCGACCGTGGGCAAATCCCCTGCTTTACAAAATCGAGCAGCAACATTGTCGGTTGAAACGCCAGAATCATTCTCGATTAATGGCTTTCACCAATTTAACCCTGAATGGGCGATGACTGCTGATTACACCTGGACAGGTCACTCGCGCTTTGACGAAATCCGGATTAAATCTCCGGGTAATGCCGATTCAGTGACAGTGACTCGCTGGCGCGATACCAGCCGTTATTCAGTGGGCGGCATTTATACGCCGAATCAAACTTGGACTTTCCGTGCCGGTTTAGCGTATGACCAATCGCCTGAAGCCAATGATGCTGAGCGCATTGCCAGCATTCCCGATAGCGACCGGATTTGGTATGCCTTGGGCGCTCGTTACAATATTGACAAAAACAATTCGATTGACCTTGCGGCCATTTATGTTCATCTAAAAAGCTCAAGCATTAATCGTAAACCTTTAGATCCAACTGAAGTCTCAGGTGGCTCAATTAACGGTAATTACAGCGTTAATTCAGTGACCTTGGGTATGCAATACAACTATCGTTTCTAACTCTAGATTGTGCCCAGAGCGAAGGCTTTGGGCACGAAAAGAAAATCTAACCGAATAGCTGCAGGGCTGGCCTGCGAAGAGAGTGATTATGAGTGTGAGTTTGACAATGCCAATTCGCAAAGTGGCAGTTTTAGGGGCAGGCGTGATGGGCGCGCAAATTGCAGCGCATCTCTCCAATGCTGGGATTGATACCGTATTATTTGATTTGCCCGCAGCAACTGGCAATCCCAATGCGATTTCACTCAAAGCTTTAGATAATCTTAAAAAATTAAAACCAGCCCCATTGATGTCTGCCAGCCGGATTGATGGCATCGTGCCTGCCAACTATGGTAGCGACTTGGCTTTATTGGCCGATTGCGATTTGGTGATTGAAGCCATTGCTGAGCGCTTGGATTGGAAGGCCGATTTATATGCCAAAATCGCGCCACATTTGGCTGAGCATGCGATTTTAGCCAGTAATACCTCAGGTTTATCGATTGAAGCTTTGGCTGCGAATGTACCGGCTGCGCTGCAATCGCGTTTTTGCGGCATTCATTTCTTTAATCCGCCGCGCTATATGTATCTGGTTGAGCTCATTGCCACTAAAGGTTGCCAGGCCGATACCCTTGATGCACTAGAAACATTCCTCACGCTACGTTTAGGTAAAGGCGTGGTTCGCGCCAAAGATAGCCCTAACTTTATCGCCAATCGGATTGGTGTGTTCTCGATGTTGGCGACGATTGAGCACGCTAAAAACTTCGGCATCCGTTTTGATGTGGTCGATGATTTAACTGGCCCACGTTTGGGTCGGCCAAAATCAGCGACATTCCGTACTGCCGATGTGGTGGGCTTAGATACCTTTGCCCATGTGGTTAAAACCATGACCGATACATTGCAAGCCGATCCATGGCATGCCTTGTTCAAATCACCCGAATGGCTAGAGCAACTGATTGCTGCTGGTGCATTAGGGCAAAAAACCCGCCAAGGTATTTTTAAGAAAGTCGGCAAAGACGTATTGATGCTGGACCCGAGCACCGGTGAGTACATCGCCGGTGGTCAAAAAGCGTCTGATGAAGTGAAAGCTTTACTAAAAAATACTGATTTTGCCGCCAAGGTAGCGTCGCTGCGCGCTTCCAACTTGCCAGAAGCACAATTTTTGTGGGCTTGCTTGCGTGATGTTTGGCATTACATCGCTGTGCAACTGGAACACATCGCTGACAATGCACGCGATGTTGATTTTGCCATTCGTTGGGGCTTTGGCTGGGAGCAAGGCCCGTTTGAAATGTGGCAAGCGGCCGGCTGGCAAACTATTGCTGCTGCGATTAATGAAGACATCGCTGCGGGCAAAACTTTGTCGAGCACCCCATTGCCAGCTTGGGTTATGGCGCGCGATGGCGTACATACCCCAGCCGGTTCACTCAATGCGGTGACGCAAGAGTTGGTTGGTCGTTCAACATTGCCAGTATACGAGCGTCAATTGTATCCACCGAAAGTACTGGGCGAAGCTGAGCCTGACTTTGGTGAAACCATTTACGAAAACGACAGCGTTCGGATGTGGATGCCGCCGAGCAATTTAACCACGGCTGGCGTGCCGGTACTGAGCTTTAAAACCAAGGCGCATTGTGTCGGTGCCAACGTATTGGCCGGTATCCAAGAGTCAATCAAGATTGCCGAGCAATACCACCCAGGTTTGGTGATTTGGCACTCTACGGCGCCGTTTTCAGTTGGTGCGGATTTGATGAGTATGGGTCCAGCGTTTATGAGTGGCGATTTTGCTGCGCTTGAGCGGATGGTGTTTGAATTTCAAAAAACCTCGCAAGCCATTAAATACGCCAAAGTACCGGTGGTGGGCGCAGCGCAAGGTTATGCCTTTGGTGGCGGTTGTGAATTCTTAATGCATTGCGCTCGTGTTGTCGCGCATGTTGAAACCTATATCGGCTTGGTTGAAGTTGGCGTCGGTCTATTGCCAGCGGGTGGTGGTTGTAAAGAATTTGCCCTGCGCGCTTCGCGTTTAGCCCGTAACGGCAATATTTTAGAAGTGCTCAAAGATTATTACCTCGCGATGGCCATGGCCAAAGTGGGTACCAGCGCGGAAGAAGGTCAGCAAATCGGTTATCTGAAAGAATCCGACGTGATTGTGATGAACGCCAATGAGTTGCTGTATGTGGCGCAGGCGCAAGTGACCGCGATGGCGGCCACCGGCTACCGTCCGCCAGTACGTCCGAAAGCATTCGCTGTTGCCGGTCGCTCAGGCGCAGCAACGATTCGTGCGCAATTGGTCAATATGCTCGAAGGCGGCTTTATTAGTAAGTACGACTTCCATATTGGCGTACAAATTGCCGAAATCGTCTGCGGTGGCGATGTCGATGCCGGTACCTTGGTCGACGAAGATTGGATCTTGAAATTAGAGCGTGAACGCTTTATGGGCTTGCTGCAAAAAGGTAAAACCCAAGAGCGGATCATGCACATGATTGAATTTAATAAACCACTGAGAAATTGATCATTGTCGTACCGAGCGCAGCGCAGGTACGACAAGGCGATAACGGCCCGTTAACGGCGCATTAAAAAGCGTTGGTAGGTTGATCGCAAATTAAAAATCAAACGTGAACCCACGGCCAAATTCCCTATTGTGCCGGTCGTGGATTCAGGTTTTGCCAAATTTTAGGAATTCAAAATGAGCAAACAGATTCAAGAAGCTTATATTGTTGCCGCAGTGCGCACGCCAGTGGGCAAAGCGCCGCGCGGCATGCTAAAGGGTGTTCGCCCGGATGATTTATTGGCGCATGTATTGAAAGCCGCGATGGCGCAAGTGCCATCGCTCGATCCAGCTTTGGTGTCGGATGTGGTGGCTGGCTGCGCCATGCCAGAAGGCGAGCAAGGGATGAATGTGGCGCGGATTGGTGCGCTGCTGGCCGGTCTGCCCAATACCGTGGGCGGCATTACGATTAATCGTTTTTGCTCGTCGGGCATTAATGCCGTGGCGCTGGCTGCCGACAAAATTCGTTTAGGCGAAGCCGATGTGATGATTGCGGCAGGTACAGAGTCGATGTCGATGGTGCCAATGGGTGGCAATAAATTGTCATTGGGCGCGAGTATTTTTGACACCGATGAAAACGTAGCGATTGCTTACGGCATGGGTTTGACTGCGGAAAAAGTGGCGCAGCAATGGCAGGTAAGTCGTGAAGATCAAGACGCTTTTGCTGTTGAATCGCACCGCCGTGCTTTGGCGGCGATTGCTGAAGGTAAATTTAACGCGGAAATCGCACCGATTGATGTGACGTATCGCGTACCCAATTTGGCCACCGGCGAAGTGGAGTTGATTAACAAAACCTTGCTCAATGATGAAGGCCCACGCGCTGACACGAGCTTGGAAGGTCTGGCTAAACTGAAAACCGTATTTGCCGCCAAAGGCAGTGTGACTGCCGGTAATAGCTCGCAAATGTCTGACGGTGCTGCGGCATTGATTTTGGTTTCAGAAAAAATCCTCAAAGAATTTAATCTCACGCCATTGGCTAAATACGTTTCTTTTGCGGTGAAAGGCGTGCCACCGGCGATTATGGGGATTGGTCCGAAAGAAGCGATTCCTGCAGCTTTAAAACAAGCCGGTTTGAATTTGTCTGATTTGGCTTGGATTGAACTCAATGAAGCATTTGCCGCGCAAGCGCTGGCGGTGAGTCGTGATTTGAATTTGGATATGTCGATTGTCAATCCACATGGTGGCGCCATTGCCTTGGGTCATCCTTTGGGGGCGACGGGTGCAATTCGCGCTGCAACGGCGATTCATGGCTTGCGCGGTCAAGGCAAATCAGGCTATGCCATGGTGACGATGTGTATCGGCACCGGTATGGGTGCTGCTGGTATTTTGCAAGTTTTATAAGCGATTCATTTTGAATTCAATTTATCTAAAGCCCGCTGAGTTGAAAGCGGGCTTTTTTTTTGGAGAACGCAATGAAAAAACAAATCACGGCAATGGCTTTGGCAGGGTTATTGGCCAATTCGGCATTTGCGCTTGAAGTGGCGGGCGTTAACTTGCCAGAGAAGGTGAGCGTGGCCGAAACACCTTTGGTGTTAAATGGCGCCGGTATTCGCAAGAAAATGGTTTTTGAAGTGTATGTGGCGGCTTTATACACCACGGCCAAAAGCAATGACGCGAACGCGATTATTAATGCGACTACGCCAAGACGGATTCAATTGGATATGCTGCGCAATGTGGAGTCGGCGAGTTTGTATCAGGCTTTATTAGAAGGGCTGCAAGACAATCTTAATGCCGCCCAATTGAAGGCGCTTGCCCCCAAGGTGGCTGAGCTAGAGAAAATCTTTACGGATATTAAGGTTGCCAATAAGGGCGATGTGATTGTGTTGGACTTTTTGCCGGGCAAGGGGGTGAAAGTACAGGTTCGTGGTCAGGTGGCTGGCCTGATTACAGGCGATGCAATTGCTAGCGCAATGCTATCGATCTGGCTGGGTAAATCGCCGGTCAGCGATAGTTTAAAGGCCGCTTTATTAAAAGCATAAAAATAGTCCGTGGCGTCGTTAAATCCGCCGGCTAAACGACTGAGTACGATCAAATCGTAGATAGTACGCCCCATGACGATGCGGCCCCGACCTGATTTAGGTTGGGGCTTTTCTTTTTGCTTACTCTTCAAGATATTCTTTGTAATGTATTTTTTGAGTTAAATGTAGTATTGCTACATTTGTATTTTTCATTATTTGGTGTTTGTTACATGTTAAGTGATTGATATATATGGTTTATGATCATATTTATGTACTTGTAGTTGTTTGTAATGGTTATTAAATACGTAATTTAAGTACAAAAAGACTTGCATAGTCTGGGTAGTTTTGTTAAAGTACGTACATCGAAAGAAACACAGCAAGGCCGGTTGGTTCAGCCGGATAACTTAAGGAGAAACACCATGCGTGGCTTACTCAAAATGATCAAAAACATTGAATTTCAGCAACAATTGCTGGTTAAGTCTTATGGCTGGAAATTGACTCAGCGCTAAGCACCGATTTCATGTAGTAACCGTAGTACCCGCAGCGAAAGTTGCGTTATCGACTCCATCCTCCTGTGCCCGACTTTGACTTGTGTTTTATTACGCAAGACAAGTCGGGATTTTTTTGTTTATCGCACGATAATGCAGCTAAATTGCTTGAGTTTGGGTAAAGTAGCATTTTGCGTGAATCATGGTTTTGTCTTGTTTAATTCATCTCTTTTCTATCCGCTTGGCGCCGGTTTGTTGGTCTTTTCTACGACGGTTGCGGCGGCTGAAGCGCCGTTTACTTATCGCGTCGTGCTGCGCGCCGATTCAAGTGTGTCATCGTTACTTGAGCAGTATCTTGAGATCTTTAAGCTCAAGGACAGTCCACGTAATTCGCCAGAGCAATTAAGCCGTTCACTTGAGTTTTTGCCGCAAGCGGTAGCCGATTTACTCGCCACGCAAGGGTATTTCAATACCAAAACGGTATCGGAAATGAAAACCGAACAAGGGCAAACCGTGGTGTATATCCAAGTCGAGCTGGGTGAGCCGGTGGTGATTCATGGCGCCAAACTCAATGTAAGCGGTGCGGTGCAGGACAATCCGGAACGTTTGGCGGTACTAGAATCTCGCTTTCAAGAGCGTAGCGACGCGATCATTGGCACGTCTTTTACGCAAAGCGAATGGGATGATTTAAAAAAACGCACTTTAGCGTCGTTTATGGCGCGAGATTACCCCGCATCGGTGATGAGTTCGAGTGAGGCCATCATTGATCCTGAATTAAAGACGGCACAATTGAATATCACGATGGACAGTGGCCCAGCGTATGTGTATGGCCCAGTACAAATCCATGGTTTACAGCGCTACCCAGAAAAACTGGTTCGTGATCTGGTTGACTTGCCAGAAGGGGCGCCGTATCGGCGCAGTCAATTACTCAATTTACAAACTGAATTACAAAATTTACCGCATTTTGCTTCGGCCTTGGTCGATGTGAGTTTGCCTGCCGATGCGCCGTTTATTGCGCCAGTACAAATTGATGTGCAAGAGTCGCCCTTAAATAAAGTCAGTACGAATTTGGGTTACAGCACCAATACTGGCGCGCAAGCTGGGGTGGATTATCGTTATTTAAATTTGTTTGATCGTGGCTGGATATTTAATTCCAAGCTTGAAATTAAACAAAAAGAACAGCTGTTTGATATCGCCGTGGCCATTCCTAAAGTGTCGAGCGGTTGGGAGCATAACGGTTATATCAATTATGCCAGCTCAGATATTGAAGGCTTGCAGTCGGACAATTATCGAATTGGGGTGTCGCGCAATTGGATTGAACGCCGGCAAGAGCATTATATTTCGCTACAGTATCTGGCTGAACGTCGCCAAATTAGCAATGGCAGTAGTGATCGTCCGCATTCTTTGACTTTAAATTACAAGACGATTGTTCGCGATTTAGATAGCTTAAAAGACCCACGGCATGGCTATATGCTGCAAGCTGAAATTGGTGGCGCTTCTGAGCAAGTCATGAGTGATGTGAGTTTTGTCCGCGCTTATGGCAATGCCATTCACTACAACAAGATTGGGCAAGAAGGCATTTTGGCTTTACGGTTGGAGCTGGGACAAACTTTTACCAGCAGCGCGATTGGCGTGCCGACAGAATGGTTGTTTCGTGCCGGTGGTATGGGCTCCGTGCGTGGCTATGATTATCAATCTTTAGGGGTTGATATCGATGGTTCGGTTGTGCCAGGGCGCGTTTTGGCAACGTCATCGATTGAATATCAACATCTGGTTTACAAAGATTGGCGTGCGGCCATTTTTTATGATTATGGTGGCGCTGGCGCCGATTGGCGCACATTAAATCCAGTTCGTGGCGCTGGGATTGGCGCGCGTTGGTTAAGTCCGGTGGGGCAAATCGGCGCGGATATTGCCTACGGCATCGATAAATCTCAATTTCGCTTTCAATTTGCGATGGGTCTTGCGTTTTGAATCCCGAGTTAACGCCTGAAACCACCCCAGTCGCGGTGGTGACTCCGCCTACTTATAGCCGAGCGCGGCAGATTGCACGTGGCGTATTTTGGAGCGTTGTGGCGAGCGTAACGCTGTGTATTGCTTTGCTGGCGGGGCTGCTGTTTGCGCTCGATTCCAATTATGGCCGTGCCCGTTTGGTGGAAATGATTAATCGCAGCGGCATGGTGTCAATCCAATCTTTGCAGGGCTCGTTTTGGTCGCGATTGGAAGTTCGCAATTTAAAAGTGGATACACCGAGTGCCTTAGTGCAATTGGATCACGGGGTATTGGATTGGAGCCCTTATTCATTATTGCTTAGAAAGCTATACATCAATGAATTGCGCTTAGGTATCTTGCAGATAGAAACGAAACCGACGCCGCCGATGGCCAAGCCCAGCCCGGTACCGCAAAACTTAACCCTGCCTTTAAGTTTGCAAGTGCTGGAGTTGCGAATCGCGCAATTGCAAATCAGTGGTGCGCCAACGATTAAGCAAATTCAAGCAGGTTTTGATAGTAATGGTAAAGAACACCGCATTACGATTAGCCAATTACATGCCCCACAAGGCACGCTCAGTGCGGCGCTGAATGTGTCGGGTAAAGCGCCATTTCGCACCGCGGGCTCGTTTGTCTTAGCTGGGCAGCTCGAAGGGCAGGAGTTGACTGCGGTCGGTCAAGTGCTCGGTGATTTGCGGGCGTTGGCGGTGAAGGCCGATTTAAATGCCGCCAAAGTGCGCGCCAATGTCGATGTTAAATTGGATGTGTTTGCGGCGCATGCCTATCAAATGTTGCAGCATGGTCAAATTAAGCTGGAGCAGTTTAATCCTGCCGCATGGAACTCGGCGGCACCACAAGCCAAAATTGACGCCAACTTACAAGTTGAGCCTAGCTCAACTGGGGTGGTGATGCGTTTGCAACTTAAAAATCATCAACTCGGGTCTTTAGATCGACAGGGTTTGCCGCTGGCGGCGTTGAATGCTCGGCTTAATTTAGCCGGTAATGATTTGCAGATTAAGCAGTTGGAGATGGGGTTTGCCGGGGATGGGCAGCTCAAGGCCACTGGCGGTATTCGTGATGAAGTGCTTGATCTTAATTTGGCCTTGCAAGGCATCGATCCTGCGCAATTTTGGTCGCCACAAGCGGCCAGTCAAATGAGCGGGGTGATGACGGTGAAAGGGCCGTGGCTGGCGCCCAATGTGCAAGGTGAGATTAAAGATCAGCGCTTAAAAACCGCACTTAAGTTGGATTTGGGCTGGATAAAACCGACTGAGCAGCGCCGAATTGCCGTGCGCCAATTGGATTTGCAGCGTGGTAGTAGTCAATTGGCCGCCAAAGGCGAGTTAAATTTACAAGCACCGTATGACTTTACGTTAACCGCGCAATTGCAGCAGTTTAATCCTGCCGAATTGATTGCGGCATCGCCAGTAGGGCGAATTAATAGCCAAATCAAAGCCAGCGGCCAGATTGAGCCAACGCTGCGTTTGGATGTTGAGTATCAACTTTTAAATAGTATTTACAATCAACAGGCTTTGTCTGGTGCCGGCCAGTTAAAGCTAGATAATGATCGATTAAATGTGCAGCAATTGTGGTTGGCCTTAGGTAAAAATCGACTCGAACTACAGGGTGTGCTGGGCAAGAGCAACGACAAACTAAATTACCAAATTGATTTTCCTGAGTTACAGGTGTTGGGGCGTGGCTTTGCAGGGGTAATTACCGGCAAGGGACAGGTTTCAGGTGCCATGCAGCAAGCCAATGTGCAGGGTACGCTCAATGTAAAACAATTGAGTACGCCATGGGGGGTTGAGGTTGGTGGTGCTGATTTATTTGCCAATATTCAGGCTGATTTGGCTGGGCCGATTGAACTGCGTTTAGCGATCAATCAATTAAAAATGGAAGGTCTGCAATTAACCAACGCCAATGTCTTAATGAGCGGGCGTAAAGATCAACACATGATTACGCTAACGGCCAAAGGGAGTAAAGATCAGCATGAGCTGGCTTTAGATGCTTTGCTCAAAGGCGGATTGAATGCCGGATTTGTCTGGCAAGGTCAGATTGAGCGTTTAAATGGCTTGGCCTTTTTGCCGTTTCATTTGCAAAATGGCGCCGCACTGGTCGTAGGCGGTGATCAGCTGCGCTTGTCGACGGCTAGCCTCAAAGTGGGGCAGAGTGTCATTGACATTGGCCAGTTTGATTGGCGCAGTGGGGCGATGAATACGCAAGGGGTGATTAAGCAGCTGGTTTTAAGTGATGCACTGGCATTGATCGACAATAAAACCATGCAAAGTGATTTAGTTTTGGCGGGGCGCTGGGACTTGACTCAATTGGCGCCTAACGTACCCATCAATGGCAGTTTTAATTTAGAACGTCAGCGTGGTGATCTCACGTGGCGAGCGCAAGATGGGCAGCGATCTTTGTCATTAAGTGCTTTGGCATTGAAAGGGCAAATCAATCAAAACCAATTTAATGTCAGCAGTCAGTTGGCGAGTCCACTGTATGGGCAGCTGGGTATGACGGCCAGTGGTTTACTGGATGCCGCGAACTGGCGTGTTTCAGCGTTGCAAGCAATGAAAATTGCATTAGTGGGCGATTTGCCTGATTTGAAAGTCTTTTCACCATTTGTTGGTGATGGGGTGGTATTGGGTGGTCGTGCGCATTTGGATGTGAGTCGTGTTGCGCTGGGTGATCAGGTGACTTTGGCCGGGCAAATTAAAGGTACGGGTCTGCTGTATAAAGATGCCGCTTTAGGTGTGCATTTGCGAGACGGTGTGCTGGATGTCGGCTTGGATGGTCAGCAAATTACGCTAAAAACCATGAAGTTTAATGGCAGTGGTAACGGTACGGTGGAAGGCTCCGGTCGGATTGATTTAACCGACAAAGCGCAGCCGGACTTAACCATTAAATTGGCGGCTAAGAAATTTACCTTAATTAGCAAGGCCGATATGCTGTTGGTGATTTCAGGCCAAGGTACATTGGCAATGCACGACGGCGCTTTGGCGGTGAACGGGCAGTTTATTGCTGATGAGGGCGATATTCAGTTTGTTTCTAACGATGTACCGCATTTGTCGTCCGATGTGGTGGTGTTAGGTGCGGCACCGAAAAAAACACAGAAAGCCATGTCAGCCAGTGTTGAGATTGGCGTTGATTTGGGCAAGAATTTCCGCTTTAGAGGTTATGGGCTCGACGCGGATTTGATTGGGCAATTGCGGCTTAAAGCCAGTGGTAATCAAGCGCTCAGCGCCCATGGCACGGTGAGTGTTGAAGAGGGTGAGTATAAAGCCTACGGACAAAAGCTCGATATTGAGCGCGGCGTGTTGTCATTTATTGGTCCGCTGGATAATCCAGGCTTGGATATTTTGGCGGTGCGAACCAATTTAGCGGTTGAGGCGGGGGTGAAAGTGCAAGGTTCAGCTTATTCGCCACGAGTGACTTTGTATTCTGATCCGAATGTGCCCGATTCAGAAAAGCTGTCATGGCTGCTGTTTGGGCATGGTTCTGAAAATATGGAAAAAGCCGATGGCGCTTTGATCTTGCAGGTTTTAAATGCCATGGCCAGCAATAATAATGGCCAAGGCTTAACCGATCAGTTGTTTGGTGCCGTGGGGATTGATGAGGTGGGTTATAACACCATTCGCGAAAAAGACGGCAGTACGACACAGGTGGTTTCGGTCAGTAAACAATTGGCGAAAAATTTACGTGTGTCGCTGGATAAAAGCTTTAATGGCTTGCGTGACGCGGTAAGGTTTACGTTGCAGCTCTCTAGAAACTGGTCCGTGGTCTCGCGCATTGGGGTTGATGAGAGCTCGCTGAATGTCGATTACACATGGCAATTTGATTGAACAAATAATCTGATGTCGTTGAGTTAAAAAAGGCACGGCTTTTAGCCGTGCCTTTTTGATTAGTAGGTGTAGAACATGCGTTGAATTTCTTGGCTGTCTTTGGTTTTGGTAAGTGCCAGCATTAACAAAATCCGCGCTTTTTGTGGTGAAAGCGTATCGGCAACGGTGAAATCAGTTTTATCGTCATTGTTTTCGCCATTGCGAATGGTTGGCCCATTGCTAATGCGGGACGAGCGATTGATGTGTATGCCTTTTTGACGCAGTTCAGTTAAACGCGCTCGAACTGGGGCGGCTAAGCTGCCATTGCCGGTTCCGGCGTAAACAATGCCTACATCGCCCGCAGCGGCAAAGGCATCAATCGCCAAAGTATTGGCGTTGGCTGAGCCATACGCGATATTTACCGCTGGCAGGCTATCGAGTTTTGATACATCAAACTCAGTATTGCTCGTGTGTTTACGGGTGCTGGCACGGTAAAAATTAGGCTTGCCGGAAACGATATAACCCAAACTACCTAGCTCAGGCGAGCGGAAAGTATTGGTCGTCATGGTATTGGTTTTGACGACGTCGCGTGCGCCTTGAATTTCATCGTTGAGCGCGACCAATACGCCTTGGCCAATGGCTTCTTTGCTGCCCGCGAGTGCGACGGCATTGTATAGGTTGATCGGGCCGTCAGCGCTGATTGCAGTGGCTGGGCGCATGGCTCCGACGATCACCACCGGTTTATTGCTTTTAACCACCAGATTCAAGAAGTACGCGGTTTCTTCAATGGTGTCAGTGCCGTGGGTAATCACCACGCCATCAACGTCTTTGCGTTTGAGCGTTTCATTGACCTTTTTGGCTAGTTTGAGCCAATGATCATTAGTCATGCTTTCGCTCGCAATTTGAAATACCTGCTCGCCACTCACATCGGCGACTTTGCTCAGTTCAGGTACGGCAGCAATCAACGCGTCAACGCCAATTTTGGCTGCGGTATAGCCGACGGTGGTGGTGCTCGTATTGCCCGTGCCAGCAATGGTGCCGCCAGTGGCAAGAATAACGACTTTGGGTTTTTCAGCCGCGATGGCTGTGCCGGCAATGAAACTGCTAAGCACAAGCAATGTGGTGGTTTTTATCGCTAGATTCATGGTATCTCCGTTTTTATTTTGAGCTTGATGATGCTTTTAGCTCGTCAGCGAGGTGCGTCGAGTGCTGATCATCTCGGATAAACCGCTGATGACGGTATTGTGACAAATGCTAATGGGATAAGCTCTAGTGGTGAAATGGCTTATTAGGGTGTCCGGGCCACCACCCAAGCGAACACCTCAATCGCGCCAGCAGATTTGAGTGCTTTGGCTGCCGCATTCAAGCTCGCGCCGCTGGTCATCACATCGTCAATGAGTGCAATGCGTAAGCCATGCATGGGCGTGCGGCAGACAAAAGCATTACGCATATTGTGCCAGCGCGCATTGGCGCTCAGACGTGCTTGATGTTCGGTGTTTTTATTGCGGGATAACAGCCCGATTTCCATTGGTAGTTGTAAGCGTTTGGCGATGGGTTGAGCGATTTCTAACGCTTGATTAAACCCACGCTCTTTGAGTCGTGCTGGATGCAAGGGCAGTGGAATGATTAAGTCGGGCCGTTCTGCATTTGAGACTTGCTCGGCGAGTTGCTCGCCCAGTGGCGGTAGTAAAGACCAGCGCCCGGCAAATTTTGCGGCTTGAATCAAGCTGGCTATTGGCTCGGCGTATAAAAAAGCGGCGATGGTTGAATTAAATTCGGGTGGATTTTTGCTGCAAGCGCCGCAGATGAGCCCTTGTGTGCCGGGGCGCGCGCAACATGGACAGCTGTGTTCGGCGCAGGAGCGGGCTAAAGTGACAAGACAGGGCGCGCACAGGCTATTTTTGCTGCTGGCGGCGCAAAGTAGGCATTGTTGCGGGCTGATGTAGTTCAAAATTCTGTCGAATAAATTTGACAACTCAGTGCCTCGTTTGGACAATGCATTTTATGTCGTTGGCCGGCGGTGGCTTTTGGCCGTGGGTACTACTCAGTATTAAAATTATTTGGATAAATAGCGAATGAATTGTTCCAGCTCAGCAACACAAACCATCGAATTTAAGCGCGCATCGCCGCATCCAGAGCAAGCGCTATGGTCAGAGGCCGCCGTCGCTGAATTGTTTGCGTTGCCGTTTAATGATTTACTGTTTCAAGCACAAACGGTACATCGACAAAATTTTGACGCCAATCGGGTGCAGTTATCGACGTTGTTGTCGGTTAAAACTGGCGGTTGCTCAGAAGATTGTGGCTATTGCTCACAATCGGCGCGCCATGATACTGGATTGGAAACCGAAAAACTGATGGACGCCGATGAAGTGATCGCCAAAGCGGCGATTGCCAAAGAAAATGGATCGTCGCGGTTTTGCATGGGCGCAGCATGGCGCGGCCCGAAAAACAAAGATTTAGCTGAAGTTAAAAAAATGATTGCCGGCGTGAAAGCCCTAGGTTTAGAAACCTGTGCCACGTTTGGTATGCTCAAAGACGGCCAAGCGGAACAATTGCGCGATGCCGGTTTGGACTATTACAACCACAATCTGGATACTTCAGAAGCCAAATATGGCGAAATCGTTACGACGCACAGCTATGCCGATCGTTTAGATACCTTGGGCAAGGCACGTAAAGCCGGTTTAAATGTGTGCTCAGGCGGGATTGTTGGCTTGGGTGAAACGCGTTTGGATCGTGCTGGCTTAGTGGCGCAATTGGCCAATCTTGATCCACAACCGGATTCAGTGCCAATTAATAATTTAGTACAAATTGACGGCACGCCGCTCGATGGTTCAGCGCCCGTGGATTGGACTGAGTTTGTTCGCACCATTGCCGTAGCGCGCATTACCATGCCAAAGGCTTATGTTCGCTTGTCAGCAGGTCGCCAGCAAATGCCTGAAGCCATGCAAGCGCTGTGCTTTTTGGCCGGGGCGAATTCGATTTTTTACGGCGATAAACTATTAACTACCGGCAACCCCGATGTTGAAGGTGATCGTGCTTTGTTCCGCAAGTTAAATCTGCAGCCACTGTAAGTGGTCGCTAGCTTGCGGCGCTCAGTTGCGCCGCAAAAAAATAGGCAATGTTCAGATTTGGTGTTGATGCTGTGCCGCGCTCGTCGAGCTGGGGCTTAAAATCCCGTTTAAGCGTACCGAGTGAGGAGAGAGCCAAACGGTTTTATCGTTTGGCTCACGACGATCGAGGGCACAGCGGAGCTGGGCGAGATCAAAATCGCCTTTCTTTTCCCCCAACTCTTTGGCGGACAAAGAGTTGGGGTGCCGCCACTGACTGCGACTGTAAAACAATGTGCCGCAGGCACTTAAAACCATCAACACGTAATTTGAACATTGCCAAAAAATAAAGGGTATTGCTCGGTAGGCATGATCATTCATGCACTACAAAGCAATACCCTTAATACTGCGCGCCACCATGATCGCGGCGAAATTGACTCTAGTGTTTAGCCGCGCACTTTTTTGACCACTTGCATCAATTGCGCCGCCGCTTCATCACCTTGACCACTTTTAAGCGCTTGGGCGATGCAATCTTGGGTTTGTTGTTCAAGCAAGATGAGACCTAAAGCATCCAGTGCCGAACGTGCTGCCGCCACTTGGTTGAGGATGTCACCGCTATATTTCTCTTCTTCGACCATGCGGGTAATGCCCGAAACTTGGCCGACGATGCGGTTAAGTCGCTTAATCAATAAATCGCGATTTGGGCGCGGTAATTGCGTTTTGTCTTGTGTCTTTTTAGTGCTTGATGTCATATCCGGCTTCCTCAATGGCTGTTTCCAGTGCGGCGCGACTGGTTTGTTGGGCGTCGAACACAATATGTGCCGCGCCTGGGTTAAGTGTGACATTGGCCGACTGCACCCCTGTCACGGCTTGCAGAACACGCGTTACGCCAGCTGTGCAGCCGCCGCACGTCATGCCGTCAATTTGAATGTCGATGGTTTCCATCGCAACTCCTTAGCTTTTCCAGCGTTTTAATAACAATGCATTGCTCACCACCGAAATAGACGACATCGCCATTGCGGCACCAGCAACAATGGGGTTGAGTAAGCCTAAAGCGGCAACGGGAATGCCTAAAGCGTTATAAATAAAGGCGAAAAATAAATTTTGTCTGATTTTACGAATGGTTGCTTTCGATAGGCTAATGGCGGCAGCAATATGCGCAATATCGTTGTGCATCAAGGTGATGTCGGCGGTTTCAATCGCCACGCTGGCGCCGCTTTGCATTGCAAAGCTCACATTGGCTGCCGCCAATGCCGGTGCATCATTAATCCCGTCGCCTGCCATGGCCACATGCCGGCCTTGGGCTTGCAATTGGGTGATCAGTGCCGCTTTGTCTTTGGGGCTCATCTGCGCTTGAAACGTCGTAATACCGAGCTCGTTGGCAATCGCTGCTGCCGTGGCGGGGTTGTCACCCGTTAACATAATAATGTTGATGCCGGCCTGTTGTAAGGCTTTGACGGCGGCTTTTGCATCGGTGCGTGGCGTGTCTTTTAGGCCAATAAAGCCTTCCAGTTGATCATTTTTAGCCAGCGCGATGACGGTTTGTCCGGCTTGCGTCATGGCGTCTAGTTGCGTCGTTTGCGCTGCAGTGAGCGGCGTAACCCAGTCTGGACGGCCGACTTTAAATTGATCTGTGCCGATCTGTGCCGACATGCCAAGGCCTACTTCAGTGTGAATCTCGCTGGCGGTCAGTAAAGTCAGTTGCCGAGTTTGTGCCTCGCTGATTAAGGCGTGCGCCAAAGGGTGTTGCGAATGCGCTTCAATGCTGGCTGCTTGCAAAATAAGCTCAGATTCTGTGCCGTTAATTAGCTGAACCGCACTGACTTTGGGTTGGCCCTCAGTCAAAGTGCCGGTTTTATCGACGATTAAGGTGTCGATATGGCTCGCCAACTCCAAGGCGCTGGCATTGCGAAACAATAAACCGTTTTTGGCGCCGAGCCCAACGCCGACCATAATCGCGGTCGGCGTGGCTAAGCCTAGCGCACATGGGCAGGCAATGACTAAGACGGCAATGGCGTGGATTAAAGCGGTGCTTGGGTCGTGTAGCACCAGCCAAGTGGCAATAAAGGTCAGGAGGGCAATACCCAGTACCGCAGGCACAAAAATGGCGGCGATTTGATCGGCCAGTCGTTGAATCGGTGCTTTACTGCCTTGCGCTTGGCGCACCATGCGAATAATCGCCGCCAATTGCGTGGCGCTGCCAATGCTGGTAGCGCGGATGGTAATGCTGCCTTGGCTGCTGCGCGTGCCCGCAAACACGGTGTCGCCAATGGTTTTGCTGGCGGGGATGGATTCTCCGGTCAGCATGGCTTCATCAACCGCAATGCTGCCACTGAGAATCACCCCGTCGACGGCAATGCTTTCACCATCGCGCACCATTAAAATATCGCCTTGCTGGATCTTGGCAATCGCCAGTTCTAGCCATTGTCCATTGCGCTCCACCCTGGCAGTTTGCGGCTGCAGCGCCAGCAGTTCGCTAATGGCGCTGGCGGTTTTGTGTTTGGCGCGGCTTTCTAGCCATTTGCCCAGCATGACTAAGGTAATAATCGCTGCGCTGGCTTCAAAATACAGATCATGGCGCCCAGCATACCAAGCCCAGCAGCTATAGAGCCACGCCATCGACGTGCCCAGCGCGACCAGCACATCCATATTGGCGGCGCCACCGCGTAGGGCAAAATAAGCGCCGCGATAAAAACGCAGGCCAGGAATAAATTGCACTATGCTCGCGAGCGCAAATTGCACCGCGAAAGGCAAAGTGCCGTGTCGGCCAAACAGCATGCCGCCCATTTCAATTAAAAAGGGCAGCGTGCAAACGATGGCAGTCATAAACAGCCACGGCGTTTCAGCGGCCGGAGCGGTATTGATGGGGGCGCTTGCTGGGCTGGAAAACCCCGCTTTTTCAATACTGGCTTTGACTGTATCTAAATCAATCAGCCCACGTGGCGCGCTGATTTGGGCGGTTTCATTGGCAAAATTAACTTGGGCGCTTAAATTGGGCAGTCGATTGAGGACTTTCTCGAGCCGCAGCGCGCAAGCGCTGCACGTCATCCCCTCGATAGGGAGTTCAAGCTGCTGGCGCGGCACTTGGTAGCCTGCGTGTTCAATCGCTTGGATAATGGGGGCGATTTCAATACTGGGCTGGCTGCTATTAATTTGCGCTGTTTCGCTGGCAAAATTGACGCTCGCTTGAATGCCTTCTAATCGATTGAGTACTTTTTCAACACGCTGAGCGCAAGCAGAGCAAGTCATGCCCTCGATGGGTATATCGATGGAAGTGTTGCTGGCTAATGGGTTCAGGGTTTGACTCATGGGGGTATAGTAGGCTGGATATGACATACCCGCAAGGGGTATATCGCCACCGTTCAGCCCTTAGCTGGCAAGGGTAGTCAGCTTGATATGGCTGGTTTTTTGGCGAGAACTCGACTGCCAATGCGCTGCTTTATTAGGTTTTTAGCATATTGCATTGAGGTCGGTTTGATTTGGCACTCGCCCCGATTTGCCGCCCTTGATCAAGGAAAACTGCAGCGCAGTTGAGACACCTTGATCAAGCAAAATGCGTGGGTTTTGGATTTACCCAGTGAGTTACTCCGCGTCGCCGCCGCCTTTTTTCATGACCTTGCCTGCTTGCGCGCGTTGGCGGCGGACTTCTTTCGGGTCGGCAATGAGTGGGCGATAAATTTCAACACGATCTTTATGCCGCAGCACGGTATCGAGTTTGACCGCCTTGGCGAAAATGCCAATTTTTTGCTGGCTTAAGTCAATCTCAGGGAATTCTTGCAATAGCCCCGATTGCTCAATGGCTTGTTGTGCCGTTGTGCCGTTTGGGACTTTTAGACTTAATAGTTTTTGCTTTGCCGCTGTGGCGTAAACCACTTCAACGGTGATTAATTCACTCATACACTTCTTCTATCAGGTGAGTATCTGCTTCTAGCCCTTGCACTTTAAGAGCTAGAGATTGATACGGGTGTTAACCATATTTTCGGTCGGCCTCTTTAACAAAAGCATCAACAAAGGTTGAGGTGATTTTGCCAAAAACTGGGCCGATGATGGCGTCCAAAGCGCGATTGGAAAACTCGTAATCCAGCGAAAACTCGATTTTGCAGGCGTCTTCCATCAGTGGAATAAAGCGCCAAACGCCGGTGAGTGCCTTGAATGGACCATCGACAAAGTGCATCACGATTTCGTTTTCGGTTTTGGTGTCACGGGTACGAAAAAAAGTACTGACTTTTAAAAATTCGATTTTGATGGTGACATCTAAGATCTCAGCGGAGCGCTCGTGCACTTCCACGCCGCCGCACCACGGCAAAAATCGTGGGTAATCTTCCACACGATCGACTAAATCGAACATTTCTTGGGCTGAATGGGAGACAAGAACTGATTTGCGTAAACACTGCATGGCTTTGAAGGGGTAAAATAGCGAACTAATCTACCCTGTGATTGAGAAATGATTGATTATCCTGACCAAGTGAACGAGATGCAAGCGAGCTATCGCGCTAATTCGCATGCCGATGATGAAACTGCGGTATATCGGATTCCACCGCACTCGGTTGAAGCGGAGCAATCGGTACTCGGTGGTTTGATGCTCGACAATCAGGCTTTTGACAAGATTGCCGATATTATTGGTGATCAAGACTTCTACCGTGAAGACCATCGCCGCATCTATCAAGCCATTATTAAATTGGTTGAGCACAATCGCCCAGCCGATGTGATCACGGTGAAAGAGTCGCTCGATACCACCAATGATTTGACGTATGTCGGTGGACTCGCCTATCTAGGCTCCTTGGTACAAAATACCCCCTCGGCCGCCAATATTCGTCGCTACGCCGAAATCGTGCGCGAAAAATCAGTGATGCGCCAGCTCGCCAGCGTGGCGACAGAAATCGCTGATGCCACGTTTTTCCCTAATGGGCGAGACGCTAAGCAATTACTCGACGAGGCCGAATCGCGCGTCTTTATGATTGCCGAGCAATCACAAAAAGGCAGCCAAGGCTTTTTTGCGATGCCACCAATTTTGAAAGAAATCGTCGAGCGCATCGATTATTTGTACCAACAAGACAATCCATCTGAAATCACCGGCACGGCGACCGGCTTTATCGATCTGGATAAAATGACCTCCGGCCTGCAAGGCGGCGATTTGATTATTGTTGCCGGTCGTCCGTCGATGGGGAAAACGGCGTTTTCGATCAATATTGCGGAGAACGTCGCCATTGATAGCAAATTGCCGGTGGCGATTTTCTCAATGGAAATGGGCGCCGCGCAGCTCGGGATGCGGATGGTCGGCTCGGTCGGCAAGATCGATATGCATAAGCTCAAAACCGGTAAATTTGAAGACGACGATTGGCTGCGTCTGACGCATGCCGTTGGTAAGCTCTCTGAAGCACCGATTTTTATTGAAGAAACCGGCGCGTTGACAGCCTTGGATATTCGCACCAAATCACGCCGTTTAGCGCGGCAATGTGGCGGCCAGCTAGGCTTGATCGTGATCGACTATTTGCAATTGATGGCCGGGCGCTCGGGGGCAAAAGATCAAAACCGCGCAACTGAATTGGGTGAGATTTCGCGTTCGCTCAAAGGTTTGGCTCGAGAGCTCAAATGCCCAATTATTGCGCTGTCGCAGTTAAGCCGATCGGTTGAGCAACGTACCGACAAACGTCCAATGATGTCCGATTTGCGTGAATCGGGCGCGATTGAGCAAGATGCTGACTTGATTATGTTTTTGTATCGCGACGAATATTACAACCCAGATAGCCAATTTAAAGGTATTGCTGAATGTATCTTAGGTAAACACCGGAATGGCCCAACAGGCAAAATTCCACTGGTATTCCAAGGGATGCATTCACGCTTTGATAATGCACTGATGCGCCCAGATGGTTGGTCGAGTGATTTGGAATAACCATTACGGTTAGCGGCGGCATGGGTTTGATGCCGCTATGGCCGATTTGTGACATATCGCAGTGTTTGGTACTGCCGTTTTGCTGTGATATCTGTGTTTTACTGAGTTTGGGGAGCGGGTGTTGATTACTCATTTTAATGTGCCGGTACTGCCGACGTTTGATCAGCCAAGAGCCGATCGCTTGTTAAGCGGTAATCCGCAGCGCACTACTTGGTCGCACTATACGAGCGCTGATCATCAATTGTCTTGTGGTATTTGGGCGTGTGATGTTGGCTCGTGGCGCATTGCTTTTGCCGCAGACAAAGAAGAATTCTTTTGCGTGATTGAAGGCGAAGTCTGCTTATGGGATCAGAACGATCAGGGTGTGGTCGTTAAAGCGGGTGAGGCGGCGGTCATTCCAGCTGGCTTTGTGGGTCGTTTTGAGGTCATTCAAGCGGTACGTAAATATTTTGTTGTTTTAGATCGTTCTGCTGCTGTTTAGAAAAAAATGAAAAAAATTAAAAATCTGTTTACCCGTTTAAATAATCAACTTGATGGTGATATGGATGACGCGGCGCGGCAAGCTGCCATCGAGCGCGCCCGTATTGAGTCAGAACAGGGTGAGTCTGATAAGCCGGGCATTGATCGACTATTTGAATTGCCGCTGTCGCCGGTGGTTAATGTGGCCAGTAAAGGCATGGCGGGGCTGCGAAGTGCGGTGAGTAAAATCAAAGGGCTGACGCATCGCGATGCGGATGAAGTGGATGCTGAGGCCTTAGCGGAAAGAACAGAGCCCGCGTTGGATCCTTTGTTAAGTTCAGTTCATCCAGCAGCAACGAGGACTCATCGGGCGGAATCTAGTGCCGCGCCACGTCCGGCTGCCGATTTGCATCAACGATCATTGCACGAAGAGACTGTTGCTGCTGCCAGTGTTCGCGCTGCGCCAATGACAAAACCGGCCGCTGCGCCAGCATTGCCAGCGACTCAGGCAACAGCTTCGCAAACAGCTCAGCCATCGCCGATGCCACGTCGCCGAGAATTGCCCACCATCGACTTGGAACAAATTCAACATAATTTAGCGTTAAGCCAGCGTAAATTAGCTGCCGAAGGGGCGAAAATGCCCAGTAAGGCTGCGCCTGAAGTGTTGCCGATTATCGATGTGGCTGAAATTCGCAGTCGCTTGCAAGAAATTCATGCCAAACCCGAAGTGGTGGCACCCACCAGGCGCATGGGCGTTAGCCGCGTGGCGAAGCTAGATAAAGATGGCGGCGGTTTTGTCACTCAAACGCCAGCCAAAAGCAAAGCCCCATTGGCACCACCGACTTTATTACGAAAAACTGAACGTATTGAGCCACAGCCTATAACTAATGCCGCGAAGCTGGATATACCTGCTGCATCTGCTGCGAGAGAGAATGTGGGGGCTGTGGCGGATCATGTAGTGAGATCGACTGAGGTATTGCTGGAGCCGTTGTTGTCTGATGCGCCCATCTTGCCGCCAGTGGATCACCGTTTTACCCGCGCGCAAGTGCCGGTTGTGGCGCACGATGAGCCAGAGCCGCCGCAGGTCGCTCCAGCATGGGTGCCGCCCACGCTGGATGTCGCTGCACCGCCAAGTCCATTGGCCGTGCCGCCCATCGTGCGTCCTACTCACTTTTTGCGCCCGGATGAGTTTGGTGCTGCTCAAGCTGCCCCTAAGCCCAATGCCGCGTGGGGGGCGTGTGAAAATGGTTTGTGCTTGCCGCTGGATTTATTGCGCCCACCGTTGGTGAGTGCTCAAACCGTAACGCAAGACGATTTGCTTGAGCGCAGTATTTTAATTGAAGAAAAACTCACCGAATTTAAAGTTAAAGTCAGCGTGCTTGATGCTTATGCTGGCCCAGTAATTACCCGCTTTGAAGTCGAGCCCGCAATGGGCGTGCGCGGTGCGCAAGTGGTGAATTTGGCTAAAGATCTTGCCCGTTCGCTGGGTGTTGCCGCCGTGCGGGTGGTCGAGACGATTCCGGGTAAAACCTGTATGGGTTTGGAACTGCCCAATCCAACGCGGCAAATGATTCGCTTGTCCGAGATTTTGTCGGCACCAGAATACCAGCAGCAAGTGTCGCCCATTACCATTGCGTTGGGTAAAGATATTGCCGGTTTACCCGTTGCGACCGATCTAGCCAAAACGCCGCATATGCTGGTGGCGGGAACGACCGGCTCGGGGAAGTCGGTCGGTGTGAATGCGATGATTTTGTCGATTTTATTTAAAGCCACGCCCGATGAAGTGCGCTTTATTATGATCGACCCCAAAATGCTGGAATTGTCGATTTATGAAGGCATTCCGCATTTGCTGGCGCCGGTGGTGACCGATATGAAACTGGCCGCCAATGCACTCAATTGGTGTGTCGGCGAAATGGAAAAACGCTATCGCTTGTTGAGTGCGCTTGGCGTGCGTAATTTGGCGGGATTTAACCAAAAAGTCGCTGATGCCGCCGCCAAGGGTCGCAAACTGACCAATCCATTTTCTTTAACGCCAGATGATCCCGAGCCGCTAGAACACCTCCCCTTGATTGTGGTGGTGGTGGATGAATTTGCTGATTTGATGATGGTGGCGGGTAAAAAAATCGAGGAATTAATCGCCCGCTTGGCGCAAAAAGCCCGCGCAGCGGGGATTCATTTGATTTTGGCGACGCAACGCCCGTCGGTCGATGTGATTACCGGTTTAATTAAAGCCAATATTCCAACGCGCTTGGCATTTCAGGTGTCGAGCAAAATCGATAGTCGAACCATTCTTGATCAAATGGGGGCTGAGGCTTTGCTAGGGCAGGGGGATATGCTGTTCTTGCCGCCCGGTAGCGGTTATCCAACGCGGATTCATGGTGCGTTTGTAGATGATGCCGAGGTGCATTGTGTCGTTGAATACTTAAAGCAACTTGGCGAACCCAATTATGTTGAGGGTGTGTTGCATCCAGTGGCGGGTGAGGATAATGGCATCAGTGGCTGGACGAGTGGCGCAGAGGGCGAAGAGGCTGATCCTTTGTACGACGAGGCGGTTGCCTTGGTGCTAAAAAGTCGCCGCGCTTCGATTTCTGGCGTGCAAAGACAAATGCGAATTGGCTACAACCGTGCTGCACGCTTAATCGAGCAAATGGAAGCAGCGGGTTTAGTCAGTGCCATGGAAACCAGCGGCAACCGTACTGTTTTGGCGCCACCCTTGGCGGAATAGCGGATACGTCCGGCCTTCAAACTCGATTGTGGCTGTTGTTTTGGTGTTGTACATAAAGGGGAAAATCATGAAGTTTGAAGAGTCAATCCGCACTTGTTTTAGTAAGTACGCTGATTTTAAAGGGCGCGCGGTCCGTTCTGAATATTGGTGGTGGGTGTTGTTTACGTTCTTGGCGGGAGTGGCGCTGAGCTTGGCTGGGGAGACTATTTCTGGTGTTTTTTCTTTATTGACGCTATTGCCGTCGTTGGCCGTTGGTGCTCGTCGATTGCATGACACCAATCGCAGTGGCTGGTGGCAGCTGATTTGGTTCTTACCGATTATTGGCTGGATTTTATTGTTGTATTGGTTTGCCAGTGAAGGGGTTGAGCCGAATCGTTTTGATTGATTCAAGTTCGATACGGTTTTGTCTAGTAATTGGGCCAGCATAATTGCTGGCCCAATTGTTTAGTTGCGGCGTAGTGCCGTGGCTACGTCGGTGCGTAAGGTGTCATTTAGTAATTGAGCGGCAACGCTAACTTGCTTGGCATTGCGCTCGCTATTGTGCTGCGCCAATTGTTGGCCTGCCTGCTGTAATTTGCTGAGCTGCTGTTGCGTTTTCTTCCATTGCTTTTGGTGTTGGCGCGATAGTAGGTAATCATCCAGCCCGATGCCTTTTGCGCCGGTGATGAGTGTGCTAAGCCCTGCGATATTGGCGTTAATCTCTTGGGTGATATGCGGTTTGGCACTGTCTTGCGGTTTGAAGCTCGCTAAACGCTGGCTGCCAGCTTCGAGCGCTTTCAAGTATTCGGTCATTAATTGCCCGGGGTAAGAAATATCATATGCCGCGCCTCGAATTAAACCTTGCCATTCATACTTTAAAATAGTGACTTGTCGCGATATGGTTTTTGCTTGCCAATTGACATAGGCGCACAGTGAATCTTGCTGCAGCAAAGTCAGCGGCGGCGTGTCGTTAAATAACACGGCAGCAATGACAGGTAGCCCAAGATAGCCATCGGCAAGCTGCTGGCCATAATAATGTGCTTCACCGTCGCTCATTGGCTGGGTGGGCATGGTTAAACTTTGCCGAGCGAGCTCGGTGGTGCTTTGGGCGGGGATTTCAAATAGCCGGGAAGTGGGTTGCTGCTTGCTCGGTCCGATGGGTGCAATGCCGATCTGCTGCCAAGCGCTGAATGTCCTGAGGTAGGCTTGTTGCGCTTGCTGTAAATTGGCCTCGCTTGGCTGCTGGCAAAGCGCCGCCGTGTTTTGATTTAATTCATTGGCCGCGGTCTGTAATGCTTGAACTTGCGGCGCAATGACTTGATTCATGATCGAGAGCGTTAATTCTGGGGTGCTTACTTTGTTGGGCGTTGGGGTATTGGTTGCCAGCGCGCTACCAATCCAAGCACTCATTACGAGTAAAGCGTATTTTTTCATGGCACTCCTCCTTTTTTTATGGCGTATTGATATCACATGGTTTGTCTCATTGTCAGTAGGTTTGATGGGCTGCCGCGTTTTAGTTCATTGAACTTCTCTCGGATGTTGCATTTTTTGCTGACGAATTGGTGATGGCTTGTATAATCGGCGACTTGTTTAATGAATTTATTGATGGATGCAAAGCATGAGCTTTTATTTTCGCCCTGATGACGTACCTGAGTTGCAAGGCCTAACGCGCTGGGATCAGCGAGTATTGCTGCGGGGTACTTTTATTAAAGAGCGTGCGATGTCGACTGTCGTTTTGTTGATGGCGGTGCTGGGTAGTGTGCAATTTGTGATTAATCCATTGCTGGTGCAATACGCACCCACGATTCGTGCCGATAATATGTTTTATGCCGCGATTTTAGTGGGCTGGCTGTTATTTTTGATGTGGGCGCGTGATGCCATCATGATGAATATATTGCGGCCCAAGCTAGCGCTCAAGCGTGCCGAAATGAAGGCGGCTGAGATTGCGCAATTAGAAGCCGCACGAGCCAGTGAGCAAGGCCAAGACTAATGGATATTGCTGCGGCTAGGCTGCCGCGCTATGGATTAGGCGCGCGGACGATCGCGGCCAATTTTATTTGATTTATTTTTCGGAATTATTTTCTTATGCGCACTTCGCAACTGTTTATTTCTACTAAAAAAGAAGCGCCCGCTGAAGCAGAATTGCTTTCACATAAATTGATGTTGCGTGCGGGTTTAATTAAGCGTTTGGGTTCGGGTCTGTATACGTGGATGCCGCTGGGTTTGCGTGTGTTGCGTAAAGTGGAGGCGGTCGTTCGCTCAGAAATGAATACCGCTGGCGCACAAGAGTTATTGATGCCTGCGGTGCAGCCGGCTGAGCTGTGGCAAGAAACCGGTCGTTGGGATGTTTTTGGCCCACAAATGCTGAAAATCACCGACCGTCATGAGCGTCAATTCTGTTTTGGCCCAACGCACGAAGAAGTGATTACCGATATTGCGCGCAGCGAATTGCGCTCTTACAAGCAATTGCCGGCTAACTTTTATCAAGTTCAAACCAAATTCCGCGATGAGATCCGCCCACGCTTTGGGGTGATGCGTGCGCGTGAATTTATGATGAAAGATGCCTATTCATTCCATGCGTCTTTTGAATCATTGCAACAAACTTATGATGTGATGTACGGCGCGTATTCTAAGGTGTTTACCCGTCTAGGCCTGCAGTTCCGTGCGGTTGCGGCCGATACCGGTGCAATAGGTGGCTCGGGCTCGCACGAGTTTCACGTGCTTGCCGATGCCGGTGAAGATTTGCTCGCGTACTGCCCAACGACAGATTACGCGGCTAACGTTGAATTGGCTGAGGCCTTCGCGCCGAGCGCGCCACGCGCTGCTGCGGCAGCGGCGATGACTGAGGTGGATACACCGAAACAAACTGCCTGCGCAGATGTGGCTGCCTTGCTCGGTGTTGGCGTTGAGCGCACCGTAAAAGCCATTGCTTTGGTGACGGTTGCGGGTGAATTTGTATTGGCGTTACTGCGTGGCGATCATAATCTGAACGAAGTGAAAATCGCTAAGCTCGAAGGCATGGCTGATTTCCGATTTGCATCTGATGATGAAATCCGTGCCGCGCTATTGTGCCCACCAGGATTTATCGGTCCAGTCGGCATCAATGCCGATATCCGTGTGATCGCCGATTTAACGGTTGCGGCGATGAGCGACTTTATTTGCGGCGCGAATAAGCCAAAATTGCACTTGTCGGGCGTGAACTTTGGCCGTGATTTACCAGAACCACACATCGTTGCTGATATTCGCAATGTAATGAATGGCGATGTGTGTCCAGATGGCAAGGGTGGCGTATTGGAATTGTGCCGTGGTATTGAAGTCGGCCATATTTTCCAATTGCGCACTAAGTATTCAGAAGCCATGAATTGCGTTTTTGTGACTGAGCAAAACACCCAGCAAGCCATGGAAATGGGTTGCTACGGTATTGGCGTATCGCGCATTGTTGCTGCGGCGATTGAACAAAATCACGATGCCAAAGGCATTATTTGGCCAGCAGCGATGGCGCCATTTAGCGTGGCTGTTGTGGCAGTGGGTTACCACAAGTCCGAAGCCGTGAAAGCCGCTGCGGATCAATTGTATGCCCAGCTGCTTGCGGCCGGTGTCGATGTCTTGCTGGATGATCGTAATGAGCGTCCGGGCTCGATGTTTGCCGATATGGAATTGATTGGTATTCCACATCGCGTCACCATTGGCGATAAAGCATTGGCTGAAGGTATGGTGGAATATGTGGCGCGCCGCGAAGGTGAAATGAAAAAAATCGCACTGAGCGAAGCGCTGGAATGGATTCAAACGCAAACGAAGGCATAAGTAAGCGCTTAAATTAAGCTTGCCTTGGTGAGCTTAATTTACTTTTGCCTTGCAAAGAATTTATTTTTGTTAGGTATATTCATGCGGTGTATTTATTTACTGATTTGCATGAATATACCCCTCGCTTAAGATCTTGTGACAAAAGGGGTTTGACGTGAAGTGCAGCGTATTGCTGGTTACGAGTTTGTTGTGTTGGCCATTGTTGACTTGGGCTGGTGCGCAAAGAGAGGAAACTTTATCTTCATCGGTGCAAACGACGTTGCAGCGCTCGATTAGTGATCGAATGGAGCCGCGCTTAATTTTTGCGAACCCAGCTGATGCCGAAGTTTGGCTGTCGGCGATGTCTGAGCGACTCAAAAAACGAATTCCAGATGAGTTTGTTCGTCGTAAATTGCTGACGGCGATTCATTACGAAGCCACGCGGGCGGGGCTTGATCCGCAGTTAGTCATGGGCTTGATCCATGTTGAGAGCGGCTTTAATCGTTATGCAGTGAGTGTGGTGGGCGCGCGTGGCTTAATGCAGGTGATGCCATTTTGGCAGCGCAGTATTGGCAGTGCTGAGCACAATCTCTTTGATATGAATACCAATCTGCGTTACGGTTGTACCATTTTGCGGCATTATTTGGATCGCGAAAACGGCGATTATTTTCGCGCCTTGGGCCGTTATAACGGTAGTTTAGGCAAGGCGGAGTATCCTAATTTAGTGCATGGCGCTTGGAAGAATGGGTATGACTGGCAAAGTCCAAGTAATGGGCTAGTAGCGCAAAAATAAATGGGTTTGCATTAAAAAAGCGGCGTCACTGGTGACGTCGCTTTTTTTTGTTGGCTCGTAACGTGTTTTGAGTTTAGCCGCTGGCGAAGTGGCCATCTGAGCCGAGTTCCAGTAACCGTTAATAGCGGCTAGCTGGGTAATTGATTGATTTGAATGATTTGGATAAAGCCACTTTTCATTTTAAGAAAGCCGGCTTCTTCCCAGTGACTGAGTTGCTTGTTGACGCTTTCTCGCGATGCACCGACAAAATTAGCTAAATCTTGTTGGGTCATTTTTAAATCAATACGTACGCCATCGGCATTGGCTTGGCCGTAGTTATGCGCCAACTGGCGTAATATTTTCGCTAGTCGCAGTGGCAAAGGCAGAAAGAGTGTGTCTTGCACTAAGTCATTGGCGCTTCTGAGTCGTTCGCACAGTGTGGTGATTAATGAGCGCATCACATGCGGGTGATGATCAAGGTATTGATCGACTGCGCTACGTTGCAAGACTAAAAGTTCACCGTCTTCAAGCGCTTCGACGCTGGCGTTGCGCGGTGCGCCATCGAGCATGGCGAGCTCGCCAAAGACTTCGCCGCCTTCTAAAATCGCCAGCGTAATTTCACGGCCTTCTTCATTGCTGCGAGTGACTTTTAAGCGACCATGAATGACGGCAAACATCTCATCACCGCAAACCCCTTGGGCGACGATAATTTGTTTGGCTTTAACGTGTCGGGTTTGCGCTTGCTGCGCTAAATTTTCCAGCTCGCTTGGCGTGAGCTCACAAAACAAGCTGCTGCCTGAAAGTAATTTGGCTTTGTTCATCGTGATCTCTTAGCTTAATGTGGCAATAACCGGTGTATGGTCAGATGGACGCTCATTTTTGCGCGGTTCGATGTCGATTTCACAGGCGGTGCATTGTGCTGCGAGTGCTGGCGAGAGCAAAATGTGATCGATACGCAGTCCGGCATTTTTTTTGAAAGAAAACCCACGGTAATCCCACCAGCTAAAGGATTTTTCTGGCTGATCAAACAATCGAAAACTATCAACCAAACCCAATTGGAGCCATTGCGCAAACATGTCCCGCTCTTGAGGTGAGACTAGATTGCCGCCTTGCCATTTGGTGATGTCATGTACATCACGGTCTTCGGGCGCAATATTGTAGTCGCCCAGTAGCGCCAGCTTGGGATGTAGCGCCATTTGCTCAATTAAAAACGCTTTCATCGCGGCGAGCCAGGCCATTTTGTAAGGGAATTTCTCTGAGTCTAAAGCTTGTCCATTAGGAATATAGGCGCCAATCAGGCGAATGCCTGCCACCGTGGCGGTAATGACGCGCTTTTGCGCGTCGGGGTATTCGGGTAGGTTGATGATGACGTCGGAAATTGCTTCGCGCGCGATAATCGCCACGCCGTTATAAGTTTTCTGCCCGGCAAATTCGACAAAAAAACCGGCGCTTTCGATTTCTTCTTTAGGGAAAACTGGGTCGTCCATTTTTGTTTCTTGCAAGCAAAGTGCAGTAACGTCAGGATTTGCATTGAGCCAATCTAAAACCTGCGGCAAGCGAACCTTGAGTGAATTGACGTTCCAGGTTGCAATTTTCATTGTAAGGCGATTCCTAAATAATCTGTTTGGCGTAAAAGGTGCCGTATTTTCACATAGTTTCATCACTAAGTGATGAAGCAAAAGCTTTCTTGCTTCGAGGTTGTTTCTTGTCGTGCTCGGGGTGCTGCCTACGGCTTTGGCGCCTCGCCAGCAAACTTTTGCATGCGCACTGTATGGTCATCAGTATGTTGATGTGACCTATGCGCTCAATCATTTTGCTGGCAATACTAATTGCTTTCTAAAATTGCGCGTTGCTGCAGCGATTGAATTGGCCGTGCATTCATGGGGAACTCGCGTTCAAAGCGGGCGATTTGTGCCGCAGAGAGTGTTTGCGGTGTTTTTAGTACTAACCAACGAACCCCTTCACTGCATGGCGGCGTGGTGAGTGAGCCCATAAAGGTCCAGTACTGACGGTTGCTGGGTAGTAAGTCGTTGATGTTGTAACGAATGTCATCGTAGTTGCGTGTTTCATTATGGTTTTTGGGGAATTTATCCCAAAACTGCGCCAGCATAGCTTGGGCGTTGCTGCCTTGATTGAGTAGTACGGCAATAACAGCGAGTTGCCCAGCTTCATTTTTATGAACTAAATGCGCCACCATCGGGTAGCGTTGACCGCCAACGGCTTCTTCGCTTGGGGTGTGAAAATGAAATTGCAGTAATTGGTAGCGGTCATTGCCAATGACTAAAAAACTACCGGGATCATAATTGAGTTGAATCGTGTGACCATTATTTTGAATATTGGTTTTTGAGTCGCGATATTGAAATTGTAATGGCTCTAAATCATGGCTGTATGCTTCGGTAATGTTGATGGGCGACTGCTGTTTTCCATCACGGCATAAACTAAATTCAGATTTCATGTCGCCCCAATGGCTGGGTCCCGATTCTCCTTCGTAACTCCAGTGTGTCGGATCGTGTTTGGCTTTATGGGGTTTTTCATTGGCCAAGCTACTCGCAAATACACCAGACAAAGCAATTGCAAGAATTGTGGTTTTTATCAGCATTGCAGTACTCCAGAAATTTAGATATTTGTGCATCGTCTTCGGCCAAAGTCGATCACCATCGGTGGCGAATTAAGTACGCCAACATTGTATGGTGAAGCAAGGCGGTTTTGTATTGTCGACTTAAATGCATTACTACTTTTTATTAGCATAGAAAGCGTGCGCTTGTTTTGCGCTGTTTTGCATTAATACACAAACTTCACGTTATAATCGTCTCATTATTGATTGTATCAAAGTGGCGCATGCGATTATCTCCATTTGATGGCCCTTGTTTGTTGCGCGAAGCACTACCATTGGCTTGGTCTTTAGAGGATGAAGCGGGTAACGATTGGGAAATGTGTCGTTATTTGCAGGTGTTGGCTGATTTTGAATTGCCCCATGATGGCAGTGATGATTCGCAATCGTTACAAGCAATAAAAACCGATTTGACTTTGCTTTGGTTGGCTAAAACATTAAAAGTTACGCTGCCTAATGAGGTTGAAGCCGTGATGGGGCTAGAATCGGTGGCTTGGCATGCTCAAGTCGCTTTGCCGATCGGGCAGCAAGGTGTGGTGGTTTTTTGTTTGTCGAAAGAATTTCCAATGTTATTAAAATTAAACGCACAAATCGAGCAATGCATTTCGCAGGCGTCGGGTTATGTGATTTATGCTAAATGGTTGCCTATGCGCAATATGTTGTTGGATAGTTTTGAGAAAATGATATTTCGTTATCATCGCCGTTATATTCAACAATTGCGCGAGCTGGGTGTATGAATTTATATTCTGTAATTCCATCGGCTTGGCAGTCTGCTTTATCCGCTACTTGCCAACGCCCCGAAATTGAACAATTAACACAATTTTTAACTGGGCAATTAGCGCAAAAAAAAGTCATTTATCCAGCGCAAGCCGATTGGTTTAATGCCCTAAAACTGGTTTCACCAGAAGAGGTTAAAGTCGTTATCTTGGGGCAAGACCCTTATCATGGCGCGGGTGAGGCGCATGGTTTGGCATTTTCTGTACCATTTGGCGTAAAAACGCCACCCTCTTTACGCAATATTTGGCAAGAACTTGCGCGAGATTTGGGCGTAACCCCGGCGCAGCATGGCAATCTAACTGGGTGGGCGAAACAAGGCGTGTTATTACTCAATACCTCGCTCACTGTTGAGGCGAATCAGGCGGGCTCTCATGCAAAAAAAGGCTGGGAAGTCTTAACCGATGCGGTGATTACGCATCTGGCTAAAACGCAAACAGGATTGGTCTTTGTGTTGTGGGGCGCTCATGCACAAAAGAAGATCCCTTTAATTGGTCCTTCGCATTGTATTTTACGTTCGGCGCATCCTTCGCCTTTATCGGCTTACCGTGGTTTTCTGGGGTGCGGGCATTTTTCGAGCGTGAATGCTTATTTATCTAGCCAAGGGCGGCGCGAAATTGATTGGAGTCAGGCAGAGTGAATGTATTGGCATTTGATATTGGTGGCACCCAGATTAAGTATGGTGTTGTAACGAGGGATGGCGAGGTATTGTCGGCGCAGGTGGTTGATACGCCTAAGCAATCGGCGGCCTTGGTGCAATGCTTGCGCGAATTAGTTGGGCAGATACAGCAACAGTTTACGTTTGGCGGTATTGCAATCAGTACCTTTGGCTTGGTCGACGTCAATAGCGGCATGATTTTAGGTGCCGCTGAAGCCATTCCTGACTACGCAGGCACGTCACCTAAAGCGATTCTGGCTCAAGAATTTGGCTTGCCGGTAAGCATTGATAATGATGTGAACTGCGTGGCTTTAGCAGAAGGTTGGCGTGGTGCGGCGCAAGGTGTGGCGCACTATCTGGCCATTGCCATCGGCACCGGCATTGGTGGCGGTATTGTGCTAAATCAGCAAATTTATCGGGGCCATCGCGCAGCTGCAGGTGAGTGGGGCTATATGAAGATTGATGGCCTAGTTTGGGAAGATCATGCCTCTATGCGTGGCTTGCTGTCGGCGGCAAATCAGCGCTGTTCCAATCAGTTTGTTGATGGCCGCGCGGTTTTTGCCGCGTATGATCAGCAAGACCTTGCGGTTGTACCGGTGGTGCAAGACTGGTTTAAATTGCTGGCAACGGGGGTTGCAAACTTAATTTATGCGTTTAATCCCGAGCGAGTGGTAATCGGTGGCGGAGTAAGTGCACGTGGCACTGTGTTTCTCAAAGAATTAAATGCGGCAATCGACGCACAATTATTGCCTGATTTTCAGGGGATGACCGAAGTGGTATTGGCTTGCGCCGGCAATCATGCGGGCATGATCGGCGCTACCCGAAACTGGTTGCAAACCAATAAATATTAAAAAGCCAAAGGATTGTATTGTGAATTTTTTATTTAATCATCTTGGGTTTGCCCCAAATGCCGAGAAGGTTGCTTTGATTGAAGCGCCTGTTGATCAGTTGGCTGGTAAAACATTTACCGTGTTTGATGCCAATACGCGCCAAGCGGTGTTGCGCGGTGCAATTACGCCACAAGGTGGCGTTGCCAAGTGGAAAAACTGGCATTTTTGGGGGGCTGATTTTTCAGCCTTAACCACCGTAGGTGAATATTTTGTGGTGGTTGATGATTTGCATCCACCTTTGGTTTCGCATCGCTTTGCCATTGCCGAGGGCTTGTTTGCTGGGCAAATGCTTTCTGATCTGGTGCATTACATCAAAGGGCAGCGCTGCACTGGGATTTACAATCAAGCGGATTTGTCTCGCCCTAAGTGGGGCTCAGAAGAGCGCCGTGATGTGAGCGGTGGTTGGTATGATGCTTCTGGCGATTGCTCGAAATATTTGTCGCATTTGGCTTTTTCGCAATATATGAATCCGCAGCAAACGCCACAAGTGGTGTGGAATTTAATTGATGGACACTCACGTTTGCCCGCGCAGTTGAAGTGGTTTGACGAACGCATGGTTGATGAAGCGTTGCATGGCGCCGACTTTTTAGTTCGTATGCAAGATCCAGCCGGTTACTTCTATATGACGGTGTTTGATCAGTGGAGTAAAGACGAAAATCGGCGTGATATTTGTGAGTACAAAACCCAGAAAGGGGATAAATACGCCAGTTATCAAGCCGCTTTCCGACAAGGTGGCGGCATGGCTATTGCGGCATTGGCTCGTGCGTCGCAATTGTCTCGCGATGGCGAGTGTTTTGGTCGGGCGGATTATTTGCTGGCCGCTAGCCGTGGATTTGCGCACTTAGAAGCGCATAACCTCGCGTATTTAGAAGATCAAACTGAAAATATTATTGATGATTATTGCGCATTATTGGCCGCATCCGAATTGTGGGATGTGACTGCCGATGGGGTGTATTTGGCTGCGGCCGAGCGCCGTGTGCAGCAAATTTTGGCGCGTCAGCAGCCTGAGGGTTGGTTCCGAGCTGATGAGCTCGGTGCGCGAAGCTATTTCCATGCGGCCGAAGCCGGTTTGCTGTATATCGCTTTGTTGCGCTTTATTGAAGTGGCGCCAGAGTCAACATGGCTTGCTTCAATCCGAGATGCGCTGCGCTTGGCTTATACGTTTGAGATTAAAATTACTTATGCGGACGTGAATAATCCATTTGGGTATCCGCGTCAATATGTTAAACATAATGGCTTAGCGGGCAATACCCAGTTCTTTATTCCGCATCAAAATGAATCAGGGTATTGGTGGCAGGGTGAAAACGCACGTTTGGCATCGATTGTTGCCGCAGCGGCGCAGGTGCAGTGCTTGTTTGCCGATGATGCCGAGTTTGCGGCGCAAATCGCCAAATATGGTCAGTCGGCACTGGATTGGATCTTAGGTGCTAATCCTTATGATGCTTGTATGTTGCAAGGCTGGGGTCGCAATAATCCACGTTATGAACCGGGGTTTTATAATGCACCGGGCGGGGTGTGTAATGGGATTACCAGCGGCTTTGATGATGAAGCCGATATCGACTTTAAAACGGCGGAAGTGGCCACTATGGCCAATAGTTGGCGCTGGACCGAGCAATGGATGCCGCATGGTGCCTGGCTATTTTTGGCGCTGTGTTGCCGAGTAAAAAACGAATCAAAAGAGGTGTGAAATGAGTATTGTTGTGACGGGTGCTGCAGGCTTTATTGGTTCGAATATTATTAAAGCGCTCAATGAGCGTGGTGAATTTGATATTATTGCCGTGGATAATTTAACGCGTGGCGATAAATTTAAAAATTTAGTGGATCTGAAAATTGCGCATTACTTAGATAAAAATGATTTTATCGAAGAATTAGCTGCAGGTGCTTTTGATGGCGCCATTAGTGCCATTATTCATCAAGGTGCATGTTCGGATACAATGGAACATAACGGAAAGTATATGATGGATAATAACTATCAATATACTTTGGCATTGTTTGATTGGTGTCAGTCAGAGCAAGTGCAATTTCTTTATGCTTCATCTGCGGCAACTTATGGCAATGGTGATAATGGCTTTATTGAAACACCAGACTGCGAAAGTCCACTTAATGTTTATGGCTATTCAAAATTACTTTTTGATCAAGTATTACGTGAACGAATTGCCAACGGTGAAATAACCGCGCAAGTTGCGGGCTTCCGTTATTTTAATGTATATGGTTCACGAGAGTGGCATAAAGAAAGAATGGCTTCAGTGGCTTTTCATCACTTTAATCAGTATCAAGCAACCGGAAAGGTGAAGTTATTTGGAGAGTACGGCGGTTATCCGGCTGGCGGACATACTCGTGACTTTATTTCTGTTGAAGACGTAGTGAAAGTAAATCTGTGGTTTTTAGATAATCCAGAAGTGTGCGGCATTTACAATGTCGGCACAGGGCATTCACAGCCATTTAATGATATTGCGATTACTGCGGTCAATACTTGCCGTGAATTGGCCGGTTTGCCAGTGTTAACGTTGGAAGAGATGTTGGCGCAAGGTATCTTAGAGTACACCGAGTTTCCTGAGGCTTTGAAAGGGAAATATCAATGTTTTACTGAGGCGGATTTAACTTTGTTGCGAGAAGCTGGCTATGCTGAGAAGTTTTTGACGGTGCAAGAAGGTGTGCGTCGTTATATACAAGCATTGCTGCGTAATTAACTGACTCAACGATAAAAAACCTAGCGATGATGTGTCGCTAGGTTTTATTTTGTTGGTTTGGCCCAATGTAATGAGCAGGCTTGAGTACTTTGTCGCTTTGATCGAGTCATAATGAATTGAGGTGGAATAATGCGTGGTTTGATTCTGTTTTTATGCGTTTTAAGTGTTGGGGCTCAGGCTGAAGTGTATAAGTGGAAAGATGATTCAGGTCGGGTGGTGTATTCTGATCAGCCGCCGCCTGCCGCTAAAGCCAAGGCGCAGCCACTTGGGTTTAAAGAAACAATTATTATTACTGAAGTGCCTAAGGCCGCCGTTGCATCATCCACCGTGGCAGTTAAAGCTTCGGTGCCGACTGCGGTATCATCACCGGCTCCTGCTAAACCAGCGAAAGATGAGCAAGCTTGCGCTGCAGCGGAAAAACGATTGGCCTTTTTGAAAGGGGCGAAGCTATTTAAGCAGGTGAGTAACCAAAACGGGGATATGGAGTACTTGCCATACAAGCAAAAAGAGCAAGAAATCGCTGAAAAAACAGTTTTTATTGAAAAAAACTGTCGTTAACGCTGTCTCGCTGGTTTTTATGATTGTTGTTTTATTTTTGAGTTTAAAATGAATTTAATTAAAAGTATTACCCATCTTTTTTCAAAAAAGTCTAAATTAAAAGACAGCGAAGCTCAGGCCCTTGCGGACAGCTTACCAAAGTCGGTTGAGCTGAGCGTTCCAAACAGCAAGGCTAAGCGCCGCAAACAGAAGCGTGGTTATTAATATAATCACCATTATTAAACACAGGAGTGGATTTAAAAATTGAATTCAGCAGCAGATTTATTCAATACCGAAACTTGGCATATCCTGAAGCAGGAGCAAGAGCGCGCCAATAGTCAGCGCATTGCCCGTCAAAGAAAAAAGCGTGAGCTGATGGAGTCTTTACAGGCGCAATTGGCCGACGCGGGTATATCAATGGATGAGTTTATTCAGGCATCTATGGGTCATGCTAGCGATGCTTGATGCTCTAGGTGAGTGAGATATAGGCGCAAATCAAATTCAAGTTGCATATATTGCGGTTCAATATGTTGGCATAGCTGATAAAAGGCTTTGTTATGCTCTTTGATTTTAAGATGTGCCAACTCGTGTGTTGTAATCATTTTTAAAAATTCAGGCGGCGTATTTTTAAATAAACTGGCAATGCGAATTTCATGCTTTGCTTTTAGTTTGTTGCCTTGAATGCGTGAAATTTGCGTATGGGTGCCCAAGGCATGTTGAATGTCTTTGATTTTACTGTCAAAGATGACTTTCGAGATGGCGGGCGCGTTTTTTAAGAATTCATTTTTAATTGAAAGCGTATAGTCATACAGCATTTTGTCGGTTTGAATGCCATGCTGATTTGGATAGCGCTGAGCAAGTAGCGGCCCGAGTTGTTGAGCGGAAATCATCGCAATGACACGTTGTTGAATATGCTCAGGATATGCGCTTAGATATTTCAAGGTTTTCATGGTCGATATTGCACGATAGCATCGTGATGCTGAAATATAATAAAAAAGCCAAAGTGCATTTGCACTTTGGCTTTTTTATTATATTTGGAGCGGGCGATGTGCTCCAGCGTAGTGTACTATAAAATTCGTTATCGTTTATTAATTCATTGATAAATAAAGGTTTGCTTGCCTTTTTTGTATTAGATCATCCAAGGATGTTTTTTACAATCTAAGGGTCGGTGTGGGACTAACTGTGGGACTAACTGTGGGACTGGCTGAGGTAGGTACAACTTGTCTAAGTTTTGCCATTCAGAATAAATTGAACGCTGCAAATTGGTTTGGCTAAATTGAGTTTGCCTAACCATCGCCAAAAGCGGCTTGTGGCCCATTGTTGGCCATGACCTGCGCATTGATTGACGACAAATCCGGCTTGCTCGAGTAAATCTTGTGCTGTTTCTTGGGTAAAAAATCGTAAGTGAGTTTGGTCGAGAATGCCTGCCGTTTGGTACTGCCATTGGCCGCGAAATAGTAGGGGTAGTACGATGCTGTGGTGGCGAATATTTGGTACGCTGATGATGATTTGGCCTTGTGGGTTGAGTTGTTGTTTTAGTTTTCTGAGCATTTGCCATGGATCACGTAGGTGTTCCAGGACATCGAGGCAAAGGATCAGGTCAAATTTGCCAAGGGTTTGCAGTTCAAATTGTTCTGCATCGCCTTCGATGACTTGATCGAGTTGTGTTCTGGCTATCTCGCTTGCGTCATGGCTATATTCAAGTCCGACGGTTTCTTGGCAGCGGCCGGTGGCTTTCAGCCAAGCAAGTGTTGCACCATTGCCGCAACCAACTTCGAGGACACGTGGCGCGTGATCAGGAAGCATGGGGGCGATTTCTTGTCGCACAAAGCCGTAGTATTTCATGATGTTCTCCTAGAGTTTGATTGTCATGTGACGTTGATGCTGTTTGAATTGCCTAGCCCATGCGGCGAATTGGCGAATAATCGGCCACTGGTCGTACCACCAATGTGGCTGGATATCGCTACGGGAAAAACGCTGTTCAATCAAATTGTGTTGCGCCAGCCAAGTGCGGCAGTTTGGGTTAAATTGCCGAAATAAACTTAATGCGCCATCAAAATGCAAGCGCCCGCCTAATGGATGCCCCGCTGGGCGAATCAGACAAGCTTGTAAATAAGGGATGAGTTCGCTTAAAAAAGCCCGAGAAACCATATACGCATGAGCGCCGACAATGGGGTGTTGGCTCGGCGCAAATAGGGAAACATGTGGCAATTGGTCTTGTTGCTGACAACTACCAAGGTAAATTAAATCGGCTTGTTCATTCGTGATGAGTGCGGCTAGTTCGGGCAGTGCGGCCTGTAATTGAGGTAAAAGTACCGCATCGTCTTCCAAGATGAGAATCCAGCCTTGTGTAAGGCTGAGAGCATCCTCGAGTGCGGCCAGATGGCTAAGAAAACAGCCGTGTGCGCCTAAGGTCGGAAAGTCGGCAGCCGAGTCCGGACGTATTGCTGGCCAGCAAATGACTTGATTGGCCTCCCAGTCAATACCCTGTACTTTTAATTCGCTGCTGATTTGCGCTTTTCGATCAAGGCGCTCTGGTAAATTAATCACGTAGATTCGATCAATCAGGTCAGTGAGTTTCATTTGAAGCTTTCCTTTTTAAACGCAAAAGCTGGCCAAGGTCTTTGATGAGACTCGTACTGGCTTGCCCAATGATTTTTGCGGTCAGCCACAGTTGTCTGAGTAGGTTCGTTTTGCTTGTTTTGCGCCCCTCGGTAAATTCGGTCATTAAGTCGCGTACATAGCCGCCACCGTCGAGTGGGCGAACTTGATTCACGACGACGCCGATGGAGGCAGGATCTAATCCTTGGAGTAAGCGAGCCGCGCGCGCGACCTCTCCGCGGCTTTGTGCTTCGGCTTCGACAATGGCCAAGATAGCGGGGGTGGCGCGTAGTGTGAGTTCTGCGTCTCCGCTCACCAATAAGGGGGGTACATCCACCAAAACAAAGCGGAATGTCTCGGCGATTTTTTCTAATGTTTCGCCCAGTTTGTCGACCGACTGCAAGTGTCGGCCATTGGCTTTGAGGCGTAAGCTTTGTAATTGGGATAGTTGATCGGGTAGGGTATCGCCAATTGTGTATTGCTCGCTGTGATCGAAATAGGCGTCGCGACTGAATGCGTTCGCATCGACTGCCAAGGCAGAGATGCCCATGCTGTGGAAGGTTTGCGTTAGTCGTTGAGTGAGCATGCTGCCACCGCCTCCAGGTTGCAGTGAGGTAATGCCGAAGATGCGAATGCGGGTGCGGTCTTGATCGCGAATCAAGGCACTGGCTAAGCGTCGCAACTGATCTTCTAAAAATTCGGCGCTTTGCTGATCTTTGCTGCGAATTAACCAACCCACTGGTGCAAAACCAAAACTACCGATGACGTCATTGGGGGCGTGGATCGTTCGGTCGAGCAAATCACGCAAGATAGGCACCAAAAGACCAGACGCCAACGCCGCAGCAAGCGCGATGAGTAGCAGCTTTTTACGCCCTGGCCCTTGTGGGATTTCGGGTGGAAGGGCTGCGCTGACAAGACGGACAAAACCCAAGGAGCTGGTTTCACCAGCAAAAAAGTTGAGCCGATCTTGGATCGATTCTACTTCCTTGCGCGTTTGCTCGATCTGGCCTGAAATATCGTTCGCTTCTTTAAATTGGGTAGCGTAATGACCGCGTGATTTTTCTTGTTCAGCCAGTTCGCCCTGCAGTTGGGATTCAAGTTGTTTGGCTTGCGTGCTCGCGGTCGAAAAGCGACTTTCAATATTACGGCGTACCGAGCTGGTGAGTTTATCTGTTTGCCGATTGAGCTCGTTGTCGATATCACTTAATTCGATTTGGCTTTGCTCATAACCTGGATGCTTGGCGGTTAATCCCGCCATGCCGGAAACCAATATCGCACGGCGATTATTGAGGCTGGCTTTGAGGCTGTTGAGTCCCGGGTCTACAGCGACGCTCTCCATAATGGAGCGAACATTGGGGTCGGTATCGCCGTGTTGATGGAACGCTTTTTCATTCGCTTCGGCTGTAAAGCGTTTGACTTTGGCTTCGGCGAGCGCTTCGCGGAGTCGCTCAATGGCTTTGTCGTAAGGGTTGCCCGCTTCCGCTGAAAAAGTCGCTACGCCCAATTCACCAGCAATTTGGTTGCGACGTTCTGATTTGGTGTCAATAAGTTGAAGTAATTCGTTTTGACGCTCTTGCAATTTTTGGATTCGGTCATCGCGGCCAAATACTTGTTCTGTGCGTGCGCGGTCTAAATAAACAGTGACAACACTATTGATCAGTTGCGCCATATTTGATTTATCAGTGCCATACATTGCCACTCGCACCATATAGGTATCGGGGACTGCAGATACCGTCAACATATTTTTAAAGCGATCAACCGCGTATTGTTCGGATTCATTGGGGCGGCGAAAAGGCACATTGGCGCGCTTGATGCCCTCGGACAAAATGTCAAACCGCAGTATGGTGCTCATTTGTTGTTGCACAAACTGGCGATATTGCGAGTTGGATTGAAAATCGAGCTCATTGTCGTCTTTGAGGGTTTTCATATAGCGCGGTGCGACTTGAATGACGGCCTCGCTACTAAAATTGGGTTTGCCCTTCAACCAAACCATCGGCAGGCTGGCAATCAACACCAAGAGGCAGCTTAGCACTGCCAGTTTTGGGTGTTGGCGCAGGCTCACCAGCGGTTTGATGCCGATGCCAGCTGCGGTTAGATTGGTGGGCATGAGCATTGACCTTGAATCGCTTTACCACGGCCGCGAGCAAGCATGTTCGCGGTTAATTTGCTCGATCAACTCAACTATCGGTGGGAAATCATTGATTTGCTCCAGAAATAATTGTTCTTGTTGATAGATGTTTTTCCGTGGCGTACGGCTGTCGGCCAGGATCCAGCAAATTCCTGTCTGTTGTGGATCAATCGTGAAGCCATCGGGTTGTGCACACCAACGACCACTAGCTAGCATTTTGCTGAGTGTGGCTTGCGCTCCCACTCGCGTGTATTCAAAGACCAAACTACGATCAATGCACGCGCCACGCTCAATCACCGAGCCGCGGCCAATGAAAAGTGGGCCGATTAAGGTTGCACCATCTTCGATGGTGACGCTGTCGGCGATTACCATTGGGCCTTCGATGTGGCAGCGGCGAGGATCAAATCGCGTATTTGCACCAACAAAAACGCCAGGCATAATTTCTTTGCCTGAGCGAGCAATGCAAGGTATTTTGCCAGCAATTGCGCTCATTTGGACGGCGTAATAATCAGCAACTCGGCCAATATCAATCCAATTGAAATCCATTTCAACGCCGTAAATCGCACGGCCATCGCGAGCTAAAGCGGGGAAGATTTCACTACCTAGATCACTAGGGGTATATTCTGGTATGTATTTTGTAATTTCTGGTTCAAAGACATACACCCCTGTATTGACCAGATTGCTAAGGGCTTCCGCTGGTTTTGGTTTTTCTTGAAACGACATGATTCGCCCCAAGTCATCAAGGACGGCAACGCCATATTGAGCGACTTTTTCAGACTCGACACGGCTCAGTGCCAAGGTCGCCAGAGCGCCTGTTTCATGGTGTGCCGCCACCAGTGCGCGCAAATCTAAATCTAAAAGCGCGTCGCCACATAGCACAATAAATGTATCGTCAAAAAAACCGGAATGTTGTTGAATACTACGGATTGTGCCTGCTGAGCCCAATGGCTCATTATGCAGTTGACCCTCTTCTTCGTAACCCTCATAGCTAAACGCGAGTTCAACGCCCCAGCGACGTCCGCTGGAAAAGTAATTCTCGATTTCAGGTGCCAGATAGCTGGTGTTGATGATGATTTGATCAACGCCTTGGCTGGCCAGATGCTCGATCAAGCATTCAAGAACGGGTTTGTCCAAAATGGGAAGCATGGGTTTCGGGCAATCTCGGCTCAGTGGCATCAGCCGAGTTCCTTGGCCTGCAGCCAGAATCAGCGCTTTCATGATGTGGCTCCTACAATTTCATCAATCGAATCGAAAAGATTAAAAACGCGGTGCATGCGCATTAATTCAAACAGCGCGGTGACGGTGCGCTGAAGGCCAAATAGCACGAGATTGCCGTCTTGCTCATTACAAAAACGCAAGCAAGACAGTAGCGCGCCGAGCCCCGAGCTATCGACAAATTGCAGCGACGACATATCGATTGCAATTTTTTTTGATTTTTCTAGGGTGGGGCGGACTTGCTTGCGAAATGCATCGGCATTGCTCGCATCCAAGTTGTTGATATTGAATGAAATAACGGTTAGGTCATCTTGTTCATGGCTATTAATGAGGTTCATCATGCTCTCCTTGGCAAAAAGACCGACTGAGGTCGTATTGCTATTAAAGGCGAAGCAAGGGATGGGATTGTGGCGGGAGTGTAAAACTTGAGTGTCTACAGCAAGTAACCGAGCTTAGTGACGGGATTGAAGTTGCATGATCAGTTTTCTTAGCTTTGCTTGCTCTTCAATTGCGATATGGGTGAAGGCTAATCCAATCCGTGCGCTGCTACTGCTTGTCGTGGTCGCACTAGCGTGATAACGGCACATGCGCAGCTGTGTGATTAGACGCTGGCCCGCTAGCTCGATGAGCGCTTCATAGCCTGATAGCGCTTGGAAAAACGCCTGATCACTGGCGGCGATATTTAGCCCAATACCGCCTTCGCTTAGATCGTAGAGGGAACAGGCAAGCTGCCCTGCTGGTGTGTTGATCAATACCGGTACTTTATGTGCGGGGTGGAGCCGAAAATATTCGCGTCCTGTGGTGTGAATGATTTCTGTCGGCCACGCCAACGTCAGCCGATGCCGAGATAATTGCGCCAACACCTCGCTGGAGAACGCAATTCGATATTCATGCCAATTGCCAATTAGCGTCAGGTATTTGTGAACAAGCTGGGATTGCAGCTCACTGACTTCAATTTCAATTTTTTGAGTTTCAAAATCGAGATCAAAATGTTTGAGACTGACCGCTTGAGACTCGCTTTCTATCAGCGCCAATAGTAAACCTTGGCGCGCTTGTTGGACTTGGTCTTTGAGTTGCTTGGCGATTTGTGCTGGATCACGTATTACATCAGGGCAGGGCAATAGGCTTACAGTCGGATTGATTTTGTTTTCATTAGCTGGGATTTGTTCTGAGCTAAAAAAATAAGCAAGATTGAACATGGCTCGTTTCCTTTACTGTAAATGGTTTTTTTGAATGATTTTTGCAGGTATCCCAACCGCAATAGCGCCGGCAGGCACATCGATTAAAACCACCGCATTGGCACCAATTTTGGCATCGTCACCAATTTGAATATTGCCTAAAATTTTTGCACCCGCACCCACTTCCACCCGATGGCCTAAGCGCGGTGCGCCGCGTTCGCCTTCGTGTTTTAACCCCAAAGTGACGCCGTGGCGCAAAATCACATCGTCACCAATAATGGCGTCACCACTGATAATAATGCCGCCAAAATGATCAATCCGAAAGCGTCGGCCAACCGTTGTTTCGCAAGGCAAATCGATGCCAGTGAGGATTTGGCTAAGTATCTTGAACCATTTATAAATAATTGAGGCCATTTTGCGCAGCAATGGATTGTGAATCCCATAGCGCCAGCGACCAAAGCGATACACCATCATTACCCACAGTCCTTGCCGCCAAGGATCGCGTTGATAGGTTTGCCAGTCTTCTCGAATTAACTCAAACATGACTCACCTCGATTACCATGGCGTTGGTGGTGAACGACGCCCGCCGGCTGTATCGCACCAAGCTTGTTGCAATAGTTGGCGTAAAGCCCCCGATTCTTGCGCTTTCTCGATGGCCTGTTGGCGTTCGCAAAACAACTGATTGCGGTGCTGTCTTAGTGCATGCCAACTTTGCTCTAATAAACTATCTAATTTGGCAGTTAGCCAGCCATGATGTTTACGGTAATACAGCAATGTACTGCGCATGCGCCATAAGGAAAGTTGACTGCCATGACGGTTAAAATGGGCGCCAGTAACCCGCGCTGAAGAGACGCCGCCAATGTGCACCGCACGCCATTCGGGTTGATACCACACCTCAAATCCGCGCTGTTTCATGCGTTGGCATAAATCGACTTCTTCGTAGTACAAGAAAAATCGCTCATCAAAAAAACCAACTTGTTCAAGCGCATGGTGGGCAATGAGTGTAAATGCCCCTGGAACCCAGTCCACTTGAGCAGCTTGAGCAGGGTTGGCCCAAGTGCGGTCACAGCGGCCAAAAAAACGATTACTAGCAAAGCGTGCAGAAAGACCACTGAGCGCAAGAAAATCATTGAGTAAAGATGGGAAACGCCGTGCCGATGGTTGATCGCGCCCATCTTCACTGAATAAACGGCCCCCAGCTAAACCAACATCGGGATGGATACTCATCCAGCTTACGGCTTGATTGAGTGAGCCCGCTTCGGGACGGGCATCAGGATTAACCAGCGCAATATAGCGGCCTTGTGCCTGCGCCATCGCTAGATTATTGCCTGCGGCAAAGCCCAGATTGACTTCACTTTGTAGCAGGCTGACCTGTGGGCAATGTGCGGCAACCATCGCCGCGCAATGATCTTGGCTGGCGTTGTCGACGACAAAAATTTCATAACGTAAGCCTGCGCAGGCCGCTTCAATACTGGCAATACACGATAAAATTTCTGGGGCGTTATTGTAGCTAACCACAATGACGCTGAGATCGATCGCAAGGCTTGGTTTCATAAGGTATTGCTCCTTTCGGCTTGGCGCTGAGAGCGCAACCATGGGCTGTTTTTTGCGCGGCCCCGCAAGATGGCCGGTAGTTGAGTTAGTTTCCATAGCAAGTAACGAGGCAGGCCAAGTAAAGCGCCACGTCTTTGGCGAGTAGGGAGAGCGAATAAAGCTTGTGTCACATGTGCCAATAAAATCACTACACCGAGCAAACCTAGTCCAGTGCTGATTACGCCACCGAGGCAAGCCAAAGCCAATAACAAGGCATGCCAACTCAAAGGCAAGAGCAGTAATTCTTGTAGCGCTGGCCAAGCGCTGCGGTTGCCACGCAGTAGTTGCCGGCTAAAGTAGCCAAAAAATTGGCGCAGCATGGCAATGCGGCCGCCTTCCCAGCGTGCTCTTTGGGTACTTTCACTTTGGCCATACGGCATCTCACCATGCACGGCGACGTCTTCGAGCCAACTGATTTTTAAATTGGCGGCTTGCAAGCGCAGTTGGTATTCAAAATCTTCAACGTTGCTGCCGGCTTGGTAAGGCACTTTGGCTAAGGTCGCACTGGAGACGGCAAAACCATTGCCGAGCAAACTCACGCTTTCGCCTAAATTGGCACGACCGCGTTGTCGATCAACATTAAATGCATGTAAGGCCCATTGTTTTAAATCGGCGAGTGGATCTTCTGCGGCGCAATCTGGCTCGTAGCGGGTTTGCACGGCAGCGGGATTGCTGCTGATCTTTTGCCGTAAAACCGATAAAAACGGTGGGTCAAGTCGGCTGTCGGCGTCGACAATTAAATACCACGGCCGATCAGGCAAAGTTTGAAACGCATACGCCAGAGCATGCCCTTTGCCGCGAGCTGTTTCGTTATGGCGCACCAAAGCGTTGGCGCCTAATTGGCGGGCAATATCAGCACTTGCATCGCTGCAGTTATCGCAAATAACCACCACGGTGCAGCGACCATCTTGCTCAGCGAGTGCCAGAATCGGGGGCAGGGTGCGTGGCAACGTTGCCGCTTCGTTATGCGCAGGGATAAGTATTATAATATTGGCATTCGATTCAGCCGCAGATTGGCTGATCGCTGCGCGGCGCGCGGCCCAGCTCCAGCGGGCTAAAGCCCAGCTACCCGGTAGGGTGTAGATCGCTGCCAAAGCGCTGGCAATACTTAGCGTGGTTTGTAGTGGTTCAATGAGCATGATGTACTCCCTCGCCAAAAAAGGCGTGGATACGAGCAACGCGCAATGCGGGGCTTTCTGGTTCTAGCCCGTGTTGACGTTGAGCAAATTCATTGGCCCAAGGCAAATTGGCATTGGCTGCTTGGGTACGCTGTATCCACTCAGTTAGGCTGCAAAGCACTTTAGCGGGAACACCACCAACGACTGAGTTTGGGGGGACGTCGCGTGTCACGACTGAATTGGCAGCAACAATCGCATTCGGCCCGATGGTGACACCGGGTAATACGATGGCTTGATGGCCAATAAATACATTGTCACGAATGTCGATTTTGCCGACATGATCCAAATTCAAACCCAACGCTTGGTTCACCATATTGACCGAACCGTCGTGGCCAAATAGTGTGCAGCCGGAGAGGTGGATGTTTTGGCCCAGCTTGAGGTAGCTCGGATCGGTAATGACCACATTCATATTGATCACACACTGCTCACCCATGGCATAAAAGCCGCCCCAGCGTTTGAGGTATCGGGCCCATTCGCAACCCATTGGCTGGCACAAGCGGCGGTATAGGCCGACAAAGCAGTTGTGTTCTATTGCTTGGCGAGATACATAGCGACGAAGCAAGTTGAGCATCCCCTTAAACATGATCTGGCTCCTGGTGAAAGACACCAAAAGATCGCGCGAGCTGGTCTAAGTTGCGATCTAAGTTATACGCTTTGGCGACTTGGTTTTTACCGGCATTGGCAAGCTGTTGTGCGTATTCGGGATGGTCGATTAAGGCTTTGATTGCCAAACAAAGGCCACTGGCGTCACCGGGGCTCATTAATAATCCGTTTTGGCCGTGCTCGATAAGCTCAGGGATGCCGGTGATTTGGCTGCTAATACACGGCAGGCCACTGGCCATGGCTTCCATCAGCACCACAGGGATCCCTTCGGCGAAACTTGGCAAGACAAAAATATCGGCTTCGAGATACAGCGATCGAACTGCTTCGCTATTGAGTGCACCTAAAAACTGCACTTGTTGGCTCAGCCCCATCACTTGCACCATTTTGCGTAATTGCGCTTCGTCTTCTCCGGCGCCGGCAAGTAATAAACGTGGGCATGGGCCAAGTTCGCTCAATTGCTGCATGGCTTGCAGTAACACTCTTTGTCCTTTGGCTGGCGTTAGGCGGCCAACGCACAACAAGGTAGGCTGAGCATGCTGGCTACGGGTATTTGCTAGGGCGTAGCTGGTATTGATGCCTAAACGGATGACTTGGATTTTTGCCCATTCTGACACTCGAGAAATCAGCATCAGCTGGCTACGGGCAAATTGGCTGATGCAAATAATTAAGTCGGCCGCGGCCACTTTGGCGGAAAGTTGCTGCGTGCGAACTTCGTAAAACTCATCCGGCCCGTGGATGGTGTAGCTCAGTTGGCATTGGCAAATGGCTTTGCACAAAACGCCGACCATTGCCGCTTCATTGCCAAAATGTACATGTAGATGGTTGATTTTTTTGCTGTGTAAATGTTGAGCGACTAACACGGCTTCGAGCCAATACGCCAGCGCCAAAGCGTGGCCGCGCAAGCCTGGTTTGGCCAGCGCAAAGCTTTGCCATAACGCCGCCCAGCACGCGAAGCGAAACGAGTAACAAACCATCAAAACAGCGCTGATGATTTGCCAGCGTGGCCAGTTTTTAATCACCAGCGTTTGGTATTGCTCATCGCGTTCTAGCTTCGATAAGCTCGCGGCTTGTCGAGTATCGGCGTTAATGCTGATGGTGTGCACCTCAAAGCCTCTGGCTCGAAGACCCAACACTTCACGCAAAATAAACACATGCGACGTTGCTGGATAAGCACTGACTAAATACGCGATGCGGTTTGAATTAGACATTTTTCGCTCCTCGTTAAGCTTCTGTATTGATTAAAGCGCGGCGCAGTACTTAAGTTGTGTCGAGATTGCAAATTCAATCGAAGGTGATGCTTGGCAAAAAAAGGCGACCCATTCGGTCGCCTGTGCTGAGGTTTTGCTGATTTATAAGGTGAGGTTAATTGGGCCTGTTTGATCCAGTTGAATAATCTGAGTTTGTGTTTGTGTACCGTCACTGATGATGGCCAAAACACTGGTTTGCGAGTTAGCCAGTTCGACCTCCCAAGTGGCTTGTCCGTTGCTGTCGGTTAACACCGTATCGATCAACGCCAGTGCCACCGCCTCGCTTGGGCTTGAGGTGACTGAAGCGGGTGCTTGGCTGGCATGAGGATCAGTGGTGGTATAGGTAAACAATTTGATGACAACCCCAGTCGCCAAGCTGTTATTGCTGTATTTGACACTCAATGAGAGGTTTTTACGGCTACTGAGCTGCCAGCGCATATTGCTGCCCACTTTGACATCCGATAGTGACTGGTAAGCGCTTTGCGATGGGATAGGGGTAGCCGTTGGGCTGGCTGGTGCAACGGGGGTAGGACTAGCCGTGCCGCCGCCACCGCCGCCACCACCACAAGCAGCAAGCGTGAGTAGTAGACTAATCGAGCAGATGAATGATGATTTTTGCATGATGAGTTCCTTTATTGGCCACGATATAACAAGCTGTTTACCAAGCTGGTGAAGTACCAGTCAGTGCTTCTGGTTCCCGCAGAAATAGCCCAGTCGGCGATTTTCGGGTGGCTTAGCACAATATCGGTGCGCTCTTTGGGGTATTCCCACTCATACGGAATGTCCAGTGCCCAAGGTAATTTGTTGGCATCGAGGTAGGTGTTGCTGGTGCCCGTTACCGAGCGATCATCTTGGCTACCAAAGAGTGTGGTATCGGCTTTATTGGTGGCGGGTTTTCCGGGTAAATGCGTCTCTTGGCCGCGGCGATCGGTGCGGAAAATAAACGGGTTATACGGAGAGCTAAACAGCGTTGATGCTTGTGGTGTTGTAAAGTTGAGCGCTACTTTAAAGTTGGTGCCTGTTTGGCGAGTGCAGCCCACTTCCGTATTAAAAAATTGGCAGCCCGCTTGGGTGGGTATGGCATAGGGTTGGATATTGTCGTACAACACAATGACCGCTTCGCTTTGGCCACCTTCTGGCGTTATCGCTTGGGGTGTTGCACTATTGATTTGCCGGCTGGCGCTACCGATTTTATTGGCGGCAATATTGGGTAAGTGCACCCCAAAACCGGTTGGCAATATCCCGCCATGGGCATCGAGCCGGTATTCCATATTGATCGAAACAATCTGACGCGATGCATTCATGATTTCTTGAGTGCGATAGCGCATGATTAAATCATTTAAATCAAAGTCACCCTTGGCAGGCCATTTATCTTCATACGCCAATGTGCCCCAACCATTTTGGCTGGGATACCAGCGGCTAAATGCTTTGTTGGCATCATTTGGATACTCATCCAGCGCATCTTTTACCCCGTCGCCATCGGAATCTGGATCGGTCGTGGTCACGAGGGTACCCAGCGTATCAATATTGCTAATTGCCGCTTTTGGCGTTACATGAATCGCTAACACCACATCATTAAAATCATGGTCACCACCCACTACGCGGTTAATGTCTTCAAAACCAATCACCAGACGTTGATAGGTCGGCGAGCTATCGCTGAGATCTTTAAGCATCAGCGTATGGGTATTTAAATTGCGTGAGTCTGATACTTCGGGATTGAGGCTTCTTAGCGTATAGAAAATGGCGTTTGGATCGGCGTAATCTTTGACGCCTGGCACGCGTGTGCCATTCACGCTACGCCCAGTACTCGACCAACCATTGGCGACAATCATAAAGCCCAGTGATTGCCCAGGCTGAAACGTACCGAGATAGACCGTATTGCCCGTGGTGGTCGCCGCCGTGAGTGGTGAGGGCATTGAGGCATTGGCAAAAATCATTTTTTCGTTAACTTGGCTGCGAAGTTGCGGAGGATTGGCCGTGTCGTAACTGAAATAACCGACCGAATTTAAATACCCCGCGCCTTCAGAGAGGAAAGTTACCCACACTTCGGCGGTTTGCGTGAAGTGAACATTGGTTTTGTTATCGGTATCGGGCATTAAGCCTTGTGGATTGAGGCGTATGTCTTTGCCCTCAGGCAGGGTGTATTTGACTTTGTTGAGTAAATCACTGGGAAGGGCTGGCAAGGTGTTGGGGATGGTGGTGGTAAATTCACTGATTGTGGGTTTGCCACTGGTATTAAAGTATTGCCCTGAGATAGGGGTACCATAGTATGGCCATTGAATAGTGCTGTTTACAATCGTATACCCTGCTAATAATTGTGTACCGACCAATAAAGCTAATTGATAAGAGCGTTTCATCATCCACCTCCTGAGCGAGTTAAAAACATTATTGCGAACAGCTCAGGGGTAAATGTGTACGGATTGTAAAGTTGTACAAAGCAGCGCGAAAATTAATGCATCACATGGCGAAAAGCCGCTGATTCGCTGGTTTTTACGCTGTGTGGCGCCGCTGCGAGTTGGCTGCTGACTTGGCTTGTTCGCTGTAAATACGCTTCGGCCCAACCCAGAATAAAAAAGAAGGCAGGCATCGGTTGTTCACCTAAATACACAGTGCCCAAAGAGATAAACATCATGGTAATGATGCCGGCAAATGTAAACGGCAGCGACGCTCGGCTGGCTGGCTCGCTAAGCCCACGCGCGCTAAGTCGGATGGTCATCCAGAGCATTAAGGCCAGCAAAAATCCCAGCGCAATCACTCCGTGCATCAGTGCCAATAGCAAGTAATAATTGTCGATGGATTCCATACCGCCAACTTTAGGCCACGTGTTTCTCCCCCAGCCAAATGCCGCATGCTCTAGCGCAATGGCCTCATATTTTTCCATGAGTTCTTTGCGATAAAATGCCGACTCTTGTGATTGCGTCATCACCGTACCCGGTTTGATGTCGAGATAGGCATCGAGTGCCATTTGCCCGATGAGACCACCAATCACAAAAATACCCAGCACCCATTTCAGGCGTTTTGCTCGATCATTGGCGTGCGAAACCCAAATTAAGACGCCACCGACCAAAGCGCCTAGCCAAGGGCCGCGAGCGATCGTCATGATGATACCTAGCAGTAATAAGCCGTTGATCCACTGTGTTTTGGTGCCGGGTAGACGAAAGTGTCTGATTTTCTCTTCCCAGCAGTTGGCCCATTGCAGCCAGCGGGCGAGGCGCCACGCCATCGCCAACATAATGCCAGCCAAAATAGCATGCGAATATGGACCGGCAATCCGCGCAAACCCATGCCGGAAAGTCGTAACCCAGCCATTACCTTGGCCAGGAAAAAATGGACCAAGTATTAAGTGCCATAAATTGACGCCAAAGCGAAATTGATAAATTGAGATGGCCGAAACCACAACACAGCAAATAACAAAGACGCGGGCGGCAGCGATATCGCTATCCATTGAGCGCAAGCACCAGCGGGCGCAAAAATAAGGGGCAACAACAGAGGCCAGCATCGCAAACATTAGATTTTGCGCTTCGGCGTAACCCGCGTTGCTAAATTCGGAATAAGCCACGCAGGAGGCAAATCCGATGACGAGTAAATCGGTGACCGAAAGTTGCCAGTCGCGCCGCTGCGTAAAAAATGCGGCCAAGAATAGCGGCAAGATTGCCGCTTGATTAAAACTCGGGTCTGGCAAACCGGGCGTCATTGCCCGATAGCAATCGGGCAAAAGTAACAAAATGGGTAAATAGCCACGAATGACGCTTTCAGCTACACCGCGCTGCAAGAGGATATACAGCGTAATCAGCGGGGCTAAGTAGATGATGAATTGCATCTTTAGCGCTCAGGCGTGGCGATGAGTAAGCTTTGCGCGGGCAGTGTGATAGAGGTAACACCATTGAGGCAATTGGCCTTGCTGTTTTGAATTAGCTTGCTACCCGCTAGTTCGTGATCGCTTATTTTATGTCCGTTGAGAATGGCCCACTTAATTGGGCTACGACATGGCATTCTGAGCGAGTGTGAAGATTCACTGGCATTGACGATAGCAAACTGCTGCTTTTGTTCCTTGTTAAACATGACTGCGGACAATGCGTTGCAAGCATCGGTTTCACTGGTGCAGCCCACTGCGTGAATATGCCCACCAGCTACTTCGTTGAGCATGGCCAGTGCTAATCCTGTTGGGCGCAAACGGTTTGCTTCGCTGAGATCGCGGCTAATTCCAAAAAGGGGTACGTCACCTAAGCTATTTTCCAGTTTTAAGCTGTATCCCGCCAAGGTATAAACCGCCTGTTCACGTATACCCACTAGCGATGAATCAATGAGTTGCCGTGCTAATGCCACTCCTGCAATGCCATTGTTTAACACTAAATTGCGTAGTGCGGCGGGTGCATTTCCCATGGAACTGTGAAAGTTGATTTCATACACGGCGAGCGGTTTATTCTTGGCTTTACTTAACTGTTGTTGCTTGACAAGCAGTGGGAGTTGGCTGGCCAGTGCACGCTGACGCAATTGTTTTTCTGTTTCATTGTTGTCGATTTTATAAAGGAAGTAGGGGGCAACGGCGACGCGATCAGCGACTTTGCTATGAATGATCGCTCCCGGGCTATCGCCCCATAAAAATGGCGCATTCACCACGGTAATGAGTTTGCTGCCATCACCAAAGCCCTTTTTTGCGGCAGCTAACGCTTCATCGGCAATTTGCTGGTGCTGGCGAACATCGGTAAAACCTGCCGGGCGAAATAGAGCATTCCAGTTTTCATTACCAAATTCGAGTACGACTTCACGTAATTGGGCTTGATCGGCGTGGATTCTAAGTTGCTTACCAAAATTAAACCATTCTGCGCGTGATAACGTGGTTGGGCCAACAACCCAGGGGTGGGCTTGGATTTGGGCGCACAAAGAGAAAAAATCAGGGATGCTATAGGCAAAAAAGCTTTCATTTTCGCCGGGTCGATAGCGGATAGGGTGGCGCGCCATTTCGCCGATAAATCGGTTGGGCACATTGTCGCCCAGTTGTCCCTGCCAGTCGCGCAGATAGCCTGGTCGCAATGTTTTGAGTGTATCAACGACGACACGTCGAAATCCGCTCGGTAACGGTGATTTTTCGCCAAGGTAGACGTCATCAACCCAAATCTCGCCGTCGCCCTCGGCTTGAAATGTGAGCGAGAGGGGGGCTGAGGTGTTCGATACGCCTTCGCTACCCCGCCAGTCTAGCTCGATGGTTTGCCATTGAGCGGTGGGCTCGATGGTTTGGTGCACAAAAGCGGTTTGCTTATCTCGTGCAAAGCGAACTTGCAGTTTGGCGCCAGCGCGCTCGCTGCGTACTTTAAATTTTAACTGCCAGTCGCCCGCAACAGGAAGCAGGCGTCCCGCTGTTCCGCCTAAGGAATCAAAATAGCTTGCTAATGCGGCTGCAGTTTGCTGGCTCGGCTGTAATCTCGCGGCGAATCCACCTTCTTTTTTCGCCACTAAACTGGTCCGGCCCGAGCTCCACCACTGAGGAATCGCTTGTGATTGGCTGGTTTTTTCTACGCTGATGGCGTCGCCAATGCGCAGTTCATTGAGGTTTTGATCGAGCCAAAACAAGCCATTACTTTGTGCTTTGCGGCGATAGTCAAAGATGCGTCCTTGCATGTTGGCATGAGCACCACTCAATATCTGATAACGTCCGCCAGTCCAAAATCCGTCGGGGCGAGCGACCCAAGCATCTTTGTCTTTAATTTGCCGACCCTCGACTTGCTCGACCAGCACGATACTGCGATCCAGTAGCGGCATAAATCCAGGATTACGCACAATATTGGCGCGTAATTGCTCGGCACCCCAGTAGGATGGTCCACCGAGATTGAGTCCGTAACGTGGAAAGGTTTGTGGATCGATTTGGCGATCAATATTAAGTGTGATTGTTGCTGCGATGCAGTGTAGGGGTATATTGATCAAGGCCATTATAAGTAGTGTTTTTGGCATGATTCCCCCTGGGTGTATTTAGCTCAGTTTAATTAACTCGCGCCGCTAAATTGTGACAAGAAGGTAAATCCTCGTGGTTTTGCATTTGTTCGTACAACTGCTCAACGAGATCAATTTTGTGTTCCCAGTCAAAACCCATGGGGTGTGGCTGATGCAATAAGCGGGCGGCAGTTGCGCCCATCGCCGCCCATTGCTTTGGTTGTTGGTGGCATTGACGCAAAGTCTCTTTCAATTGCTCGACTAACTCGGATGCGCAATGCGCATCAAGAAGTACGCCCGTTTCGGTGGTTACCAACTCTGCTGGGCCGCCAAAGCGATAAGCAATCACCGGCCGACCACAAGCCATGGCTTCGAGAATCACTGCGCCGCCAGACTCGCGAATCGAAGGCAGGCAAAATACATGGCATTGCTGCATCAGCAAGGGCACTTCAGCTAAAGGTAAATTTCCAGTGAAATGGCAGTGCTGGCCAATACCCAATTCGACAGACTCTGTTTCCCATGCTTGGCGTTTGATACCATCGCCAACGAGGGTGATTTCAATCGGATAGCCCTGAGCGATTAACTGCGCGCATGCTTGAAGGAGAAAGTTAACGCCTTTTACAGGTAACATTCGACCGACAAATAAGACTTTGAGCGTGTCGCGGGCACTGCGCTCAAGCACGGGGCTGGCGGTGAAATGGCGGAGATCAATGCCATTCTCAAGTAATGGCTGAGTGCGCTGGTTCGGTGGGAGCACGGCTCGTGTTGCAGTGGTGGCTGTTAGAGTGATTTGCCGATCACTCGATTTTTCTAACAGCGCAGAAAACCATTGCCCAAGTTGTCGACCACGATTGAGCCATTGGGATTCTTGCTGCAAGACTTCATCAAATCCCGCTGGATTACCTAAGCCACAATTGAGTGGGCCGCGTATCAGTGGCAAACCCAGTTGATGAAGTCGGGTGCCTGCTGCCGAGCTAACAGGTGTAGGGACGTGCACTGCCGCCCACTTATTGCCTTGTGCACGTTTTTGACGTGCACGACGTAAAGCTAGAAAATCAAAAAGATAGTAATCGAGTGAGCTGAGTAGAAAAATGGCATGTTCTTTGCCGGGAAAAAGACGTGATGCGGTTCGATAGAGTGGCCCTGCCAGCCATTCAGTATCAATGTATTCAATGGTGCTGCCGTTGAATGGTGCACCTGCTTTTTCAAGTGCCGCACGATTTCGACTGTGGGTGATCAGCGTGACGGGGCGACGTTTGGTCAGGCGCTGATACCATTCCCAACCAATTTGCGATACTGAACCCATATTCGGGGCACATTGGTAGGCAACTAATAAAATTGGGCGTTTACTCGGGTCCATTTTTGAATGTCCTTTGCGCTACGAAGTGGTTTAGCGGGTACGCCACCCACGGTGGTTCCTGCGAGTACATCATGGGTAACAACCGCATTTGCCGCGATGGTCGCGCCATCACCGATACAAACACCAGGCAAAATAATGGCTCCGCGGCCAATCCAGACTTCTTTGCCAATGATGATCGCGGCAGCAGTAAAGCCCGCCTCGCGCAGCGGAGTTGACGATTGCCTGCGATGGTTGGCATCGCGCACGCTGCTGTATTCACCCAACATCGACCCAGAACCAATGCTGATGTGGCTGTGAGATACTAAGTGCACGCCACGAGAGATGACGATGCCATCTCCCAACGTGATGCGCCCCAAATCTTGGGTTTCAAGATAAAGCCCAGGATAGATCAAAGCGCGCAGACCGAATTGGATTTGGCGGGAACCATGTAATTCGACCTTGCCTAAAATAACATTGCTTGGGTCTAGCGGAATCCGGCAAGCCAAGCGTAACCATGCAGTGCCACGTTGAATCTGGGCAAAGACATCAAGTAAAGCGCCTAGCCATAAGGAACAACACAGATAGAGGAGCCGTTTCATTTTTTGACCTCTTTATAGTTACCAAAAGAGGCTCGCCTTTTTGCCGCTCGGTCACGTTTGCAGCGCCAAATCCCCATTGTGATTGGAATTTGTGCAAACCAGCTATGCACACCATAGAGTAATAAGTTGTGCCAATGTGGGCTGCGCCAACGTGCACGCCAGCTGCTGCGGAGCATTAATAGGGTTAAGGTGAGTAATGCGGCGGCGCTAAGGAGTGGTTGCCATATTGCACCCAGCATAAAGATCAGCATTAGGCTGAGCAAAATACTCGATTGTCGATAGTTGTGACGCACCTCTTGAATCCAAAAATCCTGTGTCATTGCGCTGACTGCGGCATAGGCATAACCGGCGCGACAGGTGCGTTGCCAATATTGCTTAAATTGTGTGATGGCCAAATCATGCTGCGTCATCGCCAGATCGAGGTGCATTATTTTCCAGCCTTTTTTGCGTAGCCAGAAGCATATTTCTGGCTCTTCTCCGGCTAATAAGCGTGCATTAAAACCTTCGACTTGAAGCAGCGCTTCGCGTCGAAACAAGGCATCTCCGCCACAAAATGCGGTTTCACCCGGTGGGTAACGCCAATCTAGATCAAGTACTCGTACATAAATTGATTGCTGTGGATCTTTCTCAACACGATGCCCCCAGGCACAAGCGAGTTGCGTGTCAGCCTGTAAATCGGCTAAGGCTTGTGACAAAAACAAAGGTGCCAATATCGTGTCACCATCTAAAAACATAATCCAGTCGCCTTGAGCGTGCGCTAGGCCGACATTGCGAGCCGCCGCCGCCCCTTTTTGACTGGCCAGATAGACGCTGTCGCTCAAGTTTGCCGCTTGGGCTACGCTATCGTCGCTAGAGTGGGAGTCAATATAGAGCAGCTCAATATTGGGATAGCTACACTCGCGCACTGAAGTAAGGCATCGGATTAAACGCTGCCCTTCGTTATGGCCGATAACAACGACGCTAATTAAGGGTGGCTGATTCATCATGTATCCCCTTGATGCCACACAATCTGGCGTAGTCCGCGATGCGCTGGGTTGCTGAAAACCGATTAGCCAATTGAGCGCTTGCATTGGCAACAATAGCGTTCAGCGTGCTTGTGGGTAATTGATTAATCCATTGAATTTGCAGCGCCAAATCGTGGCTGTCGCCAGCGCGGAAGTAAAATCCAGTGACCCCATTGTTGACCAAGTCAGCAGCGCCACCCTGATCGGGTACAAGAACAGGTACACCAGCCGCCATGGCCTCAAGAATCGCCAAGCCGAATGGCTCGCTATCGCAGGTATGTATATACAGATCAGATTGAATGAGTACTCTGGACGTATACTCAACGAATCCGTGCCATTTCACTTGCGTAAGGTGTGCGCTTTGCGTCTGTAGTTCATCGCTTTGCCAGCCTGTACCGCAGATGTGTAGCTCCGGTAGATTGGGGTATTTACGCCATGCGGCGATGGCCACGCCGACCTGTTTGATGGGGTCGATGCGCGTGATCATGGCAATTTTTGCGATGCCACTCAGGGTAAAGGCTGGGCGATGGCTTTGCCGTGTAGTCAGAAAGTTTTCAATGACCGTGATGTGCTTGCTCTTGCAGCCATGAGCCAATAGTCGGGTTTTGACAAATTCAGAAACCGCAACCAGCTTCACCCCTAAATATTGCAGCCAATGTTTGCGACCATAACTCAATCTTTCATTGGTGCCGCCGTGGACGATATGGATCTGATCGGGCCATTTGCCGCGCATTAGTGTGAGTAAAATCACCAGCAAGGCTTGGCTCACCCCTGTGCTACAAATACAGAGCTCAGGCTGGGCCAGATAGCGCCATAATTGGCGAGCTAATTCAAGTCTGTTGCGAAAGCCAAGGCATAAAACGCCTTGCTCTTGGGCGAGTTGTTGAACTGGCCCAAGCGGGGCGAATAACACGGCTTGGGTGCAGGTTTTTAGTTGTGCCAGCGTGGCCAGCGCCATTCTTTCTGTTCCGTAGCGCTGGCCGCTGTGCAAGATGTAAATGAGGGTTTTCATTGTTGTACCCCTTGCGGTAGGTTTCTATTACAGCGGACTGGGCGGCGAAATGATGTCCGATTTGTAAAATGTGCTTTTTGTACCGCGTTTTAAGGTGTGAACTAAGTGCTGCAGTTTTTCCCAGTTCAAATGGTGCGGTACCGCTGCGCCATACAAATCGGTAAGGCAATCTTGCTCAGCTCGGCTAAGACCTTTTGCAGGTAAGGTTTCTGCTTGTAATTCAGATAGGCGAATTGCCCCGAGTCGCAGACTTTTTCTTGCTAATGTACCGTCCATTTTGCTGGGTAATACCGGCAGACCAATCAAATGACATTCGCCATGTATGACTTTTTTCAATCGATTGGCTACGTTTTGCCAACGTGCGAGATCGAATTGTTGCTGGTGCCCACGCAGCCAAATGAAAGCCACTACGGCTTGCACTCGCTCAGCCATACTCGGATGGCTCAGTGGTTTGCCCATTTCATCAATTAAACATTCCTCGGCTTTGAAGTGCAGAATGGTGTTGTCGCGCACCAAGTGCAGTTTTCGATTGCCCACGAGACTGTGGCCAATGCTCATTTGTGCCGCGATATAGCTAAAAGGTTTGAGTAGGCTGTTGTGGATATCAACTTGTCGATCTAGCACGCAGCCTTCTCCGATCACCACATTGGGCCCAATGTGGCTTCCTTGCCGGATTAAGCAGTTGCGGCCAATTAATACCGGCCCATCCAGCGTGACGTTTTTCTCACAAACCACACCTGCGGCCAGCCAGACTTGATGTTTGATTTCTTGGTAGTCTGGAATATAGGGCGGTGCTTTTTTCAATAGTTCAGGCAGAGCTCGATTGAGCTCTTGCTCGTTGCGCAAGCTAAGCCCATTAAAAAGTGCTGTATTGGGTGGTAAGGGAAGTTGGCTTTGATTCAGTGTTAATTTGAGCCGTTTTGAATTGAGATACGCCCAACCAGACCAGATGCCCTTGGCCAACTCCCACTGGCATTGGGTCGAACTGGTTAGATTGCTACTCGGTAAGCAGCCAGGTGCCACTAGCCAGACATGCTCTGGTAAGGGAAGGGCAGCAAGACGGCGGCGAGTTTGTAGCTGCTGACCAGAAAGGTAGTATCGAATCTCAATACCCCAGCGCTCACCTTTTCCTAGTTGTGTAGCTATCGCAGAGTAGCCCTCATCGGCAAATAAGTGGACTAATTTCACGCCCTGTTCGACCAGCCGAATGAGGCTCAGTTCAAGCAGGCTATGTCCCACGATGGGCGTCAATAGCGTGCCAATTGGATCGTCTCCCTGCCAAAGTGCATAATCAGTTAGCACCACGGCTTGAGGGCGGTGATCCAGTTCGTGATGTTGCTCGCGCGTATTTGGTAGAAGTGCTTTGGGGGCGAGTTGAAATTTTTGCCGCATTACGCGAGCGAGAAAGGTGAAATTGCCCACCAAATAACGCTGCCACATTCTGGATGGCTCTTGTAATAAGCGCCAACACCATTCCAAGCCCAATTCGCGCAACCAAACGGGCGCGCGGGGAATTCGGCCAGATAGAAAATCGAATAAACCACCCACACCGATTGCTAAAGGGACTCCTGTGTCTTCTTGGTAGCAGGCAATCCAATTGTCTTGTAAGGGTACGCCCATCGCGACGACCAAAACATCGGCTTTACTTTGCTGGATGTCTTCAATTAATGCTGGGGTATCTTTACTGGCGCTATATCCATGGTGGGTTCCCGCGATATGCAGGCCGGGGTATTTTCTTAGCAAGTGCCGTGCAACTTCTTCCGCGACGCCGTGGCGACCACCTAATAAATACAAGTTTGCGCCATCTTTTTGCCATTGCTGGCACAAAATAGGAAATAAATCCGTGCCATTGGTATTTTCTTGCAAAGGGGTTTTCAAAATACGGCTCGCCAGTAACACGCCGCTGCCATCGGGTAAAAGTAAATCGGCTGAATTGAGCACCCCACGATACAGCGGGTCTTTACTGGCCAGATTGGCGCAATGTGGATTAACAAAAGCAATCCGGCGTTGATGACTTTGCTGGCGCCAAATTTGAAGTTGCGATTCAATTTGTGCGTGTTGCAAATTATCCAGCCACAAACCAAGTAGAGGCCAGCGGTCTTCGGTTTGGCTCACGGTGTGTCCAATCAATAAGCTCCAACCGTAGCGCAACAGCAGGGCTAGATCAAAGCGCCAACCACGTGAATTCTGGTCATGGCTATCCCACTCGGCTTCATCGTTGAGCGCCAGTGCCATGCGTAAATGTAACCGGTAGCTTGAAATGAGTCCGATCGTGCCGGCCGAATTTGCACCAATCCATTGTAAGTGCCCTTTCGCGATCTTTTGTAGCTGCTGCTGGTGCTGTATTCCTATACCCAGTCGTGTGAATGGCCAAATGATCATGGATACGATGGTTGCTACGACTCGGCCAAGGGGTTTGGCATATCGCTGATAGCTGTATTGGGAAAATGAAGTCATGATCCTGATCCTTTTAATAGGCGCCATGCCCAACGAAAACCGCAGGCAAAGTCAGTAACAAAATACGGATGTCGAGTTTGATACTGCGCTGGCGTATGTACTGCAGATCCATCGCGAGTTGGCCGTCAAAAGCAATCGTTGAACGGCCACTGATTTGCCAAATGCAAGTGAGACCCGGTGTGATTTCAAGCCGTTGGCGGGCATGTAAACCATAAAGTTGGACTTCTTTGGGGAGGGGGGGGCGAGGGCCGACTAAAGTCATGTCGCCGATGAGTACGCACCACAATTGTGGTATTTCATCCAAACTAAAACGGCGCATCCAACGACCAATAGGGGTAATTCGAGGATCGTTTTTGAGTTTGAAAGTGCGTTGATCAGCATGTTGGTTTTCAAGTATTCCTTGGCATTGATCCGCATTGATTCGCATGCTACGAAACTTGGGAAATGCAAAAAGTCGCCCCCGATAGCCCACGCGAGATTGCCAATACAGTACTGGGCCACCATCAGTGAGCTTGATAATGAGTGCCAAAAACAACCAGAGAGGCCAGCCGAGCACAAGGGCAAAGAGCGCCGCTCCGATATCCCATGTGCGCCTTAGGACGTGACCGAACCTTTGTTTGAATATCAAAGTACGGCGTAGCGCTGCAACGGCTTTGCGTCTCTGTTCGGGCTGACTAAATCGTTGTTCGAGTTCCCGCAAATTGGGTTGAATCACTTTGGAGAGCATTTTGCACCCCCTTCTGAAGGCGTGGTCTATGCTGTGATTGAAGCATCTCTCGCCCATGCAATTGTGATCAACTTGTAAAACTTGAGTTCTGCTTATGCCTTTTCATGATTTTGCTGCGACTGCATTAACCGTGTTGGTGGTTGATGATATTGCGAGTACACGCCGGGTTTTGAGTAGTCTGGTTCAAAAGATGGGTCATCGCGTCATCTTGGCTGAGGACGGTGAGACTGCGCTGCTCGCATATGAGCAGGCTAAGCCTGATATGGTTTTGCTGGATTTGCTGATGCCTGGCATCGATGGTTTTGAAGTGACTCGTCGTATTAAAAATCTGGCTGGGAACAAATGGGTGCCTGTTGTTGTTTTATCTGGTTTGGAGGGTGAGCAACATTTGCTGGCGGCCTTAGAGGCGGGGGCTGATGACTTTTTGCAAAAGCCGGCAGAGCCCGCCATTTTAGCCAGCAAGTTCAAAAATCTGGCTCGAGTTTTGGTCTTGCAGCAGCAACACGCTGTGCTGTTGAGTAAATCGATGGCCGTCAGTGAAAATAGTTTTGATGGCATTCTGATCGTAGATAGCGATGAAATGATACAAGGGCTTAATTTAGCGGCGGAGCGATTGTTGAAAACAGAGCGCGATATGATGCTTGGGCTGCAGGTGAAGGCATTTTTGCCAGGTCTAGATTTTGGCAAAGCCAAACATGGCGCGCATCATGGTCAGCTGCAGCAGCTGGAGATGCAACCTCTAATCGGAGATGCGATTGCAGTGGAGCTGGGTTTGACGCTTGTTGAGCAAGGTAATGAGCAGTTTTGGCTGCTGATTTTGCGTGATGTGAGTGAGCGCCAGCGTGTTGATCGACTTAAGCAGCAATTTATCGCCACGCTCAGTCATGAACTGCGCACACCTCTAACTTCGATTATTGGCTCTTTGAAAATGCTACAGAGCTCTCAATTTGCTGCGGTGGATGAGCGTGCGTTCCCCTTACTGGAGATTGCTGATCGTAATGCCTCGCGATTACTGCATATGGTCAATGAGTTATTGGATTTAAATAAAGCGGCGGCCGGCGCATTGCAACTAGAGCTAGGTGTTTATCCATTACTGACTTTGCTCGCTGAGTTTGTTGAAGAAAATCAGGGCTATGCGGCGAAATATGATGTGGATTTACAATTATATGTTGAGATTGATGCCACTTGCGAGATACGTACGGACAAAATGCGCTTTGGGCAAATTATGTCGAATTTAATCTCCAATGCTTGTAAATACTCACCTGCGCGCAGCGAGGTTAAAGTCATTGCCAGTACTGCAGACTCTGTTTGGCAGATTATTGTGCAAGATCGTGGGCCAGGGATTGCCGGAAGTTTTTTGCCACATTTGTTTGACCCCTTTACGCAGGCCGATGCCAGTGACTCCAGACTGTACGGTGGAACAGGTTTGGGTTTGGCGATCTCTCGGCAGCTCTGCTCCGCTTTGGGAGGCACTATTTCGTATCAAGCCGCTCAAGGCGGTGGGAGTGAATTCATCGTCTTATTACCTTTGAAGGGCGCATAAATGAGTCAATTACGTCAGATTATTGTCGTTGAGGATGATGATGATATTCGGCATTTGATTCATCTGTGTCTCAGCACGTTGGGTGCTTTTGATGTCCAGCAGTATGTGCTTGCAAGTATTGCAATCAAATCAATACATGAAGATACTCTTCCGCAAATGATTTTGCTTGATGTGATGATGCCTGAAATGAGCGGCAAAGAATTTATACCGCTGTTGCGAAAAATAAAAGGCGGCGACTCGGTTTGTGTGGTGATGCTGACCGCAAAAGTATCACAAACAGAATTGTCTGGTTTACTGGATGCTGGCGCAGATTTTGTCGCTCAGAAGCCATTTGATCCCATGCTTTTGCCACAATTGTTGCAGGAATATTGGGAGTTATATTGTGCCCGCATTTAACGAAGCGCTGTTTGCAGCTGGGATGATTGAGTTAAAAGCTAAGTTTGTGGCCGGCTTGCCAGCTCGGCTCAAGCAAATCGTTCCGACGTCACCAATACCGACACTAATTTGGCAGGCAGATGAGGATGTACTGAATGAGCTGCATCGCTTGGCTGGTGCTGCAGGTTCACTGGGCTTTGATTCATTGGCCAACACAGCAAGGCAACTTGAGAAAGAGCTGCAAGCGTTGCCGCGTGACGCGAAATTATCGTTGCGTGATTTTGAAAAGCTTGAACAAGCAGCCGCAGCCGTGTTGCTTGCTTAAGGGGTGACGAGCGAAGTCGATTCTAGTCGATAACCATAGCCGTAGACAGAGGTGAGTTGCCATTGCAGCTGTCCATCGAGCGATAATTTTTTGCGTAAACGGCTGATATGGGTGTCGACGGTGCGAGTATCAATCTCTACATTCAAACCCCAAATCTTTTCGAGTAAATTCATTCGAGAAAATAACTTACCTGGATGCTGAAATAAATACAGCGCTAAATCATATTCTTTTTGTGTAAGTTCAACTTCGCTGCCCGATTTGCGAATCAGGCGCTGGCTGGTATCGATTTCATACAAACCAAGATGCACGAGTTGAGGGGCAATCGATTTGAAGCGACGGGCCAGCACGTCAATCCGCGCAAGAATTTCCAAGGGTTTAATCGGCTTGACCAAATAATCATCTGCCCCTGCTTTTAGCCCTGCTACTACATTACTTTCATCATCTATTGCAGTAGCGACCATAATGGGTATTTGCCAACCGATGTTCTCACGCACCCATTTGATGATCATACCTCCAGAGTAATCAGGTAAATTCCAATCTAATAGCAATAAATCAAAGTGCGTGTCTTTGAGTGTTGCAAAGAAGGCGAGGCTGGTATGAAATACGTTGGTTTCATGCCCGCCGCTTTTGAGTGTTAAGGCAAGCATGTCAGCTTGAATTGGGTCGTCTTCGACAATGGCAATGAACATGGTGAGAGTAGAACTCAGGCTAAAGATGGCTAATTTATAGCTGTTTCTGCTTGAGTCTGCCGTCGTATTTGCAAACGAATTCGATTTACATCGCTCGCGGGGGTGCTGTATTGCACATCATCGACACAGTGCCGAATGATATACATACCAAAGCCGCCTTCACGCCCGCCACTAAAATCAGGCATCGGGACCTGAGTGGAATCAAAAGCATCTCCCACATAATAAAAATCAATCCAAAGTAACTCATTTAGTTCGCTGAGGTGAACTACAAACGGGGTGTCGGCCAAGGTGATCGCCACATGCCGAATAATATTGGTAGCAACTTCAACTGCTGCCAGTTCAATGGCGGCCAGTTGGGTTTCATCGAGTGAGATTTGATTTCGCAGCCATTGACGCAGCGGTGTTAATACACTCATGGTGCGCATAAACTCTCGACTGGTCGGGGCGTTATCGTTGTGTCTAAAAATTCCGATGGCGGTAAAGTCATCAGAGCGCCGATGCGATGATTCATGCAAATCCACGAGTTGCCGCAACTTTTGCAAAATAATGGCGGGCGGAATAGCCGCGCTGATCAGTCGGCGCACGAGATCTATCACGGGTTCGATTCCGAGTAATTCAAGGTGTTCGTTACGTGCTTCGCTAACTCCATCGGAAAATAATAATAAAAAGTCGCCAGATAAAAAGGGTGTATCAATCGATTTATATTGCTCGCGGTGATCGACGCCCATGGGTAAAAAATCACCGCTTAAGGAAATGATAGCGCCATTGGCGGTAAAGATTAATCCCTCAGGGTGACCTGCGTTGATGTAACTGATGCGATTGTTGAGCAAATCAATACGCGCAAAAATCAAGGTGACAAAGGATTCAAGCCGCTGCAATTTAGGCGTTACTCGGGTGTGGACACTATTGATGATCTGATCAGTATCCGGGGCTTGGCCGTGATTGGCGCCGAGTAGCTCGGCCATGCTGCGGTTGTATTGACTTTTTAAAGCGGCACCAATCATGGCTGCGACAACGCCTTTGCCCATCACATCACCCGTGAACACATCAAGGCATTGTTCGCCCAAAGTGAAAAAATCAAAGAAGTCCCCATCAATCCCTTGCGAGGGCTGTGTAAATGCCGAGATCTCCAGTCCGCGTAAACTCCGTGGTGTACCAAAAAGCAAAGACTGTTGAATATCATGGCCGAGTTGCAATTCACGCTCTCGCGATTCGGTAAGCGCCATTTGTTGCGCTTTACGCTCACTAATGTCACGAACAATCGCGGTGAAGTGAATTTCATCCCCGATTTGCAGGCTGCTCAGTGAAATTTCTGCGGGAAACTCCTCGTTGTCACGACGACGCGCGATGACCTCTCGGCGGCGATTAAAATGAGGGCTGAAAGCTCGCGCCGAGGCAGTGGCTAAGTATTCGTGGTGGCTTGAGGTATATTCTGATGCAGTCAAAATGGCGACATCTTTACCCAGCATTTCAGGCTCACTCCAGCCAAACATAGCCTGAGCCGCTGGGTTAAAACTTTCAACACACCCTTTGGCATCGCTCGTGATAATTGCATCGGGGGCGGTGTTCAAAATGTTGTGTAAGAGTGCGCGTTGCTTTTGAAAAAGGTTCGCGATTTCTCGACTTTCTTGTAATGAATTTTTTAAATCTTGGATTACTTGCAATAAATCAGTGCTTGCATCGTGAACCGCAAAATCGTTTAGTGACAAACCGTAAGCAGGCAGTTGTGCCGGATCATTGAGCCACGGTGAGCCCAAAAAAAGCAGGGAGTCGCTTGTTTCGTCACATAGCACTTGGCCACGAAGAAGTAGCTGATTACTGAGGACACGAAACACATACAAGGTACGAGCCTGCATCACTGGCGTGCTAGACCAAATGTTTTCAATCGCGGTGCTTGGCCTTACTTGGCTAATTAATGTTTGCCATTGCAGCCCAATAGCGAGATTTGGAATCACGCGTGTCAGCGCAGGTCCAAACGCCACGAATTTGAGTGTTCTATCTAGTCGAAAATGAAAGGGAAAAACACTCGCGGGAAGACGTAGATGTTCGGCTTGCATGCTTATTGCCAGGCGACGAGAAATTCATCAAAGTCATTCGCTGTCGCACGACTTTTGCTTTGGTTTACCGTGACGGCGGTTTCAAACAACTCGCCTAAACCAAAGAGTAATCCGACCACAAAAGGCGCTAATCCTGCGCGATGTGAAAAATACTTGAGCCGAACGCCTTGCAATCCATTTGGCTCACATAAAAATTCAGGGGGTTGTAGATTGGGGTAAATCAAAAAAATACGGGCATGGAAATTGGGTAGGTTGATTAGGAAATCTTGTAGATTTTCCCCGCCTGCTTTGAGTAAATGACCATAGCTGCGTTGCCCTGTTTCGAGCACCCAGTAGCGCCCAAATTGTTGCAGTAATTGCTCTGCAGGTAGTCCGGTGATGGCCGATGCAGCTCCGACTAAGGAGTAGGTTGTTGAGTCTGGGTATGCCTCGCTTGATAGAAAGAACTCATCCGAAATGTCAGCTTTGAGCAAAATTTGTTGCCAAGTCTCGCCACCGTAATCCGCGCATACCATTTCTTGTAATGCTTTATTCACAATGCCGTACATATTGACCGTCTCCTAAAAAGCGCCCAAACCCATGGTTAGTATGGACAATCCGGGAATAAGTTGCCGAATTACATAACCCGCCTCGGCAACGCTACTTTTTGGAACAAAAATGACATCACCTTCTTCAAGAGAAAAGTTGACCATCTTGTCACGATTTAGCAAAGTTTTGAGTGGGGTGGTTTCGTTCGCTTGTTTGCTAGGGCGGTAAATGGCGATTTGCTCGGGCGCGGCGTCATCGTTAGGTCCGCCCGCTTGGGATAGCGCATCCATGAGTGACATGTCAGGCGTTAATCGATACGCGCCGGGTTTGTGAACCGCACCCAAGACATACACCAAGGTATCGAAAGAATCGGGTATGTACACTAGATCATTGGGTTTTAGGCTGATGTTGTAAGCCAGTTCGCCGCGATTGAGTAGTTTCTTTAGATCAACCCAGATAATGCGATCCCGACCGCGAAAAACAGCAACGCGAGTTAAAGTAGCTTGTTTGTCGATAACAGGCAAAGACCCCGCGCGAGCCAAGGCTTCTAATAAAGTGGGAGGTCGATCAAATTGCTGTACACCTGGATTTTGAACTCGGCCTAAGATTGTTACTCTATTGCCAGTATATTGATCAACGCCAACAAATACAGCAGGTTTACGTATATACGGTGATAGTGAGTCGCTTATTTGTTTAGCAGCAGTTTCTCTGGTTTCTCCGTTGAGTTTCATTGTGCCCGCCAGTGGAATGGTGAGGCGTCCATCAGGCCCGAGTAATTGCTTGCCGGATAGTTCTGGACGATTCCAAACGGTAATTTGCAATGAATCCCCTTCGGCGAGGCGATAAATATTCTCACCGCCGCGTTCTAATTCCATCAAAACCTCGGGGCTGGCGTAGTCTATTTGCTCTGATTTTTGCGCTGGTTGAAATGACTGTGTATTGCTGGGGATATTCGTTGGCATCGAGCTGCAGGCCATCAAAACCGTACTCATCAATATGTATGGGATTAGCTTAAGCATGATAAACCTCACGTTTGAAAAACTTTGTGCATTGATTAGTTAGCCACTGTTTTTCGCTTTGAGTTAAAACCAATTTCCAAATCGCCCAAAACAAAATGAGCATAAATAGACTGCTCGCTTGAACTAATTCCAGTGCGGCCATGTTGCGGCTGATCAGTTGCCATGGCCAAAACCACGAAAAGCTGTAGCCCAAGGTATAAACAATCAGAAGTGGCCATAGCGTTTGGCGGAAAACTAGCGCAGGCGGCATAGAGAGACGCTGGCTTGCGATGAGCAAATAAATCACAGCAGCAAGCCCATTGCCTATCGTAAAGTAAGCAATAAATTGCAGCAGACTAGTTGCGCTGAGATAGGCGATGCCGGCAGAAATAAGGCGCAGAATATGGTATACAAACTCCAATCTTAGCTCGGCTTGCCCGCGCAAAGCGCTGGATGCACACCCCGTTAAAGTGTGTAGGTGCCAAGCGGGCGTCAGCCAAAGCAGCATTTGCAGGATGAGCGCTGATTCGGGCCTGAGTCCTAGCCATGTAAGATGAATCGCTGGCGCGCAGGAAACAATGAGCGGCATAATCCATAACAATGAAAATAGAGCCAGTCGCAGAGCCTTAGGATAGAACTCGGCTAACTGAGCTTTATCCATGCAGGCAGAGCGCGGCAAGACGACTGCGCTAATCCCCGACGAAATCGACGTGGCTGTCGCTGGTAATTTGCTACCCAAGTCGACAAGGGCCGTTGCCGCACTACCAAAATGCACGCCCGCCAAAACACGATCTGCTGAATGCAAAATCATGGCGAACGTATCGCTCAATTGGCTTTTCATGCCTAATTTAAGAAACGGCTGAAGATAGACTTTGCTCACAAATTTGGGTCTGAGCTGCAAGTCGGGCCAGATTAGATGTACTCGCCACCATGCACAGCTGATTGAAAATACATAACGGAGCACAAAGCCGCCCAATAGCGCAGTCATACCCCAATTCCGGTAGAGCAAGCTTGCAATTATCAACCATTCGAGCATAAAGCTCGCAACCCAAATACGCTGTTGCTCATGGACACGATTTAAGCCATGTAATACATAACCCCATGCACCCAAGGTTAAATCAGCGAGAAAGACAAAAGCAGTTGTGAGCATTAGTAAAGTCGCGAGTGGGTGTAGCGCAGGGCTCACTTCAAATTTACCTAAAAGCCAAGGCATCAATAACGTTAAACCCAAACAAAAGCCACTACCAAGCAGCAAAGCCAGCGCCACGCCAGTACTGAGCATGCCGCTGGCGCGATGCGCGTCTTGTTGCTCAAAAGCTTTAGCTATTTCCCGCACATAAACGGTCGCTAGTCCAGAAACCGAAAGCCCTAAATACCCCACTAGAACAAAAGAAATTGACCAAAGTCCATATTCTGGCAACCCCACTTGCGTTAAAACCATTGGGGGTATGGCCAGCCTAGTAAATAAATACAATACTTTTGCGAAGATACTCTCAAGAACCGCACGCTGAAAGCTAGTAGACATGATGCACCTCGATGAGCAATAGCTCATTTAAATACGAGAGTGCAATACAATGATGGCGAGAATGTAAAAGAGGGTTAAAAGCTGATTATCTTTAGTAAATCAGGTGGGCTTGAAGTGTGATTTTGACTTTGGGTCAGTCAAACATCGGCAGGTGGGTCAATAACGCGTTGGTCACAACAACAAAACCAACAATAACACCGGTATTGTTCAAGCAGACTAGCTCCTCTGCCACTTTGGGGTTAATCTCACGCGCTGTATCAAATCCTTAAGGTTGGAGTGTCAAATGCTTCAGAACGAAAAAATCCTTGCACGAAATAACGTCAAAATTATTGATGGTGATGGTCCTGTTCTTCTTTACGCTCATGGATTTGGTTGTAATCAAAATATGTGGGATCGTGTAACACCCGCGTTCAAGTCAACCCACAAACAAGTTCTATTTGACTATGTCGGCAGCGGAAAATCCAATATTGCCGCTTTTGATGCCGCCAAATATAGCAATCTCAGTGGCTATGCCCAAGACGTATTAGACATTTGCGACGCTTTGGATTTGAAAAGCGGGGTAACGTTCGTAGGACATTCAGTGAGTTGCAGTATTGGCGTGTTGGCGTCCATCGCCCGGCCAGAGCTATTTAGTAAGTTGGTATTGCTAGGCCCCAACCCATGCTTTGTAAACCATGCACCGGATTATATCGGAGGCTTTGAAAAAGAAGACCTTGAGGGCTTGCTAGACTTGATGGAACAGAACTACATCGGATGGGCAAATTATTTGGCTCCCGTCGTGTCAGCGAAGGGGGAGAACAGCGTGGTTACGGCAGAACTGTCAGATAGTTTTTGCTCTACTGACCCGACTGTAGCCAAAGTTTTTGCTAGAACTACTTTTTTCTCTGACAACAGGGCTGATCTCCCCAAGGTAAAAGTGCCTTGCCTGATTTTGCAGCACCGCACTGACACGCTGGCCCCCCTTAGCGTTGGGGAGTACGTTCACACTGAAATAGCTGGAAGCACCTTAAAAATCTTAGAAGTTCAAGGCCATTGTGCGCACATGGCAGAGCCTCTGCTCTTTGTCGAAGCGATGCGTGATTTTGTCGGTGCCTAGTAAAAGCGCAGATGCGCTAATTCCTTCATTTGATCAAATTCCCTGCGCCGTATTGGTTACCGATCGTGCTGGAGTTATTCAATCGTTGAATCAGAATCTACTGCTACTTATTGGGGCTGACAAGGAGCGCTGGCTAACAAAATCGATGGAGCTTATGTTTCCGATGGCCAGCAGGATATTCTTGCATACGCACATCTGGCCGATGATTTTGCGAGATGGGCATGTCCGAGAAATCCGGTTGCAGCTACTTGACTCGGGTGGCAATAGCTTACCCGTCTTTGTGAATTGCCAGAAAACGAACCAAGAAGGCGTCGATCTGTTTACTTGGGTTCTATTTGTAACAATTGAACGAAGTCGATTCGAACAGGAGTTACTGGAGTCAAGACAGAGAACGGATAATGTGTCTGCTGCGCTGGCAAAAAGCGAATCTTTTATACGAGGTGTATTCGAAGCCACAAGCGAAGGCATCATGGTGACTGATTCGGATGCGACGATCATTTCCGTTAACCCTGCCTTTGCTAAGCTCACTGGCTATTCGCAGGAGGAAATGATTGGGCAGAACGCACGCTTTCTCAAGTCCGATCGGCATGAAGCGGATTTTTTTCTCGCTACGTTTCAAAGCTTACAAGAAAATAAAATTTGGAATGGCGAAGTTTGGAGCCAGCGAAAAGACGGCTCCATTTTTCTAGGGCAGTTATCCATATCTGCAATATGCGACCAAAATGATGTAATTTTGCAATATGTTGGTCTTTGTTCGGACATCACAGAAAGATGGGATAGGGAACAACTGATTCATCAAATGGCACTACATGATGGACTGACGGGACTTCCAAATCGTACGCTTCTCATGGAAAGACTGGGCCAAATGATCGCCAAGTCGCATCGTGATTCGCGTCAGATTGCGTTAATGTTTCTGGATTTGGATGGCTTCAAGAAGGTTAACGACACCTTAGGCCACTCAATAGGCGATGAGGTTCTGAAAACAGTTGCAACGCGGTTATCTAGTTTGCTCCGCAACACAGACACAGTGGCACGACTTGGTGGCGATGAGTTTGTTATTCTTCTGGATAACCCAGAGAACGGTGACGCTATTGCACAGATTGGTGCACGCGTTATTTCTGTCGTTAATGAGCCAATGCACTTTGATAATGCAGAAGCTCATATTGGTACATCCATCGGTATTGCGGTACTCAAAGACCGCGCATGCACCCCGGAAGCCTTACTTAAAAGGGCTGATGAGGCGATGTACTCAGCCAAGGCGGCAGGGAAAAATGTGTATCGCTTTGCCGAATAAATAATCGATTGGTCTTTGGTGCGTAGGCTAATTAGTTTCTCTGAGCCGCTCTTAATGAATGACTGGAGGTCTTTGGGGATGTGAAGACGAGAGGTAGGTGCTTGCCGCGAAGGCTTACGCCTGTGTGTTTTGCCATGACTTTAATGCTCTAACCGTATCACCCGACCGTATCAGTGTGCAATTAAAAGCCATTTAAAACAGTATCTTATTGAATAACAAAGGAGATTGATGAGCGGGCGATGAGAATCGAACTCACGGCTCTAGCTTGGGAAGCTAGGGTATTACCATTATACGACGCCCGCGTAAGTGTTAAATTATATCAGAATCTACATTTTCAATGTGAATGAATTTCAGCGTTTTATGTTGTAAATCGGCGTGCGGATCATGTTTATTTGCAGTAAAGGCCAATGTTTTGTATTGGCCTTTACTGTTTTTCTTTATTACTGCGGTGTAGGTGTTTTTGACCAACCACCACCAAGCGCTTTATAAAGCTCAACTCGGGCATTAATTTGGTTGCGTTGTGCTTTAACCAAATTTAATTGAGAGTTAAATAAACTACGTTGTGCATCAAGCACTTCAAGATAACTTGAGTACCCATTGTCATAACGAAGTGTAGCTAATTTTAGCTGCTGCTTTAATGCGCTCACTTGTGTTTGTTCAAAACCAGTTTTAGCTTGTACTGTTTGATTCACAATTAAGCTTGAACGGGTTTCGGCAAATGCGGTTTGAATTGCCAGTTGATATTGCGCAACGGCTTGCTTTTCTTGTGCTTTTGCTTGGTCAATTTGCGCTGCTGTCAGGCCGCCATTAAAGAGTGGCATCGCTAAGTCGCCAGCAAAAGACCAGCCTCGAGTGCCTTGATTAAATAAGGTGTCTAGGCTGTTACTTTGCACACCAAGTAAACCCGTGAGTGAGATACGTGGAAAGTAAGCTGCACGAGCCACTTGCACTCGGGCGCGTGTGGCTAACAAATTGGCTTCTGCTTGGGCGATATCTGGACGTTGTAACAATAATTCTGAACTCAGTTGGTCTGGAATTTCATTGTTAATTTGTAGCTCAGAGATTGATTTGCCACGTCCAATACCTTGCTCCATCATCGCGCGCGGAGATTGTCCGACCAAGACGCTGAGTGCGCTTTCAAGTCGAGCAATTGCCTCTTTAAAATCAGGCAAGTTACTTCGCGCATTGGCGAGCTCAACTTCTGCTTGTTTCACATCTAACTCTGATGTGACGCCACCACGATAGCGTTTTTGTTGCAAATCATACGCTTCAAAACGTGATTGAACCGTGTGCTTGGTGATTTCTAGCTGCGCATCCAAAGCCCGCAAATTGAAGTAGTTTTGCGTCACTTCGGTGGTGAGCGCCAAGATGGCGGCATCACGATTGTACTCAACCGCCATCAGGTCTTGTTGTGCTGCAGTGGCGGTGTTTCGTACACGTCCCCAGAAGTCGATTTCCCAAGATGCTTGGCCTGCAAGTTGGAAGTTATTGCTAGGCGGCAAATCAAGACCTGTGCTGTTTTGCGATGCTTGTGCTCGCGCGCCACGACCACTAAGGTCGATCCGTGGCAGTTTGGCAGAGTCTGCAATCCCTAAACGAGCGCGAGCTTCATCAACTTTAGCGGTGACTAAAGCCAAGTTTTGGCTGTTTTGTAGTGCAGTCGCGACCAATTGATTTAAAACTGGATCATTAAATTGAGTCCACCAGTTTTTTTCTACCGACACCTTGGCTTCCATTGCGGTAGGAAGCTCAGTTTTTGGCAATACATTGTCTGGCGTGAACGCGCAGCCGGTAAAGGCGAGGGCGACGCTGAGGGAAAGAATGGTTTTAAGCATGATTCTCTCCTTCTGGTTTTGATTTTTTCTCGGTCATTTGCATGATCAGACGGAAAAAGAGTGGGATAAAGAAAATAGCAATAAATGTAGCCGCCAACATACCGCCAATAACGGGTACACCCAGTGCAAAACGACTACCTGAACCTGCACCGCTGGATGTAACTAGCGGTACGCAACCCAAGATAAAGGCCAGTGAAGTCATAACGATAGGGCGGAAGCGTAAACGAGCTGCTTCGAGTGCCGCATTGAGTAGCGTTTCACCTTCTTCATATTTCATGATGGCAAATTCAACGATTAGAATCGCATTTTTAGCTGCCAAGCCCACCAAGGTAATGAGACCCACTTGGAAATACACGTTATTAGTTTGACCGGTGAGGTACACCGCCAATAAGGCACCAAACAACGCAAATGGTACGGCGGTGATGACCGCAAATGGCAAACTCCAGCGTTCATACTGCGCAGCCAAGATCAAGAATACCATCAAAATACCCATCAAGAATGCAGTCGCGGCAGTACCACTTGAGGCTTGCTCTTGATACGCTGAGCCAGTCCATTCAAGTTTGTAGTCCGAAGATCCCATTTCGGCTTCGACTTCTTCCAGCGCTTTAATCGCTTGCCCTGAGCTCACGCCTTGAGCGGGGGTTGCCATGATTTTTGCGGCTTGGAATACATTAAAACGCTCAACTAATTCTGGACCCATTGATGTCTTAACATGAACCAAGCTCGTCAATGGAATCATGGTGCCTTTATCAGAGCGAACATAGACGTTACGAATGTCGTCTGGGCGAGCGCGGTAATCGGCTTCAGATTGCAATTGAACGCGGTAAGTACGGCCAAACTGGTTAAAGTCATTGACATAAACTTGACCAAAGGTGGCAGACATCGCATCAAAAACTTGGTTGACGTTCACGCCAAGTGCTTTGGCTTTTTCTCGATCGAGATCAAGATAAATTTGCGGTACATTGGCGCGGAATGTGGTTGAAACACTAGCGAATTCGGGGCGTTTTTTAGCTTGTGCCACAAATTCATTCACTGCCGCCGAGAAGGTGGCGATGTCGCCCGTACCACGATTTTGATAGTAACCTTCAATACCACCAGTCGTTGACATGCCGCTAATTGGAGGGGGATTAAAGGTGGCTGCAAAGCCGTCTTTAATGCCCATATACGCCATGCCTTGGAAGGTGTTGGCTAGGTCAAATGAACTGTCGCCTTTACCTTGTCGCTCAGACCAGTCTTTGAGTGTGACAAAAGAAACACCGCCGCTACTAATCACTGCGCCAGAAAGTAGGTCAAAACCAGCAAATGACACCACATTCTCAACGTTTTTATTCGCCATGAGCATTTTGTCAAAACTAGCGCTGGTGGCTTCAGTACGATTGAGTGAGGCCGCGTCAGGCAGCATTACCGCGCTGAGCAAGTAACCTTGATCTTCGTCGGGAACCAAAGAGCTAGGCACTTGTTTTAGCAAGACGAACATCGAGACAATAATGCCGGCAAAAATCATAAACGCAATGGCAACTCGGCGATTTAAAAATGATACGCCGCTGACATAGCCGTTGGTGATTTTGTCGAAATTACGGTTAAACGCTTTAAAGAAGCGATTTGGCTCATGGTGTGCGTTTTTAAGCATAATCGCGCACAGTGCTGGTGTGAGCGTTAATGCCACAATGCCGGAAATCACAACTGAAATCGCAATGGTAACGGCAAACTGTTGGTACATCACACCGGTCATGCCGCCCATAAAGGCGACGGGTAAAAATACTGCGCAAAGCACTAAAACAATCGCCACAACGGGGCCAGACACTTCTTCCATCGCTTTAATTGAGGCTTCTTTGGCTGAGCACTTGGTTTCACTCATGATCCGTTCGACGTTCTCAAGTACCACGATCGCATCATCGACCACGATACCAATCGCCAGCACTAAACCAAACAGAGTCAATAAGTTGATAGAGAAGCCAAACGCGAGCATACCGGCAAAGGTACCAATTAATGAAATTGGCACGGCAATACACGGAATGAGCGTTGCTCTAAAGTTTTGTAGAAACAGATAAACCACCAAAAACACCAGTACGATGGCTTCGGCTAGCGTATGGACCACTTCTTCAATCGAGATTTTTACGAACGTTGTGGTGTCGTATGGGATTGAGTATTCAATTCCTTCAGGGAAACGTTTTTTAAGCTCGTCCATTTTTTTGGTAATTGCTGCTGCAACACCAATGGCATTAGCGCCTGGTTGTAAATAAATCCCCATGGCGACGGCTGATTTGCCATTAATACTGGCTTTAAGGTCGTAATCCTTGCCGCCAATTTCAACGCGAGCGACGTCTTTAAGTCGAATTGTTGCGCCATCTGCGGTTGAGCGCACAATGATGTTATTGAATTCATCCACTGATTTAAGACGGCCTTGTGCATTCACGGTATACGTGAAATCAATGGCTTCAGTGGTTGGCTGTGCACCAATTTTACCGGCAGAGAACTGCGCATTTTGCTCACGAATTGCATTGATCACATCGCTCGGGGTCAGGCTTAACTGAGCTAAGCGATCAGGGCGCAACCATACGCGCATCGCGTAATCAGTGCCCCCGAACATCGTCAAATCACCCACGCCAGGAATACGTTTGATTTCATCAACAATATTCAGCAATGCATAGTTTGATAGGTAAGTTGTATCGTAGCGGCCATTTGGTGAGTTGATTGCAATCACGTTCAGGATCGATGTCGATTTCTTTTTCACCGTCACACCTTGACGCTTCACCTCTTCAGGTAATTGCGCCATCGCCGCAGAAACGCGATTGTTCACGTTAATGGTGGCTTGGTCGGGATCGGTGCCAATGGCGAAATAAACGTTCATATTCATCTGGCCGTTTGAGGCTGAGCCAGATTGCACATAAAGCATTTTTTCTACGCCATTAATCTGCTGCTCAAGTGGTGCGGCAACAGTTTGTGCGATGACTTCAGGGGTGGCGCCAGGGAAAAACGCCGTCACCGAAACCACTGGCGGGGTAATCCCCGGGTATTGCTCAATCGGCAAAGACTTCATCCCTGCTAAGCCGAGAATCACGATAATGATCGAGATTACGCTAGCAAAGATGGGCCGTTCAATAAAAAATTTAGAAAACATACCGACTCCGATTATTTGCTGGCCGTAGCAGGTGAGCTAGCAGGAATAGGTTTAACAATTGAGCCTGGGGGCGCTTTCATTTGGCCTTCGACAATCACTTTGTCGCCAGATTTTAAACCGCTATTGATGACGACTTGACCTTGGTAGACCGAGCCGAGTGTTACAGGTTTTGGCACTACTTTATTGTCTTTGTCGACGGTCATGACGATGTGATCGGCTTGCGATTGCATTACGGCGCGTTCAGGTACCAAGATGGCATTTCTACGTGTGCCAAGATCGAGCGTGACACGTACGAATTGGCCTGGTAGTAATTCGCCTTTTGGATTGTTAAAAATTGCGCGGGCACGAATGGTGCCGGTTTTAGGATCGACTCGATTGTCCGAGAAATTGATTTTACCCACTTCGTTATATTGGCTGCCGTCGGCAAGCTTGAGTTTGGCAAAAACTTCTTTCGATGGTTTTAGCTCGACTGAACCGCTATGTTGCGCTGCGTTAAGTTCTTGTTTGTCTTGTTCTGAATATGAAAAATTGACATAAAGCGGATCAAGTTGCGAGATCGTGGTTAATTTGCCAGAGTCGCCAGTGGCGGTAATTAAGCTACCTTCAGATTGTACGAGTTTACTGGTTGTGCCTGAAATCGGCGCAGTGACTTTGGTGTAGCCTAGATTTAGTTCTGCTTGTCTAACACGAGCTTGTGCGGCGCTATTGCTCGCTACGGCAGCGTTATAGGCAGCGTTGGCATCGTCATAATCTTTGCGGCTAACTGCGTTTTCTTTAAAAAGAGGCACAATGCGATCACGATCGGCGCGTGCTTTTTCAAGCTTGGCCACTTCTTGAGACAAAATACCTTGGGCTTGGTCGAGCTCTGCTTTATAGGGTTCTGGATCAATTTCAAATAGAACTTGCCCAGCTTGAACGGGCTGTCCTTCGACATAGGTGCGTTTGAGTAAAATGCCACTGACACGTGCACGGACATCAACGTCGCGATAACCTGCGGTTTCACCGACCATTTCTTTGGTGAGTGGTACATCGGATGGCTTGGCTTCAATGACGCTGACGGGCGCAGGTGGACGTTCTTTTTTTTCTGGCGCTTTGTCGCACGCAGCTAATGCCGAAACGATGAGTAGGCTGATCGATATTCTTCGAAATGTCGTCGTGGTGTTTTGCATGCAAAGCACTCCAAATAAATTTAAATTGTATTGGGGTTTAAAAAGAAACAAATGTATCTAATTGCTTATATGCCTATTGATAGGCAAAAAAATGGGCGTAGTTTAACAGCTTAAGTGAAACTGATGAGCCCTTAAGATTTTGTAATTGTACACACTTGCTATGTGCGCTACCTACTATACAGGGGCTTTTGTCTCTGGAATTGAGGGCAATCTATAAATAAAAAACCGGCCATAAAATGACCGGTTTGAAATCGTTAGAATTAATAATTTATGTTTATTTAGCAGGTGTGTTGGCCGCCATTGATTGCAAGATTGGCGCCGGTCATAAATCCAGCCAGATCAGATGCAAGGTAGCTAATTAAGCCGGCAATTTCTTCAGGAAGACCAAGGCGAGCAACCGGGATGTTGGCGATAATTTTATTACGAACATCTTCAGGAACAGCCATGACCATTTCGGTAGCAATGTAGCCAGGCGATACGGTATTGACTGTGACACCTTTTTTGGCAACTTCTTGCGCCAAGGCCATGCTAAATCCATGCATGCCAGCCTTCGCTGCCGAGTAATTGGTTTGTCCAAACTGACCTTTCTGGCCGTTAATTGACGAGATGTTAATGACACGGCCCCAGCCACGATCTGCCATGCCGTCAACAAAATGTTTGGAAATATTAAATACAGAATTTAGATTGGTGCCAATCACCATATCCCAGTCTGTTTTACTCAGCTTTTTAAATGAAGCGTCGCGTGTAATGCCCGCGTTATTGACTAGGACGTCAACTTGCCCCAATTCGCTGTTGATTTTTTCTGCCAAGGCAGCACAAGCTGAGTAATCAGTTACATCGCACTCATAGGCGTGGAAATGATAGCCTGCAGCTTGATTGTCCGACAGCCAGCTGGTTTCTTTGCCTGGTTTGGAGTATGTCGTGACCACTTTAAAGCCATCATCGGCCAGTTTGCGACAGATTGCCGTACCAATGCCACCCATGCCGCCAGTAACTAGTGCAACTTTTGCCATACGCGAATATTTCCTAGAAGAGATGTGATTAGATTCTGTGTTTGAGGTTGTGGGGTTCTGTATTGCCCAGTCACCTTTCAAATCCTATCATGTAATATTAATTAAGTGTAAGCATAAGGAGCTTGTAATATGCAATGGTGACAATTTTGAGACAGACTCTTATTGGGCAAAGTAAGCGTAGTTGCTTTTAGGTGCTGCTTGAATTTTTTGAATGCTTGGTGCTTGGCTGCTTGGGTTGAGCGCTTGAATTGTTGATCTTTACATTGCAGATTGTTGGTGTTGCGCTACTCGATGCCGGTGATATTGAAAGCATCGGTTTTGGCTTGAGTCGAGGTAAGTGCCCCCGGGCATCGTGCTTTTAGTGTTGCTGGTGGGCGTTCACTTTTTTTATTGGTGCTCTGGCACGGCCGGAGGTTTGCATTAAAACCAGCGTTTTCCTTGGTTTACTGTGAGGTTGGATGCCTTTTATGGCGTATTTATCCCCCAAAAATAGTACCGCTCAGGTTTTTTTGTGCTTGTCCAGAATTGAGGGGGCGCTGTTGTTCAGGTAGAATAGGGGATTCAAACTTGTGCGCACCAACATGACCAAGTACATATTCGTAACCGGTGGCGTTGTTTCTTCCTTAGGTAAGGGCATCGCCGCCGCATCTCTCGCGTCGATTTTAGAGTCACGCGGTCTTAATGTAACCATGATGAAGCTTGATCCATATATCAATGTGGATCCAGGTACGATGAGCCCAATGCAGCATGGTGAAGTCTTTGTTACCGAAGACGGCGCTGAAACTGACTTAGATTTGGGTCATTACGAGCGCTTTATCTCCGCGAAAATGAAAAAACGCAATAATTTTACCACCGGTCAAATTTATGATTCGGTGATTAAAAAAGAGCGTCGCGGTGAATACCTAGGTAAAACCGTTCAGGTTATTCCGCATATTACTGACGAAATCCGTCATTTCATTAGCCTCGGCGCAGAAGGTTCTGAAGTCGCGGTGATTGAAGTGGGTGGAACGGTTGGTGATATCGAATCTTTACCGTTTCTTGAGGCAATTCGTCAAATGGGCGTTTTGCTGGGTAAAGACAATACCTGTTTTGTGCATTTGTCTTACGTACCGTATATTGCTGCGGCCGGTGAAATCAAAACCAAGCCGACTCAACACAGCGTTAAAGAATTGCGCGAAATCGGCATTATGCCTGACGTGTTGATTTGCCGTGCTGATCGCATGGTGCCGGATGAAGAGCGCCGTAAGATCGCTTTGTTTACTAACGTTCAAGAAAAGGCGGTAATTTCTTGTCCTGACGTAGATTCTATTTACAAAATACCTCGTGTTTTATCTGAGCAAGGTATTGATGAAATCATCTGTAAACAATTCAACCTGCAATTACCAGCTGCTGATTTGTCGGTTTGGGACAAAATTGTCACTGCGGTGCAAAGCCCGCAGCAGACCGTTAATATTGCCATGGTTGGGAAGTATGTTGATTTAACCGAGTCGTATAAGTCGCTGATCGAGGCGCTACGGCATGCTGGTTTACATACCCACTCAGAAGTCAAAATCCACTTTGTAGATTCTGAATCGCTAGAAACAGAAGGCGCTGAGTGCTTGCGCAATATGGATGCCATTTTGGTGCCAGGTGGTTTTGGTAAACGTGGTGTTGAAGGTAAGATTGTTGCGGTTCGTTTTGCTCGCGAAAACAATATCCCGTACATGGGGATTTGTTTGGGGATGCAAATTGCGCTGATTGAATACGCTCGCGATGTGGCTGGCATGGCTGGCGCCAATTCCACTGAATTTGATTTGGAAACGCAATATCCTGTCGTGGCTTTGATTGATGAATGGGTTAATCATGATGGTCAAGTAGAAAAACGCGATGAAAACTCGGATATGGGTGGCACGATGCGACTGGGTTCGCAAGAATGTCGTCTTGAAGAGGGTACTTTGGCGGCTAAAATCTATGGCGGCACATCTGCAATTGAACGTCACCGTCATCGCTACGAAGTAAATAATTACTATTTGGCGCGTTTAGAAGCGGCTGGTTTGAAAATCAGTGGTAAGTCAATGGGGGCGGAAGCCTTGGTTGAAACCATCGAATTGCCAAATCATCGTTGGTTCTTTGCTTGTCAGTTCCACCCAGAATTTACTTCGACACCACGTGATGGTCATCCATTGTTTATTTCTTATGTGCAAGCTGCAATTGCTTACGCCAAAGAGAATGGGCGTGAAGGCTTGAGCTGCAAATAAGTAGCATTTAATGCTGCTTTAATTTGGGGTCGTGCTGTCGTTTGGAGGCCTCGATGCAATGTCAATTGCTCGAGGTGAATCCAAATATTTGATGTGTATTTGTGTATTGCTCTATTGGGTATTGGCTGCTAGCCTATATTAGATCAAATTTAGAGCGGTATACCCGAGGAGGTTGGCGTGAAGTTATGTGGCTTTGATGTGGGTATTGAGCATCCTTTTTTTCTCATTGCCGGTCCTTGTGTGATTGAAAGTGAGCAACTTGCAATCGATACTGCAGGTTATTTAAAAGAACTCACTACCGAGTTAAACATCCCATTTATCTATAAATCTAGCTTCGACAAAGCCAATCGTTCATCTGGTAAATCGTTTCGGGGTTTGGGAATTGATGAAGGTCTGCGAATTCTTTCAGAAGTGAAGCGTCAGCTTGGAGTGCCTGTTCTTACTGATATTCATACCGAGGCCGAGGCGGCGATTGCAGCGCAAGTAGTGGATGTATTGCAAACGCCCGCTTTTTTGGCGCGCCAAACTGACTTTATTCATGCGGTTTGTGCCACTGGTAAGCCAGTGAATATCAAAAAGGGCCAGTTTATGGCACCTTGGGATATGAAGAATGTTGTTGAAAAAGCCAAAGAGGCCAATGGCGGTATCGACAATATTATGGTTTGTGACCGCGGCACTTCTTTTGGCTATAACACCTTGGTCAGTGATATGCGCGGCTTGGCCATTATGCGTGATACGCAGTGCCCAGTGGTGTTTGATGCGACCCATTCGGTGCAGCAACCTGGTGGCTTGGGTGATAAATCCGGTGGCCAGCGTGAGTTTGTGCCGGTATTGGCGCGTGCGGCGATTGCCTCAGGTGTTGCTGGGGTCTTTATGGAAACCCATCCTGATCCATGTAAAGCGATGTCTGATGGTCCGAATGTCATGCCAATCGCGAGAATGAAGGAATTGCTGACCGTCCTCAAAGACATTGACCGTGTAGTTAAGGCACACTCCTTTATTGAGCATACATTGTAAAGTGTTGTGTAATTTTGTCGCAGTATTAATTCAACCGTTTTAAGGGGTATAGAACCGATGAGCGCAATCGTTGAAGTGATCGCACGTGAAATCTTAGATTCACGTGGCAATCCAACAGTAGAAGCCGATGTACTTCTAGAATCAGGTGTAATGGGCCGTGCAGCAGTACCGTCTGGTGCATCAACTGGTGAGCGTGAAGCGCTTGAGTTGCGTGATGGCGATAAAGCACGTTACTTAGGTAAGGGCGTATTGAAGGCTGTTGAAAACATCAACACTGAAATCTGTGAAGCCATCATTGGTCTAGATGCTGCAGATCAAGCTTTCATCGACAAAACGATGATTGACTTGGATGGTACTGAAGATAAACGTAATTTAGGTGCAAATGCAATCTTGGCTGTTTCTATGGCCGTTGCTAAAGCAGCTGCTGAAGAAGCTGGCTTGCCGCTTTACCGTTACATTGGTGGTTCAGGCCCTATGGCTTTGCCAGTGCCAATGATGAACGTAATTAACGGTGGCGAGCACGCATCAAACAGCTTGGATTTCCAAGAGTTGATGATTGTTCCTGTTGGCGCGCCAACATTCCGCGAAGCTATGCGTTACGGTGCAGAAGTTTTCCATAACTTGAAAAAAATCTTGCACGACAAAGGCATGCCAACTCAAGTCGGTGACGAAGGTGGTTTTGCACCTGATGTTGCTGGTCCTGAAGAAGCGCTGGACATGTTGATGGCTGCGATTGAAAAAGCAGGTTACAAAGCAGGTACTGATTTCCGTATCGCTTTGGATTGCGCTGCTTCTGAATACTATGACAAAGCCACTGGCAATTATGTGTTCAAAAAATCAGGCAATCGCACTTTCACTTCAGTTGAAATGGTTGATTACCTTGAAAGCCTCGTTAACAAATATCCAATCGTTTCGATTGAAGATGGTATGGGCGAGCGCGATTGGGACGGTTGGAAAGTATTGACTGATCGTTTAGGTCAACGCGTTCAATTGGTTGGCGATGATCTTTTTGTTACCAATACCAAAATTTTGGCAGAAGGTATCAAACGCGGCATCTGCAATTCAATCTTGATTAAAGTGAATCAAATCGGTTCTTTGACTGAGACATTGGCTGCGGTAGATTTGGCTAAGCGTCATGGCTACACATCAGTAATGAGCCATCGTTCAGGTGAAACTGAAGATGCAACAATTGCTGATTTGGCTGTTGCAACTAACTGCATGCAAATCAAAACTGGTTCATTGAGCCGTTCTGATCGTATTGCAAAATACAACCAAATCTTGCGCATTGAAGAAGAGTTGGGTGATGCAGCTGTGTACCCAGGTATCGGTGCATTTTATCAGTTGAAAGGTTAACCCTTTTTATTGGTAATTATTTCGACGTAAATTAGCGTCTGTAGTAAGATGTAAAACCGGAGCCTAGCTCCGGTTTTATTTTGTCACGAAGGTTTGTATGCGCATACTGGCAATTTTTTTTGCGATTATTATTGTTGCTTTGCAGTGGCCGCTCTGGGTTGGCAAAGGAAGCTGGTTACGAGTTTGGCAGTTGGATTCGCAATTAAGCCAACATCGTGAAAGCAATGCCAAATTAAAAGAGCGTAATGAGGCACTCGAGGCTGAAGTGCAGGATTTAAAGAATGGCACTGATGCCATTGAAGAGCGTGCCCGTAATGAACTGGGTATGATTCGGCAGGGTGAAGTGTTTTTTCAGGTGCTCGATCAGTCGCCAGAAAGTATCGCTACAATCAAGCCAAATACAGCCAATACAGCCAATACAGCCAATACAGCTACCTCTAGCTCGCCACCCCAAGCGCATTGATCCGGTACACTATTTTTGTTACAGCAAAAAATGTAAAACTGTTTTTTTTCTAAACCCTCAGTTATAGTGTATTGACTATCGGGGGAGGGCGAAATGAATGACCTTACATTGCTGGATCAATCACAGCGAAAAAAATCAGAAACACTGTACTTTCAATTGGCTGAAGAGCTAGCACAAGCGATTCATGCCGGCATTTTGCGTGCTGGTGAGAAATTACCTTCCATTCGCAAGCTATCTTCAGAGCGTCATTTAAGTCTTTCCACCATCATGGAAGCCTACCGAGAGCTGGAAGATCGTGGATTGGTTGAGGCGCGCCCGCAATCTGGTTTTTATGTTCGCGCCATTCGCCACTTGGCCTCACCTGAGTTGACTAAGCCGCCACAACGCCCCTCGCATGTGGTGATAGATCCATTGTTAACCCCTAGTGTATTGGCGCGAATTAATGCGTTGAAAGTCGACTTTGGCTTGGCTATTTTGTCACCCAAACTATTTCCAAATCAGCAAATTCAAAGAATTTTGTCACAAGTAACCCGAAATGATCCCGATATGATCGCCGATTATGGTGAATCGCTTGGCGATATTCAGTTACGGCGGCAAATCGCGCGCCGCTCTTTAACTTGGGGTGGTCAAATTGAAGCTGATGATGTCTTAATTACGCATGGTGCAATTGAAGGGTTAAATCTGTGTCTGCGCGCAGTGACCAAACCTGGTGACGTGGTTGCGATTGAGTCGCCCGCATATTTTGGTTTGTTGCAAATTCTGGAAAGTTTTAAATTAAAAGCCTTAGAAATCCCGACGCATCCCAAAACGGGGATTTCTATTGAGGCGCTGGAATTGGCTTCAAGAAATGGGGCTGTGACAGCCTGCGTATTATTACCTAATTACTCTAATCCTTGTGGCAGTTTAATGCCCGATGAAAATAAAAAAAGATTAGTTGAATTATTAGAACAAAGAAATATCCCTTTAATTGAAGATGATATTTATGGTGAATTTTGTTACCAAGGTGATCGCCCGCGTCCAGCCAAAGCCTATGATCAAACTGGCAATGTTATGCTGATTGCGTCGTTTACCAAATTATTGGCGCCTGCATTTCGAATTGGCTGGGTATTTGGTGGTCGTTGGCAAAAAGAAATTGAGCAGCTGAAGTTTATTAATACCTATTCAACGTCATTGGTGTTGCAAAGAACGATCGCTCATTTTTTAGAAAGTGGTGGATACGATCATCATTTAAGGCGCTTACGTAAGCATTGTGCCGAGCAGATTAATGATGCAGTCGATGCGATTCAGCGCTTTTTCCCTGCCGACACTCGCTTACATGTGCCGCAGGGTGGTTATGTACTTTGGTTGGAGCTCAATGAAAAAGTAGATACATTGCAGCTATTGCAGCAAGCTTTAACTGAAGGAATTAGCTTTACGCCTGGGGTGATGTTTTCGCCTAGCAGTAGTTATCGCAATTGCTTACGTATTTGTTGTGGCGAGCCTTGGACTGTAACGCATGAAAAGGCCATCGAACGCTTAGGTCAGATGGCTCAAGGTTATATTAATCAATTCGAGTAAGAGTGATGGCGTGACGGTGTATTTAATACGCCGTCATTTGCACTGAGGCGTCATCAATTTTATTTTCTGCGGCTTCATGCTTTTGCATTACATTCAGGCAGCTTTTGGCTTCGTTGGATTGAACTTCAACGCAACGCGCAGAATAGGCCATTAAGCAGGGCTCTATTTGCGCACTCTCATCGACCCACAGCACAATGGTGCGCTCGCCACAGGCGGCGGCCAAAATGTCGTTAACATTGATAATGTCGTCAATAATTTGTGCGTTGCTGCTCAAGGATACAAATCCTGACAGCAGTGATATCAGAAGCAATTTTCCGCGCATAGCCCACCTCCAATGGCGGACGGCGCTTCGAATGAAGTGCAACTGCCAGCCTGCCTTTACTATCGGCAGGCGGATCTTTGATTCGCAATCTGAGGTTTCTTATTCGTTCAGAATGGCAGATTAACGGTAAGTCCGACTTCTTTACTGGGCCAGTGCTGCTGTAGGTATCGCTGTTTTTGGTGTTGATTGGGCGTTAATTGCGGTTTGGGCTTGTACCCGATAACGGCTATTTTGCAACGCTTCGATCACAACTAAATCCTCTTGATGCACAAAGTATTTTTGACCTCGTTCCAGCACAATATCTTCGCCATCGTGGCTAAGCCAAAGTTGACCCGCTTCGCAATGTATCCAGCAATGTTTCGCTTGCAAGGCGCTCACTTGGGCGTGATTAAGTTGAGTGGTTTGCATGATGAAGCCCTCATAACGGTTTGGGATGAGATCTACTATACGTCGATTCAGCCCAGCTGCTTAGTGGCAAACTGTATGCAAGTTGAGCATTCAATTGTGATGATTTCACGACTGTTATGCTCAAATTTAGGGCTTTCTGCATTCTTTCGTTGAGTCGTGGGCCATTTTGCGCAGCTCACGCAAAGCAAATCGTGCTGGATCGATCGCGCCGACAAGGCTGCGCTCAATCGCCAGGGGCTCTTGGTTGAGTTGACACGCCAATATTTCAGCAATCAAAACATGCCAGCTCATGCCGCGTGCGCCAAGTCCCAATAGACCATATAGACCGGATTGGCGAGGAATTTGAAAGAGCTGATCGACTGAGCGAGAGATAGAGTTGCGCTCTGGGATTTGACCTGCCAAAGGTAGTCGATCTGATGAATTGGGGCGAAAACATAACCGAGTTTCAATTGGTTTGCTGGTGACTACGGTTGTGCCGATGAGCTGACTCAAATCGTCGAGGTTTTGTTGTTCTGCATATTGTGGATATTGCGTGTCAACGAGACTTGCTCCTGCGCAGCGCCAGCCAGCGAGAGCAGGGGTTAAATAACTCAGACCTGAAAGGCTGAAAGTGCTTGCGGGTAGATCGCCGCCCCACACTTTGGAAACGCTGCGTAAGCTCGCCGAGAGCGGTAGTTCGGCCTCGGGGATCAAGCGAGTCGCATCATTGGCACTGGCTAAAATCAGTGTTTTGCTTTTGGCAATCAGTTGTTGTTCGGTATCGTAAAGATGCCAGTGCTGATCGATTAGTTTAATTTGATCTACATGGGTATTGAGTTGCAGATCAATTAAATTAATGTATTGAGTAACATACCCCTTGCAAATGCTGTACGGATTGGCCCACATTCCTTCTGGAAACCACCAGCCGCCAAATTCGCAGTCTATCGCAAGTTGGGTCAGGCATTGTTGTCGATCTAGCCAGTGAACCATCTGTGCAAGATGCGGTTGTTCGGCGCAGATCGTTTGCATCAACGACGCCGCAGCGCTGTCTTTGGCTAATTGCAAATGACCATCTGCACCAAAATGAACCTGTACACCTTGCTGGCTCAGTTGCTTGAGTTTTTGTTGTGTGGCGGCAAAGCCTGCGCGTGACAGGCGGGCTTGAAAATTATCATCACGGCTTAGCGTCGGGTGGCAAAGACCCACATGATTGCCTGAGGCTTGACTGGCAATGTCGGCTTGGGCGTCGATCAGTTTGACTTGCCAGCCGCGTTCGGCGAGCTGGTTGGCCATGGCGCAGCCCGCCATGCCGGCGCCAATGATGATGGCTTCTGGCTCGATGGGTGTTGCTTTGCTTTCATGGCGATGTTGACGCGTTGTTGCTACCCAAAAATCGTTTGTGGATGTCGCTGCTGGCAATATAAAGCCAACTTGAGCTAAATACTGGCGAAGTAGCGAATCATGGCATTGCCCAATGACCAAACTATTTTGCGTGGCAAGGCGACGCAATTGCTTGCATTGAATGAGCGTTAGTGACGATGGCGTCGCTAAATCTAGGTAAATAAGATCGATTGGGCCGCTGATTTCACTGAGTTGTGCAGCGTCACCAAACACAAGGGTAAGGCTGATTTGCCCTTGTGCTAAATGCAGTCGATGAAACCCCGTTTGCCAGCGTGGCCACATTGCTTGTAATTGATGGATCAAGCTGGCAAATTCGGGGTATTGCTGGGCAATGCTATGCAAACGGCTGACTGGAAATGTACTCGGAATGAGACTGACAAAATGGAGCCGTGCCGTGGCAGGGCGAGTCGTGAGCCAATGCTGGCACGTTGCCAAGAATGCCGCGCCTTGCGCCCAATCGAGACTGAGAATCGACTGTTTCGATTGGGGGTGATTGGTGGCAAGGTGGCTAAGTAAAGCAGTCTGCGTGTGGTGTAGAGCAGACTGAAATGTTGCTGGCCATTCAGCGCTGGCTTTGATTAATGCTGTGTCTTGCATCGATGTACTCAATTAATCGGCTTGTTCGCCAAGCGGCCCACGTAAAAAGTAGCGTCTGGCGCTAATGGCGCAGCAGCCCATAATTAAGCAGATCACAATAAAGCCACGATTGCCCCAAAGCTCATGGCCGAGTTTGGCGGATTCAATCGCGATCGAAAAAATCACCATAATAATAATGCCCAGCATGGCGGAAACCGTGCCTTTGCTTTGGTCGCTGGCAAATAATGCCAATCTAAATTGTGCCGCATTGATAATGCCAATCCCAACGGCGGCCACCGAGAGTGACGCAATCAGCCATTGCCAGTCCATTGGTGCTTTAAATAGCAACAGCGTCATCGCAAGGCCCACCATTAACGGAATGGAGCCTAGCTTGATGATGCGATAAATCGGTACGCTGGTCACGACTTTGGCCAAGATCAGATTGCCTAAAATTAAGCCGACAAAGACCGGCGTTTGCCAATAGCCATAGGCAATCGTGGATAGTTGCGCGTCTTGCATCAAAATCACTGGCGCTAAAGCGATCCACGCCAATAAAGGCGCTGAAGTGCAACCAATGGAAATGGCACCCGCTAAGAAGCGACGGTTGCTCAGTACCGCGGTGTAGTCTTGGCGTAAGCGACCAATGCGCAACGGTGTATCAATCTTGGGTGAAGTTTCTGGCATAAAGCGCCAGAGGCCAAACGCTGAGCAGCTAGCGACAATCGCCACAAAAATAAAGATCCAATACCAACTGGCTACTTGCAACACCATGGCGCCTGCCAAAGGACCAATGAGTGGTGCAATCAACGCCACATTGGCCATTAAGGCGGTAACACGAATGGCGGTGGCTTCAGCAAAGCTTTCTTGAATGGCGGCGTAGCCAACTGCGCCGATAAAGCACATGCCAGTGCCTTGCAAAAAGCGGCAAAATAAAAACCAACTGTAAGATTCAGAAAATACGATGGCAATGCAAGACAGAATAAACAGCATTACGCCAGCCAGCATGACTGGGCGGCGGCCGATTCGATCTGAGAGTGGCCCTAGTAACCATTGCAGGCTGGCACCACCCAATAAACAAATCGACATGGCTGATGGAATATGAATTGGATCAATTGCAAATGAATTAACAATGGTCGGCATTGCCGGCAGAATCATGTCGTTTGAAATGTATGTTGCAAATTCAAACAAAACTAAGGCCAGAGGAAATAAAAGCGCTAAGAATGTGATATTGGGAATTGGCGATTGGCTACGGGTGTTCATGTCATCTCTCTGTGTGACATTCGCATTTTCCTCGGTTTGCTATTTAAAAGCGAGGTGAATAGTGCATTTTGCATAAATGAAAAACTATGCGCAAAGCTAAAGCTTATTTTGATGGGCTGCGGCATAATAGCTTATCTAATCTATGCGCTGCGCCCATTAAAAGGTCTTTTATGAATAAAACTGAATTAATTGCGATTGTCCATAACCTAGTGGCGATTGATCATCCGGAAGTTTCCAAGAAAGCGGTTGCAGCAACGATTGAAACTTTATCCGAAGTGATTTTGGCGACGGTGAGTGGCGGTGGTGAGGTGGTTTTGCCTAATGTGGCTAAAGTGGCATTAAAGTCACGCGATGCGCGAGTTGGGCGCAATCCGCGTACCGGTGAAGCAGTGCAAGTCCCAGCCAAGCGTGTACTTAAGTTTACCGCGGCAAAAGCACTCAAAGATGCGGTTGCTCAGCATGATGCTGCGCAAGAAAAATCAGTGTAAGCATTGATTAGAAAACAACAAAAAAACCGGCGTATAGCCGGTTTTTTTATGGGTATTGCTATCTAGCCTATATTTTCAATAGTCTGGACAGCAATACGGGTGGTGCTTAGTCTTCGCGGCGCATTTGTGGGAACAAAATAACATCACGAATGCTTGGGGCGTTGGTGAGCAGCATGACCAGTCGGTCAATACCAATACCACAACCACCTGTTGGCGCTAAGCCATGCTCCAGCGCGCGAACATAGTCGGCGTCGTAATGCATCGCTTCGTCGTCACCCTTGTCTTTAAGGTCGACCTGAGCTTGGAAGCGCGCTGCTTGGTCTTCAGGGTCGTTCAACTCTGAGTAGCCGTTAGCATGTTCGCGACCAACGATGAATAATTCAAAACGTTCAGTCAGCCCGGCTTGCGTGTCTGATGCGCGCGCCAGTGGCGAAACTTCAGCAGGGTAGTCAACGATGAAGGTAGGTTCCCATAGTTTGCTTTCCGTGTTTTCTTCAAACAAACTCAATTGCAAGCCGCCAATCCCCGCAGTCAGTACCGGTTTTCCGCCAAGGCGAGCGATCTCGGCTTTGAGGAAGTCTGCGTCATTCAATTGCGCGTCGGTGTATTCAGGGTTGTAGTGCTGAATGGCTTGGGCAATGGTGAAACGGGTAAATGGTTTTGATAGATCAACCATTTTGCCTTGATATTCAATCACAGTGTCGCCGGTTGCTTCTTTGGCGCAGGCACGAATAATACCTTCGGCCATTTCCATCATGCGTTGGTAGTCAGCATACGCTTCGTAGAATTCGATCATGGTGAATTCTGGGTTGTGGCGTGTGCTCATGCCTTCGTTGCGGAATGAACGGTTGATTTCAAATACCCGCTCTAAGCCGCCGACAACCAAGCGTTTGAGGTAGAGCTCAGGTGCAATACGCAAATACAGCGGCATGTCGAGTGCATTGTGATGCGTCACAAATGGCTTGGCGGTTGCACCACCAGGAATCGAATGCATCATTGGCGTTTCGACTTCGAGGTAGTCTTCGTGCACCATGAATTCACGTAAACGCTGGATGATTTTTGAGCGTTTGATGAATGTGCTGCGGCTATGATCGTTGGTAATCAGATCAAGATGGCGTTGACGATAGATCTGCTCTTGATCAGCCATGCCGTGGTGTTTGTCCGGCAATGGGCGCAATGATTTAGTCAATAGGCGCAACTCAGTCACGTGAACGGAGAGCTCGCCGGTTTTGGTTTTCATCAGTGTGCCGCGTGCGGCAACGATGTCACCCAAATCCCATGTTTTAAAGTCGTCATAAACGGCTTCGCCAACGCTTTCTTTGCTGATGTAAAACTGAATACGGCCAGTGCCGTCTTGGATGGTGGCAAAGCTGGCTTTACCCATCAAGCGTTTAAGCATCATACGGCCAGCAACCGACACTTCAACGGCTTGTGCTTCTAGATCGGCTTTTTCGAGTGCATTGTATTGATCGTGCAGCGGGCCTGAGAGGTGTTCACGCTTAAAATCGTTTGGAAAAGCAATGCCCTTGGCGCGAATGGCCGCTAGCTTGGCGCGGCGCTCTAAGATAATTTGATTTTCATCGACCGCCACTTCGACGGCTTGGCTTGCAACTTGATTTTCACTCATCGTTTTTCCACTCAATACACTTAATGACATCAGGGAGCGAATGATCGCTCCCTGCTTGGATGCTATAAATTAAACGCCTTGTTTGAGGCTGGCCGCAATAAAGTTGTCAAGATCACCGTCCATGACGCCTTTGATATTGCCCACTTCGTAGCTGGTGCGTAAATCTTTAATGCGGCTTTGATCGAATACGTAAGAACGAATTTGATGTCCCCAGCCGATGTCCGACTTGGTCGCCTCGAGCGATTGCTGTGCTTCCATGCGTTTGCGTAGCTCAAGTTCAAACAACTTAGCCCGTAACATCTTCCACGCTTCATCACGGTTTTTATGCTGTGATCGATCGTTTTGGCATTGCACGACGGTATTGGTCGGAATGTGCGTTAAACGAACGGCAGAATCGGTTTTGTTGATGTGTTGACCACCCGCGCCTGAAGCGCGATACGTATCGGTACGCACGTCAGAAGGGTTGATATCAATTTCAAAACTGTCATCCACTTCTGGGTATACAAATACCGAGGCAAATGAGGTGTGACGACGATTGTTAGAATCGTATGGCGAGCAGCGAACTAGGCGGTGAACGCCGGTTTCGGTGCGTAAAAAGCCATAAGCATAATCGCCAGTCAGTTTGATGGTGGCTTGGCTGATGCCGACGATGTCGCCATCCGATTGCTCCATCACTTCAACGGTAAAGCCTTTGCGCTCGCCGTAGCGAACATACATCCGCAATAGCATGCCGGCCCAGTCTTGCGCCTCAGTGCCGCCAGCGCCAGATTGAATATCAATAAAGCAAGGATTTGGATCCATTGGGTTATTGAACATCCGGCGAAACTCGAGCTTGGCCACTTCGGCTTCAAGTAGGGCGTATTCTTGCGCGATCACTTCGGCAGTGCCAAAGTCACCTTCTTCTTTGGCCATTTCAAATAGCTCAAGCGAATCGGTGACGCCATCGGCGACACGATCTAAAACCAGAACGATATCCTCTAAGGCTTTTCGTTCTCGGCCTACTTCTTGGGCTTTTTTGGGGTCGTTCCAGGTTTCTGGCGCCTCAGAAAGTCGAACGACTTCTTCGAGTCGATCGACTTTTCCGGGGTAGTCAAGATAGCGCTTAAGTTCGTCTGCGCGTATGCCTAGCTCTTTGAGCTGGTTTTCAATCTGATTAAGCTGTTCCGCTTCCATGCGATAGAATCCGCGTTTGCTATTGCAAAACCGTGAATTATATCAGTCTGTGCGCCTTCGCAGTAGCGGAAATGCATAACTAAACCTCGCTAAGTGCAGTTTTAACGATTAATCGGTGGCGTAGCTCGCGCAGTGCCGCTGAAATCATCGCCAAATCTGGGTTGGCTGCACGTAGCTCAGTAAACATGGCGCTGACTCGCTCGCGAGCGCTACTGTTTTGCGCCAGCCATTCGCTCAAGTTGTCAGGGCTTTGTTGCCATGCTTGCATAAATAGCTCTTTGTGTAGGCGTTGCAAGTCATCGCGCACCGCCAAACGAGCGAGCGTCTGCCAGCGGCTTTCACGCGGCAATTGCTCGATGGCGAGTGCTAACCATTTCAGCTCTAAAGCCTCACCCAGTGCCAAATACATTCGCATGTGCTCTGCCAGCTGCCCAGAGTCATTGCTGCACTGGCTTAGCTCAAGCAAGGATTGTGCTTCTTGGACTGCCAGCACTTTCATGGCCAATCCGCCACTCACACCTGCGGCTTGCCATTGCAGCGCCTGTGTTTGATGGCTTGGGCTGCTAGTTAGCCACAGTGGTAGTTGCGGTAGGGCTAGCGCCGCACAAGTGCGCATATGATCGAGCGCCGGCTTGCTTAAGGTTTGCTGCAACAGCCAACGTGCGACACGCTCAGTTTGGCGGCGAACTTGAAGTAGTAGCGTATTTTGACCTTCGCTACTGCATTGATCGGCGTTTTGCTCAATTTCAAGCGCCAGCGTTTCACTATCAAGCAAGCTTTCGGCGGCGATTAAAGCGTCGACAATGTCGCTGCAGCTGCGCTCGGTTTCTTCTTGTAAGCGATAAACTGAATTGGTACCAAAGCGATTAACAATGTGATTAGTCAGCACGGTGGCAATGATTTCACGTCGCAAAGGATGCAAAGGGAGTTGCGCGGCAAAAGATTCACGCAAGCGGCTCGGGAAGTATTGAGTCAGTCGCTGATTCCATTTGCTGTCGTCAATTAACGACTCATCGAGTAAGTTTTGCTTGATTACAATCTTGGCGTAAGCCATCAAAACCGCTATTTCCGGGCGAGAAAGACCCAGTCCTAGCGCTTGACGTTCGATGAGCTGATTATTGCTTGGCAGGTATTCAATACGACGCGATAGCTTGCCAGCCGCTTCCATCGATTGCATGAGGCGCAAATGAACTGAGGCCAAGGATAATGATTGCGAGAACTCTAACGAAATGGCCAAAGTTTGTAATTCATTGTCACGTAGGACTAAATGGCCGACTTCGTCGGTCATGCTAGCGAGCACTTCATTGCGTTGCTTGAGCGTTAAATCGCCATCGGCGACGATGCGGCCCAGTAAAATTTTGATATTTACTTCATGGTCTGAGCAATCCACCCCGGCAGAGTTATCAATGGCGTCGGTATGAATTCTGCCGCCGTTGAGCGCGTATTCAATGCGGCCGAGTTGCGTAAAGCCTAAGTTCCCACCCTCGGCAATGACTTTGCAGCGTAAGTCGCGACCATCAACGCGCACGGCGTCGTTATTGCGATCATTTACTTCGGCATGGGTTTGTGCGCTGGACTTAACATAAGTACCAATGCCACCGTTGTAGAGCAAATCAACCGGCGCCTTGAGTAGCGCCTGAATCAGCTGGTCAGGCTCAAGCTCGGCATCTTCGATTTGCAATCGCTGACGTATTTGCTCAGAGATTTTGATTTTCTTCAGGGTGCGAGCATATACCCCGCCGCCTTCTGAGATGAGCTCTGGATTGTAATCGGCCCATGAAGAACGCGGCAGCGCGTACATGCGAGCACGCTCAGCAAAAGCCACGGCGCTATCGGGCTGTGGGTCTAAGAAAATGTGGCGATGATCAAATGCAGCCAACAGTTGAATGGTTGGTGTGCGCAATAAACCATTGCCAAACACGTCGCCCGACATGTCACCAATGCCGACGGCGGTGAATGCGTCAGTATTGGTGTCGATGCCCATTTCACGGAAGCTGCGCTCGACAGAAATCCAAGCACCTCGGGCGGTAATGCCCATCTTTTTATGGTCGTAACCGACTGAGCCACCCGATGCAAACGCATCGTCCAACCAGAAGTTATATTCTTGCGAGATGGCGTTGGCGATGTCGGAGAAAGTTGCAGTGCCTTTATCGGCGGCAACCACCAAGTAAGGATCGTCGCCGTCGCGGCGCAAAACATTGGCCGGTGGAATGATTTGCCCATTGATAAAGTTGTCGGTTAAATCCAGTAAACCGCGAATAAAGGTTTGGTAGCAGGCTACGCCGCTAGCGAGCAAGGCCTCGCGCTCCAGCGGAGGATTTTTAACAATAAAACCACCTTTGGAGCCTACCGGCACAATCACGGTGTTTTTAACCATTTGCGCTTTCACCAGGCCCAGCACTTCGGTGCGGAAATCTTCGCGCCGATCGGACCAGCGTAAGCCACCACGCGCCACTTTGCCGCCGCGTAAATGCACGCCTTCCATTTGCGGTGAATACACGAAAATTTCAAACATCGGTACCGGTTGCGGCATCATCGGCATTTGGCCGGAGGCGATTTTGAGCGATAAGTAAGTTTTGTTGCCGTTGTCTTGATAAAAATTGGTCCGCAGCGTGGCTTGTATTGCCGACAGTAAGCCGCTAATGATTTTTTCATCATCAATATTGGGCATGGCGCGCGCTGCTTGCGCGATTTCTTCCAGCGTGATTTCAGCGACCGCAGGCTCGGCCTGTTGTGGATGGTGCAGTAGTTCAAAGGCATGCACCAATTGCTGAGCTTGTGTGCCGTAGCGCAATAAGCAATCGGCGATGGTGTCCATATCGTATTTGAGCGCGACTTGCTTTAAAAAGCGCGAATACGCACGCAAAATCAGTACATCACGCCAAGCCAAACCGTTATGCAAAATCAGTTGATTGAGCTTGTCGTTTTCTGCCGCGCCTTTTGAAAGCGCGATAAAAGCCGCTAAAAACCGTAGCCGTTGTTCTGCCGATTCAAGCGAAGCTTGTGCCGGTAGGCGAATGCCGATGTCGACAATCCACGCAGTTTGCTGTTCAAAATGAATGGTGTAAGGGCGCTCGTCAAGAATGCGCACGCCTAGGCTCTCAAGCAGCGGCAAAAAGTCAGAGAGTTCAATGGCCTGGTGTTGGTAGAGCTTTAAGCGCCATACCATTTCGTCAAGTGCACTGCCTGGCGTGAGGGTGGCGACCAATTGCTGCGATTGCAATGCTCGCTCTAGCGCCTCGACATCATGAATGGCCACGCGGGCGGAAAAATCTGCGCAGTAGGCGGCAGGGAAGGCATTTAAGTATTTTTGTTGTAGCGTGCCGCCTTTTTCTTCACCAAAACTTTGAATTAATTGCTGATGCAGACCGTCTTGCCAGCGCTGCGCCAAGTGTTCAATTTCGATTTCAATGGCTTTTGCATCGTATTGCGTGTCGCTAACGGCCGAGCGGCGAACAATGTAATGAATTCGCGCTAGAGGGTTGTCGCTCAGTAATACATTAAATTCAGTGGCGTTGCCATTGAGGTGCTGCATTAAGAGATTGCCAATCTTGATGCGCACATCGGTGCTGTAGTTGTCGCGCGGCACAAAGACCATCACCGATACATAGCGACGGTAAATATCATCTCTAAAAAACGCGCGAACCCGATTTCGCTCATGCAAATTGACCACGCCATTGGCAATGCGTGCCAATTCAGCGACCTCGATTTCAATGAGCTCATCGCGCGGATAAGTGTCCAATACATTGAGCAAGGCTTTGCCACGATAACCGGTTAATTCTGCGCCACACAACGCCATGGCATGATCAATTTTTTGCCGCAGAATAGGGATTTGCCGCGGTGGTGCGGTATACGCGCTGGCAGAATACAGCCCAACAATGCGTAATTCGCCCATCAATTGGCCGTCGGCATTCAGATGCCGAAGCAGAACGGTATCTAAGTAAACGGGGCGATGCACCATGGAGCGATGATCTGACTTGGTGAGCATGAGTAAGCGATCGGGCGTGTAGGCGATTTGCCGTAAATCCGGCGATAAGCTAGCCCAGATATGAGAGGGCTGAGCTAAGCCGTTGTCGCGCAGCAGGCCTTTGCCTGAGTGCGCCACAACATTAAGTGACTCGCCGCTAAATTGGTAGTCGCGCAGACCGAGAAAAACAAAGTGACCTGACAGTAGCCATTCAAGATAGGCAATGGTTTCAGTGACCACTGAGCGCGGTAGTGGTGGCGGGTCGCTGCGTAATTGCTCAAGTGCCGCCATGACGCGATCGGTCATCGCTGGCCAATCCGCAACTGAGATGGCGATGCTGTCGAGCGCTTGATTAATCTCCTGCTCGATGTGGGCCATGCTAGCGGCATCACTGATGCGATTGATTTCAAAGTGCATCCATGATTCGGCACAACCTTTTGGGTCGAGTTGAGTGATTCGCCCCTCAGCGTCGCGTAAAACCTTAAATACCGGATGTATAACGCTATGCGCCGTGTATTTTAAACGTGCTAGCACAATACCCACTGAATCGACTAAAAACGGCATGTCATCTTGGACAATTTCAATCACAGTGTGCGGGCATTGCCAGCCATGCTCGCTTAAATTGGGGTTGTAAACGCGAATTAGGCGTTGCTGAGGTTGGCGTGGTGCCGCCATGCGCCAGTGCGCGAGTAGCGCGCCGGCTAAATCCTCTGTAGCGCGGGACTGTAAATCGTCCTCGGGCACGTTGGCGTAATATTGTTGTAGCGCCGTGGCGATGTCGCCTGAAACATGTTCTGTTGCCCACGTTTGTAGGGCTTGCAAAGGCGTGCTTGTGCTCATTTTGACTGTGGCCTATCGACTGGATGCAGTCCTCCACTGTAGACGGAGTTGCAACTCCTTCCAACAAGGGTTACCACCTATTTAATGGCTTAATTGCTTTGGTGACAGAGTCATAAAGCCTTGAAGTAATAAGTGTTTGAACAAAACGCACAATAAAAATGACCAATGGGTAATAATTCTATATTATTGAATGCTAATGTGTGCATTGTCCGCAGACAACAAAGAGGCCGTAGCATGAGCCAAGTTCGCTCTATCCTTGCTGATTCCACATCAGCCGTCATGACCGCATCGACCGATGTCGATCCAATGTTGCTCATGTGCCGTGATTTGGCGTTAAAAATGTTAAGCCAATCCATGGAAGGTTTTTTTGAGCGGCTAGAAGATACTTATTTTGAGTTGGCCGATACGACGTTTGATCGCAAACTGCGCGATGATTATTTTGCGGCACGCGAAGAAACACACCAAAAGCGCGAGATATTGGCGGAGCAGTTTAAGCGCAATTTTTTGTCGAGTTTTAATGATCGCATGAGTAAGACGGCGACTGCTGATGCTTCAGAAGCGGGTAGTCCGTTTTATCGTGTTCAAGCCCATCCAGATCAACTCAGCTTGGTGGCCAACGAAGAATATGAAGAGCATCTTTCGGCAGATTTAATTGTTAAAGCCTTTAAACATACCGGAGGCGATGCGCTGACCGAGCTTGAGCAGCGTTTTGCCGGCTTAATGCCCGAGCAAGCCGATGGCGCAATCAATCCGCTCTCGCCAGAAGCCATTTGCGATGCATTTATGCAGGCATGTAAACAGCTTGAAACGGGGATTGATGCCCGTTTAGTGGCGCTAAAAGCCTTTGAAAACGAGCTGTCTAATCAAGTGGCCGACGTTTATCGGCACGTCAATCAATACTTAATTGCGCAAAATGTTGAGCGCGTGATGCCTGGCTCGATCAAGCGCCAAAGCCATGCTGCATCTTCATTTGAGCCGCAAGCCGGTGTCGGTGCGGTCGATGCCGCACTGGGCTCGAGCGTAGCGGCACCCATGCCATTAGCGGCGCATTTAGCGCATTTAGCTCAAGCACCGTTAGCCGAAAATGTAGTCGAGGCCGCGCCGGGTTGGATGTCGTTTTTGGATGTGTTGCAACATAAGCCGCCAGTGGCGAGTGCGCTCAATGGCGCCGATGCGGCGGTTTTTGAGCGCAATATATTGGGCGTGTTACGGCATTCTGGTTGGGCCAAAAATCTACCGCAAATGGATGCAATGACCTTAGAGCTCATTGCTTTACTGTTTGAGCGCATGTTTGATGATGCGCGACTCTCGGCGTCGATCAAGGGCTTGATTGCACGGCTACAAATTCCAATTTTGAAAGTGGCGATGCTGGATGCTGGTTTTTTTGCCAATAAAAAACACAGTGCACGAGTTTTGCTCGATACCTTGGCAGAAATCACCCTCGACGCGCCCGATATGTTGGCTGGCGACGCGCGTTACGATCAAATTGCCGTCATTGTTACTCAGATAAGCCAGCAATTTACCGATGATATCGCTGTTTTTGATCAAGCATTGGTCGCGCTTAAAGCATTGCAAGATGCGGAAGTTGCGGCGCTTGAAGACGCGTTGCACAGCAATGCGCAGGCTTTATTGCAAAACGAGATGGCCGAGTTGGCAACGGTCACCAGCGAGGCCTTGGTGCAGTCGCGCTTGAGTCAGTCAGATATGCCAGCCTTGGTACGAGATTTTCTTGCGCAATATTGGCCCCTCGCTTTAGCGCAGCGCTTTGGTATTGTGGGTGAGAATGCGCCAGAATTTATCGCTGCCCTAAAAACCATGGACGATTTGATTTGGAGCGTTCAAGCCAAACAAGGCGCCGATGCGCGCTTTGCCTTGGTCAATGTGTTGCCCGGCATGCTGAAATCATTAGAAGACATTGCTCGCGAACAGGGCATGAGCGATGCGGCAGCCAAGTCGTTTTTTGCCGAATTAGTGCATTGCCATGCTGCAGCCATTCGCAATGGTTTACGCCCAGCCGTCGCGCCGGTGGCGGCACCTGCCGAGCTGACTTTGCCGTCGAGCGACATTGAAACCGCTAAAGAAAATAAAGAGGCCGAGCAGTGTGAACCTTTGCCGCCGCACAGTGATTTTCCCATTCGGGGTGAGTGGGTGGAGTGGGTCGGTGAGCAAAATGAAGTTTTACGCTTACGTTTGTCGTGGATTAGCCCGAAGGCCACGCGTTATTTGTTTACCAATCGCCATGGTGGCAATAGCCAAGCCTTTTTACATGCCGAGTTGCTCGAGGCGCTCAATAGCGGTCGAATTCGCCGCATTCAAGCCGGCAATAGTTTAATGGATCAAGCTTTGGATGCATTAAAAAGCAATTTGAAATGAGTTGATTGACAAAGGATGGCGTGGAAAGGGGCTTGAGCTGATGCGGTTGGGCAGGCGACGATCCATTTGTGTTCTTGATCGTGCTGCGCCGTTATTGGTCACGATCTTCATCGTGCCCGACTACTGTTCTTTGATGGTCAACCCCGTTATTTATTGCGTTGATATGCATAGCTTGGGTCGATCTTCGCGTTAGATGCATTCAAGTGGCATTATTTTTCCGTAAACTGGGTAATTTTCCTTGTTGCAAAGGCAATCAAGGCGGCTAGCTCTGTTAGAATCTTGCCCCATGATCAGACTTAAAACACTCACACTCCGTCGCGGCACCAAGGTGCTCCTTAATCGTGTCGAACTCACACTACAACCTGGCTCAAAAACTGGGGTAGTTGGAGCCAATGGCGCGGGTAAATCCAGTTTTTTTGCCTTATTGCGTGATGAAATTCATGCTGATGAAGGTGATTTAGAAATGCCACCTCGGGTGGCGATTGCGCACGTGGCGCAAGAAACCCCTGCATTGCCGTGTTCGGCACTTGATTACGTGCTTGATGGTGACATTGAGCTACGTAAAATCGAAGCCGAAATTGCCGCGATTACTTACGATGCCGATGATGACGGCATGGCGCACGGTGAGCTATTTGCTCGCCTTGAAGCCATTGACGGCTATACCGCGCAAGCGCGCGCGGCCAAGTTATTAGCCGGCTTGGGCTTTTCTTTAGAAGAAAACTCACGTCCGGTGTCGAGTTTTTCCGGTGGTTGGCGGATGCGTTTGAATTTAGCGCAAGCATTGATGTGCCGCTCAGACCTATTGCTGCTCGATGAACCTACCAATCACTTGGACTTAGAAACCGTGGTTTGGTTGGAAGAATGGCTAAAAACCTATCCTGGCATGTTGTTGATTATTTCGCATGATCGCGACTTTTTAGACAGCACCATCAAACAAATTTTGCACGTTGATAACGCCCAACTCACCGTTTACACCGGTACTTACGAAGACTTTGAAAATCAATGTGCCGAGCGCTTAGCGCAGCAATCACAAGCTTTTGATAAGCAGCAACGACAAATTGCCCATTTAGAAAGCTTTATTACCCGCTTTAAAGCCAAGGCCAGTAAAGCCAAGCAGGCGCAAAGCCGGGTGAAAGCGCTTGAGAAAATGGAGAAAATCGCTGCAGCGCACGTGGATTCGCCATTTAATTTCTCTTTCCGCGAACCCGATTCAAGCCCGAATCCGCTGGTGCGACTTGAGGCAGCCGCAGCAGGTTATAGTGCCGATCACCCAATTTTGTCGGGTATCAACCTGAGTGTCGACAATTCAGCGCGCTTGGGTTTGCTCGGGGTGAATGGTGCCGGTAAATCGACTTTTATTCGCTCATTGGCGGGCGAGCAAGATTTGCTGTCGGGGATCCGTACCGAAGGCAAAGGCTTAAAAATTGGTTATTTTGCTCAGCATCAGCTCGAATACTTGCGTATCGATGAGTCGCCACTGTGGCATATGCAAAAAATCGACCCAACCACCCGCGAGCAAGAGCATCGCAATTTCTTAGGTGGGTTTAATTTTCACGGCCAGATGGCGCTCAATCCCATTGCGCCATTTTCGGGGGGCGAAAAAGCACGTTTGGCCTTGGCTTTGCTGATTTGGCAAAAACCGAATCTGTTGCTACTTGACGAGCCAACCAATCACTTGGACATCGAAATGCGTGAGGCGCTCACGTTTGCGCTACAAGATTTTGATGGTGCTTTGATTGTGGTATCGCATGATCGACATATTTTGCGTGCCACGGTGGATGATTTTTGGTTGATTGAAGACGGTAAAGTTCAGCCTTTTGATGGCGATTTGGACGATTACACCCGTTACAGCCAAGAAAAACGCAGTAGTGATAAATCCGCTGTGGTTGCTGCCGCGAATGCGATCAGCAATAGCGTTGCGCCAACGGTGAATCGCAAAGAGCAAAAACGCCTTGAAGCTGAAGCTAGGCAAAAATTGGCCAATGCGCGTAAACCGTTGGAAAAAGATTTGGCGCGAATTGAAGCTGAAATGGCCCGAATTAGCGCTGAGCAAGCGACCATTACCAGTACTTTGGCCGATGAAACCTTGTATTTGCCTGAACGTAAAGACGCGTTGCAAAAAATCTTAGCCAGCGAACTTAAGCTAAAAGAAAAGCTCGCCGAGCGTGAGCTTGCTTGGGTGAGTGTGAGCGAAGAAATCGACAATCTGTCTGTGTGATGATGTATTGCCCGCGAAATTATGATGGTATTGATCTAGCGGGCAATACCCTGAGGTAGTTATGCGATCGAATTGGGCTATTTTCTTGGTTTGGGCGCTGGTGTTGTCGTTGATTTATTGGGTGTTTAGTAGCTTTATCGCTCAGCAATATCAACCCAAAATGCAAATCGTCCAATCTGGCAATGCCGCTGAACTCACTTTGCCGCGCGCCAGAGATGGTCATTTTCGGATCAATGGCCACATCAATGGTGCCGCAGTCACGCTGCTGCTCGATACGGGCGCGACATCGATTACGCTCAGTGAACGCTTGGCTGAGCGCCTAAATTTGCCTCGCGGCGACTCGTTTATTGCCCGCACCGCCAATGGCGAGGTGGAAGGTTACGAATCGCGACTGAATGACTTAAGTTTTGGCCCATTTCGCTTTGAAAACGTCAGCGTGGGGGTGTTGCCCAATTTGGGTGATGAAGTATTGCTGGGGATGAATATCATTCGTCATTTTGATATTCGTACCCAAGACCAGCAAATGCATTTAAAACTGATTGATCAAAATTGATGGTAGGTGAATAAATAAATAGGCCGCTTAGATAGCGGCCTTTTTTTTATAGTTTATTGCTTAGGAATTGCTGTAAATCGATTGAATATCGCAGCATGCGGCAATGAAAATCACGCCGATATTTATTGCCAATCGCCACGCAATACATGTGTTTCTTGCTCGAGATTTAATCGGGTAACGGATTCAGGCGCAATGGGCTTGCCAACGACGAGACCGATTTTAGAGAAAATGCCGCGAGGCATCTTAAGCATGGCAGCGCCGTCTTTACGGCTAAAAAAACTACCCCATAAACCTTGTAGCGCCATTGGAATGACTGGTACGGGGGTGGTTTTAATGATTTGTTCAATGCCGGGCATAAAGCGATTGATTTTGCCGTTGCTGGTAATTCGCCCTTCAGGAAAAATAGCCACAATTTCGCCGTCGGCCAGTGCTTGCGCGATTTGAGTAAAAGCGCTGTCTTTCATTTGTGCGCTTTCTTTGGTTGGCGCAATTGGAATAGCATTAGCAGTGCGGCAAATGAAATTCATGATGGGTAAATTGTAAATGCGATGATCCATTACAAAACGCACCGGGCGACGAATTGCACCAGCGAGAATCATCGCATCCATAAAGCTAACGTGATTGCAGGTTAATACCACTGCACCATGCTCGGGGATGTTTTCTACGCCTGTTTTTTTGATTCGGTATAAAGTATGCGTCAAAATCCATACCATAAATCGCATTAAAAATTCTGGAATTAAAGTGTAAATATAAATCGCAACAAAAATATTTAAAATGCCTGCGAGCAATAATAGCTGCGATACACTTACGCCTGCTTCAAGCAATACAATACTCATTGCTGCGGCAACAACCATAAACAATGAGTTTAAAATATTATTGGCGGCAATCGCGCGGGAAGTGAATTCATGTTCAGTGCGAATTTGAATTAGCGCGTATAAAGGTACAATAAAGAACCCGCCAAAAACGCCGATTAATAAAATATCAATAATAATTCGCCAGCTAGAGAGACCAGTCAAGAATGTATAGGCGGTATAACTAGCTGGGGCTAAGCTCTGGCTGGCAAAAAATAAATCAATGGCAAAGACTGATAGTCCAATTGAGCCAAATGGCACCAGTCCTAATTCAACGGTCGCATCAGACAGCTTTTCACAGAGTAGTGAGCCAATGGCCACGCCAAGTGAAAATAAGGTCATTAATAATGTGTATACAGATGCATCACCATGCAGTGTTTCTTTGGCAAAGTGTGGAAATTGGGTGAGATAAATTGAGCCAAAAAACCAGAACCAAGAAATACCAAGTAGGCTATTAAATACGGTTTTGTTTTTTCGGGTATGGGAAAGGATTTTTGCGGTCTCAGCAAATACATTCCAGCCGATTTTTAGATTTGGTGCCGTGGGTGGCGCCGCAGGCATGGCACGGCTGCAAAAGTAGCCAATAATTGCAAAACCAAGACAGGCGATAATAATATAAATCTCACCATAGGGTTGCTGCTGAATAATCAATGTGCCAGCAATTTGCCCTAATAAAATTGCGACAAAAGTGCCCATCTCGATTAAGCCATTGCCACCGAGAATTTCATTACTTTTTAAATATTGCGGTAAAACGGAATATTTTAATGGGCCAAAAAATGCTGAATGAACCCCCATTAAAAATAAACAGCCCATTAAGAGTACAGCGTTGTGCCAAATAAATCCAAACCCCGCTAGCAGCATGATGATGATCTCTAAACCTTTAATCCAACGTGCCAGTAGCGCCTTGTCATATTTTTCTGCCAGTTGCCCAGCCAGCGTTGAGAACAGAAAGAAAGGTAAGATAAAAATTCCGGCGGCCATATTAATTAGCACCGCACTATTGAGCCCCGCTGTAGAGAGTCCATGAAAAGCAATTAACACCAAAAACGCATTTTTAAATAAATTATCATTAAATGCGCCAGTAAACTGAGTGAGAAATAGCGGTAGAAAACGCTTCTGACCCATTAGGTCAAACTGATTTGGCTTATGCATGACGATATCCAAAGGGGGCAACAAAAAAAATCGATTGCACATGGCAATCGATTCCAGCTAAGTTTTCTTTTCGCTAAATTAGCAATAGCGCATAGCGTACAAGGAAGAGATCGATGCGTTTTAATGCCAAAAGAGAACTTAAAAAAGACTAAAACTAACCAATCAAGGCTTTACGTTCGCGCTCTAGATTAGCGAGTAAACGCTGCAAACTATTCTCGATTGGGCGCGGCAAATCAACAAAACGCACCCCTAATAACCAGCGCACTTTACCATCGGCCATGGTGACTGAATGTGTAGAGCGAATTTCAATATCGACTTTTGCAAAGCCAGCGCTGGCCAAGTCAAAATTGACTTGATTTAAAACCAGACCAGACGGAAATTCATCTTTGGGCTCTTCTTTTAACCAAATGCCAGCGCCACCCAAAGAAATATCATGCAGCTCAAGTTGCATTTTTTGCGAGTTGGGGAGGCTTAATTCACACGTCAATGGATTGGTGATGGGGGTGAGTAAGCGAAAGAATTCTCGGCGCTGTAATTTAATCAAATCGTTGGGAAATTGAATCGTAAACGCCGCTTTGCCTTCAAATTGACAGCGTTTGGCAAGGCCAACAGAGAATTGAATTTTAACGTTGTCCAGTGCCGTGACAAATAAGATTTTGCTGGCTTGGGTGATCGCGGTATTGGTGGCCTCGTGTCCGCCAACGTCAATAATAAATTGCTGCGCTTTTGTATCAACACTTAATACGCGCGACAACATCATGTCGCGCCCAGCATTAAAATACAGCGCCAAATTGGCATTGCTTTGCGCTAAATTGCGCAATACAAAGGCAATTTCCATAATGGCGGTGATGCGGTAGGGGGCAATGTCTTCTTGCTCACCAATTGGGGCAATGCCGCCATTCACTTCATCTGACATCGTATATCCTGTATTGATATTTTTATTCTGTTAATAGTAAATCTAAATCATGCGCAAATACAGCTGCACCGGCCCCATAATTAATCATGACACGGGTTTTTCCTTCTGCATCGATTAAATAACTACCCGCAGTATGATCCATCGTATAACTATCTCCCTGTGGCTGCTTTTGATAGATGATTTTATATATTTGGGCAATATCAGCCAATTGACTGTCGTTGCCGCGTAAACCGATAAATCGCTGATCAAAAGCTGGAACATACGCCGCAAGAATAGTCTGGCTGTCACGCTCTGGATCGACCGTAACAAATAAAACTTGAACGCGATTGGCTTTTTCGCCCAATTGTTGCATTGCTGATTTTAATTCAGAGAGTGTGGTGGGGCAAACTTCAGGGCATTGGGTGAAGCCGAAAAATAAAACCACGACTTTGCCTTTAAAATCTTGCAGTGACCGTGGCTTACCGTGGTGATCAGTGAGTTTAAAATCGCCGCCAATTGGACCATTCGTGATGTCGGCCCCTTTAAATTCAGGCTTGCTGCAGCCGCCCAGTAAGATCAACAACAAGCTCATCAGAATTATTTTTTTCATGCAATGCTCTCATTGGCGTTAAATAGAGTCGGGCGGCGATTTAAATTGTTCTAGTTGCGCGATTGCGGCCGGCGAAATGGCGGCATTTAATGCCTCTGGCGTATAGCTCAGCTCCGCTAGTAATGGCGCGGCAAGCTGTTGTTTTAAATACGCTAAATTTTCAGCGTATCGGCTAAATAGAGGGTCAACTGGATTGGCGATCCAGCCGGCCAGTGTTAAGCCTTGCTGCTCAATGGCTTTGGCCGTGAGCATGGCATGATTTAAGCAGCCAAGCCGCATGCCAACCACCATAATGACCGGCGCTTGTAGTTCCGTTGCCAAATCAGCAATCGTTGCCTGAGTCGAGAGAGGCGCAAACCATCCGCCCGCACCTTCGATAATGACGCGATCGGCAATGCGGGTTAGCTGCTCGGCGCAATTTTTTAGGTGTTGTAAATCAATATCTATACCGGCTTCGTGTGCCGCAATGTGCGGCGAAATCGCCGGCTCGAATAAATAGGGGCTACAGAGTGCTGCCGGTGCTTGGACATTGCTGGCTGCGCGGTGCATTTCTACGTCGGTATTAATGAGTATATCGCCAGACCTGATGCAGCCCGAGGCTGCTGGCTTCATACCCACGGCATCAAATCCAGCCCGAACAAAACCACGAATCAGCTGCGCGCTGGCTACAGTTTTGCCGACGTCGGTGTCTGTGCCAGTCACAAAAAATAGTTTGCTACTCATTCTGACGGAGTTCTCGGACGGAAATTGATAATTTGGCTGCCATCAGAACGCGCATTGCTTTTTAATGTCGGTTTGAAAGCATGGCCATACACGACTTCATAAGTGCAGGGTAAAACGCCATTGCGACGAAATACTTCGTATTGCGCTTGGATTTTTAGCCATGCCGCTTTGCCTAATAAGCCATTAGGTCGGCCATCCATTTTATTGCTGGCGCCAATGTGTTTTAAATCTTGCATCACATCTTTGGCTTTGGCATAGGTTATTGTAATGTGCTCCATGTCCATAACGGGCATCGTCAAGCCATGTTTGACCAGCGCATCACCTAAATCATGCATATCAATAAACTGATTGACATGTTGGTGGCCATCAATGCCGGCAAATGCACTACGTAGCTCTTTGAGCGTGTCTGGCCCTAGGGTGGCAAAAATAATCACGCCACCGGGTTTTAAGATGCGATTAAATTCTTTAAACGCCGCATCGGGCGTATTACACCATTGCAGCGTCAGGCTGGACCAAATTAAATCGACCGATTCATCAGCTAGTGGAATTTGTTCAATATCGGCGCAAAGCGAATTGGCTTTGTTTTTGTCAAAAACCGACAGCCATTGTTTGAGCGTGCTGGTTTTTGCCTGCGACGCTTTGAGCATATTGAGCGCTAAATCAAGCTCAATATACTGGGCATGATTAAAGCGTTGCCGTAAAAATGAACGGGCATAGCCAGTGCCGCAGCCGGCATCAAGAATCACTTTGGGGTCGATATTGATCACTGTGAGGCGGTCAAATAAGCGGTCAACCACTTCTCTTTGTAAGACTGCCGCTGCGTCGTAGCTACTGGCGGCTTTATCAAATGCGCTGCGAATTCGATCTTTCTGATTGTAAAACGTTTCGTTCATGTCGGCGCCTTCGCCATTTTGTGTTTCACAATTTCAATAATGCCCGGCAAGATTGAGAGGAAAATAATCCCTAAGATAATCGCGCTGAGGTTTTTTTGGATGATTTCTATGCCGCCCAATAAATAACCGGCATAGAGTAGTGAGCCAACCCAAGCCGCACCACCGATGACGTTATAAGCAAAAAATTTCCGGTACGTCATTGCCGCCATACCAGCAACAAACGGCGCAAAGGTGCGAACAATCGGCACAAAGCGGGCGATGATAATGGTCTTTCCACCGTATTTTTCAAAAAAATCGTGGGTTTTGCTTAAGTATTCTGGGCGGAAAATTTTTGAATCTTTGTTGGCAAACAAACGATGGCCAAAGTATTTGCCAATAGTGTAATTGAGCGCATCACCCAGCACTGCCGCAATAAACAGCAACGCAACTAATAAATGGACATTCATTGCACCGGTTGCGGCAATCATGCCTGCGACAAAGAGTAAAGAGTCACCGGGTAAAAATGGTGTGACGACCAGGCCGGTTTCACAAAAAATCACGGCAAATAAGATGGCATAAATCCAAACGCCATACAGGGCAACCCATTGCGCCAGATACACATCCAGATGTAAGAAAATATTGATGAGATTAAAGTCCATACTGGGCTCCGCAGAAGTGACTCAAGAAAAACGCCGACGAAGGTTCGTCGGCGCTGATTGTATGCGATTGAAGGCGCTTAAACTACCGCTTCTTCTTTCACTTTGACTGGCTTGATCATATTGTCGCGGGTAATGCCAAACATCAGCAACAGTGGCGAGGCTACAAGTACTGATGAATAAATCCCAAACACGATACCGATGGTAAGGGCCATGGCAAAACCATGTAACGCAGCGCCACCAAACAACAGCATTGATAACACCATGCACTCGGTTGAACCGTGGGTAATGATGGTACGGCTAATGGTCGCAGTAATGGCGTTGTCGATCACTTCTGGTACGGTTTTGCCACGCAAAGCCGGTTGACGGAAGTTTTCGCGGATCCGGTCAAACACCACCACTGATTCATTCACCGAATAACCCAATACCGCCAAGATCCCAGCTAATACCGTGAGGTTGAATTCCCACTGAAAGAGGGCAAAACAACCCAAAATGATCACCACGTCATGCATATTGGCAATCACCGCCGACACGGCAAAGCGCCATTCAAAACGCATTGCTAAATACGCAATAATGCCTAAACACACCAAAATAAGCGCAGTTAAACCATGCGTGAATAGCTCGTCGCCCACCGATGGACCGATAAATTCAACTTTACGCAATTCAACATCACTGCGACTTTTTTGCAGCGCGGTGAGTACTTCATTGGAAAGCTGAGCACTATTTTTGTCTTTAATATTCGGTAAGCGCAGCATAACATCGGTGGTGGTACCCATCGATTGTACTTGTGCTTCGCCGTACTTTAAAGCATCCACTTCATGGCGAATCTCATTGAGATTAGCGGCTTTTTGGTAGCGTAATTCCATGACGGTGCCGCCAGTAAATTCGATACCAAAATTTAAACCTTTGGCGACCAAGAAAAACACCGCCAATACAAAGGTCGCCAATGAAATCGCCGTCGTGAGCTTGCCGTAGCTCATAAATGGGATGTCACGTTTTACATGAAAAAATTCAATCATTTTTCGCTCCCGCCTTAAACTGCTAACGTGTTCACACGACGGTTGCCGTAGATGAGGTTGATCATGGCGCGTGATACAAAGACTGCGCTATACATTGAAGTCAAAATCCCGATGCAATGCACCCAAGCAAAACCACGGATCGCGCCCGAACCAAAAATCAATAGCGCCAAACCAGCGATCAAGGTGGTGATATTCGAATCCAAAATGGTCGCAAACGCATGGTCATAACCGTTTTTGATTGCCAATTGCGGTGTTGCGCCATTGCGTAACTCTTCACGTACCCGTTCATTAATCAGTACGTTGGCATCAATCGCCATCCCCAGGGTCAAGGCAATCGCCGCAATCCCCGGTAATGTCAGTGTAACGCCCAGTAACGACAGCAATGCCAGCAAGAATAACAAGTTGGCACCCAGTGCAAGGGTTGAGACCACACCAAATACGCGGTAATAGAACATCATAAATACCGCAATCGCCAAGAAGCCATACAAGGTTGAGTTAAAGCCCTTGCTGATGTTTTCTTTACCCAATGATGGGCCGATGGTGCGTTCTTCAACGATGTTCATTGGTGCCGCAAGCGAACCGGCGCGAAGCAGTAGCGCGGTGTCATTGGCTTCGGCAACGCCCATCGAGCCAGAAATCTGCACGCGACCACCACCAATTTCTCCACGAACTACTGGCGCAGTAACCACTTCGCCTTTGCCTTTTTCAACCAAGATCATTGCCACGCGTTTGCCAACGTTATCGCGCGTTAATACTTTGAAAATCGCTGCGCCAGTTGAGTCTAAGCCTAGATGAACTGCAGGTTCGTTTTTGTCATCAAAGCCCGCTTGTGCGTCGTTGATGTTTTCACCGGTGAGTTCAACTTCTTTTTTCAACAAGATTGGCACATTACGACCATCAGCACGGCGCTCACTCATTAGCTCGTAACCTGCTGGTACATTGCCATTAATGGCTTCAGTCAGCAGCGCTTGATCATCCGCGACCATGCGTACTTCGAGGGTGGCGGTGCGGCCAAGAATATCTTTGGCTTTGGCGGTGTCTTGTACACCAGGCAATTGCACGACAATACGGCCTTCGCCTTGCTGTTGGATCACCGGCTCGGCAACGCCCAATTCATTCACCCGATTGTGTAGCGTGGTGATGTTTTGTAAAACGGCGTCATTTTTAAGCTTGGTAATCTCGGCAGCTGGATAGGTGATGACGAGTTTGTAGGTGCCATTTTCGGCAACGTCTTGAACTTTTAGATTGCCCAAGATTTTACGCACCGCGAAATTAGCGGCTTTAAGTGTTGCTTCGTCGCGCAGTTGTACTTCAACGCGATCACGCTCTCGGCTCACTTTGCCGTAACGGATTTTTTTGTCTTTGAGTTCGCGGCGAACGTCGCCGGCGGTTTTTTCAAGGGCTTTATCTACTGCCGCTTTCATGTCCACTTCAAGCAAGAAATGCACACCACCGCGTAAATCCAGACCCAGTACCATCGGTTTGGCATGCAGTTTGGTGAGCCAAACTGGCGTGTCTGAAATTAAATTTAACGCCACGATATAGTCGTCGCCCAAGGCCGCTTGGATTGCATCTTTGGCTTTGAGTTGGGTGTCGGTATCTTTAAAGCGAACTTTAACTGAAGTGCCTTCGAAATAGCTGTCAACCGGAGTGACGCCGATGGCCTTTAGAATCGTATCAGCGCGTGCCACCATGGCATCGCTGACTTTAATCGTTGCGCGGGCGCTAGAGATTTGTAGCGCAGGGCTTTCACCGTAGAAATTAGGAATCGTGTAAATCGCTGCAATCAGAATCGACGCAACAATAAGAAGGTACTTCCAGAGAGGATAGCGGTTCATGCTTGGGCCCCAACAAATACGGCAGCAGGGCTGCCGTATCATTGATTATTTATTGTTTTTTAGGGTGCCTTTTTCCAGGCGCTGACCGATGGCCGCACGCTGAACTAAGATCTCAACATTGTCTGACAATTCAAGCGTAACAAATTGGTCGTTTAATTTAACGATTTTGCCTACGACGCCACCGGTGGTGATGACTTCGTCATTTTTTTGCAGTGCTTCGAGCATGGCACGAAGTTCTTTTGCTTTTTTCTGTTGTGGGCGAATCATTAAAAACCAGAAAATCGCAAAAATAGCGATCATTGGCAAAAATGACATAAAGCTTGCTTCTGCGCCTGGCGCAGCAGCATTAGCGAAAGCAGGTGCAATCAACATATGGTTTCCAGTGTGTAAGCCAAACAAAGGCGGACTATTCTAGCGGGTGTCGCAGGTAAAATCCACCGCTCTGCATTTTAGAGACGGCATTCATCATGACTAAGATGGGGTAAAAAAGTTCTGCGCTGGGTCATAAAGTGCACAAGAAATGCTTGTTTAAGGCAAAAAATAGCACTGATGTGGCGATTGCCGCACATCGTCAACTCAGCCAATCTACGCCCTGTGCAAAATACCAACTATTTAATGCAGTATATTCCGGTAGCTTTTATGCATCAAAGGCTACAGTTCGATACCCATTGTGCTTATTTGTTGTTGTGCACAAGTGAATCTTTGGGCGCCCAGTCCGGTTACAACTCGAAATGGCGTACTGCCTATTTGTAAGCGTTGTGCATAGCGCTCAAAGATTGCATTGCGATCAGTGGGGTTTTCTCGCAAGGGGTCGGCTTGCCATGGCAAATCCGGCGCACAGAGTAAGATGCCGTCATAGCGTGAGGCCAATTCTAATTGCTCAATATCTGCCGGGCAGTGGCCAAATTTCACTTCGCTCCAAATTCGGCACACCAATGGCGAGGTATCACAGATCAAATGTGCGTACTGGCTGGCTGTCGCGGTTTCTTGTTGAAATTGCAGTTGTGCAATGCGAATGACATCGTTGATGCTGTAATGTTGATGGGGGTGTGTTGCAAAATATTCTCTCGCATATTCAGCAACATAGCCGCATTGAAAATGCGTCGCCAAGGCCATGCCAAGTGTTGACTTGCCGCAAGATTCAGGTCCAACGATGGCGATTTTCATCGCAGCTTTTTGCGCCAAGTTAGCCAGCCTGTTAGCGCCAAAACAGTCAAAATAAGATACAGCACGGCAGTAAGCTGCAAATCTTTATACCAATAGATACCAGCAGAAATTAAGTCGAGCACAATCCAATAAATCCAGTTTTCTATTTTTTTACGAGCTTGCATCCATTGGGCAATTAATCCAAAAATAAACACGCTGGAATCCAAATATGGCACGTCAGTAGGCAGAAATTGCACTTGAAATTGCGCCACCAGCAACAGCAACACAATGCCGGCGGCATTAATATACAGCCATTCTTTACGACTTAAGCGCTCGATTTTGACATCATCGTTTTGGGTTTGATTGCGCCAATGATAAAAGCCATAAGCAGCAATGCCGGCATACACCAATTGCAATAGGCTTTCGCCATATAAATGCGCATTTAAAAATAAATACACATATAACAAGCTGGCGATGATTTGCAAAGGCCAAGTAAAACGGTGCTGGCGTGTCGCTAAATAAATCGCGAGTAAACTAATTACAAAGCCAATAATTTCAATCGAACTCATTCAATTTAACCTGTTAATCCATTACGTCGTTAATGCGTGATACCGAAAGTGGTGTAGTCAGGGTTTTAAGTATCGTCTTGCTGATATGCAGACAACAGCGTGAAAACACGGCAAATAAATGACATATCAATCGGGAGCTGCATTTTTTTCAGGCCGCAGACTATATTGAATAGAGAAAAAAAGGAAGCCAGAAATGAAAAGCTTTGCCAATGGCCGCTTTATCGTTGAAAAAAAATTAGGGCAGGGCCAGCAGGGCTTGGTGTATTTAGTTAACGATACACAGCAGCAGCGACGTGTGGCTTTAAAGGTGCTGCATAGTCACGCCATCGAGCAACTTCAATCAGCACAAATTTTAAGTCAATTCAATCATCCCAATATGGTGAGCCTGTACGAGATTTTAGTGGATCAAGGGCATCCTTGCGTGGTCTTTGAGTGGATTGAAGGGCAAACCATGGTTGAATATTTGCAATCGACGGGTCCAGTGTCGCCCGTCGTTGCAGTGCAATGGATGCTGTGTGTATTGGACGGCGTTGGCGCTGCGGCGCAATTAGGGGTGACGGTACAAGGCAGTGTATTGCATAACGTTTTTTTAAACGCCAGTGGCCAAGTTAAGCTAATGGATTTTACCATCAGCCCAGGGATTTTAAATGGTGACGCTGCTTTGCTATCTGAAGCGATCGGTCGTCAGGTTGATAGTCAATCGGCGGTGGTTTTTGCTTATGGTTTGATGTTATATCAGCTGTTAAGTGGTCAGTATTTAACGCCGGATGCGCTGCCAGAGGTGCTAACAGCCATTGCGAGCGGGATGTTGTCATCAACGCACGATGTGGCGATTGATCCGCAATTAAATCATTTGTTGATGATGGCGCTGTGCGAGGGCGAACAGCCTGCTTATGCCGATATTGGCGCATTGCAAACGGCACTCTCGGCATGGCTACTCAGTAGCGAGGGTCAGCACGCTCATGCAGCGCAGCGTAATAGTACCTTTGATTTTTTGTTGCGGCGAATGCGCCATACCGCCGACTTTCCATCGCTGTCGCAAACCATTAGTGCCATTAATAAGCTCAATGATGTTGAAGGTGAGCGTTTGCAAAATCTATCGAGCGTGATTTTGCAGGATTTTTCTTTAACCAATAAATTACTCAAAATGGTCAATTCGGCCACTTATGGTCAATTTGGTGGTTCGATTAGTACGATTTCGCGGGCCATTGTGATTTTAGGTTTTGATACCGTTCGCAATTTAGCCATTACGATTTTGCTGTTTGAACACATGCAAAACAAAGGGCAGGCCGAGCGTTTGCGTGAGGCGGTATTGCAAAGCTTTTTTGGCGGTATTTTAGCCCGCGAGTTGGGTGTAAAAAGTGCTTGGCGCGATGTTGAGGAGTTACTTATTTGCGGCGTATTTCAGCATTTGGGTCGGTTGCTGACTTTGTATTATTTTCATGAAGAAAGCTTAGAAATCAATAAACGAGAACAACAAAATCAAGAAAGCGAGTCGGTGGCGGCCGAAGCTGTGCTAGGCATTACCTATCGAGAGCTCGCCGCTTTGGTGATGCACACATGGCATTTCCCGGAGCGGATCACCCAAAGCCTACGTGAATTGCCAAGCGTGCGGCATGTTCCCCAAAATCAAGCAGACCGTTTACGCGTATTTGCTAATTTATCTTCTGATTTATTGCCCTTGGTCGGTATGTCGGGCAAGGCGTCAACGACGCATTTACAGCAAGTAGCTCAGCGCTATGCCGGAGCAGTTGCTTTCAAAGAGGCTGCTTATCATGAGGTGCTGCGATCTGCGGCACAGCAATATTTGTCTTATTTGTCGATTCTGGGGGTCGATATTCAAGGTAGTGTATTTGCCCGCAGCATTAAGAAACTCGTGATGCACGGCGATATACCTACCGAGGGCGTAGAAGTCGATGGCATGCAAGCGGCCGCAATTCGTTTGCAAGAGCCGGCATCAACGCCTAACGCCGCCGCCAGCTTAGCCGCTGGGGTGCAAGACATCACCAATACCATGGTGGGAGAGTTTAAATTAAACGATGTGCTGCGAATGATCTTAGAAACCATGTATCGCAGTGTGGGTTTTGAGCGGGTTTTATTTTGTACGCGAGACATCAAGTCAGCAGGGATGGTGGCACGATTTGGATTTGGTACGGAAATTGAACGGATTTTGCCGCAGTTTCAATTTAAATTAGAGCCGGTGCTCGACGTATTTCAATGGGTGATCGCGCAGCAAGCGGATGTGCTAGTTGAGGATATTAATGCCAAGAATATTACTGATCGGATTCCTGCTTGGTATCGAGCGCTCGTGCCAGCGCAAACTTTGATTGTATTTCCTTTGGTGCTAGATAAAAAAACCATTGGTTTGTTTTACGCAGACAAATGTCAGGCACAATCTTTAGTCATTGCGCCAGAGCAGCTTAATTTACTAAAAACGCTGCGCAATCAGGCGATTTTGGCCATCAAACAAAAGCAACTCAGTGGTTAATGGTGCGCTGCACAAATAAAACTTGACATTCGATGGCCGCAAGCTAAAAATGACCATTGATGCAGTGCACAATTCAACCATTTGGAGATTCTACATGTTTAATACTCAACAACAGTTTGCTGATCTTGGCCAAGCCCAACTAGAAAAATCTTTACGTTTAACTAATATCGCTTTGAGCGGTGCTGAGCGTTTGTTCCAATTGCAAATGGGTATTGCACGTGATTTGTTGACTGAAAACGCAAAAACAGCAAAAGCTTTGTCGGGTGTTAAGTCGGTTCAAGAATTGGTTGAATTACAAAAAGGCTTGGCGCAACCTAATGTTGAGAAAAGCATTGCTGTTGCTCGTACCGTTTATGAAGCAGCTAGCAGCACTCAAGCTGAATTGAATAAATTAGTTGAAGAGCAAGTACTTGAATTCAACAAAAATCTAGTGTCTAGCTTGGACAAAGCTGTAGCACAAACGCCAGCGGCTAGCCCAGCAGTTGCGGCAATGAAAAAAGCGGTTGAGAGTGCAAGCAGCGCTTACGATGCCATCAATAAAACCAGCCAACGCATTGTGACTAACCTCACTGATGCCACTGTTGCTGCAGTAGAAACCAGCGCAAAAACTGTTGCTCACGCGGCAAAATAATTCGGTTTGACGCATAAAAAAATCGACCTTCGGGTCGATTTTTTTATGGTTACACACAGTGTGCTATCGCAATAGCGCACAGTGTGTATTGGCGTTTATTTCAATTGCTGCAGCAAGTCTTGCAAGATTTGTTTGCTGTTTGCATCGTTTGCGCCACCATTGAGTGGTTTTGCCGTGATACGAGTGCGATCTAGCTCTTGTTTTAACTGAACTTGATATTGCTGCATCGGTGTTTCTTTTGGATTTTCTTTGCTACGCCAAAATGCCAAGCTACCTAGGTAATCGGTTTCTTTTTCTTTCGAAATATTCGCAGCAGCACGTTGCACAATAAATGTGCCTTCATTGCGATTGCGATCTTCTACGGTATAACCAATTCGATCAAAGGCTAGGCCAACACGGCGCCAAGCGCGATCGTAAGTATCTTTAAGTTCGAGTTGATTGCCCGCAGGGTTGAGCGCAGCACGTGATGGAATCGTGGTTGCTGTTTGCATCGCCGTCGTGGCTTGTTCTTTGCTCATGCCAAATTGCTGCAACATCAATTTAAGCATTTCAGCGTCTAATTCAGGATCTGAAGGACGTGGCGTCCAGATGGTTTTGCCGCCGCCGCCAGCGGCAGAGACTTTAGCTTCTTCTGAGCCATCGGCAAACACTTCACGCATACCGCGATGTGTGACATAAATTTCAACCGTACCTGGCTCAGTGCCGCGTTCGATGCGCGTGCGGTAACGATCGAGCTCACCCGTAGAGATGAAACCATCGGCCACTTTACGTAATAAATTGGTGACAAAGTCGCCCGGCAAAGCGGCGCGATTCTCTAGCCAATCCGTTTCCATAACCCCAGTTTGCTCATTGTCTTGTGTGAGCAAAAAGCCATTGCTGAGCCAAAACTCACGCAATTCAGGCCAAATTTTAGCCGGGTCACCCTTAACCACCAGCCAGCGTGCGCCGTTGGCTTGCATGATCTTGGCGTTTTCATAGACCGGCAGCACGCTACCGTTGTTGCCGCTGGTTTTCTGCGCTTGCGCTTCATTGGCCAAAACGGCGCTCTTCGGAACCGCATAGTTAGCATTTACACTCACCGCAGTTAGATCGGGCGGTACTTCGAGCGCGTTTTTCGCTAAATTATCGCTGCCACCACGGTAATCAACTTTGCTTTGCATGAGAAGTTGATCGGTTGAGCAACCCATTAGGCTGCCAATCATGAATGCACTTGATAGATATAAAGCTAATTTCTTTTGCTGCATGTTTGTATCCATAAATGTGGACGACACAAAGTTATAAAGCACCGGCCTGAATAAGCGCTTGGCGCACTATACCCTGAGCACTCTCTGTAAGGCGAGTTAATGGTAGACGAATCCCTTCTGGAACCCGGCCCATTGTTTCTAGTGCCCACTTAACTGGGATCGGATTGGCTTCGATAAATAAGTGTTTATGTAGACCTTGCAAACGATCATTAATGCTTTTTGCGGTTTGAATGTCGCCGTTTAATGCCGCCGCACACATTTCATGCATGGCTTTCGGTGCCACATTGGCGGTCACTGAAATTGTGCCGTGCCCGCCCAGCAAAATAAAGGGCAGTGTTGACGCATCGTCGCCGCTATAAAAGGCAAAATCTTTTGGCGCACGCAGCATTAAATCTGCGGCTCGCTCCATATTGCCAGTCGCGTCTTTAATCCCAACGATATTGGGCAATTGCGCCAATTGCAGTGCAGTATCGTTCGATAAGTCACACACCGTGCGCCCTGGCACGTTATACAGCAGGGTTGGCAAGGCGGTGTTTTCTGCGATGGCTTTAAAGTGTAAATACAAACCATGCTGTGATGGTTTGTTGTAATAAGGGACCACGCTTAGACCGTAGTTGGCACCAACTGACAACGCACGTTGTGAGAGGTGAATGGCTTCGCGGGTTGAATTCGCTCCGGTGCCCGCAATGACAGGAACACGGCCCGCCGCTTGTTCGACGACCACTTTAACAATCTCAATATGTTCATCCACTGAGACAGTAGGTGACTCTCCTGTTGTGCCAACGGCCACTAAACCGTCGGTGCCTTGTTCAATATGCCAATCGACCAGCTTTCTAAGCGCTGAGAAATTGATTTGACCATCCGCATCCATCGGAGTGACTAATGCAACTAGGCTTCCTGTGAGCATGAGCAAATTTTACCAGTGAGCAAAAGGGAATCATTCTAACCGAAGCAATTCACTCACGAAACCGACTTATTCCATTCAAAGCATGAAATATTGGCGTTTTTGATGCTGTTGGAATTTTATTTGCCTTAAATTACATCTTTATATGTAATTTAATGTAACAAATGTTTAAGAAGTTGCAAATGCCATTGAGCTTGTTGAGCAAACTCAACAATATGGGAAAACTTGTAGCAGAGAATGAGTTTGGGTTTTGGTTGTTCTGGAAAAAGTATCGACAAAGATCGAAACCATTCATGCAAATAAACGCTGAGCCAATAGCAAGGTGAACCACAAAGTGTCAGGCCGTAATGACATCAAAAGGATCAAGTCTTGTTATAGAAGTGGGTTCAGTACTGCGTATTTTCAATCTGCGGTTGATTGCTAAATACAAAGGGCATGAATAAGTTCAGCTGTTTCTTCTACGAGCGAATAACACTGCATGCAGTCATGGTGCAGATCACCATTTTGGTGAACATGTAAAAAAGGGGATGCGTCGTGAATATTTTAGGTTATTTACAAAAAATCGGCCGTGCGCTGATGGTGCCGGTGGCTACTTTGCCAGCCGCCGCAATTATGATGGGTATCGGTTACTGGCTTGATCCAAACGGCTGGGGTGCGGATAGCGCCACTGCAGCCTTTTTGATCAAGGCCGGTGCTGCGATCATCGACAATATGTCGATCTTGTTCGCAGTCGGTGTTGCATACGGTATGTCAAAAGATAAAGACGGTGCTGCGGCACTGGCCGGTTTGGTGGGTTACTACGTTTTGACGACACTATTGTCGCCAGGCGCGGTATCGCAAATCGAAGGCATTGCACTCAAAGACGTGCCTGTCGCTTTTGGTAAAATCAATAACCAATTTATCGGTATCTTAACGGGTGTGATCGCGGCTGAAATTTACAACCGCTTTAGCCAAGTTGAGTTGCACAAAGCCTTGGCCTTCTTTAGTGGCCGTCGTTGTGTGCCAATCATCACTTCGTTTGTGATGATTGTTGTTGCCTTTATCTTGATGGCGATTTGGCCAGTGATTTACAACGGCTTGGTTAACTTCGGTATGAGCATTAAAGATATGGGCCCTACAGGTGCTGGTATCTATGCCTTCTTTAACCGTCTGTTGATTCCAGTTGGCTTGCATCACGCCCTGAACTCAGTGTTTTGGTTTGACGTTGCCGGTATTAACGATATCCCTAACTTCTTGGGCGGTGCTAAATCTATCGCTGAAGGCAAAGCAGTTATCGGTGTGACTGGTATCTACCAAGCTGGTTTCTTCCCAATCATGATGTTTGGCTTGCCAGGCGCTGCATTGGCGATTTACCACACTGCAAAACCTGAAAACAAAGCACGCGTTGCATCAATCATGATCGCCGCTGGTTTTGCTTCATTCTTTACCGGTGTGACTGAACCGCTTGAATTCTCATTCATGTTCGTAGCACCTGTATTGTATGTATTGCACGCGTTCTTGACAGGTGTATCGGTTTACATCGCTGCAAGCATGCAATGGATTGCTGGTTTTGGCTTTAGTGCTGGTTTGGTGGATATGGTCTTGTCTTCGCGCAACCCATTGGCCAAAGACTGGTTTATGTTGTTAGGTCAAGGCGCTGTATTCTTTGCGGTGTACTACTTCGCTTTCCGTGCAGCGATCACTGCGATGAACTTGAAAACACCAGGTCGTGAAGACGAAATCATCGAAGAAATCGCAACACCAGAATCTGCAGCTGCTTCTGCTGCCGTTGCCTCTGGTAGCACTGCCGAATTGGCCATGGCGTATGTGACTGTGGTTGGTGGCGCGAGCAATGTAACCAACGTTGATGCATGTATCACTCGTTTGCGTTTGTCAGTGGTTGACGCTGACTTGGTGAACGAAGCTGCAGCAAAAAGCTTGGGTGCCAGTGGCGTGATTAAATTGAACAAACAAAGTGTACAAATCATTGTTGGCCCTAAAGCTGAATTGATTGCTGATGCTTTGCGGATTCAGTTGGCGTCTTCAGCAAAAAAGTAATGGAAGTTGCGCCTGCTGCTGCACCAGCAGCGGCGAGCGTAGCACCCGTAGTAAATAGCAATGAAACGATCCTCTTGGCACCGATTAGTGGTGAAGTGATTGCGATCGAAGAAGTGCCTGATGCAGCATTTGCTAGTAAAGCGGTTGGTGAAGGTGTTGCCATTCGCCCTACAGGTAAAATCGTTGTCGCGCCTTGTGATGGTGAATTGGTGAAGATTTTCAATACCAATCACGCCTTTGCATTGGTGACTGATTCAGGCGCTGAATTGATCGTGCATATCGGGATCGAAACAGTGAAGTTAGGCGGGCAAGGTTTTACTCGTCTGGCACAGCAAGGCGCACGTGTTAAAGCGGGCGACCCAGTTTTGGAATTGGATCTTGATTATTTAGCAGCCCATGCTGCGTCGATCATTAGTCCAGTGATTTTGTCCAATGCCGATCAGTTCCAAGCACTAGAAAGTGTGGCGAGCGGTTCGGTTGAGGCAGGCAAAACAGTACTGTACAGCTTCAAAGCCAAGTAATTAGTTGGCGTTTTAAAAAGCCACGAGCCTGCTCGTGGCTTTTTTGCGTTGAAAGCTAACGCCATTGGCGTATATTGTCGCGCTTCACGTTAAGTAGTCGCCTATGCCACACTCAGATCCTTTTCTTTTTCTTGAAGACCACGACCAAGCACAAAGCTGGATTGCGGCGCAAAATCAACGCTGCCGTGCGGCAATGGATGCTGATCCAAGATTTGCGCTAATGACTGAGCAAATCTTGCAATTTAGCCAAAGCCAACAGCAAATCCCGTACTTTGCCCAGCATGGTGACTGGCTGTATCACTTTTACCAAGGCAGCACCCGGCCGCGCGGCGTTTATCGCCGCACGACATTGGCGTCGTACCAAAGCCCCGACCCGCAATGGCACATTGTTTTTGACTTAGACCAATTGGCGGCAGATGAAGGGGTTGAATGGCAGCTGGCGGGGATTTCGCACTGCATTTTGCAAGCTAATTTGTGCCTTATTAGCTTGAGTGTGAGTGGGTCAGACGGGCATGTTTGTCGTGAATATGATGTAGAGCAGCAAGGTTTTGTTGCAAACGGCTTTCATTTTCCTTTTGGCAAAAATGTCATTCATTGGCGAGACGCCAATAGTGTTTTTGTTGCGCCAGCATGGGATGAAAGCCAACTGACGCAAGCGGGCTTGCCGTGTGAGGTATGGTTACTACAGCGCGGGCAAGACTGGGATGGCGCCGCTAATTTGGTGGTGCTACCAGAAACATCACTCAGGGCGCAGGCATGGCGTTTTCTAGACGGCAACCTGACCGCATTTGATGTGATCGAAGCCGCGCACAGCCTAGACCAAAAAGCCTATTACCATTTGGATGATGACTTGCAACTGCAGCATTTGCCGCTGCCGTTACGTTGTGATGTTTTGGCGTATAGCCATGGTGATTTAATCGTTAAATTGGCCAGCAATTGGTCGCGACAAGGGCAGGATTACCCATCCGGCGCATTGCTGGCGGTGGCGTGCGATGCAAAAACCGCAAAACTGGGGCGAATTCAGTTGCTGATTGCACCTGACGCGCAGCAAAGCATTCAGACCATTGAGGCCACATTGAGCGGCATCGTGGTGGCGATGCTCGATTGCGTTAAAAGTCGGGTGCTTGGCTTTGTTTGGCAACAAGGGGCGTGGCAGCAGCAACCCAATTTATTGCCTGATGGCGGCGTGATCGAGTTTGTGGATCAGCCTTGGCAAACTGATGTTTTGTATTTCAACTACAGCGATTTTTTGCACCCAGCCACGCTGTACCGTTACGATTTACTCGGCCAACAGACGCCAGAAATACTACGCCAACAACTGCCGGCTTTTGATAGCCAGCATTTTATTCAACAGCAACGCTTTGCTCGTGCCAAAGATGGCACGCCGATTCCGTACTTTATCGTGCATCATCAATCTTTGGTTTTGGATGGGCAAACACCAACCCTTCTGTATGGTTACGGTGGGTTTGCGCAGTCTTTGTTGCCGTATTACGTCGATAATCTGGGTCCGCAATGGTTGGCTAAAGGCGGGGCTTTTGTTGTGGCCAATATTCGTGGCGGTGGTGAATTTGGCCCCGCTTGGCATCAAGCGGCGCAAGGCGCTGCGCGGCAAGTGAGTTTTGATGACTTTATTGCCATTGCTGAAGACTTGATCGCGCAAGGGCTGACATCTCCGCGCCGATTGGCGATTCAAGGCGGGAGTCATGGTGGTTTATTGGTCGGGGCTTGCCTGACTCAGCGCCCTGAATTATTTAAAGCTGTCGTTTGTGAGGCACCTTTGCTCGATATGCTGCGCTACCCCGAGCTAGGGGCGGGCGCCAGTTGGTTGGCCGAGTATGGTGACCCAGCGATTGCCGAGCAAGGTGCTGTTTTGGCGGCGTATTCGCCGTACCAGCATGTCGCCCCCGCCAGCGAGCAAACTTATCCTGCCGTATTGCTAAGCTGTGCCAGCTGTGATGATCGCGTTCATCCGGCGCACGCGAGGAAGATGGCGGCCAAATTGCTTGAGCAAGGACATCAGGTGCTGTTTTTTGAAAAAGCGCAAGGCGGCCATCAGCACGGTTATTCGGCGCTAGAAACCGCTCAAGAGCTCAGTCGTACCTTGGTTTTTTTGCAGCAACAATTGATGGATTGATGTGATTGCATGGTAGGTATTTAATTCTGGCGCTTATTGGCTAAGCGCTGGATTAATATACCCATCAGCGTTGGGGTTTTTTGTTCCAATAGCCAGTGGCGACTTCAAAACAGTGCTCAGGCAGCGACTCCACTTGTTGCGCAAGATGGTTTTGCGCGTCGCGAATCGCTTGGTTGTAGATGTGTGGGCCAATTTCGCGCAGTACAAAATCCAGCACCAAAGTCGCTTGCAGCTCGCCAATGTCGGTGTCGAGCTCTTCTCGGCAATAGCGTTGAATGGCGTGCTGTAATTGTGGATGGAGTGATTTTTCGATTTGAATGCTCATATTCGGTCAGTGGCTGTGTTTGAGGTTGATTGCTAGGGTGTAACGAGTATTGATTTTGCTGCGCTTAGTTTGGCCAGATGGCGCCTAAAATGCGCGAGCCTTGTGCGCCGGTAACCGCAGGTAGATTAGCACTGGCGCGGGTTATGCAGCGCTCGGCCAGCCATGCAAATGCAAAAGCTTCCACCCAGTCTGGATGAATGCCAACGCTGGCGGTGCTGCTGACTGGGCAAGAGAGTTGCTGGGTCAATAGATGCATCAACTGCTGATTATGTGCGCCACCACCACAGACTAATACTTCATCTGGCGTGCCTTGGCTTAAAATGGCTTGGCTGATGCTGTTGGCGGTCAGGGCGCATAAAGTCGCTTGCACGTCTGCAGCTTTATCGTTCCGTCCGACCAAATGCTGATCTAGCCAAGTCTGGTGAAATAAATCACGCCCCGTGCTTTTTGGAGCAGGTTGCGCAAAAAATGGCTCGGTGAGCATGTCTGCCAGTAGATCGGGCAAAATTTGACCGCTGGCAGCCCAAGCGCCATCGGCATCATAATTCGCCCCTCGGTGCTGGTGAATCCACAGGTCCATCAATACATTGCCCGGGCCACTATCAAAGCCAGTAATGCGCTGGTCTTGACCTAGCCAGCTTAAATTGGCGATGCCGCCAATATTCAGAATTATCCGATTTTGATTTGGGCTAGCAAAAACCGCTTGGTGAAATGCGGGAACTAGCGGTGCACCTTGCCCGCCCGCTGCTACATCCCGAGAACGAAAATCACCGACCACGGTAATGCCAGTATGCTCAGCAAGCAGTGCATGGTTGCCGATTTGCAGTGTATACCCCAGCTCAGGGCGATGACGAATGGTTTGGCCGTGATTGCCAATGGCCATAATGGCGTTGGGCTTGAGTTGGGCTTTCTCGAGTAGCGTCGCCACTACCGCAGCACAGGCCAGGCTATGGGCGTTAGCGGCGAGTTGCGCCAAGTGGATTTCATCGTGCGACGCGCTTTGCAGTTGCAATAATTGCGCGCGCAGTTGTGGTGGCAATGGCGCCCCCAAGCTGGCGATCAATCGTGGCGTGCTGTCTTGCATGTCGACGATCACTGCATCGATACCATCCAAGCTCGTACCTGTCATGAGCCCAATATAGAGATTACTCTGCGCCATTGCCGCTACATCCTGTGAATTAATCCAATTTGGCCAATTCTACCTTGCTCAGCAGCGCCAATTGTTGCTTTGTGCGCAGCATTTGTGGTTTAAATTGCGCCAATTGTGTCGCATTGAGTGGTTTGCTATTGGGTAGCTTCAAGGTTAAAGGATTAACTTGCGTGCCTTTGACTTTGAATTCGTAATGCAAATGTGGCCCAGTGACGCGGCCGGTGCGGCCTACTGCGCCAATCACTTCACCTTTTTTAATGCTTTGTCCGGGTTTTAGCCCTTTGGCAAAAGCCGATAAATGCGCATACAGCGTGCTGTATTGGTCGCCATGCTTTATCTCGATAAATTTACCGTAGCCAGCATCGCGAGTCACTCGCGTTACTACGCCGTCGGCCGCACTGTAAATGGGCGTGCCAGTTGGTGCGGCGTAATCTACGCCTTTGTGTGATTTCCATTTAAACAATACCGGATGGAAACGGCGAGAAAATCCTGAGCTAATCCGTGAGAATTTTACTGGGGAAGACAAAAAGCTTTGCCCTGAGGTTTCACCATTTTGATCAAAATAAGCGCCTTCAATTCCCGCGCCGGCAAACCAGTAAATCTCGTGCTTTTGGCCGTTATTGGTAAATTGCGCGGCTAAAATCCGCCCGGTGCGTAAATCTTCGCCGCCACTTTTTTCAACTTCGTAAATGACCGAAAAATGATCTCCCGCTTTCAGGCTGTTATGGAAGTCGACTTTTTGCTCAAATGCTTCGATCAATTGCTGGGCGACTTCATCGGGTAGGCCGATCGCGTCGGTTGCACCATAAAAAGAGCTGCTAATGGTGCCGGATTTTTGCTGCGTGTATTTCTCGGTAACGGCGGGGGCGATTTGAGTGCGCAGTTGCTCGCCATCGCGAATCACTTGAATCAAATTGCCGGCCTTGTTGAGGTAGCTCATTTGTAATAAACGGCCGTCAGGCGTGGTTTGCGCGCGAATCAAACGCCCAGCAGACAGCTCGTACAACACTTTGGCACTGGGGTCGGTGCGAATAAATTCCCATGCTTGGTTGTCGTTGATCGATAGCTTATTAAACAATTTACCCAGCCCGTCGCCGGTTTGAATGATTTCTTCACGCCAGAATGGGGTGTCACTTTGTGCTGAGACAATCGTGGGGGTAATGAGCTGTTGTGTGACTTGGCGCACATTAACCGGCTCACTCGGGCCGTACTCAACCACGCCGTAAGCGGTGACCATCAAGCTTAGGGGTAAAAACACGGCTGCTGTCAACCATGCTAAATGTCTTTTTTGCCAAGATGCTTGCGTCGAAAGCGCACTAGTGGCGCGCACCTTGGTGAATGATTGCGGTAAAATCCGTTTCATATAGTTCCTAATCCAAACCGCATGGCGCGCTAAGGCGTGCCGATCATGATTGATATAACTCGTTGTTGAGCCATAAAGCTCATGCCCGTTTTTGTAGCGATTGACGGTGGGTTTTTAAAAGCCCGATAAAAGCCGTCACTAAACAGACACCGAAGTCAATTTTTAGTTCGCTACTGTAGCATCGAAACGAATTGCGTCTAGTGGCACTTCTAGTAAGTGTAAATAGTCACACTGGTGCTTGAATTTGAATGATATGTATCTGTAACAAGGCTTTTAAATACCTTACAGATGGGGCAATACCCAAAGAATTACTTAGATAGGATTTGATATGAACGCCATTCCAGAAATTCGCGCTGGCCAATCGATTGAGCTATTAAAAGCGCTGCATATTCTCACTCGCGATGGCAAGCTAAACCAAGATAGTCGACGTAAGCTTAAACAGGTTTACCACTTGTTTAACTTTATTGAGCCCTTGCTAAAATCAACGCTGGCTGATCATGAAAATGTCACTTTGGTTGATCATGGCGCAGGCAAGTCTTACTTGGGTTTTATTATTTATGATTTGTTTTTTAAAGATAAACCGGCAGGCCATATTTACGGCACGGAATTTCGCTCTGAATTAGTGCAAAAATCGCGCGAACTGGCCCAGCTTTGTGGGTTTGAACGCATGACTTTTTTGGATATGTTGGTAGAAAATGCCGCCAGCGCCAAAGAAATGCCAGCGCAAATCGACATCGTGACTGCGTTGCACGCTTGTGATACCGCAACTGACGATGCCATTAAATTTGGCCTAGAAAAAAACGCTCGCCACATGGTGTTGGTGCCGTGTTGCCAAGCTGAAGTCGCCAGTGTGCTGCGTAAACACAAAAGCAAAGCCTTAGCGAGTACGCCGCTGGCGGAAATGTGGCGCCACCCCATTCATACTCGCGAATTTGGTAGTCAACTCACCAATGTGCTGCGCTGCCTGCAGCTACAAGCCAATGGCTATCAAGTGACAGTGACCGAACTGGTCGGTTGGGAGCACTCAATGAAAAACGAGCTCATTATCGCCAGCCAAAGCAAAGATGCCCCGCGCAAACAAGCCCGAGAAAAAATCGCACAGATTCTGGCGGAAACAAATTTGGCTGATATGACTGGTCGGTTCTTGTATTGATGCGTCGTAGGGCGGCAAGTTAGTAGTTGCACGCACTATGTGGCCTTAGATGGCATAAAAAAGCCCGACATAAATGCCGGGCTTTTTGTTACGTATTGAACTGCAGGGTATGAATGACTATGGCTGCAGCGAAATACCTTTGGTTTACTGCCAAACCACCAACGCATGATTTTTCTTGCCGCGACGAAGTAGGGTGTAACGGCCAAATTTGTAATCGGCTTCGGTGATTGTCGCGGTTAAATCAGTGATTTTGGCGCCATTAACAATCGCTGCGCCGCTTTCAATAAAGCCACGTGCTTGGCTTTTTGAGGTGGCAAGCTCAGTAGCGGCCAAGACATCAATCAAGCCATTGGCGTCGCGCGCCAGCTCGAATGTTGGCAAGCCATCCAGTGCCAGTTGTTCAAAATCAAGTTCGGTGAGGGCGTTTTGGTCTTCAGCAAACAGACTTTGGCTAATGCGCTCAGCCGCGATCACCGCGTCTTTGCCGTGTACGAGTTCAGTGACTTGTTCGGCCAAGATGCGTTGGGCTTCTGGTTTTTTACCTGAAGCCAAATCGGCGGCTTCAATTGCGGCAATCTCACTCACACTCAAGAATGTGAAGTAGCGCAGGAATTTGTATACGTCGGCATCGGCAGTCGAAAGCCAAAATTGGTAGAACTTGTACGGTGAGGTTTTCTTGCGGTCCAGCCAAATGGTGCCGCTTTCAGTTTTGCCAAATTTAGTGCCGTCAGACTTGGTGACCAATGGCATTGTTAAGCCATGTACCGATTGTTGGCGCATGCGGCGCGTCAAATCCGTGCCGGCTGTGATATTACCCCATTGATCAGAGCCGCCGATTTGCAATTGGCAACCGTATTGCTCGTTCAATACAACAAAATCGTAACCTTGCAATAGGCTGTAGGTAAATTCAGTAAAAGAAATGCCGTCGCCGTCGCGGTTAATTCGTTGTTTTACTGATTCTTTGTTAATCATATTGTTAACAGAGAAGTGTTTGCCGATGTCGCGCAAGAACGCCAAAATGTCCATCTTGGCGTACCAGTCATGATTGTTGGCCATAATGGCGGCGTTATTGCCTTCAAAACTTAAGAATGGAGAGACTTGGTTGCGGATTTTACCGACCCAGCCTTCGATAACGTCCAGTGTATTAAGTTTGCGCTCAGCCGCTTTAAATGAGGGGTCGCCAATCATGCCGGTGGCGCCGCCAACCAGTGCGATTGGTTTGTGGCCAGCTTGTTGGAAGCGCTTAAGCACCAAAATAGGCACCAAGCTACCAATGTGCAGACTGTCTGCGGTTGGGTCAAAGCCACAATACAGAGTAATGGCTTGTTCGCTCATGAGTTTGCCAAGTGCAACAGCGTCGGTTTGTTGGGCAATGAGGCCGCGCTGTTCTAGGTCAGCCAATAAATCAAATTGAGTCATTTGTTTTCCTTCTTAATCACAATAATAATGGGTATTTACTGCAAAGCATTGTCTTTCGCTGTTGCTAGCTTAATACCCCAAAGTCTAAACGCAGTGAGCGATCACAGCGCGCGGCCAATTCAGTGTCGTGCGTCACGATCACAAAGCCAGTGCCACTCTCTCGAGCCAATTCCAGCATTAAGTCAAACACCACGCCGGCATTTTTGCGGTCTAAATTGCCGGTCGGTTCGTCAGCCAATACGCAGGCGGGCTGGGTCACCAGCGCTCGCGCAATGGCGGCGCGTTGGCGCTCGCCGCCCGAAAGTTCGCTCGGCTTGTGGTGCCCACGATGGCCAAGGCCGACTTTGTCGAGCATGGCTTGCGCTTGCGCTAGGGCGGCGACCTTGTTCATTCGGCGAATAAATAACGGCATGGCCACATTTTCGGCGGCGGTAAACTCGGGCAATAAATGATGGAACTGATATACAAAACCCAGTTGATGATTGCGCAATAAGCCGCGCTCAGTTTCATTGAGCAAAAATGGATCTTGTTCCAGTAGGCGAACTTCGCCACTGGTAGGGGAGTCGAGCGCACCAAGGCTGTGTAGTAGGGTGGATTTGCCGGAGCCCGAAGCACCAACAATGGCCACGATTTCACCGCGATTCAGTTCGAAATTCACCGCACTTAATACTGGCGTTTGCAGCTGACCCGATTGATAGGTTTTGCTTAGGTTTTTTGCTGAAAGAATTGGATTACTCATAGCGTAGCGCCTCCGCTGGATTAACTCGCGATGCACGCCAGCTTGGGTAAAGCGTTGCCAATAGCGCCAATAACAATGAAATGACGCCGATGCTGATCACATCGTTGGCGATGATTTTAGATGGCAACTCGGTGATCAAATACACGTCGGCAGAAAGAATTTGCGCGCCGATGATTTTTTCAATAAAGGGGACGATGGTGCCAATATTGGCGGCGACCAATACGCCACCCGCGACGCCAGCCGCAGTGCCGATAAAGCCGGAAATCGCACCATTAACTAAAAATATTTTCATAATCGAAGCCGGCGACGCGCCCAGTGTTCGTAAGATGGCAATGTCCGCTTGTTTGTCAGTCACCAGCATCACCAGGGTTGACACCAGATTAAACGCAGCGACAGCGACAATGAGCGTCAAGATAATAAACATCATGCGTTTTTCGATTTCAACGGCGCGAAAATACGTTGGGTTTTCTTGGCTCCAGTCGGCAACAATCAGCTCAGGCAAGGTGCGATTGATTTCTCGAGCGACTTCACGGGCTTTAAATAAGTCGTCAATCTTGAGGCGTACGCCGCTGACTGCATCGCCGGTGCGATATAGTTTTTGCGCGTCGACCAGATGAATCATCGCCAAATTGGCGTCATACGGGTAGTAGTCCGCTTTAAAAATGCCGCCGACGGTAAACTGCCGCATGCGCGGGAGTAGTCCGGCCGGAGTGACTTGCCCTTGTGGGGTGATGAGGGTGACTTTGTCGCCCACGCCCACGCCGAGCTCTTGCGCTAGGGCCCAGCCTAGAACCACATTAAATTGCCCTTGTTGCAGGGTGTCTAGCCGACCGCTGACGATTTTGTCCGCCAATTCGCTGACTTTGGGCTCGAGCTCAGGGTTGATGCCGCGCACCAAAACCCCTTTGACTTGGCTACCATTGGTGAATAAACCTTGGCCCATTACATAGGGTGCTGCGCCTTTGACGTGTGGATTTTGCGCACTGATTTTTGCTGCCGCATGCCAGTCTTGCAGGCTATTGTCGGGGCTAGAGATCGTAATGTGCGAGGTCATGCCGAGCATGCGATTGCGTACTTCTTCTTGAAATCCATTCATTACCGACAAAACAATAATGAGCGCGGCAACGCCAAGGGCAATCCCGAGAATTGAAACCAAAGAAATAAACGAAATAAAGCCATTGCGCCGCTTGGCGCGGGTGTAGCGAAGGCCAATTAATAATTCATACATGCACAAGCGACCGGTTTTTTGGTGTGGGTGGGCAGTTTACCATGTTGATGCACAATCCTCCGACAGCAAAAAGCCCGCTTTTGCGGGCTTTTTGGGGTTAAGGCAAATTATTTTTTATTTGCTGGCTTTGGCTTCAGCGACTACGCCGTATGTTTCTTTGTATGCGCGGCCGTAGTAGCTGTCGATTAGGAGTTGTTTCAATTCGCTAATCAATGGGAAGCGTGGGTTGGCGCCGGTACATTGGTCATCAAACGCTTCTTCAGCAATGCGGTCAACACGGGCCATAAAGTCAGCTTCGTTAACGCCCGCATCTTTGATCGACATTGGGATGTTTAATACTTGTTTGAGTTCATCAACCCAAGCAATCAAGCTCTCCACTTTTTGGTCGTCGTTTTTGCCAGCCAGACCTAAATGCTCAGCGATATCGGCATAACGGCATTTAGCTTGTGGGCGATCGTATTGGCTAAATGCAGTTTGTTTAGTCGGAATATCGACTGCATTGTAACGAATCACGTTGCTGATCAATAGGGCGTTGGCTAAGCCGTGCGCCAGATGGAATTCAGCACCCAATTTGTGCGCCATTGAGTGACAAACACCCAAGAATGCATTGGCAAACGACATGCCGGCGATCGTTGCTGCATTGTGAACTTGTTCACGTGCTTTGGGATCGTTCGCGCCATTGATGTATGACGATGGCAGGTATTGCTTAAGTAATTTGAGCGCTTGCAGGGCGTGCGGATCAGAGAACTCGTTCGCCAATACCGATACATAGGCTTCAAGTGCGTGGGTTACTGCATCAATACCACCAAAAGCAGTCAACGATTTTGGCATGTTCATAACCAAGTTTGAATCGATGATGGCCATGTTTGGTGTGAGTTCGTAATCGGCAATTGGGTATTTCATGCCAGTTACTTCATCGGTTACCACGGCAAATGGTGTTACTTCTGAGCCAGTGCCTGAAGTGGTTGGGATGGCAATCAATTCAGCTTTAATGCCCATTTTTGGGAAAGTGTAGATACGTTTACGGATATCCATAAAGCGCAGCGCCAAATCTTCAAAATGAACTTCTGGGTGCTCGTACATAACCCACATGATTTTTGCAGCATCCATTGGCGAGCCGCCACCGAGCGCAATAATTACATCAGGTTTGAAGCTATTGAGCATTGCCACGCCTTTGCGAACAACGGCCAAGGTTGGGTCGGCTTCAACTTCGTGGAATACTTCAACTTCTAAACCTTGTTGTTTTAGAACGCGGATGGTTTCATCGCACATGCCGTTATTGAACAAGAAATGGTCGGTAACGATGGCTGCGCGTTTTTTGCTGCCACCCAACTCTTTAAGTGCAATCGACAAGCTGCCGCGACGGAAGTAAATGCTTTTTGGAAGTTTGTGCCACAACATGTTTTCAGCTCGCTTCGCAACAGTTTTCTTGTTGAGTAAATGTTTTGGGCCCACGTTTTCAGAGATCGAATTGCCGCCCCATGAACCACAACCCAAAGTTAGCGATGGCGCTAATTTAAAGTTGTACAAGTCACCAATACCACCTTGTGAAGAAGGCGTATTAATCAAGATACGGGCTGTTTTCATTTTGTCGCCAAAGTAAGCGATGCGTTCAGCTTGCAAATCTTGGTCGGTATAAAGTGATGAAGTGTGGCCAATGCCACCCAAAGCCACCAGTGCTTCAGCTTTAGATACCGCATCAAAGAAGTCTTTAGCACGATACATTGCCAAGGTAGGGGAGAGCTTCTCGTGAGCGAATTCTTCTTCTTCGCCAACTGAAGTCACTTCACCGATCAATACTTTGGTGTAAACCGGTACTTTAATGCCGGCCATTTCCGCGATCTTGATTGCAGATTGACCAACGATATTGGCGTTTAGGCCGCCGTTAACCAAAATCACTTTACGAACTGCTTCGGTTTCTTTTTTGCTTAAGATGTAGCCGCCGTTTTGGTTGAAGCGCTCTTTAACTTGTTCGTAGATGCTGTCTACAACGATAACTGACTGTTCTGAAGCGCAAACCACGCCATTGTCGAATGTTTTTGACATCAAGATTGAAGCAACTGCGCGTTTGATATCGGCAGTTTCATCGATAACAACTGGGGTATTGCCTGCGCCAACACCAATAGCAGGCTTGCCAGAGCTATACGCCGCTTTAACCATGCCTGGGCCACCAGTGGCCAAGATTAAGTTCAAATCTGGGTGCTTCATTAGGTGATTTGACAATTCAACAGTTGGTTCGTCAATCCAGCCGATGATGTCGCGCGGTGCGCCGGCAGCAATGGCTGCTTCTAGAACGATACGTGCCGCAGCGCAAGTTGATTTGCGTGCACGTGGGTGCGGGCTAAATACGATACCGTTGCGGGTTTTCAAAGAAATCAAGGCTTTGAAAATGGCGGTTGAAGTTGGGTTGGTCGTTGGTACGATGCCGCAGATAATCCCGATTGGCTCAGCAATTGTCATTGTGCCGAAAGCATCATCCACTGACAGAATGCCGCAAGTTTTTTCGTCTTTGTAAGCATTGTAGATATATTCAGAAGCAAAGTGATTCTTGATGACTTTGTCTTCAACAATGCCCATGCCAGTTTCGGCAACTGCCATTTTGGATAGTGGTAAGCGTGCATCGGCAGCGGCTAAGGCAGCAACACGGAAGATTTCATCGACTTGTTCTTGCGAATAAGTGGCAAACAATTGCTGTGCTTTTTTAACCCGAGCGACCAGTGCATCAAGTTCTTGTACATTAGTAACAGTCATTAGGATCTCCGTATATTTCAGTGGGTGTTGGTATTTCTATAAATTATGCACTGATTTTATTTACTAGGCACTAAAGCTTTGCCAGATAAATAAGCGTAACTATAAACATTGTTGGTTGGACAAAATCTCTATAGCTTGCTGCGGCATGAATTTCTATGTCGCTAGATTAAACGTCTACCGAGTGACGTTATTTGATATTTGTCATGTTTTTCAGTTTGCGGCTACATATGTTCGCATAATGTATATTATGTAAAGTAAAGTAGCCGCATTTACTCAAGCCGGCGCTAGTGCTGGGTTTGCTGTGTTTTGGTGTGTATTCCTTTGTTGGTACGTCCCTTGCTATCTCGCACTCAAGTCCCCTCCTCGTGCAACTACGTGTTGAAACAATCGTCGTACCAGACTTTGCTAAGTTGATTGTATTGGTCACGCAAGTATTGTGTTGAGTTCACTCTTTGTTGCGTGCGAATTCGTTCGCGCTCGGATTCGATATTTTTACAGTATCGTGCTGCAATTCAGCCTGGGTTAAGGTCTTGACTGGTGTTAAATCATGGCCTAAACAATTGCTTACTTAAATGCTCGAGCATGAATACGGCGAATCAGGTCGTTGTAGGGCTTTTGAGTCTGGGTGCGGCAGGTTTTGTCTTGAGCTGCTAGAATTGCGCCTCGAACAAGGTCGCTCGATCTGTAGCTTTATAAAGAAAACTTGATGTCCGCTGATTTATTGTCCTCTGCGCCATTTGCTGCGCTTAATTTGCAACGCTACCCCGCTAAGCATGCTAAAGATTTACAGGCTTGGGATGCTGCAGATGCCTATTTGGCTAGTTTTATTCGTAAAGACGCTGCGCTGGTCGTGCTTAACGATAGTTTTGGCGCGCTGCACGCAATGGCGATTCAATGTGGCGTTGCCGTAGTCTTGCATATTAATGATTCGTGGTGTTCACGGCATGCGATCGAAAAAAACACTCACACAGAATTGATCGACTATGTAGGACAAGTAACGACTTGCGCGCTGGTCAAGCTACCAAAGTCATTGTCTATGCTTGAGGCGCAACTACTTCAGCTGGCCAACGGGATAACGTCGCCGGTTGAAGTGTATTTTTCCGGTATGCAAAAACACGTGAGTAATGGGCATTTAGCTTTAATCAAGCAGTATTGTGATGATGTTGAATATTTGCCAACACAGCGCAAAGCCAGAATGTATCGCGCTAATTTGCGACCCAGCCAGCAGCGCATACAACCCTATAGCCAGTCAGTGCCTGAGCTTGATTTGATCCTGCAGAATGTGGCTGGGGTTTTTGCCGAGCAAAAAATAGACATCGGGTCGCGATTTTTTATCGAGCACTTTTCGCAGTTGCCAGCGGCAAAAACAGTGGCCGATGTCGGTTGCGGTAATGGCTTGTTGTCTTTGGCTTATCATCAGCGTCATCCTGATGCGGCCTTGTATTTGTATGATGAATCAAAGGCTGCTATTGAGTCGGCACAGCTTAGTTTTGCGGCCAATTGCCCGCAGGCGGCGGTAGAGATTTTGCATCGCGATGGTTTGGTGGGTGTGACCCAACAGTTTGATTTGATTTTGATTAATCCGCCGTTTCATCAGCAAAATACCATTACCACAGATATCGCGATCAGTATGTTTACACAGGCCAAGCAATGCATGCATGCCGACAGTGAATTATGGGTGGTGGCAAATCGCCATTTGAATTATCAAGCAGATTTAAAAAAGCTATTTCGTCGAGTGAGTGTCATGGCACAAAATGCAAAGTTTGTGATTTTAAAAGTGATGCGCTAGGGGTTGGTGTTGCGGGTGGTAATTTTTTAGTTAAAGCCAATCTAAGGTCGTCACCTATTGTCTGAATGTGCGTTCTGCAGGATAATAGAGCGCCATAAATTCGCGACATGTCACACTATGAAGCACCCTGGCGATCAGCATACGCTTGAACTACCTGAAATCCCCTTGTTAAAAAAACGCGGTCGCCCAGCAATTCATGGCAAGCCGATGAGTGCCGCTGAGCGCAAGCGCCGCTCGCGTTCAATGCAAGTTGGCCGCGCTACGCGCGACCACAACCAACGATTACCCAAAGCGCTCTCAGTAGAAATTGATGCCAGCTTGCATCAGCGCCTAAAGCGGTATTGCGAAGCCAATGGCATGACGCAGATTGAAACCTTAGAGCAATTAATTCAGACTTTGCCAGAGGTTTAGTCGGCTATTCGAACGAGCGCTGGACAGGCTTGTTCGATCTCTTCGGGTAAATTCAAGGTGCGAATTTGCTGAAATAACACTTCGGCCTCAGGGTAGTGTTTCCGTAAGTAGTTAAGCCACTGCTTTACCCTGCCCGCCTGATATTTTGGATAGCAATGCGTTAAAACTTGCTGCCAAAAAATCAAAAACAAAGGTTGCAACTCACTCCAGCTTAAGGTGCGCCCAAGTTTTGCCTCCAAAGCCAGGCCCGGGTTGGCGACGATACCTCGCCCCAGCATGATGTCGTTACAGCCTGAGATCTGTTGGCAGCGCTTAAAGTCTTCCAAAGTCCAGATTTCGCCATTTGCTACGACAGGGATGGTGATGTTTGATTTGATCTCTGCAATCCACTCCCAGTAAGCTGGCGGTTTATAGCCATCGGTTTTGGTTCGTGCATGCACCACGACCTCGGCGGCGCCGGCGTTGGCAATGGCTTGGGCGCAATCAATCGCCTGAGAGGTATCTTCATAGCCAAGGCGCATTTTGGCGGTTACGGGAATATGCCCCGGTGTGGCTTGGCGAACCGCGCTAACAATGTGATAAATAACCTCTGGTTCTTTGAGTAAAATCGCCCCGCCGCGGTGGCGATTGACGGTTTTGGCGGGGCAGCCAAAATTTAAATCAATGCCGTACGGATTGAGCTCAGCCAGTTTGGCTGCGTTCTCCGCCAAGCATTGTGCGTCAGAGCCTAATAGTTGTACGCGAACCGGTACGCCACTGTTGGTGTGACTCTGGTTGTTGAGTTCGGGGGCAATTCTTTGGAAGGTGCGGTACGGCAATACACTGCCACTGACACGGACAAATTCAGTGACGCACAAATCGATTCCGCCTGCGCGCGTTAATACGTCGCGCAACACGCAATCGAGCAACCCTTCCATGGGGGCTAATAAAATCCGCACGGCAAACTCAAGCAATAAAATAAAGCGCCATTGTAATCGACTGTGCGCTGCTTGTATGGCTAAGTTATATGCCCTTTCTTGCTTGACAGCAGAACGAACGTTCAATACGCTATAGAGATATAATTGATACTACGAGGTGCGCGATGGCCAACCCCAATCGTGATGCAGAATATCTAGGCAAGCTGCAAGACTACTACGCTGATTATCGCAATATTCCATCGTATTCAGCCATTGGTGAGCTACTCGGCATGGCTTCAAAATCGGCGGTGTCGGCCCTAGTTAAGCGTCTGACTTTGGCGGGTTTTATTGAAGTGACGCCGGATAAGCGCCTGGCACCAACAAAGCGATTTTTTGAGCGTGAATTGGCCGACTTTAATCTGCCTGCGGGTTTGCCTGCTGCGGCTAATGATGCGATGAGCGAAGCCATCTCGCTGGATGAATTTTTGATGCCACGACCCGCATCGTCGATTTTGGTAAAAATCAAAGGCGACTCGATGATGGAGGCGGGTATTTTTGATGGTGATATTGCCGTTGTCGAAAAACGCCATGCCGCCTTGGTTGGTGATATTGTCGTGGCGATTGTGGATAATGAATACACGCTTAAAGAGCTGGGTAAGGATAAGACGGGATACTTTTTGATTCCGCACAATAGCGACTACAGCATTATCCGCCCAGAGGCGAGTTTGGAAATATTTGGCGTTATGGTGGGTTTGGTGCGTAAGTACCGATAAAATGCAGTTGATTATTGCCAGCGGCAATGGCCGTTAAACGATTTATGGATGCAAAGCGATGAGTGAAGTTGAGTTTTCGCCGCTAGGAAAAACGAGCGAATATATTACAGAGTATGACCCTAGTTTATTGTTCCCAATTGCTCGTGAGCAAAAGCGGCTAGAAATTGGGATTAATGAAAACCTACCTTTTTTTGGTGTGGATATCTGGAATGCCTATGAGCTTTCTTGGCTGAATGTCAAGGGTAAGCCGCAGGTAGCGATTGCGAGTTTTCATATCCCAGCAAATAGCCCAAACATTATTGAATCCAAGTCGTTTAAATTATATTTAAATAGCTTTAATCAGACTAAAGTCGATGGTTTTACTCAGCTGAGTGAGTTGTTGCAAAAAGATATTTCAGCTGGCGTTGGCGCGCCGGTTCAAGTGAAGTTAACTGAGTCCGCTTTATTCGCACAGCAACAAATGGCCGAACTCAGCGGTTACAATATTGATAACTTGGATCTGGATGTTGATCTTTATTCGCCTCAACCCGGTATTTTGCGCTGTGAAAATACCGAAGCGACCACGACAGAAACACTGACTTCGGATTTGTTGAAATCTAACTGCTTGGTTACTGGTCAGCCCGATTGGGCGAGTGTGCAAATTCAATACACCGGCAAGGCGATTAATCGTGAAAGTTTATTGCGCTACTTGATTTCGTTTCGCAACCACAATGAATTTCACGAACAATGTGTTGAACGGATCTTTGTTGATATTATGCGCGACTGTGCGCCGCTCAAATTGGCGGTTTATGCGCGTTATACCCGTCGCGGTGGTTTGGATATCAACCCTTTTCGCACAAATTTTAATGCCGCTCAACCTTCTAATGCGAGAACGGCGCGTCAATAAGGAAAATTTATGTTTGAGACCATTACTTTAGCTGGCGGCTGCTTTTGGTGTTTGGAGGCGGTATTTCAACGTGTACGCGGTGTTGAGTCGGTGGTTTCAGGCTATATGGGTGGGTATGTTGATCAACCCCAGTACGAACAAGTCTGTCAGGGCAATACCGGTCATGCCGAGGTGGTGCAGATTGAGTTCGACAATGCTGTAGTTGGTGTGTCCGACTTGCTTGATATTTTCTTTGCAATTCATAATCCACGCACCCTCAATCGACAAGGGCATGATGTGGGAACGCAGTATCGCTCGGCTGTTTTTGCCAGTAGCGCCGAGCAGCTGGCCGTGACTAAAAGCAAAATCAATGCACTGGCACAGCAAGACCAAGGCCCGATCGTGACCGAGCTAGAAATGGCGACTCATTTTTGGCCCGCAGAAGTCATTCACCACAATTACTATCGTTCAAATTCAAATCAACCCTATTGCGTGGCAGTTGTTGAACCTAAGCTTAAGAAGTTGATGCTCGATTTTGCAGAAAAAATACGCTAAGCCTTGTTTTTGCTGTATCTAGCGTGGCGCAGGGAGCGTGCAAGAGGTTATAATTGCCGTCTTCCCTAACTGCCAAAGAGCCGCGCAATGTCGCCGCGACTAAATTTACTTCAGCCCTACCCTTTCCAGAAACTGCGTCAGCTTTTTGCTACGCTGACGCCGAACAAAGATTTAAAGCCGATTAATTTGTCGATTGGTGAGCCCAAGCATGCTGCCCCCGAGCTCATCAAAGCCGCTTTGCTCAATAATTTATCAGGTCTATCAAGTTACCCTGCCACTTTAGGTTCTGATGACTTACGCGCCAGCATTAGTGAATGGCTGGCTCGCCGATATAATGTACCCGCACTCAATATTGCGACTGAAATATTGCCAGTCAATGGTAGTCGCGAGGCGCTTTTTGCTTTCGTTCAGGCGGTTATTGATCCAACTCGCGATCGTCCGGTGGTGCTGTCGCCCAATCCGTTTTATCAAATCTATGAAGGCGCGGCATTGTTGGCCGGCGCCGAGCCTTGGTTTGTCAATTGCACCGCATCGCAGCGTTTTCAGCCTGATTGGGATAGTGTGCCCCAAGCCGTTTGGGAAAGAGTGCAAGTGGTTTTTGCCTGCTCGCCGGGCAATCCGACTGGCGCAGTGGCCTCGCTGGATGATTGGCGTCGTTTGTTTGCGCTGTCCGATCAGTACGGCTTTGTGATTGCATCCGATGAATGCTATTCGGAAATCTATTTTGGTGACAATAAGCCATTAGGCGGGCTTGAGGCGGCTCGTTTGCTGGGGCGTGATTATACGCGTCTGGTGGTATTTTCATCATTGTCAAAGCGATCGAATGTGCCGGGGATGCGCTCAGGTTTTGTTGCGGGAGACGCGCAGATTTTGGCGCAATTTTTGCTGTATCGTACCTATCACGGTTGCGCTATGAGCCCAATGGTGATGGCAGCCAGTGCGGCCGCGTGGCGTGATGAGGCGCACGTAGTTGAAAACCGTAAATTATATGCCGAGAAATTTGCTGCGGTGACCCATGTGTTGCAAGAAGTGCTAGAGGTTACGCTGCCTGATGCGGCCTTTTATCTTTGGGCTAAGGTGCCGATGGATGATGAGCAATTTACGCGTGAGCTATTCGAGCAACAACACGTGACCGTTTTGCCTGGATCTTACTTGGCGCGTGAAGCGCACGGTGTGAATCCAGGATTGGGTTATGTCCGCATTGCATTGGTTGCCCCGCTTGACGAATGTGTTGCTGCCGCCGAACGAATTGTGCATTACTGCAAGACATTAAGTCATAAACAACGTTAATGCTTGTGCCCTGTTTTTAGGGCTGGCATTCAAATGAGCCATCAAGGCGGGTTTGAATGTCGATGTGACTATTGAATTTCTATTGATCTGCCAACCCGAGGACTAATTAAGATGAATCATTTGCAAGCCATTATTGAAACTGCATTCGAAAACCGTGCAGACATTACGCCAAGCAACGTCTCGGCCGATTTACGCGTGGCGGTGAACGAAGTGATTGCCGCTTTGGATCAAGGTCAATTGCGCGTGGCCGAAAAAATTGATGGCAACTGGCTAACTCATCAATGGATTAAAAAGGCAGTATTGCTGTCATTTCGTATCAACGACAATGTGGTGCTAGATGGCGGTTGTACGCAGTTTTTTGATAAAGTGCCAAGCAAGTTTGCTGATTACACTGAAGAAGATTTTCGCGCTGGCGGTTTCCGTGTAGTGCCAAATGCAATTGCTCGTAAAGGCGCTTACATTGGCAAAAATGTCGTATTGATGCCCTCTTATGTCAATATCGGCGCTTTTGTTGACGAAGGCACTATGGTGGATACATGGGCGACCGTGGGTTCATGCGCGCAAATTGGTAAAAACGTACATCTTTCTGGTGGTGTTGGTATTGGTGGTGTACTCGAGCCATTGCAAGCTGGTCCAACCATTATCGAAGACAATTGCTTTATCGGTGCTCGTTCCGAGGTGGTTGAAGGCGTGATCGTTGAAGAAGGTTCGGTCATCTCAATGGGCGTTTATATTGGGCAATCAACGCGCATTTATGATCGTGAAACGGGTGAAGTCACTTATGGCCGTATCCCTGCAGGATCAGTGGTTGTTTCTGGTAATTTGCCGTCTGCTGATGGTAAATACAGCTTGTATTGCGCAGTGATCGTGAAGAAAGTTGACGCAAAAACACGTTCAAAAGTGGGTATTAACGAGTTGTTGCGTGGAATTTAAGGCGAACTTGCCGTAAATAACATCAAACCCCGAGTTAGCTTTGCTACTCGGGGTTTTTGTTGTGTGGATAGATGCGGGGATAAAAAAATTGAAGTGCCCAGTTAAGGATGGTTTTTTAATGATGGATTACAGAACCACATCACGAGCTACGCCATAGCGGCGCAAAATTCTGCGCAATTGATCTAGCGCTTCAATTTGAATTTGTCGTACTCGTTCTCGCGTTAAATTAAGGTTGGCGGCCAAATCTTCTAAAGTACAGATTTCGTAACCATTTAGTCCGTAGCGCCGCTCGATGACCATGCGCTGCTTGTCATTAAGCTGTTTTAGCCATTCTTTAACATAACGTTCAACTTCGGCGTTTTGTAAAATGGCTTCTGGACCATCGTGCTGCTCATCAGGGATCGACTCGCCGATGGATAGCATCGGGTCAATATCGAGTGGCGCATCTAATGAAGCGACACGCTCATTCAGACTCATTACACGACGAACCTCTTCTACATCTTTGCCGACCAAGTGGGCAATGTCTTCAATTGCGGGTTCGTGTCCCAAGCTGGCTTCTAAATGTCGCTGCGCACGTAAGTAAACATTCAACTCTTTAATAACGTGTACCGGTAGTCGAATCGTTCGCGATTGATTCATGATCGAGCGCTCGATACTTTGGCGTATCCACCACGTGGCGTAGGTCGAAAAGCGAAATCCACGCTCAGGATCGAATTTCTCTAAGGCATGCATCAGGCCAATATTGCCCTCTTCGATCAAATCGAGCAAAGTCATGCCGCGATTGATATAGTGTTTGGCGATATTCACCACTAGGCGCAAATTGTGCTCAATCATTTTCTGTCGCGCAGAAAAATCGCCCTGCACCACGCGTCGAGACAGCGCGCGCTCCTCATCTGGAGTGAGTAATTTACTTTGCCCGATCTCATTGAGGTAGATTTGCGTTACATCGCCGGTGCTCTCGGCGGTGTAACGGTCGGTTTCTTCTTTGGCTTCGGTATCGACTTCAGCATCATCCGAATCTGCCTCAATGAGTTCATCATCTTCGTCAGCAAGATCTTCTTCTAAAATATCGATTTGATCGCTCATACAGCCTCTAATTCAACTTGATGTAGTTGCTCGGATCGACCGGCTTACCAAACTTGCGTAATTCGAAGTGCAGCTTGACCTGATCGCTATCGCTATTCCCCATTTCGGCGATTTTTTCGCCTTTTTTTACTAGATCATTTTCTTTGACGAGCAGTTTGCTGTTGTGCGCATAAGCGGATAAAAAGCCATCGCTGTGTTGAATGATGAGCATTTTTCCATACCCTTTTAATCCGGACCCGGCGTAAACAACCTTACCACTGCCTGACGCAACTATAGATTGCCCCATTTGCCCTTTGATATCAATGCCTTTACTTTCAGCAGAGAAAGTAGAGCTCACCTTTCCTGCTGTTGGTGGGGTCCAAATTGTGGCAGTGGTGTTACTGTCTGCTGAATTTAAGTCCACTGTAGCGCCTGATTTCTCTACGTTTGCTGACTTAATGGTCGATGCTGGTGCGCTGGCTGGTTTGCTGATCGTCGCTTTGCTCGGGCTTGAAATATTTTGTTGTTTGGCAACAACAGCTTGCCCTTCGGCACGCAGCGCTATGCTACTTGCTGTTTGGTTGGAATATGGCTCTTTAATCGCGCGCGGATACTGCTGGCTGCTGGCGGGTTTGCTGGGCAACTCGTTGATTGCTTCATCGGAAACCAAGGGTCTTATTTCAACACCGGACGTGGCGATGGTCGAATTGGCAGGGCCAAGACGTAATACTTGGCCAATTTTTAGGCCATTTACATCTTCAATTTGATTCCAAGCGACTAAATCTTTGTAAGCAACGCCATTTTCAAGTGCAATACGATAAAGACCATCGCCAGCTTTGACCGTGTAGGTATTGATCGCGGTTTGGCTGGCTGGTACGGCAGGCACGGCGGCTGCAACTGGTGCATTGCTGCGATCAACAATCGGTGCTGGGGTGTTGGGCGTACTGGAGCAGGCGCATAAGACGAGGGTTGAACAAATGGCGCTGTAACGAATAGCACTCACGCGCGTTCTCCTTTTATTTGAGTAAAGTCAGATGATGAATTACGAAATGCCCGGTAGCAATGGGACAAATTTTACTTTTTCCAGCCGGGTTTCAGTAAAACCTTCGTCGAGTCGCTCAATCATTCTTAATTCTTGATCGGCATCGCCAACTGGAAAGACCAAACGACCACCAATGCTTAGTTGGTCCATAAGGTGCTCTGGCACAATGGGCGCTGCAGCAGTAATAATAATGGCGTCAAATGGTGCAAGTTCGGGCAAGCCTTTACTGCCATCAGCATGACGCAATCGAGCATTATGCACACCCAGCGTATTAAGTCGATCCCGAGTATTACGCACTAAGCCAGCAATCCGCTCAATGGTATGCACTGTTTTGAAAATCTTAGCCAGAATCGCCGTTTGATAACCGCACCCCGTGCCGATTTCTAAAACTTTATTGTGTTTAGGTACGGCGTAGAGCAGCTCTGACATTCTGGCGACGATATAGGGTTGAGAAATCGTTTGCGCAAAGCCAATGGGCAATGAAAAGTCATCGTAGGCCTTGTGCGCAAGGGCTTCATCGACAAAAGCATGTCTTGGAATTTGCCCCATGATGGTGAGGATGTTTTCGTTCGAGATGCCCTGTGCACGCAGCCGCTCTATCATTCTGGTTCGGGTGCGAACGGAGGTCATGCCACTACCTTGCTGCAGCATTATGAATTTACCCACTGAGTCATAAAATCAATTTGTTGATGTGCTGTTAAATCAATAGAAAGCGGTGTGATCGATACGTAGCCATTGGCAATGGCGTCAAAATCTGTACCACTACTGGCGTCAGCAACTTTACCAATAGGGCCAACCCACCAGATTGGTTCGCCGCGCGGATTTTCATCACGAATGACGGGGGCTGATTTGTGACGTCGCCCGAGTCGAGTGATTTTGGTGCCAGACAATGACTCGTAGGCGATATCGGGTACGTTCACGTTGAGCAGTACGGCGCCACGAAATGGATTTCGAATAAAGCGCTGTACTAAATCATTTGCCACTTGCGCTGCCGTTTCAAAATGCACTGGATTGTGCGAAGCCAATGAAATTGCAATCGCGGGAATGCCCAATAAAAAACCTTCAGTTGCGGCGGCAACCGTGCCGGAATAAATCGTGTCGTCGCCCATATTCGGGCCATGATTAATCCCTGCGACCACCATATCGGGCAAATCAGGCATTAAGCCCGTTGCGGCCAAGTGCACGCAGTCGGTCGGCGTGCCATTGACGTAAAAAAAGCCAGATGCAGACTGATTGACAGAAAGTGGTCGATCCAGTGTGAGTGAATTGCTTGAGCCACTTCGATCACGCTCAGGTGCGCACACAAAAGTATCACCTAGCCCGCCTAAGGACATCGCTAAGGCGGCTAATCCAGGTGAAAAATAACCATCATCATTGCTGATTAAAAAACGCATATTTGATGCCCTTTTACTGGGAATTTTAATTGCTTTTCATAGTACGAAAAAACATCGACTTTGTTATGACGCTCGGCTTGATCTGGCGCCGATTCCCGCCAGTACAATCATCAGCATGGCGACAACAGCCAGCGAAGTTGGCGCATCCCCCCAAACTATCCAGCTGAGTAAGGTGGAAAACAATACTGTTAAATACGACAAGCTGACAATAACCAGAGAGCGACCTTTGCGGTAGGCTCGCGTCATGGCTAACTGCGCTACCGTGGCACAGCTGCCCATGCCAAACACAATCAATGCATCATACAAGCTCGGCCGAAGTAAAGGCTCGGCTTGCAGCAGCATAAAAAGCGCCGCGCCCAATGTCGAAATCAACGAAAAGTAAAATACCGTTCGCCATTCTGGCTCGCCACTTTTACCTAATTCGCTGACATTCATATAGGCCACGCTCGCCAATAGGCCCGATAACAAGCCCATTACACCGCCTAACCATTGCTCGGCTGCAAACGTGGGTTGCAATAAGGTGACGACACCTAAAAAGCCCAATGCAATACTGCCCAATAATTGCCATTGAGGCCATTTCTTTTGTCGAACGATGGTAATTAATACAAAAAATAGCGGAGAAGTGTAATTGAGTGTCACCGCCATGGGTAGGGTGAGCTGACTAATCGCATAAAAATACAGCATCAATGCGATAAACCCAGCAATGCTGCGTGAAAGGTGCATTTTAAAAATGGGGTAGCTGACTTTGAGTGTTTTACCCTGCGGCAAAATCATTGCCGCAATAAAAATCAACCCTGCTGCGCAGCGATAAAAGACCAATTCTGCAGTGCTAAAATCCGTTGAGCCAAGCTTAACGAAGACCCCCATAACGGCAAACGAGAGGCTGGCCAGTATCATCCAAAAAGACCCAGATTCACGGCAGTATGCAATTATTTGCTTCATTAAATCCTTGGGTATATCAATGTGGGCTATGATTTTAAATGGCTAGCAAAGTATACAGTAGCTTAAATCAAAAAACTGTTGAATAAAAACAAAGGCCGCCGAAGCAGCCTTAGTGTTATTCAATGTCGTGAGTAGGAATGAATCCTGCGAGTTCTCGTCTTAAAAACTGATGAAAATGCCGCATCCCATCTTCCATAGGGCTTTGGTACGGACCGACTTCATTTCGACCTTCGGCATGTAGTGCCTGTCGCCCAGCTTCCATTCGATTAATAATTTCTACGTCTTCGACCGCGGTTTCTGCGTAAGCGGCCTGCTCTGCCGCAATAAATTCAGGCTCAAAATATGCGATGTCTTCTGGATAATAAAATTCGACCACATTTTTATAGCTGCGTGGCCCCGTGGGGATGATGGTCGAAATCACCAGTGTATGCGGATACCATTCAACCGTAATATTGGGGTAGTAAGTCAGCCAAATTGCACCATATTTTGGTGTTTTGTCTTCAGAATACCGTTTAACTTGGCGATGCCAATCTTGGTACACCTTAGAACCGGGCCGGGCTAAGTCATGATGGACGCCAACGGTTTGCACTGAATACCAGTCGCCAAACTCCCACTTGAGTTGATTGCAATCGACAAAACGCCCCAAGCCGGGGTGAAACGGCACAACGTGATAGTCTTCGAGATAGACCTCGATGAAAGTTTTCCAATTGCCTTGGTATTCATCAATGGTCACACTATGAAAAACATACTGTGAAAAATCTAAGTCTTCACGCACGCCCAAGTTTTTTAGGTCGCGTTCAATATCCCGTCCAGATTCAAACAGCATGCCATTCCAAGATTGCAGCTCTGTTTCAGGCAAATGCAAGCATGGTTTTTCGCTAAAATGGGGGGCGCCTAATAATTTGCCGTGCTGATCATAAGTCCAACGGTGCAAAGGGCAAACCGTATGCGTAGCATTGCCGCGACCTTCCAGCATGGTGGCTTGTCGATGACGGCAAATATTGGAAAACAGCTTGACGCCCTCTTCGGTGCGTTTTAGATAGCGCGCGCCTTGACTCGACTCAAGAACATGGTAATCACCTGCCGCAGGGACCATGAGTTCATGGCCGATATAGCGTGGACCTTGATTGAAAAGTTGTTTGATTTCTTGCTGATAGAGTGCGTCGTCAAAATAGGCCGCCACTGGTAGTGGTGTCGTTAAATCAAGTGCTGAACTTGATTCTTGTGGCGCGGTTACTGTAGCCAGATTGGACATGTCCAATACCCCCTGGGCTAGAAGGTCTTGCCACTTTGTTCGCCAATATTACCGACGCCCGATGGGTGGGCAAGCCATCAAATGAGAAAAATCAAACCCATGAGTTTGATGCGAAAAAAGGCGCTAATTTTGCCCGATATTCAGGTCTCAGGCAAGAAAAAACAGTGTGCAATGAAGCGCTTAGCAAAAAAAAGACCCGCAATGCGGGTCTTTTGGCGTAAGCGTCAATTAAACGTTAACTTGATCCGCTTCAGCTTGATACGACTCGATTTGATTGAAGTTGAGGTATTTATAAACTTCAGCTGATTTTGGCGCCAAAATAGCGACATCTGCCATATATTCAGCCACGGTTGGAATGCGACCCAAACGTGATGCAATCGCTGCCAATTCGGCAGAAGATAAAAACACATTGGTGTTTTTGCCTAAGCGATTTGGGAAGTTACGTGTTGAAGTTGAAACCACCGTTGCACCCTCACGTACCTGCGCCTGATTGCCCATGCACAATGAGCAGCCTGGCATTTCGGTGCGCGCGCCTGCAGCGCCAAATGTGCCGTAGTAGCCTTCTTCAGTCAGTTGCTCGGCATCCATTTTTGTTGGTGGTGCAATCCACAACTTGGTTGGCAAATCGCGCTTGCCTTCCAGTAATTTGCCCGCCGCACGGAAGTGACCGATATTGGTCATGCAAGAGCCGATAAACACTTCATCAATCTTAGTGCCGGCCACTTCAGACAAGATTTTCACATCATCAGGGTCATTCGGGCAGGCCAAGATTGGCTCTTTTACATCGGCCAGATCAATCTCGATGACCGCAGCATATTCAGCATCCGCATCGGGTTCGATCAAGCTTGGGTTAGCCAACCAGCTTTCCATGCTGGCTACACGACGCGCCAAGGTTTTAGCGTCGCCATAACCGTTAGCGATCATCGATTTAAGTAACACGATGTTCGATTTGAGGTATTCAGCAATTGGCTCTTCGTTCAGGCGAACCGAACAACCTGCGGCTGAGCGCTCTGCTGAGGCGTCCGTCAATTCAAATGCTTGCTCAACCTTAAGATTTGGCAAGCCTTCAATCTCAAGAATACGACCTGAGAAAATGTTTTTCTTGCCCGCTTTCGCTACGGTCAACAAACCGGCTTTGATGGCGTACAAAGGAATTGCATTCACCAAATCACGCAAGGTAATGCCCGGTTGCAATTCACCCTTAAAGCGAACCAGTACTGATTCCGGCATATCCAATGGCATAACGCCAGTTGCTGCCGCAAACGCCACCAAGCCTGAGCCTGCTGGGAATGAAATACCGATTGGGAAACGGGTATGTGAATCGCCACCGGTACCGACGGTATCTGGCAACAACATCCGGTTTAGCCATGAGTGAATCACGCCATCGCCTGGGCGTAATGAAACGCCGCCACGATTGCGAATAAATTCTGGCAAGGTGTGGTGCGTTTTAACGTCAACAGGTTTTGGATAAGCCGCAGTATGGCAGAACGATTGCATCACTAAATCTGCCGAGAAACCCAGGCATGCCAAGTCTTTTAGCTCGTCACGTGTCATTGGTCCGGTGGTGTCTTGCGAGCCAACCGAAGTCATTTTTGGTTCGCAGTAAGTGCCTGGACGAACGCCCTTGCCTTCTGGTAAACCACAGGCGCGGCCGACCATTTTTTGCGCTTGAGTAAAGCCTTTGTTGGATGCGGCTGGATCTTGCGGTAGACGGAAAATCGTTGACGCTGGCAAGCCCAGTGCTTCACGCGCTTTTGACGTTAAGCCACGGCCAATAATCAAGTTAATCCGGCCGCCGGCGCGAACTTCATCGAGTAATACATCGGTTTTTAACGCGAAGGTAGTGATCACTTGACCGTCTTTTTCGACTTTGCCTTCAAATGGGTAAATCGTGATCACGTCGCCCATATTCAAATTCGTTACATCAAATTCGATCGGCAATGCACCTGCATCTTCCATGGTGTTGAAGAAAATCGGTGCAATTTTACCGCCGATGCAATAGCCGCCAAAACGTTTGTTTGGAACGAATGGAATGTCTTCACCTGTCCACCACAACACCGAGTTTGTCGCTGATTTGCGGCTTGAGCCCGTGCCGACAACGTCGCCCACGTAAGCAATTGGGTGGCCTTTTTGTTGCAAAGCAACGATTTGTTTCATTGGCCCAACTGCGCCTGGTACATCTGGGTTGATGCCTTCGCGCGGGTTTTTCAACATGGCCAGTGCGTGCAATGGAATATCAGGACGCGACCAAGCATCTGGTGCTGGCGACAAATCATCGGTATTGGTTTCGCCGGTGACTTTAAATACTGTCAGTGTCACTTTGGCCGGTACTTCTGGACGGCTAGTGAACCATTCGGCATCGGCCCATGATTGCAATACAGATTTAGCGTTGGCATTACCTGCGTCGGCGAGTTCTTTAACATCATGGAAGTAATCAAACATCAACAAGGTGTTTTTTAAACCCGCGGCGGCGATTTCACCCACTTCGGCATCACCCAACAAATCAATTTGTGGCTTGATATTAAAACCACCCAGCATCGTGCCGAGTAATTCAGTGGCCTTGGCGCGAGAAATCAAAGCACAGCTTTCGCGGCCTTGTGCCACGGCAGCCAAAAATGCCGCTTTTACTTTTGCCGCATCATCTACGCCAGCTGGAACGCGGTGCGTAATTAAATCAAGCAAAAAGGCTTCTTCACCTGCAGGTGGATTTTGCAGCAAAGCAATTAAATCGACGGTTTGCTGAACAGACAGTGGCAATGGAGCGATGCCTTGCGCGGCACGCTCAGCGACATGTTGACGGTAGGCTACTAGCACGGCGATACCTTTTTTTGAATTTTAAGGGGGAGTAAAACTTGATCAAAAACAAATCCAGCTCATTTTACCTGTAGTGCAGCAAGCTGTGAACTGATCAGTAGCCGAATTTCATCGACTACATTTACACCTAAGCATTGTCCGGCTGATGATTGTGTGTAGCTGAATGAAAATTTTAAGTAACACTCTGAGTGGAATCAAATAGATAGCATGTGAGTTTAGTGCAATATTGGCTCCGCCAATACCAGCTTATATACGGGGTATATATAGCCATACTCTGTATATTAAGCGCCACATGCATATACCCAGCAAATATGCTTTTATCGCTTAACAGCGGTCAGCTAAACGACAATCAATCAAAAAATCGCTTATTTTAATTTTACTGACCGCGATTACTCATGCCTCGGGATATTCCCCAATAAATCGATTTCTCATCCAGAAAGAAACACCTTTAGCGCAACTTTGTCCGCTTTAAGTCAATGATTGTGCCTACCGCGTCTTGGCTCACTCGGTTTCAACGGCAACCAGCACTGGCGCCGCCTCACCTTCAAGACGAACTTGCTCAATATTGACAAACTGGCGGGAAATTTTTTCACTGGTAATGCTCACTTCCAGTGCATCTTCATGGGCTTGGCGAATATGCGTGGCTAAGTTTTTCATTCGTTTATCAAAGCGCCCAAATTCTTGCCCCAGCTTGCCAAGCGCTTCTTTAATGATGTGTACTTGTTTGCGTGTTTCAACGTCTTTAATCACCGCGCGCGCCGTATTGAGTACCGCCATGAGCGTGGTTGGCGACACAATCCATACGCGGCGTTTCATGGCGTACTCGACTAATTCTGGGTGATAAGCATGAATTTCTGCAAACACGGCTTCTGCCGGTATAAACATCACCGCGCCGTCTGCGGTCACATTTGGAATGATGTATTTATTAGCAATGTCATCCACGTGTTTTTTAACGTCAGCTTTAAAAAATCGAGTTGCAGTTAACTTATCCATGTCACTGCCAAACATCCGGTGATAGTTTTCTAGTGGAAATTTCGAATCCACCGCAATGGTTCCGGTCGGCTCGGGCAGTTTAAGTAGACAGTCCACTCGAACCCCGCTCGGCAGCGTGGCTTGCAGCTCATACGTTTGTGCTGGCAGGACATTACTGACTAAATGATCGAGCTGAACCTCACCAAAAGCACCGCGCGAACGTTTATCCCCTAGCAGCTCTTGCAAGCTGACCACATTGGTGGTCAAACCGTCGATTTTCTTTTGCGCTTCATCAATCGTGGCCAGGCGCGCCATTACATTGGCAAAGGTTTCATTGGTTTTTTTAAAGCCTTCATCCAGGCGCTCGGTGACCTTGCCAGAAATTTCGGCTAAGCGTAAATCCGTTGCTTTGGTGAGTTCTCCTACGCTGGCGGTCAGTGTTTGGGAGGATTGCAATAGTGCTGCCTGCAGTTGTTCCATTTCGCGTTTGGATTGTTCTGCCAACATGGTGGAGAGTTTGAGCAGCATATCTTCGCGTAAAGCATCTTGCTTGCCTTGTAGTGCTGCCGAAATATCACTGAGTTGCTTGAGCATTTGTTCGCGCGAGTCGCCAAGGCTGGCGACTAAGGTCAGTCGCAAGGTCGATAGCGCTTCGCTTTGCACCGTTTGCATTCGCACTATGGTTTCGCGGCTTTCTTTCATTTCATGATTGACGCCATGACGCAAACGCTCAAATGATTCACTCATACTGTCGCGTAAACGCTCGCTAGAACGATTGACCGTTTCATTGAGTATGCTGCCATGCTGAATTAATCCCTGTTGCATGGATTCGGTTTGCTTACTCATGCCTTGGTGCAAATCATTGAGCATCTCACGATGCTTATTCTCTAAATCTTGCGTTAAGGTATCAAGTACCTCACGTTGTGCGCTTGCCAATTGATGTAAGCGACCCACCACCAAGATGCCCGCTAATAAAACCACAAGGGTTGTTACTCCAAACAGCAGTTCTAGCATAATGTGGTGCATCCCCAGACCAAGAAAACGACGATTGTAGGCTAAGGCATACGATGCGACTATAATTTGCCAATGCGAAAAATATTAATCTCAAGCTTTGCGCTATTTTCAAGCCTGCTAACGCCGCTATTTGCTGCGCCGACGTCGCAAGATTTGAAAGTAATTACTCAAGAAGTCAATCAATGGCTCAGTGCTGAATTAGCCAATAGCCCAGGCACTGCATCGTTTGAGGTCCGCCCAATGGATGCGCGCCTTAAATTAACAGCCTGTGCCCGCCGCGAGATTAGCCTACCCGCAGGCTATCGCTTGGTGGGCAATACCATGTTGCGGGTTAAATGTGTTGATGGCGCCAATTGGAGCTTTAATTTACCGACCAAAATTAGTATTGCTGTCAACTATGCGGTTGCAGCTCGACCTTTGGCGGCCAATCAAATTCTGGATGTCGGTGACATTGCCATGCAGCAAGGTGATCTTGCTGTGTTGCCTGGTTCGGTCTTTTTAGATCCGACCCCCATTTTAGGGCGAACGCTGAATAGTCCGGTTTCGGCAGGGCAAGCTTTGCGGCAAGAGCAATTGCGCGCCTCGATGGCGATTTTGCAAAATCAAAAAGTAAAAATCATTTATCGGCAAGACGGTATTGAGATCACCAACGAGGGTATTGCGATGAATGCCGCTGCCGAAGGGCAGCCGGTACGGGTACGTATTGATAAAAACAAAATCATTAGTGGTACGGCGCAGCAAGGCGCGATTGTAATGATGGGGCAGTAAGTTAAGGGGTGTTGACGTTGGCTTTTTTGCCGTGTAAATGCTGCAGACACGCCGAACGTCAAAAGCGCCCGAAGGTTATTCTGACAATTTTCACGCTAGGCGTTAGAATCTTAGGTTTTATGATTTGCCGCCCAGCGCGGCTACGATACGCTCAATGCATGTATTACGCGGCACACCGCACACCCCACTTCCTCGTTCTGCACTCACGATTGGCAATTTTGATGGCCTGCATTGTGGACATAGTGCCATGCTGGCGCGGCTAAAAGCCGAAGCGAAAGCGCGTCATCTGGTGAGTGTCGTTATGACTTTTGAGCCGCATCCACGCGAGCTTTTTACGCCTGATTCGGCTCCGGCTCGTTTAACCAGTTTGCGCGAAAAGATCGAGTTGCTGCGCGAAGCGGGTATTGATTACCTGATTGTGCAGCACTTTAATCGCAGCTTTGCCAGCATTGATGCCCTCACCTTTCGTGATCATATCGTTGCTAGGCAATTGAATGCGCAATTGGTTTTAGTGGGGGACGATTTTCAATTTGGCGCTAAGCGCAGTGGTGACTTTAATTTACTCGCGGCCTCGAGCGACTTTGAAACATATAGCTTGCCTACGCTCAAGCAAGATGGTGAACGCGTTTCATCAACCGCAGTGCGTTTGGCGCTACAATCTGGACAAATGGCGCACGCTGCTAAATTGCTTGATCGACCGTATTCGATTGCGGGTCGAGTGGTGGGCGGCGATCGTTTAGGCCGTGAATTTGGTTTCCCAACGGCCAACATCCAGCTCAAACACAATAAGCCACCGTTATTTGGTATTTTTATCGTTGAAGTTTTAGGCTTAGATCGCACCTATCAAGGGGTGGCTAGTCTTGGATTTCGGCCAACGATTCACGGTGGCGATATCAAACCCAAATTAGAAGTGCATTTATTTGATTTTAATCGCGATATTTATCGCCAGCATTTACGTGTTAACTTCCTTGCCAAGTTACGCGATGAAGAAAAATACCCTGATTTTGATACGCTGATCGCTCAGATTCAAAAAGATTGCGATCAAGCCCGCGCTTGGTTCGCCGCGCGTTAACCTATTGAGTACAAAGAGACGACTATGAGCAATAAACCTGCTAACAAATATCCAGTTAATTTATTGGATACGCCGTTTCCAATGCGTGGCGATTTAGCTAAACGCGAACCCGGCTTTTTAAAACAATGGGAAGACGCTCAGATCTACCAGCAGCTGCGTTTAGCGGCGAAAGAACAAAATCGCCCGAAATTTATTTTGCATGATGGCCCTCCCTACGCCAATGGTGATATTCATATTGGCCATGCAATGAATAAAGTTTTAAAAGATATTATTTTAAAATCCAAATCACTCAGCGGTTTTGATACGCCTTACGTTCCTGGTTGGGATTGTCACGGCATGCCGATTGAGCATCAAATTGAGAAGTTGGTAAAGTCCGATAAAGACGCCATTAAAGCCAATCCGGCAATTCATGCGCAAATTGTGGCGTATCGTAAAGCCAATCAATTGGATGAAAAAGAAATCCATTTGCCAAGTTCTTTTATTCGCGAATTGTGCCGTGAATACGCGGCCATTCAAATTGAACGCCAAAAAGTGGATTTTATTCGTTTAGGCGTACTTGCCGATTGGCAAAACCCATACCTGACGATGAATTTCAAAACTGAAGCCGACATCGTGCGTACGATGGGCAAAATTCATCACAATGGGTATTTGGTCAAAGGTCAAAAACCCGTGCATTGGTGTGTCGACTGCGGCTCAGCTCTGGCTGAAGCCGAAGTTGAATATGAAGACAAAGTATCGGCAGCGATTGATGTTGCTTTCCAAGTGGTCGACATGGCCGCCTTGTCTGCCGCCTTTGGTGGCGTTAATGTAGGCGAACAAACCGCGAGCGCGGTCATTTGGACTACAACGCCTTGGACTTTGCCTGCCAATCAGGCGGTTTCGGTACACCCAGAATTTACTTATGATCTAATCGCTACTGAAAAAGGCTTACTCATCTTAGTGCGTGAGTTGGCAGAAGCGGCCTTAAAACGTTATGACATTGATGCCAATGAAGTCATTGCGCAAGCCAAAGGTGATGCCCTCAATGGTCTGTTATTGCAGCACCCATTCTTAGCACGCCAAGTGCCAATCATTTGCGGTGAGCATGTGACGGCTGATGCCGGTACCGGTTTGGTGCACACTGCGCCAGCGCATGGTCTAGAAGACTACCAAGTTGGTCTTAAATATAAATTAGCGGTTGATAATCCAGTTGCTAACGATGGTCGTTATATCTCAACAGCGGAATTTTTTGCCGGCGAAACGGTTTGGAAAGCCAATCCTAAGGTCGTTGCCTTGCTTGAAGAGCGCGGTGCACTACTGGCCAACAAAAAACTAGAGCATAGCTACCCACATTGCTGGCGCCACAAAACACCGCTGATTTTCCGTGCGACGACGCAATGGTTTATTGGCATGGATAAAAAAGTTGGTGATGAAACCTTACGCGACAAAGCCAATCGTGCAGTTGATGCGACTGAGTTCTTCCCTGCTTGGGGTCGAGCACGCCTAGAGGCGATGATTAAAAACAGTCCAGACTGGTGTGTTTCACGTCAACGCACGTGGGGCGTGCCGATGACATTCTTTATTCATAAAGAAACCGCCGAATTGCATCCACGCTCGACGGAGTTGCTTGAAGAAGTTGCTAAACGCATTGAAAAAGAAGGCATTGAAGCTTGGTTTAAGCTCGATGCAAGCGAATTGCTGGGGGATGACGCGGCCCACTATGAAAAACTGAAAGACACCATCGATGTTTGGTTTGACTCGGGTTCAACGCACTTTGCTGTGATTCAGCAACGTGAAGAGCTCAACCATGGCGACGCCAATCGCCCTGCTGCCGATTTGTATTTAGAAGGCTCAGATCAGCACCGTGGTTGGTTCCAGTCGTCATTAAAAACCGCTTGTGCCACAGTGGGTCACGCGCCGTATAAACAATTGCTGACGCATGGTTTTGTGGTCGATGGCAAAGGCATGAAAATGTCAAAATCCAAAGGCAATGTGGTTGCACCGCAGCAAGTGATTAATCAAATGGGCGCCGATATGCTGCGCCTATGGACTGCGAGTACGGATTATTCCGGTGAAGTATCGATTTCAGATGAAATCTTAAAGCGCACTACCGACTCATATCGTCGTGTTCGTAATACCTTACGTTTCTTGCTGGCTAATTTATCTGACTTTACACCCGAAGATAAACTGCCAGTGAACGAATTGCTGACATTAGATCGTTATGCTTTGGTTGAATTGGCCAAATTCCAGCACAACTTGACGGCATTTTATGACAAGTATGAGTTCCATCTGGGCGTGCAAGAAATTCATCGCTATTGCGCTGATGAATTAGGTGCTTTCTACCTCGATATTATTAAAGATCGACTGTATACGATGGCAGCCGGCTCACATGGCCGCCGCTCAGCACAAACCGCCCTATGGTATATCACACAAGCTTTAGTGCGTTTGCTCTCACCGATTTTGTCATTTACCGCCCATGAAGCATGGGATGTACTGAAAAACGACGGTAATGTCTTTGTCGGTGAGTGGTTAACTCTGCCAGAAATTCATGATGCCGATACGCTACAAGCGACGTTTGCTTTGATCCGTGAAGTGCGGGCTAGCGCGCAAAAAGACATCGAACTGCAGCGCGCTGAAGGCGCTCTTGGTTCAAGCTTACAAGCGGAAGTAACGATTCATGCGCAAGGCGAAGTGTTTCAAGCCCTTGAATCTTTGGGTGATGAACTGAAATTCATCATGATTACCTCGCAAGCCCACATTCAGCCCGGCACGCCGGCGATTGAAGTGGCTGCGGCGACAGCGGAAAAATGTGAACGCTGCTGGCACTACCACCCAAGCGTAGGCACGATTGCGGCACACCCAACACTGTGTACTCGTTGCGATTGCAATTTGCATGGAGCCGGAGAAACTCGTCAACATGCCTAAGCGTTTTATGCAGTTTATGTTGCTGGCGTTGGTGGTTTTATCCTTAGATCAAATCACCAAACATGCTGCCGAGGCGGCGTTTCAGTACGCTGAAATTCTAACGGTGATTCCTGGCTTTTTTGACTTGACGCTAAGGTATAACCCCGGTGCCGCCTTTTCATTTTTGGCCGATGCAGGGGGATGGCAGCGCTACTTCTTTACTGGCTTAGCACTGATTGTTTCTGTGGTTTTGGTTTTTTTAATCAAAAAACATCATGCCGAAACGCGATATGCTCTGGCCTTGTCATTGATTTTGGGCGGCGCTTTAGGTAATGCGATTGACCGTATGGTGTTTGGCCATGTGATTGATTTTTTGCTGTTTCATTGGAAAAATCAATGGTATTACCCGGCGTTTAATCTTGCCGATTCAGCCATTTGCATCGGTGCGGTGCTGATGGTGATTGATAGTTTTAAAAAACCCGAGAAAACCACATGAGTATGAATATCATTTTGGCGCAGCCACGTGGATTTTGCGCTGGCGTTGATCGCGCGATTGCCATTGTTGAGAAAGCATTAGAAAAATATGGCGCACCGATTTATGTGCGCCATGAAGTGGTACACAATAAATTTGTCATTGAAGATCTCAAAGCCAAAGGCGCGATCTTTATTGAAGATTTATGTGATGTGCCAAGTGGCAATACGCTTATTTTTTCTGCACACGGCGTTTCGCAAGCAGTGCGTGCTGAAGCAGCTGAGCGTGGCTTAAATATTTATGATGCAACCTGCCCTTTAGTGACCAAAGTACATTTGGAAGTTAAACGTTTGCGCGAGCAGGGTTTTGAAATTGTAATGATTGGCCATAAAGGCCACCCAGAAGTTGAAGGGACAATGGGCCAGGCGCAATCGGGCATGTATTTAGTCGAAGAACCTAGCGATGTAGCTCATTTGCAAGTGAATGATGCCAGTAAATTGGCGTACGTCACTCAAACGACATTGTCTGTGGATGATGCCCAAGTGGTGATTGAAGCATTACGTATGCGTTTTGCTGATATCGTCGGCCCGAAAAAAGACGATATTTGTTACGCAACGCAAAATCGCCAAGATGCAGTAAAACAACTCGCGCGTGATGTTGATATTTTAATTGTGGTTGGCTCACCCAATAGCTCAAACTCGAATCGTCTGCGTGAAGTGGGTGCTAGTTTAGGGATTGATGCCTATATGGTTGACAATGAAACTGAACTCAATGCAGCTTGGTTTGATCAAAAAATGAAAGTTGGTATTACCGCTGGCGCTTCTGCTCCCGACGTTTTAGTGCAACAGGTCATTGCTAAAATCAAAAGTTTTGGCGCTGATTCAGTCGTGGCAATGGATGGCATTGAGGAAAATGTGATTTTCTCTTTGCCAAAAGGGTTGCTGTCTTAAGCTGGTTTTGGTACTCAAAATGCAAAACGCCGCGATTTTCGTGGCGTTTTGTTATTTAAATTGCGGAGCATGACTTTGGCTCAACTATAATGCGTTTACCTTTCGTGGCTAGAATCGACAAATGACCAAGCTCACCAATCCCACAGAAATCGCCCGTGAAACGCTTAAACAACTGGCAGTTCGGCGTATTTTGCCTTCGCCAGATCATTATGAAGCGATTTATCATGAAATAGCGCAAACACCCGACGATGCCCGCCTACACCCAGGATTTAAAGAATTAGTGGCTGCATTTGAGGCATTACCGATTCAATCTCCGGTGTTAAGTCGGCAGATCAGCCAAATTCGTACCTCAATTAGTACCGAAAAATGGGGTGAGCTGCCAGAACAAATATTTCGCATTATCAATAGCCAAAGTGGCCAAACCGAACTGACCAAAACTTGGTCTGATTTGATTCGAGAATTGATTTTGCAGTGGGATTTACGCAATCCAAGCTATCCGCCGAGTAGAAAAAAAGATGCGCTTGAAAAAGTGTTGCTCAATTTCAAGCAAGACAGCAATGTTCTAAATGAAAAACTCAGTGGTTTAGTGAATTCCTGGGCAGAAACTGGGATTGCTGGCTTGGGTTCGGTGATCGAACCCACTGCCAATGTGGAAAATACGGCAAACAGCAGCACCGATAATGTGGATATCCGTTGGCAAGAGTGGCGCGATGCATTTACGCAGGCCTTAGAGTTTGGGCTATCTGCCCGTTTATTACATAACCCAGATTTACAAACTGAAACCAATGCCATTGCTCAAGAAGCCAAAAGTGTGGATAACTCGGCATCTATGGAGAAGTGGCTGCCTCGTTTAAGAAAGTTTTGGCTCAAGCTGGAGCTAGAGAACGATAACGAGCAGCGTTTGTGCGATGGTTTGATGGGTTTGCTTAGACTACTGACCGATAATATTGCTTCAATCGTCATTGATGATGATTGGGTGCGAGGGCAAATTGCGGTTGTGCAGCACATCATGGCTCAACCACTCGATATGCGAGTGATTTATGATGCCGAGATGGGGCTGAAAGAAGTTTTATTTAAACAAAGTCAGGTGAAGCACAGTTTAGTAGAAGCACAAACCGTACTCAAAACCATGCTAACCTCTTTTATTGATCGATTGGGCGTGATGTCGGAAAGTACGGACAAATATCACGACAAAATCAATCAATATGCTGAAAAAATCGACTCTGCGAATGATTTAACCAGTATCCGGCATGTCATGGAAGATTTACTGCTGGATACTCGAAGCATGCAATTGGATGTGCAGCGCTCAAGAGATGATTTATTTAATGCACGAAAGCAAGCCGATGAAGCCCATAGCCGTGTGATTGAGTTAGAGCAAGAACTCAGCTCGCTCAGCGATAAAGTAAGGTCTGATCAGCTGACCGGCGCTTTAAATCGTCGCGGTTTAGAAGAGGCTTTTGACGTTGAGGCGGCAAGAGCTGTACGCAATTCATCGTCTCTAGCTATCGCACTTTTAGATATCGACAATTTCAAAAAACTCAATGATTTACAAGGCCATGCTGTTGGTGATAAAGCGCTCGTGCATTTGGTACAAGTCGTCAAAGATTTAGTACGCCCAACCGATAGTGTGGCTCGTTATGGTGGTGAAGAATTTATTGTTTTGATGCCTGATACGGATTTAGAGGCCGGCGTGCAAGTGATGCAAAGAGTGCAGCGTGAGCTAACACGACGCTTTTTTACGCATAATAATGAAAAGGTATTGATTACCTTTAGTGCTGGCGTGGCACTGTTTCACGCAGAAGATAGTCGAGATGCCGTTATCGAGCGCGCCGATCAGGCGATGTATGTTGCAAAAAAATCAGGAAAAAATCGGGTAGAAACCATGGATTAAATGGGTATTGCTTGCAAACGCCTCAAAGTCAAAGCGTAGTAAGCAATACCTATCAAAATTTATGCAAATAGTTCTGCGTTTGTCGCGACCGCTGTTCCTAATTTAGCAACAACAATCCCTGCTGCGCGATTTGACCAATCCATTGCTTCCGGTAAGTCCAAGCCGGCAGCCAGCATGAGTCCCATTGTGGCAATCACTGTGTCGCCAGCGCCAGAAACATCAAATACTTCTCGCGCTTGGGTTGGTTTATGCACCACCTGCCCATCGCGAAACAAAGTCATTCCTTCTTCACTACGTGTCACTAGTAAGGCATCAAGATTGAATTTTAATCTCAATTGATCGGCTTTTTCGATCAGTTCAGCTTCACTATTCCACTTTCCGGCGACTTGTTTGAATTCACTACGATTAGGGGTAAGCAAGGTTGCACCACGATATGCCTCGTATTCATCCCCTTTAGGATCGACTAAGACCGGCTTATTCATCGCGCGTGCAGCCAAAATCATTTGTTGCACATGCACTAAACTGCCTTTGCCGTAATCCGATAAAATAACTACATCACAATCAAGTAACGAAGCTTTGAAATCATCAAGCTTGGCTGCCAAAATTTCATGACTTGGGCTGTTTTCAAAATCAATGCGGAGTAATTGCTGTTGTCTGGCCAATACGCGCAATTTAACCGTGGTCGAGATTTCGGCGTCACGATGCAATACAGTTTCAACCCCTTGCGCAATAAGTAAGCGCTCAAGACTGGTACCCGCTTCATCATCCCCCACCACGGATAGTAATTTTGCTTTCCCACCCAAGGCGACTACATTACGTGCAACATTCGCTGCCCCGCCCGCTCGCTCATCGGTCTTGGTGATCCGAGCAACAGGTACTGGTGCTTCTGGTGAAATTCGTTCGACATCACCAAACCAGTAACGGTCTAGCATCACATCGCCCACCACGAGCACCTTGGCATTTTTAATTCGATCGTTCAATGTGTGCATACTTAGGCCAACTCTGCGTTAATTTGCTGCAAAGTCAAAATAGGATCAATGCTTTGGGTGATTGGACGGCCAATCACTAAATAATCTGAGCCAGCTTGCATTGCTGATTTTGGTGTCATGATCCGAGTTTGGTCATTGCTATCACTACCCATTGGGCGAATGCCAGGTGTAACCAGTTTAAAGTCCGCACCACAAACTTGCTTGAGTTGACTGGCTTCTTGTGCAGAACAAACCACGCCATCTAAACCGCATGATTGCGCTAATTTGGCAAGACGTTCAACTTGTATTGCCGGCGCAGGTAAGCCCATTTCTGCGAGTTCTTCTGCACCCATGCTGGTTAAAACAGTTACCGCGATTAACAACGGACGATGCGGTAACGCTTCAAGTGCGTCTTTTGTCGTTTCTAGCATTTTACGACCGCCAGATGCATGCACATTGACCATCCATACACCTAAACTGGCCGCAACTTTACACGCCTGAGCAACCGTGTGTGGAATGTCGTGAAATTTCAAATCTAAAAATACATCAAACCCACGAGCAACCAATTGTTCAACTAAAGCAGGGCCTGATGCGGTAAACAATTCTTTACCAACTTTTAATCGGCATAAGCTTGGATTGACGCGATCAGCAAAAGCTAAGGCTGCAGCAGCACTTGAAAAATCGAGAGCGACAATAACACGTGGATCAAAATTCATAATTCTTCCTATCAAGCTTTATATCTAATAATTACCAATGCAATAAATTACACCACTGAACGGCTTTTTCCGCGAACTGGAGCGTACGTTTCCCACTGATTGCAGCCAGGGCAATGCCAGAAAAATTGACGGGTTTTAAAGCCGCATTCACTACAGTAATACATGCTGTAACTGCGGGTATTGTCGTGCAGTAGTTTACCAATGACCTCTAGCTCAGACTTTTGATCCGCAGGTGCGACCAACAAATGAGCATCTAATAATTTTTTCAGGCCCGGCATGCTTGGATGTTCACGTAAACGTTCGCGAACAAAATCATAAGCAGCATCAATGCCTGCTGTCGCTAATAATTGTTCATAAATCAGATCAACGACATCTAATTCGGGATACTGCTGAACATAACGAATTAATAGCGCAATGCCATCGGCAAGTTGATTTTTGCTGTGGAAGGCCGCAATAAGATGCCTTGCGGCGAGTGCTAAGTAATGGATGTCTTGGGCTGGCATTTTTAGCCAATGTTCAATTGCGTCATCTGGCCGTGCTTCTGAAAGCGCAATTTCACCCAGCATCAGACGAGCGCGAGCACTATGGCGGTGCTCTTTTAATGCCAGATTGAGTTCGTTAATTGCTTTTTCGTTTTGATTACGAATCAGGCTTTCTGATGCTAGTTCACAGTAAAACTGAGCAATCTCATGCTGGAAACTGTTGCTTTCATCACGAAGTAGTTCGGCGGTTGCAATGGCTTTTTGCCACTCATGTTCTTGCTGATAAATTGCCAATAATTCTACACGCGCTAACCGAGCAGAGTCAGTATTTGATAGATCGTGCAAAATTTTCTCAGCGCGATCAAATAAACCCGACTTAATAAAATCAATGGCCAAATCAAGTTGTGATTGCTGTCTTTGTGACTCGCTTAAGTCGCGACGAGATAGGATTTTTTGATGCATGCGAATTGCACGTTCAAGCTCCCCTCTGCGACGAAACAAATGTCCGAGTGTGACTTGGAGTTCAATTGTTTCGGAATGATTCTTTGCGATTTCTATATAGATATCAATTGCTTTATTCATTTCACCGGCTAATAAATGATTAACCGCTTTGAAGTAAGCTATTGGCAAAGAATGGCTTTCGGCAATAACGTGCTTAATGTCAACACGAGCGGCTAGCCAACCAGCACCAAAGAAAATAGGTAGGATGGCTAACCACCAAAATTGGATTTCAATCATGTATAAACGCTTTAAAAATTAAAGGGCATCACGCGGCGGTTCGAATGCGACGGTAGGAGGAGCGGTAACAATACTATTAATCGGTTGACGCTTTTCTTTACGTAAAGCAACGAGTTCTCGACGCAAGCGAATAACCTGACCTAGGCTTGCCAAAAGGCCAATCACTGCACCAGAAACAAAAAATACCAATAAAATCAAAGCCAGTGGCGCATGCCAAGTATAATTAAAGAAGAAATTCAATGTTACTGGATTTGCATTGTGCATTGCAAAGCCAAATAGCATAACAAAGGCTATAAATTTAACTGCCCAAAATAAATATCGCATTATATTAAAACCTCCTGTTTTTGATATTGTAGCTTAATTACACATTATTTTTTTGGTTTAAGTACCCAACAAAAAGGCGACACTCGAAAGTGTCGCCTTTTTTATGCCACAATGAATTAAGAATTACGCATCAATATCAACACGTTCTCGTAATTCTTTGCCCGCTTTGAAGTGCGGAACAAACTTCTCCGGAACGGACACTTTCGTGCCCGACTTTGGATTTCGTCCAGTCCTTGGCGGGCGGTAGTTCAGGTCAAAGCTGCCAAATCCACGAATTTCGATACGTTGGCCTTGCGAAAGGCTGCGTGCCATCGCATCAAGTATCGTTTTTACGGCTAACTCTGCGTCTTTTGCTACCAACTGCGGATAACGAGCAGCAAGTTTCGCAATGAGTTCTGATTTGGTCATTCTAGCTAATACCCTTACTCAGCAGAGCCTGACAATTTAGCTTTTAACAATGCGCCGAGGTTAGTCGTGCCTGCATTGTCATCGCTAGAAGACAATTTGCTCATTGCTTCGCTTTGTTCAGCTTGATCTTTCGCTTTGATTGACAAGTTGATCGAACGGTTTTTGCGGTCAACATTGATGATGACAGCTTCAACTTCGTCGCCTTCTTTCAGAACAGTGCGGATATCTTCAACACGGTCACGCGAAACTTCAGTCGAACGCAAGTAGCCTTCTACATCATCCGACAAGGCAATTGTTGCGCCTTTAGCGTCGAGTGATTTAACAGTACCCTTAACGATCGCGCCTTTGTCAGACGTAGAAACGTAGTTGTTAAATGGATCACCTTCCATTTGTTTGATGCCGAGGCTAATGCGCTCTTTTTCAACATCAATAGAAAGAACCATTGCTTCAACTTCGTCGCCTTTCTTGAAGTTGCGAACGGCTTCTTCACCAGCAACGTGCCAAGACAAGTCAGACAAGTGAACCAGACCGTCGATACCGCCAGCCAAGCCAACAAACACACCGAAGTCAGTGATCGATTTGATCGCGCCTTTCAGTTTGTCGCCTTTCTTGAAGTTTTCTGCGAAATCATCCCATGGATTAGCCATGCATTGTTTCATGCCGAGGCTGATACGACGTTTGTCTTCGTCGATATCCAAGATCATCACTTCAACTTCATCACCTAAAGAAACAACTTTAGATGGGTGAACGTTCTTGTTAGTCCAATCCATTTCAGAAACGTGAACCAGGCCTTCAATGCCTTGTTCGATTTCAACGAATGAACCGTAGTCAGTCAAGTTAGTTACTTTACCGAACATGCGAGTGCCCGATGGGTAACGACGTGATAGACCCACCCATGGATCTTCGCCCAATTGTTTCAAGCCAAGAGATACACGGTTTTTGTCTTGATCGAACTTGAGAACCTTAGCTTCAAGTTCATCACCCACTGCCAATACTTCAGATGGGTGTTTAACACGACGCCATGCCAAGTCAGTAATGTGGAGCAAGCCATCAATACCGCCAAGATCAACGAACGCGCCGTAGTCAGTGATATTTTTAACGATACCCTTAACAATCGAACCTTCTTTCAAGGTTTCTAGCAATTTCTGACGTTCTTCACCTAGTGAGTCTTCGAGGACTGCACGACGTGAAACAACGACGTTGTTGCGTTTACGATCAAGTTTAATAACTTTAAACTCAACCATTTTACCTTCGTACGGCGTGGTATCTTTAACCGGACGAATGTCAACCAATGAACCTGGCAAGAAAGCGCGCAAGCCGTTGACCATAACAGTCAAACCGCCTTTTACTTTGCCAGAAATAACGCCAGACATGATCTCGCCGCGTTCGAGGCAGTCTTCCAACTCGATCCAAGACGCGAGGCGCTTGGCCTTTTCGCGAGAAAGCTTAGTTTCGCCGTAACCATTTTCAAGGCTGTCGATCGCAACAGGAACAAAATCACCGATCTTAACGTCGATTTCGCCGTTGTCGTTTTTGAACTCTTCCAACGGGATCAGCGATTCAGACTTCAAACCTGCATTCACAGTTACGAAGTTGTTGTCGATACCGACCACTTCAGCAGTAATCACTTCACCCGAGCGCATTTCTTGACGGGTTAAGCTTTCCTCAAATAGGGCGGCAAAGCTTTCCATAGTATCAATAGTCATATTTAGTGGAAAATTCCATTAGCTAGTGTGGAATACACCAGCAGGTTAGTTAATCAATCCCGACCCACGAATATGGGGCGAGCATTCAAAATCAGCACATGCCAAAAACGAATCTGGCGATTATACGGAAATCTTCTTGCTCTATCAAGTGCTTAGAGCGTTTTAGTCGATTTATCACGCCACCAAAGCAAGACTTGATTCACCGCCGCTTCAATCGATAAATTGGACGTTTCTAGTAAGTAAGCATCCGCAGCTTGAACTAGCGGCGCAACACTTCGTAAACGATCCCGCTCATCTCTTGCTTGCAAATCAGCAGTAATCACCGCTAAATCGGCCGGCTCGTTGCGAGCAAGTAATTGCTTAAATCGGCGCTGCGCACGAACTTCAGGTGTTGCGGATAAAAAGATTTTTAATTGCGCATGAGGAAAAACGACCGAGGCCATATCTCGTCCATCGGCGACCAGCCCCTCTTTCTCAGAAAACGCACGCTGTCTTTGCAATAAGGCCACGCGGACTGCAGGCAAGGCAGCAACTTGGGAAGCACCAGAGCCAATCAATTCCGAACGAATCTCGACTGAAACGTCGTCGCCCGACAACAAAATAGACTCACCAACAAAGACCACATCCAGTTTCGCCGCCAACTCAGCCACCGCCGCCTCATCAGTCCACAACACTCCTGCGCGTTGCGCGGCCAATGCCGTTAGGCGATACAACGCCCCCGAATCAAGATAAGCAAAACCAAGTTGATTGGCGACCTTTTGCGCGACCGTACCCTTGCCTGATGCGGATGGGCCATCAATTGCAATCACTGGAAAATGATTCATATTGTTCCTTAAATTAAAAAACCAGCGATGAACACGCTGGTTTTTTAATTATACGGACTCGCTACACCTTACGTCGACGCTAAAATGCGCTCTATTTCCTGCAATTCAGCCGCTGAAAAAGCTAAATTAGCAATCGCTCCGACGTTTTCTTCTAACTGCGAAACACGACTCGCGCCAATAATGACGGAAGTGACCGTGAGCAATGCCCATGCCAAAGCCATTTGCGCCAAGGTTTGCCCACGTTGCAAGGCCAAGTCATTCAACTGGCGCAATTGCATCAGACGCGGCGTCACCGCATCGCCATTTAGAAAATGATTATCGAGTGCAGCAGCCCTAGAATCAGCAGGAATGTCATTCAAATATCGGCTGGTTAACAAGCCTTGCGCTAAAGGACAGAATGCAATGCTGCCTATTCCTGAGTCACTGAGCACTTGTGTTAATCCTTGTTCAATTTCACGCTCGAACATTGAGTATTTAGGCTGATGAATTAGGCAAGGTGTACCCAGCGCTTGTAAAATACTGGCGGCTTCTAAAGTTTGCGCTGGCGAATAAGATGAAATACCGACATAAAGTGCCTTACCTTGACGCACGATCGCATCTAACGCGCCCATAGTTTCTGCCATAGGCGTTTCGGGGTCTGGTCGATGCGAATAAAAAATGTCGACATACTCTAAGCCCATACGCTGCAAGCTCTGATCCAAACTCGCCATTAAATATTTGCGACTACCCCATTCACCATAAGGGCCAGGCCACATCTCCCAGCCCGCCTTAGTACTTACAATCATTTCGTCACGATAAGCGCGTAAATCTTGCTTTAAAACTCGGCCAAAGGTTTCTTCGGCGGCACCGGGACGTGGGCCATAATTGTTGGCCAAATCAAAATGCGTAATCCCCAAATCAAAAGCGCGTAACAACATCGCCCGACTATTATCAAAGGGCTTGTTATCGCCAAAGTTATGCCACAATCCCAAAGAAATTGCGGGCAACTTTAGGCCACTATGACCGCAGCGGCGATAAGGCATTGAGGCGTAACGATTCTCTGCTGCTTGATAAGTCATTTTTTACCCTTTAACGGCTTGCCCCACTCAATTCGAGCCAAGCTTGCACGTTGAATGTAATTCGTTAAAGCGATACCGTCGCTCGATTCAACCAACTCGATTAAAGACTGCAATTGCTGCATATTGGCGCGTAAATCATTCAAAATGGCACTTTGATTGGCCAGCGCAATATCACGCCACATATCCGGATGCGAACCGGCAATGCGAGTAAAGTCGCGAAAGCCACTGGCAGCAAAATCCAAGCATTCAGCCGCATTGTAGCGATCCAGCACCGAATTCATATACGCAAAAGACAGCAAATGCGGTACATGGCTGACTGAAGAAAAAATTTCATCATGCGCTAAAGCACTCATTTGATACACCTGAGCGCCACAGGCCAGCCACCAATTTCGGACTTGTTCAATCACCACCGCATCCGATTCAGGCAAGGGCGTTAATACCACGCGGCGCCCTTCATACAAACCAAATTGCGCGGCTGCGGCACCCGATAAATCCGAACCCGCAATTGGATGACCTGGTACACAGTATGCCAACTGCTGCGGTAAATAAGCTTGATATAAAGCAGCGACATCTTGCTTGGTTGAGCCACCATCGGTCACGATACAATCGCGAGACAAATGAGGGGCGATTTTTTGCATTAAAGCGCCCATTTGTCCAACTGGTGTGCCAATAAACACCAAATCGGCACCGACAACCGCATGCGCTGCATCGTCGCTGATGGCATCAACCACATTTAAATCGAGCGCACGCTGAAGATTGTCTAGATTTCGGCCAACGCCAACCACGTGTTCAACCAAACGGGCGCGTTTTAATGCCAAGGCAAACGAGCCAGAAATCAAACCCGTCCCCAGTAAAACCAATTTTTTTACTGCCTGCATAATATAAAAACGCCAAAGTTTAAATCGTACGATTGAGCGCGGGAGCCATCGCGCGCAAGGTCGACAGCAAAGTCGTTAATTGGCACAAATCAAGCGACTGATCTGCATTGCGCCAAGCGGCATTCGGATTAGGGTGTACATCCAGCCAGATGCCATCGGCACCTGCGGCGACTGCCGCCTGCGCCAAAGATGGCACCAGCCAAGACTTACCTGCCGCACTGCTGGCGTCCACCACCACCGGTAAATGCGTCTCTTGCTTTAACCATGCAATACTTGCGACGTCGAATACATTGCGCCCTTCACTACCCAAGGCGCGCGCGCCATGCTCACAAAAAACAATATGATGATTGCCACCGGCCGCAATATATTCTGCTGCCATCAGCCATTCTGCCAGTGTTGCGGCATGACCGCGCCGCAATAAAATCGGCTTATTAATCCGACCTAATTCTTTGAGTAAAATCCGATTTTGCATTTGCCCTGCGCCCACTTGAATCAAATCCACATCGTGCGCCATCAAATCATCGAGCATTTGCAAATCAACTAATTCAGCAGCAAAGGGCAATTTAAACTGGCTGGCCACTGACTGCAGCAAAGACAAATTATCGTGCTCATTGCCTTGCAATTGATAAGGACCATCTAGCGTTTGGGCGATATCGCCCCATAAAAACGGACACCCCAAATCCACAATGCCTTGTGCCAAAGCAGCCATTTGCGCGGCATTTTCGATTGAACTGCTACCGGCAAAGACTTGAATCTGCTGGCCACCCAAAGGAATGCCACGGATTTTAACCACCGAGCCCGCTGGATGGGTATCGCGTGCGACGATACGGTACTGCTTGGTCACGCGAGACACCCGATCAACGCCAGGGAGCATTTCAAAACGCGCCGGATTGAGCGCGTCTTCGTCACCAATGGCACCAATAATCACGAGTTCCGCACCCCGCGAAACATGTTCAGTCAAACCGGCGCTGCGTATATAGGCAATGACTGCTGCAACCTCAGCTTCACTGGCATTGAACTTCATCACAATAATCATGCAAGCCTCACACTGATGTATTTAAAGCGAGGCTATGCTCAGTAAGCACTCACTGGCAATACCTCTATGCATTGAATATTAAACACTCAATGCTAGGATTGAATTTAACGCCTTGGTGCTTGGCAAAATCAAGCCTAAGCAACCATAAAGCGCAAATTAAGTATTATTTTTATTGATGCCGACCCAAGCCACACCAAACCCCAATAACGCCATGCAAGCGGATAGCATAAACACCATCGCCCCGCCTTGCGGCCACAGCACGCCAGCCAAAATACCACCTAAGCTACCACCAAGACCAAATGACACGGCAATATTTAATGCCTGCCCTTTGGCTTGATGCGCGCCAGAAAAATGACGATGAATATAACTCATCGTCACGGCATGATGGCTACCAAAAGTGAAGCCATGCGCCAATTGCGCCACAATTAAAAGCACAATAAAGTCAGCTGCCAAGCCAATGAGCATAAAGCGCAATACTGCCAGCAACAAACCCCATAAAAATATCTTTTTAAGGCTAAAGCGCTGCGTAATCGACGGCATCAACCAGAAAACCGCAATCTCAGCAATCACCCCCAAAGTCCATAACCAAGCAACAACTCGCTTGCTATAACCGTGCTCCACCATATAAATGGAATAAAAACTGTAATAAGCCCCGTGGGCCAGCGCCATTAAAAAACACGCCAACAATAAGGCTTTAACTTCGGTTTTGGCTAAAACATCAAAAAATTTCACGCTGGCTAGCTGATTTTTAACCAGAGCAGGCGCTTCGGGCACGTAAAAAGAATAAATAGCCAGCCCGGCCATCACGGAAACTACAGCCATTGGCAACACGCCAACACCGAAAGCTTCGATCAAATAGCCGGCCAGCAAAGCGGCAACGACAAAACCAATTGAGCCCCAGACGCGTAGTCGCGCATACGCCCCGCTATTGCCGGCGAGCAAAGTCATGCTCGTCGCCTCAACCAAGGGGAGTGCCGAGCTCCAGAAAAAACTCGCGATCCACACAGAAATCAATAAAGGCCAAAACGAATGCGTCAACAGTAGCGGCAAGAAAAAAACCAAACCCATCACGCCCGCCAGACGTAATATTTTTTGCCGTTGCCCACTGCGATCAGCTAACCAGCCCCATAGGGCTGGCGCATAAATTCGATTGATTTGCGTCAGAGACGTCAGAATACCGATTTGCCATGCAGGAAACGACAGTTCGGCAAGATACAAGCCCCAATAGGGAGAGAACAGGCCGTTAAAAGCAAAATAACAAAAATAAAACCCGGCGATCAGCAGTAATGCTTTTGACTTTTGCATGTCTTAGATGGGGTATATAAATAGAGAGGAGTAATACAGATCGCTAGCGATCAATACTCTTAGATATTAGTTATACGGCGTTAAACGTTGACGATACGAGATAACGCCGTAGTTGACTTATCCATGCTCGCGAAATTGCTCCGCAGCGACGCGTAGATAATAAAACATCGACCAAATGGTGAGGATAGCGGCAATATATAAGGCCAAAGTGCCCAATAGCTGCGTCGATACGCCCGGAATCAGCGGCTCAGACCAAAGTAACAACACAATCGCGATCATTTGCGCTGTGGTTTTAAGTTTGCCAATCAAATTCACCGCAACACTTTTCGCCTTACCCAATTGCGCCATCCATTCGCGTAAGGCCGAAATGGTAATTTCGCGACCAATAATAATCACCGCCAGCCAACTTTCGGTTCGATCTAGTTGCACCAACAAGATTAACGCAGCAGCCACCATCAATTTATCGGCCACCGGATCCAAAAATGCGCCAAATTGTGAGGTTTGATTCCAGCGCCGCGCTAAAAATCCATCAAACCAATCGGTCACTGCCGCCAGCATAAACAGGCTAGCGCCGACCATATTTTGCCAAGCCAAAGGATATTCAGCGTACGGCAAAGAAAAAACCCCGACAAAAACGGGAATGAGCGCAACGCGCAACCAAGTCAGAAAAATAGGTAAATTAAATGGCATTAGGACACTTTATTAGCCGCGCAAAGCAGCGTGAATTTTCTCAGCAAGCGCTTGGTTAATGCCATCAACTTGCACTAACTCATCCACACTTGCAGCTTTTACTCCTTGCAAACCACCAAAGCGGGCCAGCAATTTTTGCCGACGTTTGGGGCCAACGCCTTCAACGTCTTCAAGCGTTGAAGCGAGTCTGGCCTTGCCGCGCCGAGCGCGATGCCCGGTAATGGCAAAGCGATGTGCTTCATCCCGAATCTGCTGAATCAGATGTAAGCCAGGATGGTCGCGGCGTAATTGTACCGTGTTTCCTGACTTGGGCACGATCAATTGCTCTAAACCGGCTTTGCGTGTTTCGCCTTTGGCCACGCCAACCAGCCATGGCGTAGTCAAGCCGATTTCATTCATCACCTCAATCGCAATGCCCAACTGCCCTTTTCCGCCATCAATCAAAATCACATCCGGCATCACGCCTTCACCTGCAGCGACCTTCTCGTAACGGCGTAACAAGACTTGGCGCATTGCGGCATAATCGTCACCAGGCGTAATTAAAGTAAAGCCATCTTTGGCCGAACCCGAGTTATCGGTGCCAATGTTGTAGCGTCGATACTCCTTCGGTTGCATCGCTTGTCGATCATAAACCACACACGATGCCACAGTCGCCTCACCTAAGGTATGCGAAATATCAAAGCACTCTAAACGTTGCGTCTCCTCAGGCAAACCTAGCGCTTCAACCAAGGCCGCCAAGCGGCTCGCCTGATCGGCTTGCTGGCCTTTTTTCTGTAGTATAGCCAGCTCAGCATTGCGTTTAGCCATCTCCAGCCAAATACGTCGCTCACCATTGGGGTTGACATTAAGCAGCACTTTTCTTGCAGCCTGCGCGCTTAATAGCTCAGCCAACACCTCGCACTCATCGGGCTCTGGCGAACATAAAATCATCGTGGGGGTAATTCGGTCTAGATAATGCTGGGCTAAAAATGCATGAATCGCTGCGGCAGGTGTGTAGTCATCGGCATGGCTAGGAAATAAATTTTTGTCCCCAACATGGCGCCCGCCTCGAACCATCGCCAGATTGACACACAACATGCCCTCGCTTTCAACACAGGCCACAATATCAACGTCCATTTCACTGGTATTGGACGAAACAAACTGCCGCTCTTGTACTTGTGACAATGCTTGGATTTGATCGCGCACTGCGGCGGCGGCTTCAAATTGCCATTCTGTTGCCAGTACGTGCATTTTTTCTTCAAGGGTATTGAGAACTTCGTTTTCTTTGCCAGATAAAAACAACACGGCGTTATGCACGTCTTGTCGATATGCTTCAGGCGTAATCAAACCGACGCAAGGGGCTGAACAGCGTTTGATTTGGTGCAATAAACAAGGACGAGAGCGATTGGCAAAAACGGAGTCTTCACAGGTGCGCAGCAAAAAGACTTTTTGCAGTAACTGAATGCTTTCTTTGACCACATAGCCATTGGGAAACGGGCCAAAATAAGTGTTTTTTTTATCTAAACTGCCGCGGTAATACGCTAGCCGTGGGCTGGCGTGACCGCTGAGCATCACATAGGGATAAGACTTATCATCGCGAAATAAAATATTGTAACGAGGACTTAAGGCTTTAATTAAATTGTTTTCTAGCACGAGGGCTTCGGCTTCAGAACGCACCACCGTCGTTTCAACCGTTGCCACTTGCGCCAACATTAAGCGAATTCGTGGGCTTTGATCGTTTTTTTGAAAATAAGACGACACCCGCTTTTTTAGACTTTTGGCCTTGCCGACATATAACACCGTCCCATCCGCGGCAATATAACGATAAACGCCGGGCAAATCGGGCAAAAGACGTACGGTATCGAGCAAGGCCGCTCTTTGCAGTTGCGCCTCGTTCAATTCGGGTAATTCAGCAGGCGAATCGATCATAAATAAGCACGAAGCAAATACAGCGGAATCATGGCAAAAACAGCCGCCAAGATGTCGTCGATCATGACGCCAAATCCGCCTTTAACATACTGATCCAGCCAGCGAATTGGCCAAGGTTTCAGAATATCAAACACACGAAACAAGACAAAAGCCAACACCCAAGCCAATGCCGTCGGCGGCGCAATGCAAAGAACCAGCCACATGGCGACGATTTCATCGATCACGATGCCGCCATAATCACTCACCCCCAAATTGCGACCTGTCAGCTCTGCAGCCCAAGTACCAATAATGAAAGCGGGAATACACAGCAGCGCGATGGTCAGTGGCGTAAAAAAATACTGTAAGAGCGCAAATAAAGGCAGTGCCGCCAAAGTGCCCCATGTGCCCGGTGCAACTTTAGCTAAACCACTACCAAAGCCCAGCGCAATAAAATGTGCTGGATGCGCCAAAAGAAAGCGCAGATTGACTGCAATCTGAGGTTGTTTTTTCATTTAAAGTGGTCAAAACCAGTAAACGGGGTCGCAATGACGCCCCCTGATGCATCTAATACTTGCACTAACGGCGATTGCGGCTGATGGTCGATTATTTCCCCGACCCGATACAAAGGCGTCGCCAAACTTTGTCCAAGGGCTAAAATTTGCTGGCGATGCAAAGACGATGCCGTAAAGCAAAGCTCATAATCATCGCCACCCGCAAGTACGGCCTCTAAAGACAGCGCTGGGGAGAGTTCTTTTAGCTCTTCTGCATAAGGCATTAAATCAATATGAAGTCGTGCGGCACATTTTGATTGCTCACAAATATGCGCCAAATCACCCAGAATGCCATCCGACAAATCCAGTGCCGCGCTGGCAATACCGCGCAAAGCCATGCCTAAAGCCAGCCGTGGTGTTGGCTGATCTAAGCGTAAATCACAGCGCTGGGTGATATCGGGAGGCAAGGCGACGCGACCGGTACGGTGCATGACCGCGGCAGCGGCGGCGCCCAAAGGGCCCGACACCCAAACGTCGTCGCCGATTTGAGCGCCGCTACGTAGTAAAGCTTGCCCGCTTGGAATCTCGCCGGCAATTTGAATTGAAATGGTTAATGGTCCTTTGGTCGTGTCGCCGCCGACCAAAGACACCGCATGCTGATCGGCTAAGGCAAATAATCCACGACTAAATGCTGCCAACCAAGCTTCGTCCATGGCGGGCAAGGCCAGCGACAGCGTAAACCACGTCGGTTTAGCCCCCATTGCCGCCATGTCAGATAAATTAACGGCCAAGCATTTGTGCCCTAACCGTTCAGGATCGGCATCGGCAAAAAAATGCCGACCCGCGACCAGCATGTCCACCGAAATGGCCAATTGATGCTGAGCGGAGATCGACATTAATGCGGCATCATCACCAATACCTAAGTCGGCATTGACCGCTGGGCGGGTAAAATATTTAGCGATTAAATCGAATTCATTCACAAAATTTAACCCTGCCCAATCAACTGGGCAGTTAAGGGAATTTAAAATTAACGACGTTTTGCTGCAGCCGCCGCAAACTCATCGGCACGTACTAATGCAGCCAATTTGTCGAGTACACCATTCACAAAACGATGACCATCTGAACCACCGAATGTTTTGGCCAATTCAATCGACTCATTGATAATGACCGGATAAGGTGTTTCTGGCATTGAAATAATTTCGAAAGCGCCAGTATATAAAATCGCCATTTCAACGATGCTGACTTCTTCCAATGGGCGCTCAACGTGTGGCTCAAGTGCTTTGGTTAAAGCGCCGGCATCTTTAATCACGCCAAACAAAATGCCACGGTACAAGGCTTCATCGCACTTGTTAAAATAAGAAGTGCTGTTGTGAATAAACAGATCAATATTATTGACCGTATCCCGCGTCATTAGCCATTGGTAAGTCCCTTGAACGGCAAATTCACGCGCACGGCGACGAGCCGATTTTGGTTTTGGACGAGGTGCTACGATGGCTTCAGTCATACTTGTAATGCCTTAATTAAATTAGCCGTTTCCACGACAGTGCGAGCCGCATCACGGCCCTTTTCTTTGATACGAATTTCTGCTTGTTCATCAGTGTCGGTGGTTAAGATGGCATTCGCAATCGCGATTCCAAAATCCAAGCCCACGCGAGTTACTCCTGCGCCTGACTCATTGGCCACCAGTTCAAAATGATAGGTGTCGCCTCGAATGACTGCGCCAAGTGCAATCAAGCCATCAAAACGATCGCTTTCTGCCATGGTTTGCAACACGACAGGAATTTCTAATGCGCCAGCCACCGAGCACAGCACAATGTCTTGCTCTGCCACGCCAAGCGCTAATAACTCAGTCAGGCAAACATCACGTAGGCCTTCACAAACCGGGGTATTAAATCGGCTCATTACCACGCCAATTCGCAATCCCGCGCCAGACAAAACGGGTGCAATTGTTGGAATATTTTTTGACATTCTCATTTTCCTTCTGGGGCTACAAAGCCCGTAATTTCCAATCCAAATCCCATCATGCTCGGAATTTTACGCTCCGGCGACATCAGGCGCATACGGCCAACGCCAAGATCTTTTAGCATCTGCGCACCGATACCATAGGTGCGTAAATCCCATTTTTGCGGTGGATTTAGCTTCAACTCCGGTAGCGCTCGACCTAGTAAATCGGAGCCCAGTTCGGTGCGATGCAATAAAATCACCACGCCTTCACCTGCGGCGGAGATGGCATTCAAGGTGGCTTCAATCGACCAAGAATGCGCAGATGAGTCTAGATCAATCCAATCCATCACCGATAATGGCTCATGTACCCGAACCAGAACCTCACGATCGACTGCTGGCTGACCTTTGATTAACGCTAAGTGCGTTGCGGCGGTGAGTTTGTCGCGATAAACCGCCAATTCAAACTCGCCAGCCAAGGTGCGAATCATACGCCGACCAACACATTCGACCAGTGATTCTGTTTGACTACGGTAATGAATGAGGTCGGCAATAGTACCAATCTTGAGTTGATGTGTTTTCGCAAATTCAAGCAGCTCTGGCAAACGGGCCATGGTGCCGTCTTCATTCATGATTTCACAAATGACTGATGCTGGGGTTAAACCCGCCATCATTGCTAAATCACAACCAGCCTCGGTGTGTCCGGCACGCACTAAAACACCGCCCGGTTGTGCCATAATGGGGAACACATGGCCAGGCGAAACTAAATCACTGGCTTTAGCGCCAAAAGCAACGGCTTTTTGGATCGTCAGTGCACGATCATGCGCTGAAATGCCGGTGGTAACCCCTTCAGCCGCTTCGATTGAAGCAGTAAAGTTGGTGCCAAACGACGAGCCATTGTTTTTTACCATTGTTGGTAAATTAAGATGCTGGCAACGCGCTTGATCCAGCGTTAAGCAAATTAAGCCACGACCAAATTTAGCCATAAAGTTAATGGCTTCTGGTGTCACAAAATCAGCGGCCAACACCAAGTCACCTTCGTTTTCGCGGTCTTCTTCGTCGACCAAAACCACCATGCGACCAGCTTTTAATTCGGCAATAATTTCATTAACAGGTGCAATCTGGCTCATTATTTTGACTCCAAAGAAACCATACGTTCAACATAGCGAGCGATCAAATCAATTTCTAAATTGACCCGCTGACCTGGCTCAATCGCCCCTAGCGTTGTGACTGACAGTGTGTGTGGGATTAAGTTAATTGAAAATTCACAGCCATCGTTCACGTCACGGATCCAGTTGGTCGTGAGCGAAACGCCATTGACGACCACTGAGCCCTTTACGGCTAAATATTTGGCTAAGACCACCGGCGCCAGAATAATTAATTCGCGGCTATCACCCACTGGATCAAAACTACGTACTATCCCAACACCATCCACATGCCCTGAAACCAAATGACCGCCAAGCATATCGCCCAAGCGCATGGCTTTTTCTAAATTAACTGGGCCAACAGCATCTAATCCTGCAGTACAACGCAAAGACTCATCTGAAACGTCGATTAAATATTTACCATTGGGTATTTGCTCGACAACAGTCATGCATGCACCATTGTGAGCAATACTGTCCCCTAAACCAACATTAGATAAATCTAAATCACCCGCATCGATGGTTAAGCGTACGCCGCCATCAAAAGGCGAAACGGCTTCAATTTGGCCGATCGCTTGAATAATGCCTGTAAACATAAACGTCCTTATTTTTCCGGTTGAGCGGGAAAGACAATCGGATTGGCTGCCTTGACGCGCTGTGACGACTTCAATTCATTGCAATGATTGCAAAAAAAGTTACTAGCGCCACACGCTTTTAACACTTCAATTTCCTTGCCGCAATCAGGGCAAACAATGATGGGTTTTGAATTCATTTTCATTTTCCTAGCCAATCGGTTGCGGGGTCAGTAAAACGCATAATAATGCGCTGATCATCCCCCACCATACGTCGAGCAATATGCGTTGGGACTTGTTTTTGACTTAAATCACTTAAGGAAAATTGCGCCATCGCCTGCCCTTGTCCCAGCAATACCGGCGCTTGATATAGGCACAATTCGTCAATCAACCTTGCCGCAAAAAAAGCGCCAACTAAAGTGCCGCCGGCTTCAAGTGTGACTTCATTGCAACCGCGTGCTGCCAATACGCCACATAATGCGGCCAAATCAATACGAGCACCGGATTGGTCAGGACACAAAATTACTTGTGCACCCGCCGCCTCCAAAGGCAAACGACGCTCAGTCTCTTGCGCCGCGACAATCAACACAGGACCTTGCTGTAGAATTTTAGCCGAGACTGGGGTGCGCATTTGGCTATCTAAAATAACTTTAATCGGTTGACGCTCAACCGGAAAATCACGCACATTCAGCTGTGGATCGTCATGCAAAATCGTTGAAATGCCGGTGATCATCGCACATGAGCGCGCACGGATTCGCTGAACATCGGCACGTGCTGCAGCACCCGTAATCCATTGCGATTGCCCATTTCCTAGCGCAATTTGCCCGTCCAAACTAGCGGCAACTTTGCAACGCAGCCAAGGTCGTTGCCGAATCATTCGGCTAAAAAAACCTTGATGATGCGCCAATGCCTCGGCAGCCATTAAACCATGTTCAACGACAATGCCATGCTCGGCCAGTCGGCGTAAACCTTGCCCGGAAACCAGCGGATTCGGGTCCAATAATGCGGCGACCACTCGAGTAACACCAGCAGCAATCAGCGCATCCGCGCAGGGTGGTGTTTTTCCAAAGTGGCTGCATGGCTCTAAAGTGACATATGCAGTGGCACCTTGCGCAGCATGGCCCGCAGCACGCAGTGCCATCACTTCTGCGTGCGCGCCACCTGCGGCTTGGGTATGCCCCATGCTTAATATTTGATCATTTTTAATCAGAACACAGCCAACACTTGGATTGGGCGAGGTGTTGTTTTGGCCCAATTTCGCCTGATGCAACGCCTGGGCCATCATAAAGTAGTCGATCGAACGCCAAGCCATGTTTATTCCTTGCTGACTTCACGAATGACGTCGCGAAAATCTTCAACGTCTTGAAATGAGCGATATACGGAGGCAAAGCGGATATAGGCGACTTTATCGAGCTTGGCGAGCTCAGCAATCACCATTTCACCAATCTGTCGCGACATAATTTCTCGCTCGCCAACAGTCAGTACTTTTTGAATAATTCGGGAAATGGCTTCATCAACCAAAGGGGTCGGCACCGGGCGTTTGTGTAAGGCGCGCATAAAACTAGTGCGAATTTTTTCTCTTTCAAATTCGACACGCTGACCGGTTTGTTTCACCACTTGCGGCATACGCACTTCAGCAGTTTCAAAGGTGGTGAAACGCTTATCGCAAATCGCACAGCGACGACGACGGCGTACCGTATCCCCTTCGTCAGAAACGCGAGAATCCACGACTTGAGTGTCGGGTGAACCGCAAAATGGGCATTTCATAGCACGAAAACCTAAAAAGAACGAATAAAGAGCATCTTAAGCTGTTCATTTCATATTGAACAGTCAAGCCAAGGTACATTGGTAGTAATACGCTTGGTATATTAATCCAAGTCAACTGACAGCTGCCTTGGATTAATATACCTCAAACTAACACGACAAAATGCAAAAAGGTGGTGCAGGTGCACCACCTTTTTTAATTGCGTACGAATTATACTTCGTAAACTGGGAAACGCGCCGTTAATGCTTTTACTTTTTCAGCAACTGCCGCCAAATTAGCTTCATCATTCGGGTTGTCTAATACATCAGCAATTAAATGCGCAACTTGAATGGCTTCTGCTTCTTTAAAGCCGCGAGTGGTAATTGCAGGTGCGCCAATACGGATACCTGAAGTTACAAACGGGCTTTCAGGGTCATTTGGGATCGCATTTTTATTAACGGTAATGTGAGCTTTACCCAAAACGGCATCAGCAGCTTTACCTGTTAAGCCTTTAGGGCGCAAGTCAACCAAGAATACGTGCGATTCGGTACGACCAGAAATAATCCGTAAACCACGTTCAGCCAAAGTTGCTGCCATGGCTTGCGCATTGAGCAACACTTGTTTTTGGTATGTTTTGAATTCTTCCGTTGCCGCTTCTTTAAACGCAATCGCTTTACCGGCGATTACGTGCATTAGCGGGCCACCTTGCAGTGTTGGGAACACATTAGAATTGATTGATTTTTCAAACTCAGCTTTCGCCAAGATAATCCCGCCACGTGGGCCACGCAATGTTTTGTGTGTAGTCGACGTTACAAAGTGAGCGTGTGGCACTGGGTTAGGATAAACACCTGCCGCAATCAAACCGGCGTAATGCGCCATATCGACCATAAAGTAAGCGCCAACTTTGTCGGCGATCTCACGCATGCGCGCCCAGTCAAAACGCAGTGCGTAGGCTGAAGCACCACCGATCAACAATTTTGGCTTGGTTTCTAGCGCAACGCGCTCCATATCGTCGTAATCGATTTCTTCATTTTCATTCAAACCGTAAGCCACGATATTGAATAATTTACCCGATAAATTTGCTGGCGAACCATGCGTCAAATGACCACCATGACCCAGATTCATACCCATGATGGTATCGCCTGGTTTCAAGATAGAAAAATACACGGCTTGATTGGCTTGCGAGCCAGAATGCGGCTGCACATTGGCGTATTCAGCGCCAAACAAAGCTTTTACGCGATCAATAGCGAGTTGTTCGATGACGTCAACGTATTCACAGCCACCATAAAAACGCTTACCAGGATAACCTTCGGCGTATTTATTAGTCAGTTGCGAGCCTTGAGCCTCCATCACTGCTGGGCTAGTGTAGTTTTCCGATGCGATCAGCTCGATGTGTTCGTGTTGACGAACAACTTCGGCCGCCATGGCAGCGGCGAGATCAGGATCATACTGGGCAATGGTTTGAGACTTAGAGAACATGAGTTAACGCATCCGTATTCATCGTTAAAAGATGCGCAATTCTACCACGACATGAGCAACTTACAGCAGTCCGATCAACAAAACATCTACTCACACCCGCATGCATTATTTTCATGACCGAGTTTTTATATGCAAAAACTGCTTAAATTTACTCACCCAAAGCACTCGGTCGTCAGATAACACATCCAAAAACTCCGACAGGCTTTTTGATTTAGCCACGGTAAATAAAATTAAAATCGTAATTGGAATACTCACGCCAATGAAATACCACAAGCGATGCCAGCCACTTTCTTCCGCTAAAGCAAATAGATTCATCCCTAAAAAACCAGTAATCGTCGTACCCACTAAACCTAAAATAGTCACCACGGTCAAGCGCACAACGGTATCGGCTTGTCGACGTAAGTCTTCATTTTCAAGGTATTGACTCATTGCTTGCACCGACTCACGCACGTCCGAATATAAGGTCTCGGTATCTAGATGGCGCTTGAGCATCAAAAACAATTGACTGCTAATAGCTTGATTGGAAACTTCGCGAAACCAATATCGCTGGGTGAAACGCAAAAAAGCGGCCTGAAGTAGCCGCGTTTCACGCTTAAAATTGCGAATTGAGATTTCATCTTGCACATTAAGCTTGGCCAGCGCCACCGCTAGACGATCAGAAAACATCAATAACGAAGCTTTGTGAAAGTGGGCGATCAGTGTCAGCAAAAAATATTGATGCCGAAATTGCCCTAAAGAACCCGTATAAGGATCAACAAAGAATGGATTACCCGCCATACCCACCATCACAAACGCGTGACCATTACACATCAACCGTGTTGAGGCCATGGGACTGTTATTTTCTGGAATCCAAAATCGATCGTAGCAGCAATCAGCCTCAAAAGCCGCAAACACCTTGCTAGAAAAAGGCAGTGCATCCATGTCGCTCGGTCGACTGACCGTACCTAACCGATAAAAATCTTCGTCCGACAGCGCAAAAGGGTTCTCGAATGACAGGTAGGCCAACATCGGCATTCGATGGTATTCGATTTGTCGGTAGCGTAAATCGCCCACCGCATTAGAATGGTGCATCACCAAAGGGCTAAGCAAATATTCCCAATGGGATGCCATTTTGGGGGCGCAAAATTGCCCCATATGCTGCAAATAACCTGTTCGATCTTCGTAATCACTGGAGGCAATCACTTCACCAGCGGCGTCGAGCCAAGCCACTTTGCGCATACAACTCGTTGCAGTTTCGTTTTCATCCCATTGGGCGGGAAAGGTACGACCAAAACGAAACATGGCATCTTGCACCCGCCTTAACGATAAATTGTCACCCCCCAATTCCATCGCCAAAATAACAACATCAAGATCGTAAAAAAAATACAGGTCTAAATGGATCACTTTAAAATGGTGTGTTTTACCATCTTTAAAGACCATTAAGACCTGTTGAATATCTTTACGACGAAAGACGTGCATGGGTGAGTGCCCATAATTAGCAGCATCACCGGCTTCACTACGCCCTTCCCCGTACAAAAAACGCTGCACATACGGTAAAAAAGTGACAAATTCTCGATAGTGCCGTTCTTTAAATTCGGCTGGGTCGCCATCAAATTCCGTTGGCCTGGGTTGCCAAGGCGAGCCTGCAGCGGACATCGCTGACATCACTTCCCAGTGACGCCCCATCGCACGACTTCGCCCCCTTACCTCAGGCAAAGGCATTAATTGCAATGGCCAAATCAAAATTTGTCGATAATGCTTAACAACGATATCGGTGCTGTTGCCCATGATGTCTCCATGGCTGCAACACGCACCAATGCGGGATTACAGCCCTTTTACCGCATAAATCGCTAAAGTATTACGCCAGTAACCCTGATAATCCATACCACAACCAAACAAGAAGCGATCTTCTACTTCAAGACCAACAAAGTCGGCCTTAATTCCTGGTGCTTTGCGATCGTGTTTTTTATCAATCAACACCGCAACGTGCACAGCACTAGCACCTTGTTGCTTGCAATATTCAACGATGGCGGCCAAGGTATGACCCTCATCGAGAATATCATCAACAATAATGACCGTACGACCACGCAAGTCTTCGCGGGGTTTTACTTTCCAATCGAGCTCGCCACCACTCGTTTCATTGCGATAACGTGTGGCATGCATGTATGAAATTTCAAGCGGAAAACGTAGACGAGGCAATAAATGTCCCGACACAATCAAGCCGCCATTGAGTACGGTATAGACAATGGGATTGGTATGAGCCAATGTGGCGCACATGGCCTCACCCATTTGGTCTAACGCAGCTTGAACCTCAGCTTCATTATGCAGGCAGTCCGCATTATCAAGAATAGTTCTAGCTTCAGGTAATTGCATCGTCACGATAAATCCTTTATTTGTTTCATTACACTTACAACACCACACATCACACAAAGGTGAATCAATTCAAGCTAAACAAGCTATTTCAATGAATTGATCAGCACCTTGGTATGAATAATGTTAGTGCCTTTATTTAATGCCCAGAGAAATCACAAACTGTAAATAATTCAATATGTTGATCTCTCACCAATTTTGAGCCGCCTAACTCTGGCAAATCAACAATGGCTGCAGCTTCAACAACTTCAGCACCCAGCCGTTTCAACAGGTTTGCTGCGGCAATCATGGTGCCACCGGTTGCTACCAAATCATCAATCAGTAGAACGCGATCACCAGCCTGACATGCATCAGCATGCAATTCCACGGTAGCTGAGCCATACTCCAGCTCATACTCTTCGGCAATCGTATCAAATGGCAGCTTGCCTTTTTTACGAATAGGAACAAAACCGAGGTTGAGCTCATAAGCGACGACCGCACCCAAAATAAATCCACGCGCATCTATTCCAGCGACGACATCTAACTTTTGATCCATGTAGCGATGGACAAAAATATCCACTAACAGACGAAAAGTTTTCTTATCTTGCAATAAGGGCGTGATATCGCGAAACATAACCCCAGCCTGCGGCCAGTCGGCCACAGTTCGGATTCGATCACGGATATAGTTCGCATTAGGTAATGCGTTATTGCTAATGGATTTATTCATCCGAACGCTCGCTTAATGGAAAAAGGCAAATTTAACAACCCACAACGCAGCAATAATCAAAACTGCAGCACTCAGGTCTTTATAACGGCCTGCCAACAGTTTAATCACAGCATAGCTGATAAAGCCAAATGCAATACCATCAGCAATTGAGAAGGTAAATGGCATGGCCAGCGCGGTCATGACTGCCGGTGCTGACTCAGTTAAATCATCCCATTCAATCTCAGCCAAACCACGTGTCATTAATACGGCGACATAACACAGTGCTGGCGCTGTTGCGTAGGCTGGAACTGTGGCGGCCAAAGGCGAAAACCATAACGCCAATAAAAATAGAATCGCAACAACCAAAGAAGTCAAACCAGTGCGGCCACCAACTGCAGTGCCTGCGGCAGATTCAACATAAGCGGTACTTGAAGAAGTACCCATCACAGCACCGGCAGTAATTGCAACTGAATCAGCCAGCAAGGCTTTTTTCAAGCGTGGCAACTTGCCATCTTTATCTAACAAACCAGCGCGGTGTGAAACACCCACTAAAGTACCGGTGGTATCGAACAAATCGACAAAGAACAACACAAACACCACGCCCAACAAGGCCACATCTAATGCACCCATTAAATCCATTTGCATGAACGTTGGCGCCATTGACGGCGGAGCAGAAAATACGCCTTTAAATTCAGACAGCCCCATGCCAATTGACATTAAAGTGACTGCCAAAATTGAAATAATAATCGAGCCATGCACCTTGCGGTATTCCAAAGCAACGATCAAAAAGAAGCCAAAAATCGCCAGCAATGTTTGCGGCGCATGAATATCACCCAAGGTAACCAAAGTAGCAGGTGAACCTGTCACCACACCCGCGTTTTTCAGCGCAACAATCGCCAAAAACATACCAACACCGGCAGAAATCGCCAATTTAAGTGAGTGTGGGATCGCATTTACGATCGCTTCACGGACTTTAAAGAGTGAAACGCAAAGAAAAATCACCCCAGAGATAAATACGGCCCCTAGTGCTACCTGCCAAGAAACCCCCATACCCAAAACCACGGTATAGGTGAAATAGGCATTTAAGCCCATACCTGGTGCAAGTGCGATAGGATAATTGGCTACTAAAGCCATAATTGCAGTACCCAATGCCGCGGCTAAACAGGTAGCGACAAACACTGAATTAAAATCCATCCCGGTTTTAGCTAAGATCGACGGATTAACAAAGACGATGTAAGCCATCGTTAAAAATGTAGTGAAACCTGCGATAACTTCGGTTCTTACATCGGTACCGTTTTCTTTTAGCTTAAAGAAAGACTCCAGCATACCTACTCCCTGAGATGTTTTTTTAATTAACGAATAACAAAAGCGAGCACAAGGCTCGCCTTCTCTTTCAACTACATTTTTAACCCGCAACACCCATCAGGGCCAAGACACCTAGAATCGCAAAGACGCCAGCCGCAACAAATCGAATCATTTGCAATAAATGCATTCGCGCGGCAATCCAATTACCCAAATACACTGCGGGCACATTGGCTAGCATCATTCCTATCGTTGTTCCCATAACCACCTGCCACAATGGGGTGTACTTTAAAGCCAACGCGACCGTTGCGATTTGCGTTTTATCACCAATTTCGGCAAAAAAGAACGCTATTGTTGTCGCAACAAAAGCCCCGTACGGTTTTACTTGTGATTCTTCTTCGCTGATTTTATCGGGCACCAAAGCCCACGCAGCAATCGCCAAGAAACCAAGTCCGACAATCCAGCGCAAAATCTCGGCAGAAATCAAACCAGCCACCTGCTGCCCTATCCATGCAGCAGCAAAGTGATTCAAAACAGTTGCAACAAAAATGCCCGCCACAATCGGCAACGGCCGACGAAAACGGGCAGCAAGAATCAACGACAGTAATTGTGTTTTATCGCCCATTTCGGCAATAGCCACTACGCCAGTTGAAACTAACAACGTATCAAACATAAACAGCACTCCGGATGGGCAGAAACAAGAAGTCATTGCGCGTAGCCCATCCAGGAATACGCGACAATAACTTCAGGTCTCGTCAGGCGAAGCAAAAAGCTCGCTATCTATGCCATGCGTTCAGCTGCAAATATGTTGACACAGACCCTGCTCAAACGATTAGGCAATAGACCTAAACTCAGGCAGGCGACTACTCCCCCGAAGGGTAAGGCGGCATTTTAATGCTTTTTATGCCCTAAGTGCAAATCGGGGTTTACCCGCTAACGCAGAGATTGCAAAATCCCGTCGCAAGCATCTTCAATCAAATCAAGCACCAACTCAAAACCAGCATCCCCACCGTAATAAGGATCAGGCACTTCACGCTCGCTCGATTGGGTCGCAAAAGTCATAAATAAGCGCAGCTTGTGCTGATGGTTAACAGGGCAATGCTGTTTCAAGTAAGCTAGGTGACTTTTATCCATAGCTAAAATCAAATCATACTCAGCAAAATCCATAGCATTAACTTGCCTAGCCCGTAAAGCTGACAAATCATAACCACGGCGCAAAGCATGTTTTTGCGCCCGTCGATCGGGCGCCTCACCCACATGATAACTTTGCGTTCCAGCAGAATCGACTTCAATTTGTCCCGCCAAATGCTGTGCCAGCACTTTATGTCGCAACACACCATCCGCAGTTGGGCTGCGACAAATATTGCCAGTACAAATCATCAGCACTTTTTGCATGTGCTTACCTCCTGTTATTGGGTTAACACGCAGGCACACCCACCGTCAGCGCCAAACCACCCAGGGATGTTTCCTTATAGATATTATGCATATCCATGCCCGTGCGGTACATCGTCGCAATGACTTCGTCTAGGCTCACCTTGTGCTCGCCGTTTTCCATCAGCGCCAATTGTGCGACTTTAATTGCTTTTTCCGCAGCAACACCATTGCGTTCTACACATGGAATTTGCACCAAGCCACCAACAGGATCACACGTTAATCCAAGATGATGTTCCATACCAATTTCAGCGGCATTTTCAACTTGTTCTAAAGTACCGCCGAGCACCGCACAATACGCACCCGCTGCCATTGAACAAGCCACGCCCACTTCGCCTTGACAGCCAACTTCAGCGCCAGAAATAGACGCATTCATTTTATACAACATGCCAATCGCCGCGGCCGTTAGCAAAAAGTCCACCACACCAGCTTCATTGGCATTAGGCGTAAAATTACGATAATACTGCAATACTGCGGGAATAATCCCTGCTGCACCATTGGTCGGAGCGGTGACAATGCGTCCGCCACTGGCGTTTTCTTCAGAAACCGCAATCGCATAAATCATCGGCCACAGCATAAAATCAGCTCGACCCGTTAGCTGCATGCCAACCATTTTGCGGAAAATCCCCGGTGCGCGACGTTTTACGTGGTAGCCGCCCGGCAATTCACCCTCACGAGTACAACCATTATGAATGCACTGTTGCATCACATTGGCAATCTCTAATAATTGCGCACGGACAGTTGACTCAGACTGAGTCGCCAACTCATTGGCCATCATAATCTGGGCGATGGACTTGCCTTGTGCACGGCAATGCGCCAATAAATCAGCGGCATTTTGAAATGGAAACGGCACCGGCGTAGATTCACGAGTCTGACCAAATTCAGCCTCGCTCACCACAAAACCGCCACCAATCGAAAAGAACACATCGTTGGCCAACTCAACTTCATCGCCATCAAAAGCACGGAAACGAATGCCGTTAGAATGCTGCTTTAAAAACAAGTGTTTATGCAACTGAACGTCACGCTGAAAATCAAAAGCAATCGGGTGCGTGCCCGCGATCAACAATTGCGCATCTTGGCATTTAAGCTGCTGAAAACGTAAACCAACGCGCTCTGGCTCAACAAACTTAGGCGTATCACCCTCTAGACCAACCAAAGCAGCACTAACAGAGCCATGCCCCTCGCCCGTTAAAGCTAAAGAGCCGTAAAAATCAACGGAAACCCGACGCACTTGCAGCATCTTTCCCTGCGCGAGCAGATCATCAACAAACGTTTTTGCCGCAACCATCGGCCCCACGGTATGAGAACTCGATGGACCAATACCAATTTTAAATAAATCAAAAACACTTAACATCATTCACTCCCGTTAGCAGGATCACCACTAACTCTAAATAAAATGGATCAGACAGGCGGTGCGCCTGACTGATCCAGCAAAACAACCGTATTCAGTATTTATACTAATTACAAATAACTACCGGCAAAGTCGCCAACAATACCGACCAAACCCATCACAAAGATAAATCCAGCGGTCTTTGATTGATAGATAAACAAACGCGGAATTCGTTTCATCAACATGACTGGCATTAAGTACGCATAAATCGCAATAATTGGCGCCGACAAAGCACCGATGATTTTTAGAATGGGTGGGTTGTAAACCGCCAAGAACCAAAGACCAATCATCATGACAATGGTTACGATCATATTGATTTTTTTAAGATTTAAATTTGCTTCCGCCGCTGGATTATTCCAAGTCATCACTCGAGTCGTAATTCCCACCAAGCCTTCACGGGTGCCGACAAAATGACCAAAATACGAGCTAGCAATGGCTAAAAATGCAATCAGTGGAATCAAATATTGCAAGAAAGGCTGCGAAACAATTAAAGACACCGTTGTCAAAATATCAACATTCTTCGCTTGGGATGCCGCCAGTACTTCAGGCGAAGTCGCTAGCACCATCGAAAACACAAAGAACATCACAAAGACCAACAAAATCAATGAAGTCCATTTGATAACCCCATCCGTGCGCTTCACGGCTTCTTCAGCACCAAATTGCGAACGATACGAAGCCGCTAGTGTTGAACAAACTGGCGAAAAATTCATCGCAAAAACTAACACTGGGAACAATAACAACATATTTTTAAACACGTCACCCATCTCAAATGGCGCGCTTAGAATCGCTGTATTCCATTGTGGAATCATATAAATCGACAAACCAGCCAGCATAATGATCAATGGAAACGTCATCATTGACGTAATGCGAACCATGAATTTTTCACCGGCCAAAATGACACCCGTCAAACCGGCCAAGAGCAAAAAGGTCAACACGGTGCGTGACGTGCCAACAATGCCCAATTGATTATGCAAAAAAGACTCAACGATATTGGTTACACCCGTGGCATAGCCCACGCAAATGGTCACAATCGACAAGAAGTAAAGAATAGAAACTGCAAACCCAACATTACGGCCAAGGTCATATTCAACCGCGCCAATAATATCTGTCGGCTTCGGGCACGAAGCAACAACCCGAGTGATCCCGCGATGCGCAACAAACGTAATCGGAAAAATAATTGCGGTCAAAATCAACATCGGCCAGATTCCACCCAAACCAGCCCGGATAGGGAGGTATAAGATCCCAGCCCCCACCGCCGTTCCGAAACACGTCAATACCCATTCCCAATCTTTACGATCTAACGACATATGCAACCCCCAAAATAATAGCGCCACACACTGACGTACAGTATGTAGTCGATGTGGGCGCTATTACACGCGAATCGCATAAATAAAACTGTGACAAATTTACGCTATTTGCTTACATTCTGATTGGTGTTTGATTTTTAACAACAAACTCAATAAAGCTAGGGCTTTACTGTATATATTTTTTAAAAATCGAAGGTTTCGCTTATTCGGAACTCAATTGCAGGGCCCACATTTGCGCGTAAACGCCATCCAAAGCCAGCAATTGACGATGGTTGCCACGCTCGACAATGCAGCCATCGCGCATCACCAAAATTTCATCAGCATCCGATATCGTCGACAAGCGATGCGCCACAACCAAGGTCGTTCGATTTAGAGAAATCGCTTTTAATTCAGCCTGAATCGCTTTTTCAGTGTGTGAGTCAAGGGCACTGGTGGCCTCATCAAAAATTAAAATCGGCGGGTTTTTCAAGACGGTACGCGCAATCGCCACCCTTTGCTTTTCACCACCTGACAGTTTCAAACCACGCTCACCAACGGTCGTTTCAAATCCTTCGGGCAAACTCATAATGAAATCGTAAATATGGGCTGATTTTGCCGCCTCAATCACCTCATCACGACTCGCTGTTGGCTTGCCGTAAGCAATGTTGTAGTAAATTGTGTCGTTAAACAAAACCGTATCTTGCGGCACGATCCCGATATGCGCGCGCAAACTCGATTGCGTTAAATCACGCAGATCAACGCCATTAATCTCGATTGCACCCGAATTCACATCATAAAAACGATACAACAAGCGCGACAAGGTCGATTTCCCCGCGCCACTAGCACCAACAACCGCCACCGTTTTACCCGCAGGAATGCTAAAGCTAATATCTTGTAGGATTTGTCGATTTTGTTCATAGCCAAAATCAACATGTGAAAAGGTGATGGCCGCACTCGGGGTTTGTAGGGCTTGTGCATTGGGCTTGTCTTTGATTTCAGCGCCTTTACTCATTAAGCCAAACATTTTTTCCATATCGGCTAAAGAATTTTTAATCTCTCGGTAAACAAAACCCAAAAAATTCAATGGCGCATACAATTGCAATAAAAATGCATTCACTAACACCAAATCGCCCAGCGTCATCGTGCCCTTCACCACGCCATCGGCCGCCATACCCACCAAAAGCGTCACCCCAACGGCAATAATGATGGCCTGCCCAGCGTTTAAAAACGACAAAGACACTTGATTGCGTACCGCCGCGCCTTCCCACTGCTGCATGCTGGCATCGTAGCGCTCGGCCTCCCAGCGCTCATTGCCGAAGTACTTCACGGTTTCATAATTAATCAAACTATCAATGGCCCGGGTATTGGCATTGGAATCTAAGGTATTCATTTCTCGCCGATAGCGCATCCGCCACTCGGTAACGCCCAGCGTAAATGCGATATAAACCGCCACCGTTGCAAAAGTGACCGCAGCAAACCACCAATCGTATTTTTTAAGCAAAATCACCGCGACTAAAGCAATCTCAACCAAGGTTGGTAAAATATTGAACAACATAAAGTTCAATAAAAACGCAATGCCCTTGGTGCCGCGATCAATATCGCGACTCATGCCGCCGGTTTGGCGCTCCAAATGAAAGCGCAGCGACAAGCGATGTAAATGTTCAAACACCTGCAAGGCCACTCGACGAATCGCACCTTGGGTGACTTTGGCAAATACCGCATCGCGCATTTCACCAAAAACCGCCGAACTCAGCCGCAGCGCGCCATACGCCAAAATCAACGTTAAAGGCAATACTAAGGGCTGATTTTGCACATCCAGGTGATCAACAATGTCTTTGAGTACCAAGGGCACTGACACATTGGCCAGTTTGGCGGCAATCAGCAGACTGAGGGCAGCAAAAACCCGAAACTTATATTGCATCAAATACGGCAACAACGTGGATAAGGTCTGCCAATCTTTACGCGGTTTGTTTGATTTTTTTTCTACTGTTGATCTCATTAATGCAATGTCCGGGGCATAGAAAGAATAAATGGCGCGATGATCGCTTCGAATTCAGTGCCATCTGCGGCCATCATTTGGTAACTGCCGCGCATGGTGCCAACAGGGGCATTGAGCGTTACACCACTGGTGTATTCGAAACTCTCACCCGGCGCAATTTCTGGGTGTTCACCGACCACCCCCAAGCCGCGCACTTCTTGCTTTTGACCTTGGCCATCTTCAATCACCCAATGCCGCGCCATCAATTTGGCGGGCACATTGCCTTCATTGGTAATGGTAATTTGATAGGCAAAAGTGTATTGCTCTGCACTTTCATTGGACTGCTCAGCGAGATAAAACGGCCGAGCCGTCACGCTAATTTTATAAGTGGCTTCCAATTTAAAATTCTCCGTATGTCCTGTGGTAGATCAGGGCGATGTGGCAGTTTACCAGCGTGGCGAACGCATATTGAGCAAAGTCATCTTGTTTTCGCGTTAAACTGGCACACTAGAGCCTACTAGTGCCTATTCTTGCCTTCTTAGGAGCCGGATTCATGACTTATCGCATCGCCCCAAGTATTTTATCGGCTGACTTTGCCCGTTTGGGTGAAGAAGTAAAAAACGTTATCGCTGCTGGCGCCGACATCATTCACTTTGATGTCATGGATAACCATTATGTGCCTAATCTCACCATAGGTCCTTTGGTTTGCGATGCCATCCGGCCATGGACCGACGCGCCGATTGATGTGCATTTAATGGTAAAACCGGTTGATCGCATTATCCCCGACTTTGCCAAAGCGGGCGCCAACATCATTACTTTCCACCCCGAAGCCTCTGAGCATATTGATCGCTCATTGGGTTTAATTAAAGAATCGGGCTGTAAAGCAGGCTTGGTATTTAATCCGGCCACACCACTGCATTACCTTGACTACGTGATGGACAAAATTGACATGATTTTGCTGATGTCAGTCAATCCCGGTTATGGCGGCCAATCCTTTATTGCCGAAACTTTAGTCAAAGCACGGCAAGCGCGCGCTTTAATCGATGCTTATACCGCCAAAACTGGCCGAGAAATCTGGCTGGAAATCGATGGCGGGGTCAAAGTCGACAATATTGCCGCGTGTGCGGCGGCGGGCGTCGATACCTTTGTTGCGGGTTCCGCTATTTATGGTCAACCCGATTACAAAACCGTCATTGACCAAATGCGCGCCGAACTGGCCAAGGTGGCGTAATGCAGCTGCTGCACAATCCACGCTGTAGCAAAAGCCGCGAGGCCCTGAGCGAACTGAACGCCTTAGGGCATTCGCCAGAGGTTCGTCTTTACCTTGAGAACGCGCTGAGCGCCGATGAAATCACGGCTTTACTGGCGATGCTCGACATCGCCGCGCTGGATTTAGTGCGGCAAAAAGAACCGCTTTGGGCTGAGTTATGCCAAGGGCGAGTATTAAGCGCAGCAGAGATTATCGAGCACCTCGCTGCGCACCCCCAGTTGATCGAGCGGCCGGTTTTAATTCACCAAGGCAAAGCAGCAATCGGCCGCCCTTTTGCACGCTTACTGACTATTTTGTAAATCGATACGATCAATGGCGTTTTTTGACTTAGATTTTTGCAGACATGAATGAGGCTTCAATGAGTATTATTGCTTGTGCATTTGACCTTGACGGCACTTTAGTCGATTCAATCCATGATTTAGCCCGGGCCGCCAATTTAGCGCGCGCCGACGCGGGACTGTCCCCACTGGAAAGTGACCGCGTTGCCAGCTTTGTTGGTGATGGCGCCGCCAGTTTAGTCGCAAGGGTATTGGCCGATAGCCATGATGCAGAATATACCGGCAGCGATATACAGCGCGAGGGTATGCTGAGCTTTAATGCGCACTACCTTGCAGGCCTGCATATCGCAACGCGCTTTTACCCTAAAGTACTCGCCACCTTACATCTACTGCGCGAGCGGCAAGTTCCATTAGCACTGGTTACCAATAAACCAGAACGCTTCACCCTGCCTTTGCTACGCGAGTTGGGTATCGACACGCATTTTGATGTGGTGGTCGCGGGCGACACTGTCAGCAATAAAAAACCCTCTGCTGATCCGCTCCTGTATGCCGCCAGCCGATTAAACGTACCCACCAGTCAGTTGCTGATGGTCGGTGACTCAATCAACGATGTATTGTCAGCGCGGGCGGCGGGCTGCCCTGTACTGGCAGTCAGTTATGGTTATGGCAGCGACGTTGAATCACTCAATGCCGATGCGGTAATTCATAGCTTTGCTGATTTATGTGAGTTTCTCGATCTCGCTTAAACACAACGTTTGGGCAGGCTAAAGCACGTCATTAACGTCAGCGAATTCAAGTTTGAATATCGAAGGTGATGCCAAATCAAATCGCTGACTTTTGTTCCAGCTGACCGCGTGATTGGGCAGCAATGGCCGATTTAACGCCTATTGCTTGCGAACAAATCTATTTCTTCGCAAGCAATGTCACACCGATGGTGCGTGAATTTGACGGTATTGTTCAGTTCACGCACAATTGGGGCTTACTTCTCGATTTAAATAGATATCAATCCACATGGCTTTTTACTCCGCACCGCAGCAATACGAAATTTTTGAATGGCGATGGCGTCGCTGATCTCGCGCGCAGACGCCCTTCTTCTATTCTATTTGGAGTAATACCCATGATTTCCCGCATCGAATTTGATGCCTTGGCCAGCCAAGGCTTTAACCGCATTCCGCTAATCCAAGAATTATTTGCTGATTTAGATACCCCGCTATCGGTGTATCTCAAACTCGCCAATCGCCCTTACTCGTATTTATTAGAATCGGTCGTCGGTGGCGAGCGATTTGGCCGCTATTCATTTATTGGCTTACCCGCGCGCACCCGAATCAAAGTTTGCGGTACGCGCACTGAGCTGATTCATGACGATCAGATCATTGAAAGCCATGAAGGCAATCCACTGGATTTTATTGAAAGCTACCAAGCCCGTTTTAAAGCGCCGCCAAGCAAAGGTTTGCCGCGTTTTATGGGCGGTTTGGTCGGCTATTTTGGTTACGAAACCATTCGGTATATCGAGCGTAAACTCGCGCAATGCGATAAAGCCGATCCAATTGGCGCGCCCGATATCCAGCTATTACTCTCTGAAGAAATCGTCGTTGTCGATAATCTAAGCGGTAAGTTGTATTTAGTGGTGTACGCCGACCCGCATGAAATCGATGCATTTGACACCGCCAGCACGCGCATTCATGCATTACGAATGAAATTACGTGAGCCAGCCAATATGGCGCTCTCGCTACCGACCGGCAATGTGGGCGTGCCGGTATCTGAATTTGGCGAAGCGCCATTTAAGGCGGCCGTACTCAAAGCCAAAGATTACATCAAAGATGGCGACGTGATGCAGGTGGTGCTGGCGCAACGCATGAGTGCGCCGATGCAGGCCTCGGCGATGTCATTATATCGCTCTTTACGCAGCATTAACCCTTCGCCGTATATGTTTTATTACGATTTTGGCGATATGCAAATTGTCGGCGCGTCACCCGAAATTTTGGTGCGACTCGAAGACGACACCGTCACCGTGCGCCCAATTGCGGGCACCCGAACTCGCGGTAAAGATCGCGCAGAGGATCTCGCGCTCGAGCAAGAATTACTCGCTGACGAGAAAGAAATCGCCGAACACGTGATGCTGATTGATTTGGGCCGTAATGACGCTGGTCGCGTGGCACAAACTGGCTCAGTCAAACTCGTCGACAAAATGATTGTTGAGCGTTATTCCCACGTGATGCACATTGTGTCCAGCGTAGAAGCCAAGCTTAAACCTAAACTCAGCGCGATTGACGTGCTCAAAGCCACCTTCCCGGCTGGCACAGTTTCTGGCGCGCCCAAAGTGCGGGCCATGGAAATCATTGACGAGTTGGAGCCAACTAAACGCGGCATTTATTCTGGCGCGGTCGGTTATTTGGGCTTTAACGGCGAAATGGACGTGGCGATTGCGCTGCGTACTGCGGTGGTTAAAAACCAAACACTCTATATGCAAGCTGGCGCCGGCATTGTGGCCGACTCCGTACCGCAAAGCGAATGGCAAGAAACACTCAACAAAGCCCGCGCAGTGCTCCGCGCGGCTGAGCTCGCTGAACAAGGGCTGGACGCCTAAAGGCAAAAACGATGAACCACAAAGACACAGAGGCACAGAGAAACGCACTGAGCCAACGTGTAATTGGTGCAGCAATTGAAGCCCATCGACACTTAGGCCCTGGGCTCCTTGAGTCTGCATACCAGACTTGCCTCGCTTATGAATTAAGCCAAGCAGGCTTATTGGTTCAGCAACAATTAAATTTACCGCTGATTTATAAAGGCATTCAATTGGATGCCGCCTACCGAATCGATATTTTGGTAGAAAATCAGCTGGTACTCGAACTTAAAACTGTGGAAAAAATACTACCGATCCATGAAGCACAACTATTAAGCTACCTTCGCCTTGGCGGTTTTCCGCTCGGTTTATTGCTTAATTTTCATGCGCCTACGCTGAAAGAAGGCATAAAACGCCTTAAGCTTTGATGTGGTTTTCTTTGTGCCTCTGTGCCTCTGTGGTTAAAGGGTTTTGACTATGCTACTCATGATTGACAATTACGACAGCTTTACTTACAACTTGGTGCAATATTTTGGCGAACTCGGCCAAGAAGTCCAAGTGCATCGCAACGATGAAATCAGCATCGAACAAATCGAAGCTTTAGCGCCAAAATATCTGGTGATTTCACCCGGCCCTTGCTCGCCAAGCGAGGCGGGTATTTCGGTGGCGGCGATTAAGCATTTTGCTGGCAAGCTGCCGATTATGGGCGTGTGCTTGGGGCATCAAGCGATTGGCGAAGCTTTTGGCGGTGTGGTGTTGCACGCCAAGACCCTAATGCATGGCAAGGTATCGCCGGTTATCCATAACGACATCGGGATATTCAAAGATATACCCTCTCCTGTTACCGTCACCCGCTACCATTCATTGGCCATTGAGCGCGACTCGCTCCCCGATTGCCTTGAAGTGACCGCGTGGACCGCCGACGGTGAAATCATGGGTATTCGCCATAAAACTTTAGCCATCGAAGGCGTGCAATTTCATCCCGAATCGATCTTGACCGAGCATGGCCATCAGATGCTCGAAAATTTCCTGCGCGAATTTGCCTAATACAAAACTCACCACAGAGACACAGAGACACAGAGAAACTGATTTACGCTGTGCCTTTGTGCCTCTGTGGTTCAAAAGTGAGTCACCATGATTACCGTACAAGCCGCCTTAAATCGCCTGATCGACAATAACGAATTGTTTTACGATGAAATGCTGCATTTAATGCGGCAAATCATGTCGGGTGAAATGACGCCAGCGCAAATCGCTGCACTCTTGATTGGCCTACGTACCAAGGTTGAAACGGTTTCCGAAATCGCCGCTGCGGCCACCGTGATGCGCGAATTTTCGACCAAAGTGGCAGTACAAGATCAACGGCATCTCGTTGACACCTGCGGCACCGGTGGCGATGGCGCACATACGTTTAATATTTCTACGTGTGCGGCTTTTGTTGCGGCAGCAGCAGGCGCTAAAGTCGCCAAACATGGCGGCCGATCAGTGTCATCAAGCTCAGGCTCGGCCGATGTGCTCGAAAGCTTTGGCGTGAATCTGAATCTCACTGCCGAACAAGTCGGGCAATGTATTGACGAAGTCGGTTTGGGCTTTATGTTTGCCCCCAACCATCACAGCGCCATGAAATACGTCGCGCCAGTACGCAAAGAGCTTGGCGTGCGCACGATTTTTAATATCCTTGGCCCACTGACTAACCCTGCTGGTGCTGACAATCAAGTGATGGGCGTATTTCACCCAGATCTAGTGGGTATTCAAGTGCGCGTATTACAAAAGCTAGGCGCTAAGCACATACTCATCGTCCATGGCAAAGACGGCATGGATGAAATATCGATTAGCGGCCCAACGATGATTGCCGAGCTCAAAGACGGACAAATCACCGAATACGAATTTGACCCACGCCAGCTGGGTTTTGAGCTCGCCGACATTAAAGCACTACACGCTAGCAATGCTGCTGAGTCCAAAGCCAAGATCGAGTCGGTGCTCAACGGCGAAACCGGCCCTTGCCGCGACATCGTTTTACTGAACGCTGGTGCTGCCATCTACGCCGCCAACTTAGCTGTTACCCTCGAAGACGGCATTAACGCAGCGCATGAAGTGATTGCTAGCGGTGCGGCAAAAGAGAAATTGGCTGCGTTGATTCGTTTTACACAAGCGCTGGCCTAAGCCGATAGATTGACGTAGCTTGGCTTAACCGCGCAGCGGCGTAGCCACCATCTTAAAAATTTAAAATATTGGCGGGTTACGCGCTAACCCGCCCTACGAGTGAAGCCATGTCCGACATCCTAAAAAAAATCTGGGCGACGAAGTTTGAAGAAGTCGCTACGGCTAAAAAACACCTGCCACTCGCCGAAATTCGGGCGCAGGCTGAGGCCAATCAAGACCATCGCGATTTTGTTGCGGCGATTCGTGCTAAACACGCAGCAGGCAAAGCCGGGGTGATTGCCGAGATCAAAAAGGCCAGCCCGAGCAAAGGCGTGATGCGCGATCCGTTTGTGCCGGCGGAAATCGCCGCCGATTATGCGGCCAATGGCGCGGCGTGTTTGTCGGTATTAACCGATGTGCAATATTTTCAAGGTCATGCTGATTACCTTAAAGCGGCGCGAGCGGCCTGCGTTTTACCGGCGCTGCGTAAAGACTTTATGGTCGACGAGTATCAGTTTTATGAAGCGCGCGCTTGGGGTGCTGATTGCATTTTATTGATTGCCGCCGAGCTCGATTTAGCGCAAATGCGCGATTTTGAAGCGCTAGCGCATAGCCTTGGTATGGCGGTCTTGGTTGAGGTGCACAATGGTCAAGAGCTGGATGCTGCGCTGCAATTAACAACACCGCTGGTGGGGGTTAATAATCGTAATTTGCGTACATTTGAAGTGAGCTTACAAACAACGATCGACTTATTGCCACGGATTAACGACGCTGGCGGCAACCGAATCGCGGTGTGTGAAAGTGGCATTCATGCGGCTAGCGATGTGCAATTAATGCATGATCATCAAGTGCATACGTATTTGGTGGGTGAGGCCTTTATGCGGCAAGCCTCACCTGGACAAGGCTTAAGTGATTTGTTTAATCCAATTTATAATTAAATCTGCTGTATACAGCTCTAAGTAATATTTGATAACGCTTAGAGCTGTATACCCAATGCTTATTATTCGGCACCAAGGCTATGTGCGGTAGCACGATGAAACAATAGGATAGTTTCAATTTTTAATGGCGAAAACCATGCTCTGATTATTTATGACCGCCGCCTTCGCCTCCTTTACCGCCACCACCGCTTTTCCCGCCGCCGCCGCTACTGCCTCCACTGCTACCTCCGCTACTTCCGCCACTACTTCCGCCACTACTTCCGCCACTACTGCCGCCACTGCTACCGCCACTACTGCCTCCGCCGCTACCGCTTTCACCTGAGCCAGTGGAACCTTTGGATGAAGAGTTGGAATGACTTGATTGATGGCCTGTAGATTGATCGTCTCTACCACGACCTTTATCTGCGCTGCTTCTTCCTGTTGAATCATCCCCTAGTTCGCCAGAACGGTTTGATGGCTTATTACTTGAGCGATGACTTTCTTGTTCTGGTAAAGCTCGGCCATGTTCCATTTCGACCCCTTCACGCGACTGGTGCTCATTAAGCTGATGCAATGCATGCTGTGGTTCGTGACTTTTAGACACCACTGAGCCTAAATTTAGGCCTAATCGATTGGAAATCGCTCCCCAACCCAGACCCGAAGCACGCATCGATGAAACCGAGCTCAATGCCTGCGACAATGTCAGGCTAGTATTTTTTTGCATCATCGCACTCGCCAAGGCCAGCGTTACGTTCACATTGCCCCAGCCCATACTTTGCCCAGTACCGGCAATGGTTGTGCGGCTACCGTTGGCGGCAATCAACGTGGTCGAACGCCCCTCTCTGAGCGCCTCCGCCAGTTGGGCGGCATTTCTTTTTGATCCTGCCAGCGAGGCATAGGTATTGGCCATCGCATCTGCGACTTGTTTTGAGTCTTGTTGCTGGCTTAGTTGATTGGTTTGTTGTGCGCTGTCATCTAAGCCATCGGCGAAAGTTGGAAAACTCAGCAACAAAGCAGAGTAAAGCCATAAATGTTTCATCATTTGCTCCTAAAGCATAAGAAATAGACTTACTCAGTATGCTTCTCATGCAATCAAAGCTTGCGACAAGACAGAACATTCGCCGCCCAAAGGACAGTGTAAAGATAAGCAAAAAAAAGAATTAATCGAGCAGATATGAACGGATCTGTGCTTGTTGCTGTGGGCTTAGCCCTAAAACATGCTCGATATAGCGCGGCAAGGTGCCGGATATTTTTTTGACTTCATGTAGCGCGGCTTTTAAATAGTGGGCATCAACCCCCAAAAGCGCATTGAACAGCTCGGCCTCAACACCACTGGCAACGCCTTGAGCGATCAGCGCTTGATATTTGTGTAATACCAGCGCATTGCTCGCTAGATAGTCACGCAAAATCCGCTCGTGTGGCACACCCAATATCGTCAGCAATAAAACCGTCGCCCAGCCGGTGCGATCTTTACCTGCGGTGCAATGCCACAAGACGGGGTATTGCGCGGGACTACAAAGTGAATGCAACCATTGGCGCATTACCTCTTGGGCATGCGTGTTGCGAACCATTTCGCGGTATATATCGGCCATCAGCAAGGCCGCACGCCCTTGCCCTAAATGCAGATTTAATTGCGAAGGATCGGCCAGCAATGCGTTTAAACTCAGTGCTGATTGCAACTGCGATTGAGCTAACACATCCGCGGTGTGGTACTGCACTGCAGGCCACTGCGGATCTGGATCACGTGCTATTTCAGCGGAGGTACGAAAATCCCAAATGGTACGAATCGCCAATGCGGCAAAGGCTTGCTGATCTTGCAAACCGGCCAATTGGTCAGATCGAAACAACATCCGCGAGCGGATGGTTTTTCCTGCTGTCGTTTTTATGCCACCTAAGTCACGAAAATTAGCCAAACCCGCGATCTGCAATGGTGGCACAGGGATTGATGTTTGACGTTTTTGGGCAAAAAAAGCTTGCAGTAATTGTTTGGCTTGCTCGCCACCAGCGCCGTGTTCAATCTGGGTATGGTGATTTAACCGAGGTTCTAAATACGGATTACACACACTGCCTGCCGCCCCGGTTTTGGGCTCAGGCAGCGCGTACACCACGCGAGCAATCCGCGATTGCAAAATAACGCCGCTACACATTAAACATGGCTCAAGCGTAATAAATAGCTCGCACTCGGGTAAGCGGTAGTTGCCTAGGTGCTGCGCCGCTTGGCGAATCGCCAGCATCTCGGCATGCGCACTCGGATCGTGACGATGAATGGGTTGATTATGCCCACGGCCGATGATTTGCCCTTGATGGACCACGACCGCGCCGACCGGCACTTCGCCCAAAGCCAAAGCCAGCTCTGCTTGTTGCAAAGCCGCCTGCATAAAATCCAAATCGGTGTAACTCAACGCAAAATCCTTCGTGGGGTATACCACTGCAATCTATTATTGATGCTTTTTAGAAAGCAATACCTTTGTTATTTAACCTTCAGTTACGGCATTAACCTAGCTTAGTTTTGACTAGACACTGCACCGAGCCTTCAAGCCAATCCTGAGCAAATACGGTGAATCCGCAGCACGTCAAAACCGCAGCACGTCCAAACAGCTAAGCTAACATCTCAGCAGCATGCTGGCGCGTGGTTTCAGTAATGTCTAAACCACCCAACATGCGGGCGATTTCTTCGATTCTTGCCTCGTGGCTTAAGACGGCAATCGAGCTGATGACGCCTTCTTTGCCTTGCTGCTTGGCCACTTGCAAATGCTGCACACCGCAGGCGGCCACTTGCGGTAGGTGCGTAATACACAACACTTGCCGCGACTGGCCTAATTCAGACAATAGTCGACCGACAATTTCGGCGACCCGGCCACCAATGCCAACATCCACCTCGTCAAAAATCAGCGTCGGCACATTCGCCACTTGGCTGGTCACCACTTGCAAGGCCAAACTAATCCGCGACAACTCACCACCGGAGGCGACTTTGGCCATTGGGCGCAGTGGCGAAGCAGGATGATTGGCCACTTGTAATTCAACCTGCTCTAAACCATAAGCAGCTGGATGCGTTAAAGGCTGCAAAACCACTTCACAGCGGCTGCCCGACAAAGCCAAGACTTGCATTTGCTCTGTGACCAATTGCGATAATTTTTGCGCCGCGCTAGTGCGCGATTTACTTAAAGATGTGGCCAATTTGCGATAAGCGCTTTCTGCGGCTAAGACTTGTTTTCGCAAGGCATCCAAACCCTCTGCGCCGCCCAATTCGGCCAACCGCGCTTGCCATTCTTGCAATTGCGATAGCAGCTGCGACGGGTCGATGCGATATTTACGGCCCATTTTATAAATCGCATCAAGGCGGCTTTCAACTTCGCTTAAGCGCTCAGGATCGAGCTCTAAGCGGTCGGCATACAAGCGTAAAGCACTCACCGATTCGGCCAATTGCGCTTCGGCGCCCGCAATGAGCTCTAAGGTATCGTTAATTGATGGATCAAAATCAGCCAATTGGCTTAAGCGATGCGCGGCCGTGGCGAGCCAGCTTTGGCAATTATCATCACCATCGCTGAGCGCCATCAGCCCTTCTTGTACCCCATCGATTAAGCCTGCGGCATGGTGCAAACGCTTGTGATCAAGCTGCAACTCGGGCCATTCGCCCTCTTGCATATTCAGCGCCGCAACTTCGTCAATTTGCCATTGCAAGCGCTCGCGTTCGGTTTCAAAGCGCTCGGCATTTTGTTCGGCATCGTTAAGTTGCTGCGCCAGCGTGTGCCAAACTTGATATTTTTTAGCGGTATCACGCGCAACTTGGGTAGTGCCCGCGTAAGCATCGAGCAAATCACGCTGCGCGTCATGGCGTAATAACGATTGGTGGGCATGTTGGCCGTGGATGTCGACCAAGAATTCACCGACGCCTTTGAGCTGGCTCAGTGTAACGGGACTGCCATTGATAAATGATCTGGATTTGCCATTGGCATCAATTACTCGGCGAATAATCAATGGCGCACAATCTTCGCTGAGTCCTTGTTCAATCAGCCAGTCGGTCACGCCGCTTAAGGCTTCGCACATAAATTCCGCCGACAATTCAGCGCGCTCAGCGCCGTGACGAACCACGCCGGCATCCGAGCGATCTCCGAGCAATAAACCCAGCGCGTCAATCAAAATAGATTTACCAGCGCCGGTTTCACCGGTGAGTACGGTTAAGCCCGCTTGAAAGTCTAAATCCAGTTCACGAACAATGACAAAATCACGTAAATGCAGCGCTGCCAGCATGGTCTCACCTAAGTTAAAAGCTCAGAACAAGATCAAAGTGTACATTCGTTCTATAAAAATGGCGAGCGCTGGTCATTAAAATTCATCGATAGCGCACGAAAATCCGCCCAAAGCGCCCCCGTTTCGTAACGATTGAAATTGAATAGTTATCGCATTACGCCATTTTTAGGTGCACCAGCTAATCTGCGAGACACACTCAACAAGACGATGCTAAGCTGCAGCAAAACCTTACAGTAGCTTTTCGCCCCAGCGCAATTTGGCGCGCAGCATATCGTAATAGCTATAACCATGCGGATGCAAAATACGCAGAGAATTGGTGTAGCGGCGGATCATGACGCGATCCATTTCATGCAATTCAAAATCCGATTGATTATCAAAATGCACGCGCGCGCCCTGCCCGCGCGTTAATAAAAACGCCACTTGGGCGTTATCTGACACCACAATCGGGCGATTGGATAAAGATTGCGGGCAAATTGGCACTAAGGTGATCGCGGGTAGTGCAGGATGCAAAATCGGCCCACCGGAGGCCAGTGCATAGGCGGTAGAGCCGGTTGGCGTGGACACCACCAAACCATCCGAGCGCTGGCTGTAGACAAATTGATTGTCGACAAAAATCTCAAACTCAATCATCGAGCCAATCGAGCCGCGGCTAAACACCACATCGTTAAACGCTAAAGAGGTGCTAATCGGCTGGCCATCGCGCAAAATCGTTGTTTCTAGCAAAATGCGTTCTTCAGGAACGAACTGCCCAGCGATCATATTGCTAACGGTGACTTCCATTTCATGCAATGGAATATCGGTCATAAAGCCTAGGCGGCCTTGATTAATCCCCACCAAGGGTATGCGATAGGGAGCCAATAACCGCGCCACCGACAGCATGGTACCGTCCCCCCCTAATACCACAACCAAATCAGCTAATTTGCCAATATGATCGCGTGATACTTTTTGGTATTCAGTAATGCCATGCTCTTGGGCAATATCTTGCTCGACCAATACTTTAATGCCGCCGCCTTCTAGCATGGCGGCCAAACGAGCAATCGGATCCCCAAGCGCGGGGGTATTTAAGCGGCCAACAAGGGCGATGGTTTTAAATAAGCTATGCATGACGTGTGGTTTTACACCAAATTAAATCACAGAACGCATTAATAACACGCCAGACAGGTTAAAATCCAGCGCTATGATGCTCAATGATCGATCCCACATCCTTTTAAAGACGCTGGTTGAACGCTATATCGCCGACGGCCATCCTGTTGGCTCAAAAGCGTTGTCGCAATATTCTGGCCTTGATGTCAGTTCGGCCACGATACGCAATGTCATGGCCGACCTCGAAAACCTCGGCCTGATTGCCAGCCCACACACCTCGGCGGGGCGAATTCCGACCGCGCAAGGCTACCGCCTGTTTGTCGATCGATTACTGACCACGCAAGGCAGTACCACTCATGCGGCCTTGCCTGAGTTACTCAGTACTGAATTGCCGAACGATCATCCGCAACACAGCATTGCCGCCGCTTCGCAACTATTATCCCAGCTTACACATTTTGCGGGCGTTGTGACGCCGCCACGCCGTAGCGAAGTGCTACTCAAACAAATTGAATTTTTGCCGCTCTCGGATAAACGCGTATTGCTCATTTTGGTGACGCAAGATGGCGAGGTACAAAATCGCATCGTGCAAACCGAGCGCATTTTAGGCATCAATGAGCTCAATGACGCGGCGCATTTTTTAAATCGCCACTGCGCCGGCAAAACCATTGGCAATCTCATGCAGGTTTTGCAACAAGATTTAGGCCAAGTTAAACGTGAATTACTTGAGCTGATGAATGCCGCCATGCAAATGGGACAAGATTTAAGCCACGACCATATGGTGATTGCGGGGGAACATCAATTGCTGGGGCTGAATGATTTTGGCAGCAATATGCGGCAAATGCGCCAGTTGTTTGAACTTTTTGAACAAAAAAGCACCCTACTCAAACTAATGCAACTGGGGCAAAGCGCCGAAGGCATTCAAATTTATATCGGTCATGAATCGGGCATCGCGCCACTGGATGAATGCTCAGTTATCGCCGCGCCGTATCGAGTGGATGGCGAAATCGTCGGTACTTTAGGCGTGATTGGCCCAACTCGTATGGCGTATGATCGCGTAATTCCCATTGTTAACATTACAGCGCAGCTACTCTCTAGCGCGCTGTCTCATTAAATCGATCTTATTCATGAAAAAAATCACCCTTGCCATCTTGGCGACCCTCGCTGTATCGGCCCCTTCTGTTGCGGATGATGAATTAATTAGCCGCCCAGAAGTGCAAGACTACATTCGCCAAACCGCCGCCACGCATGGATTTAGTGAAGACTACTTAACGAGTGTGTTGCAAGACGCGCAAACCAAAAACAATATCATTACGATTTTGGATCGCCCCTCAACCAGCCGACCTTGGCATGAGTTTCAAGCCAATTTTGTGAATAAAACGCGCATCAATAATGGCGCCAAATTTTGGCGCAATCATGCCGATTTAATTAATGCCATTGCCAAGCAATACAAAGTGGCCCCCGAAGTGATGTTGGCCATTTTGGGCGCAGAAACCAATTACGGCACGTATACCGGCTCGTTTCGGATTGTTGATGCTTTAAGCACCATTGCGTTTAATTACCCACGCCGTGCCGCGTATTTTCAAAAAGAACTCACTGAGTTTTTCTTATTAGCGCAAGCAGAGCAACAAGACGCCGCGTCATTTAAAGGCAGTTACGCCGGTGCCATGGGCTGGCCGCAATTTATGCCCTCGTCTTTCCGGAAATACGCCCAAGATTGGGATGGCGATGGCCGTCACGACATTTGGAACAACCCCGGCGACGCGCTGGCCTCAGTGGCCAACTATCTCAATCAGCATGGCTGGGTGGATCAAGGCGACACCTTTACTGCAGTCAATATGAATCAAGACCCTAGCCAATTATTGGCCGATAAATTTAATATCCATTACACCGTGGATGAATTAATCGCCAAAGGCGTGGCGCCGATTGCCGAAATCAACACTCAGCAACCGGCAGTGTTATACGCGCTAGAAACTGAGCCGGGGTTTACTCAGCACTTTTTAGGCTTTAATAATTTTTACGTGATAACTCGCTATAACAAGAGCACTTTGTACGCGACGGCGGTCTTGCAGCTAGCCGATGAAATCAAAGCGGCTTATCTGCGTGGCGATGAGCCAGCCAAGCCAGCGGCCAAAAAATAAACCCATTCACACCCGCCCCCTGCCTTGGTTCACGCCCGCACAATGACGAGCGTGAACCAAGTAACGGCCGACCCATACAACAGCAAACCGTGGCATCTTAACTCAGCACACCTTACCCGTATTGCTCCCTAGACCAAGTTAAATAAAGCCTAGATTAATATACCTCAGTCACTTGCTTAGCCATGCTGATCAGCATATTTTCCATATCCGGTGCTGATAATGGTTTACTGTAGAAGTAACCCTGCGCACAAGCGCAACCCATATCCCGCAAGACCTGCATTTGTGCCTGCGTCTCAACGCCTTCGGCAACGACATTTAAGCCCAGTTTTTGGGCCAAAATCACAATGGTTTCGGCAATCACCACATCATCAGCCTGCTCAGGAATACCTTCAATAAACGAGCGGTCGATTTTTAATGTATCCAGCGGTAAGTTTTTCAGTTGCGATAAGGATGAATGACCCGTTCCAAAATCATCAATAGCCACTTTCACGCCCAATTGTTTGAGCTGCTGCAAAATGGCAATGGCTTCATTAATCCGCGTCATAATCAAGCTTTCAGTGACTTCAAGCTCCAACACGTGGGCGGGTAGTCCGCTATTTTGCAGCGCTTGCGTCACTTGCGACAGCAAGAGATCAGGCCTAAATTGCCGCACCGACAGGTTTACGGCAATTTGTGGCACCACAAATCCTTGCTGCCGCCAGCGCTGCACGCATTGGCACGCTTCATTCAGTACCCAATCGCCAATGGGAATGATCAAACCATTTTCTTCGGCAATTGGAATAAATTCGAGTGGGGATATCAAACCCAATTGCGGGTGCCGCCAGCGAATTAAACATTCCAATCCGGCCAATTGCCCGGTCGCTAAATCAAACTGCGGTTGATACCATAATTGCAATTGCTGACGCTCTAAGGCAAAACGCAGCGCATTTTCTAAATTCAAATGCGACATTTGATGCGCCATATTCATATCGATCGAATAAAACTGGTAAGTGTTTTTGCCCATTTCTTTGGCGCGATACATCGCAATGTCAGCATTTTTCATTAATTGCGCCGCTTGCCCAGCATCATGCGGATATAAACTAATGCCGATGGAGCCTGTGACAAAAAGTTCATGTTCGCCCACTTGATACACTTCACCCAGCGCCAACAAAATACGCTCGGCGACCTGAATAATTTGCTCGTTATGAATGACGTTTTCCAATAGCACCGTAAACTCATCCCCACCCAAGCGCGCCACCGTATCTTGTTGCTTGACATTGCCTTGCAAGCGCTGCGCAACCACTTTGAGTAGCTCATCACCAACATCGTGGCCCAAAGTATCGTTAATGGTTTTAAATCGATCCAAATCAATAAACAGCAAAGCAAACGAGCGGCATTTGGTACTGGCCCGCGTTAATGTTTGCCCCAGAGCCTCGTGTAAGCCGCTGCGATTGAGTAAGCCGGTTAACGCATCATGCTGCGCCAAATGACGCATTTTTTGCTCAGACTCTTTGCGCGTGGTGTAATCGGAAAAAACCGCCACGTAATTGGTAATTTGATTATATTCATCACGCACCGCGCTCATTGACAGCCAAGCAGGATAAGCGCCGCCGCCTTTGCGCCAATCTTGCACCTCGCCCTCCCAATGACCTATTTGATGCAAACTGGTTAATTGATTCGATTGCAGCACGCTTAGCCGGCCTTGCTGGCGGCCAAAAATACGCGAGGTTTTGCCAATCGCATCGCGAGCTTGAAAACCGGTTATTTTTTCAAAAGCGGGATTGATGGCAATAATCTTGGCATTGGCATCGGTTAGTAAAATGCCTTCACTGGCATGCTGAAAGATCTTACCCGCCAAGCGCGCAGCATTGATTGCGCGCTGATTTTCACGGTGTGAAGCGGTTAAAAAAATCGCTGTTTGCAGCGCGATTGCCAACAAAAATAACAATCGAACCGTATGCACAACGGAATTAGTTTCGCCAATATATTGACTACTGATCACCAACAAAATAACTAAAGCAATGGCGCTATTGGCAATCTGCCCGAGACGCAATGATGACCAAATAAATAAAGGAAACATTAAATAAGCAAATTCTAGGGCATACACATTATGCCCTTGCAGCAATAAAATGCTGCCGCCGGCGACTACGGTAATGATTAAGGTTAATTCAATAATCCAATTGGCATTGAGCGACTCTTTATCGCTCAATACCGCATATATACCGGGAATTACAATTAATAAACTCAAGGACTGAGCCAGCCAGACCATGAGCCAATTTTGCAGCAATAAAGGTTGCGCAATTACAAACTGCACCACAGAGATAAACATGCTAGCAAATAAAATATTGCTATAAATTGGGCCTGCTAATAATAAACGATGACTATCGTTAATTCTAAATTCGCCTTCGGATACAAACAGTGGCAACAAGCTAAAAACACAGAGCGCCTGCGCTAGATTGAGCAGTGTCACAGTGGCCGCAAGCCATAAAGTCGGTGCGGCAAGCTCAAGACCATAACAAATTGCACCGGGAATACAGCACAGTATCGCTCTGGGCCCCATTAGCAACAAGCCCGCCACAGCAATACCTAATTGCAAGTTTAATGGACTAAACCAAGTATCTTTGGGTAAGACACTGCAATCAATCAGTCCAGCCAAAAGATAGGCTAACGCCAATAAATAATATTTTTGCTTAGATTGCGACATCGGCAATAGAAGATCATCGAAATGGAACGTTGATCAACATAAGCTTTTTCTATGTAAGCTGTCTACAAAATGTAGCTGACATTATCAGACTACCAACAGCTATACGTCAGAAATTAGAAATCATGACGAATGCTGTTCTGCCAATACACTCAATGCCAAACCGACAAATCCGCACAGCGGCCAACACGTACCGCCAATTATCCCAAACAAAGACAAACTACATTAATCACGTTGAATCAATGTTTCTGCATCCAAAGCAAAAGACGGCAACTCGCTTAATTTCTTTAAGCCTAAATCCGCAAGGAAAGTTGCATTGGTTGCTAGCAATTCCGGCCGACCGGGCACTTCTTTATGCCCAATGACCTCCAACCAGCCACGCTCTTTTAAGGTTTGAATAATCTGGCTTGACACCACCACGCCGCGAATCTCTTCGATCTCACCACGCGTAATCGGCTGTTTATACGCAATAATCGCCAGCGTTTCCATGACTGCGCGACTATAACGCGGTGGTTTTTCTGGATTTAATTGGTTTAAATAAATTTGCATTTCAGGTTTAGCGCGAAAGCGCCAACCATTGGCGAGCTCTAATAATTCAATACCACGATCTTGCCAAGACGCCGCTATTTCATGCAAACATTGCAAAACAAACGCGGAACTCAATTCATCATTAAATATCTTTTTAATTTGCGAAACACGCAATGCTTCTTGACTCGTTAACAATACCGTTTCAATGATTTTAATTGCTTGATTTTGATCCATTTAAAACTCACAAAAAATTTAGTGGCAGATCCATCTGTTAATCGGCAATTGTGGTATTACGACGCCAACAAACAACATTCCCAATCGAAATGAATATATTCTGATGGCTAAGCGGGCCGTGTCGCCGCCAGTTCCTCGAGCGCCGGAGAATATCGCCACATCGCAGTGAAAAACGATTTTACGTTTATCTGGGGTTTAATTTATGCTGCAGCGGATTCAGCACGAATTAACTGAATATAAACCGGCGTTAATACCGCATATTGCGTCACTGAAATTAAACGCTCTTTAACCAATTCTAAAATTGCAATAAAAGTCACCACCAATAATGGCACACCCTGCTGCAAATCAAACAGTTCATTAAACTCATAATAGCGTCCATTGGCGATGACTCGCAAAATATGCGCCATTTGCGCCCGCACTGACAATTGCTCGCTGGCAATCACATGGTGCTGAACTTGTTGACTACGCGCACTTAAACCCAGCCAAGCGAGTTTTAAATCCATTAAACTCACATCAGGCAAAACTGCTGCACACTCTGATTCGACATGCACTGCAACCCAAGTAAAATCTCGCTCAGCTTGCGGCAAAACATCTAATGCTTGCGCCGCTAGTTTCATTTGTTCGTATTCTAATAAACGGCGCATTAATTCCGCACGCGGATCTTCTTCATCCATAAAATCAACTTCGACAACGGGCTTGGGCACCAAGAGTCGAGATTTAATTTCAATCAGCATGGCGGCCATTAATAAATATTCTGCCGCCAATTCAATATGACACGCTTCCATCGCTTCAACATAAGCCATGTATTGCGTAGTCACCTGCGACATTGGGATATTGAGAATATCAATATTTTGTTTACGAATTAGATAGAGCAATAAATCAAGCGGACCTTCAAACTCAATCAATAAGACGCGCAAAGCTTCAGGCGGGATATATAAATCGGCTGGAAACGCATGTACTGGCTCACCAAATACATGCGCCAATGGCGTTAGCGGTAAATCGGCTACATTCATTCTGGTTGACGCGGTGGTAAGGGTTGCTGATCCCACGGTTTAGGTGGCGCAGCGGCAATCCAGCGCGAACGCGCCAGCAGCATCAAAATGCCGCACAATATGAGTAATATCGGCCATTGAATCGACAGCGGCAATTGATATTGCTGACGCAAAAAGGTCGTAATTGCACCGGCAATCAACATTGGGCCTAAAACAATGGTGGATTTATTCACTCCTTCAATCGCCAACAACGCCACCCCTGCGCTCATTAAGCCAATTATGATTATCCAGCTCACGCTAGGGAAAAAATCTAGCGAATTCATCAGCCAGCCCGCACCAATTACAATCAGCACCACCGGAAAAACAATGCCTCGCATTAGCTGCACCTACAAAACAATTTGAATTAAACGCATCACCATCGTCATCAATGGCACCAAGATGTACCCTAAAATACCGGTGACCAATAAGGCAATGATAATGAAAAAGCCATAAGGCTCAACTTTCATTAAAGTTCGCGCTAAATTGGGTGGCAAAATAGAAATCATGATTCGCCCACCATCCAATGGTGGAATTGGTAACAAATTAAGCACCATTAAAATCACATTAATTTGAATCCCAGCCTGACTCATTAAGGCCAATGGCAATTGAAACGAGCTACCTTCTAACCCACTGGCGGCAAAACGAAACAATAAGGCCCAAATAAAGGCCATGACTAAATTGGCCAACGGCCCTGCCGCCGCCACCCATCGCATATCGCGCTTGGGATTATTTAAGGCATGAAAATCAACTGGAACGGGCTTGGCGTAACCAAACAAAAATCCGCCCGGCAGCAATACACACAATAAAGGCAATAAAACCGTCCCAATCGGATCGATGTGTTTCATGGGATTAAACGTCATTCGGCCTTGTAAAAAAGCCGTGGGATCGCCCAATCGCTTAGCTGCATACGCATGCGCAGCTTCATGCGCAGTAATTGCAAACAAGACCGGCAAAGCCCAGATTGCAATTGTTTGAATAATATTCAGTTCCATAACCGCCTTTTAACGCATTTTAAAGTGCAAACGGCGCTATATCGCCTTTGCCTTGCCGAATCAGTGTCGGCACATCACCAGAAAGATCAATCACCGTTGTCGGCTCCGTACCGCAATAACCGCCTTCAATCACCAAATCGACTTCGTGCTCTAAACGATCGCGAATTTCCCACGCATCCGTCATTGGGTACTCTTCATTGGGCAACAATAAAGAACTCGACAGCATCGGCTCACCCAATTCTTCCAATAAGGCCAATGCCACCGGATGATCCGGCACCCGCAAGCCAATCGTCAGTTTTTTAGGGTGCGACACCCGGCGCGGCACTTCTTTGGTCGCCATCAAAATAAACGTATAACTACCCGGCGTCGCCGCTTTGAGTAAGCGAAAAGCTTGATTATCTACGCGGGCATAATTGCCGAGCTGCGATAAATCACGGCAGGCCAAGGTAAAGTGATGTTTGTCGTCCAATTGGCGAATCCGTCGGATCCGCTCAATCGCATCTTTATTATCTAAAGCGCAACCCATGGCATAGCACGAATCGGTGGGGTAAATGATAATCCCGCCTTTACGTAAAATATCCACTGCCTGTTTAATGAGGCGAGCCTGAGGATTTTCAGCATGAATAGAAAAAAACTGTGACATGAGTTTCCAACTTGTTAAATAGGTATATCGCTACACACCATAATCAATGTTAGTTAGCGCGAGATACATCTTGCAAAGGCTGTTTTAGCCAGCGCTCCCACACGGGTGTGCAGCCAAAAGGAAGATCGGCATTTAAACCTGGCTCTCTCGACCCCTCACCCGTGGCATGATAATCAGTACCGCTAGAGCATTGATAATTAAAGTCATTGGCCAAACGGCCAAATCGCGCCGCATCGGCAATGCTATGTGTGCCAGAAACCACTTCAATCGCTTCACCGCCCATGCGGTGAAATTCGATCAAGAGCACGCGCAAGGTTTCATTGCCTAAATCATAGCGCCCTGGGTGCGCCAGTACGGCAACGCCACCCGCGCCGCGAATCCAATCAATGGCATCGTGTAAGCGCGCCCATTCATGCTCGACATAGCCCGGTTTACCGCGCACCAAATATTTTTTAAATACCGATTTAGTGTCTTTACAGCGGCCAGACTCAACCAAGAAACGGGCAAAATGCGTGCGGCTAATCATTTCTGGATTTTCGGCAAACTTTTGCGCGCCAGCCAACACGCCTTCAATGCCCAGCTTTTCTAGCCCTTTGGCCATCCGTTCAGCACGCTCAGCGCGGCCCTCGCGCACACTAGCAAGCCCAGCTAAAAGCGTGGGGTCATTTTCATCAAAACCTAAACCCACAATATGTAAGGTGTGCTTGCCCCAGCTGACTGAGATTTCAACACCATTCACAAACTGCATGCCTAACTCATCGGCGGTTTGCCGCGCTAACGCCAAGCCACGCACATCATCATGATCGGTTAATGCAAATAATTGACAGCCTCGTGAATGGGCACGTCGTACAACTTCATCGGGTGGCAATAAGCCATCAGAAATATTGGAATGACAATGTAAATCAACTGGCGTCATTGTGTTCTCTTAATTTGAAACATTCAGTAAGCAAAATAGTTGCCGCTTTAATACTTTGTATGCCAAAGATCGAATAATGTCTTGGCATCACTTACGCCGGAAACACTCCGGTAGACAGGTAGCGATCGCCTCGATCACAAACAATACTCACAATCACCGCGTTTTCGACTTCTTGCGACAAAGCCAGTGCCGCGCATAAAGCGCCACCTGAGGAAATGCCGGCAAAAATACCCTCTTCACGCGCAAGGCGCCGCGTCATGGCTTCGGCATCGGTTTGATTGACTTCCATTAAGCGATCGATCAAATCAAAATGACAAATCGTCGGCACATATTCTGGCGTCCATTTACGAATGCCCGGAATTTGTGCGCCATCGCAGGGCTGCACGCCAATAATTTGCACGGCTGAATTTTGTGCTTTTAAAAAGCGCTGCGTTCCCATAATGGTACCGGTGGTCCCCATGCTAGAGACAAAATGCGTAATCGTTCCAGCTGTATCGCGCCAAATCTCTGGACCGGTACTTTCAAAGTGCGCCAGTGGATTATCCGCATTGGCAAACTGATCTAAAATCAATCCCTGCCCCGCTTGCGCCATTTGTAAAGCCTGATCTCGAGCCGCTTCCATGCCCTCGGTTAAAATCACTTCAGCACCGTAGGCTTTCATGGTTTGAATTCGTTCAATGCTGGAATTTTTTGGCAGCAATAACACCATCCGATAGCCCATCACTGCTGCGGCCATGGCTAAAGCAATACCGGTATTGCCACTCGTGGCTTCAATTAAAGTATCGCCAACTTGAATGTCGCCGCGCATTTGTGCACGGCGGATCATCGACAAAGCGGGTCGATCTTTCACAGAGCCAGCCGGATTATTGCCTTCGAGCTTCACTAAAATCGTGTTAGTCGTATCACCGGGGATACGCTTGAGTTTGACGAGCGGCGTATTGCCGACAAAATCTTCTAGATACTTGAACATATATCACTCCATGGGTCGCATGATTATACGCAAGCCCATGAAGTCTGGTTCATTTGTTACGTAATAGCTTAAGCACCGCCATCAGTACGCCAAATATCTTCACGCCATGAGTGAGTCGCGACATCGATGGATGGGCCTTCGCTAAGATTTGCGCCAATTTACTGAGCATGCTTAATGACTGCGTATTCCCCAAAAGCGCATTGGCTAGCGCCATTGGGCGACGAGATTCAAGTAGCCGAGTTTCGAGCTGCAGCCGACACAATTGCGAGCGAAAGACCAGTTGCTGCTTTTTGAGCTCACGTTGCTGATTGGCCATCACGCGCCCTCCTTCGTCGAAGTTGCGGCATGAAAAGCGGCATCAATGAGTTTTTTGTCTTGTGCAAATTCTTCACTGGTTAATGGAAAAGGGGTAATTAAATCGTGCATTAATTGGCGCAATTGCTTGTATGCAAACAATCCACACAATAAAAACACCGCACCAAAAACGGCACAAATAATAACTCGATATTCCCAAAAGCCAAATAGCAAGCCTAAACCGGCAAAAGTCAGCGCCATAATCAACAAAAATGCGGCTGCAATGGCAAAACCAATCATTTGCGCCAGTCGATCAAACTCATCACGCAGCTCAAGGCCAAACAATGAAAAACGGGCAGCTACTAAGCCGCCCACCGTATCACGCCAAGTTGCGCGCCGACTCATTTAGCGCCGAGCTGCCAAAAAGCCAATCAACAAGCCCACTGCGGCACCAACACCAACCGCTTGCCACGGATGCGCATGCACATATTGATCCGTTTGCTGAGCAGCCACTTTGGCCTTATTCACCGCTACCGATTCAATTTCAACCAATCGTTGTTTTGCATCGCACAAATTAGCGGCGATTTTTGCATAGATCTTTTTTGATTCTTCAGGACTGGCATTGGCCGCTTCATTCATCAAATCAGCAGTTTCTTGCAGTACATCTTTAGTTTCATCAATTAGTACAGATTCACTTGCTTCAGACATAAATCGCCCCTTTAAGTTAAAAACCAAAATAGAGTTACAAGAATAGCAGGCTGACCCTTGCTTGCACAGGTAATATAAACAGTCAGCATCGAGTCATCTTCGGTAATTTAAGCACCAATCTTAAACACACGAAATGGCTTTATTGCCGATAATAAGTGCTTAAAATGCAAAAAAGCCATCTTTTACAAGATGGCTTTTGAAATCAATACGGCAAATTAAAACTTAAATCATGCCTTTTGATTTTAGCAATTCAAACATCGTTTTACCGATTTCAGCTGGGCTGCGGGTGTACGCGATGCCAGCTTGTTCAAACGCTTTGAATTTCTCTTCAGCAGTACCTTTGCCGCCAGAGATGATCGCGCCAGCGTGGCCCATACGTTTGCCTTTAGGCGCAGTTACACCAGCGATGTAACCAACCACTGGCTTAGTTACGTAAGACTTAGCAAATTCAGCCGCTTCTTCTTCAGCAGAACCACCGATCTCACCGATCATCACGATCGCGTCAGTATCAGGATCATCTTGGAACAATTTCAATGCGTCGATATGGCTCAAACCTGGGATTGGGTCGCCACCGATACCGATACAAGTTGATTGACCCAAACCCAGCGCCGTTGTTTGTGCAACCGCTTCGTAAGTCAAAGTACCAGAACGAGAAACGATACCGATACGACCTGGATTGTGGATGTGCCACGGCATAATACCGATCTTGCACTCGCCCGGAGTGATAATACCTGGGCAGTTAGGGCCGATCAGACGGATACCCGCTTCATCAACCGCTTTTTTCACGTACAGCATGTCAATCGTTGGCACGCCTTCAGTGATACATACGATCAATTTAACGCCTGCATTCACTGCTTCAAGAATCGAATCTTTAGCAAAAGCTGCAGGTACGTAGATAACTGAAGTATCAGCTTGAGTTTGCGCCACAGCGTCGCGCATGGTGTTGAATACTGGCAAGCCAAGGTGCTCAGAGCCGCCTTTACCTGGTGTAACACCACCAACCACTTTTGTACCTACTTTCAACGCTTGTTCTGCGTGGAAAGTACCGTTTTTACCGGTGAAACCTTGCACCAGCACTTTTGTATCTTTATTAACCAAAACGCTCATGGTCTTTTTCCTTTGTAGTAAGTCAAAAGTTCTCTAGCGGCGTTACCTCATCTTGCCGTACTTAATGTACTGTCCGCGATTCGGTGTCTAGCTAGACAACTTTTGTTACGTCACATATTCGTGCGGTGATTACAAGGCTGCAACAGCAGCAACGATTTTCTCAGCTGCGTCGTTCAAGCCTTGGGCAGAAACGAGTTTCAAGCCAGATTCATCCAAGATTTTCGCGCCCAATTCAGCGTTATTACCTTCCAGACGAACCACAACAGGCACAGTCACGTTCACTTCTTTTACCGCAGCGATAATCGCTTCAGCGATCATGTCGCAACGCACGATACCACCGAAGATATTGATCAAAACGCCTTTTACTGACGAATCAGCCAAGATCAATTTGAAAGCTTCGATCACGCGCTCTTTGGTTGCGCCGCCACCAACGTCCAAGAAGTTAGCTGGCTGGCCACCTTTGAGTTTGATGATGTCCATGGTGGCCATCGCCAAACCAGCGCCGTTGACCATACAACCGATATTGCCTTCAAGTGCCACGTAGTTCAGCTCGAACTCAGACGCTTTCACTTCGCGCTCGTTTTCTTGTGACTTGTCACGTTGAGCTAGCAATTCTGGGTGACGATACAATGCATTTGAATCGAGGCCGATTTTGGCGTCAACGCAGCACAATTCGCCGTTTTCACGCAGTGCCAATGGGTTGATTTCGAACAAAGCAAAATCATTAGCGATAAACGCTTCAGCCGCGCCCAACATCATTTTGGTGAAGTGAGTCACTTGCTTGCCTTCAAGGCCCAAAGCAAATGCACATTCACGCGCTTGATATGGCTGCATGCCAACCAATGGATCAACGGTTACTTTAATGATTTTTTCTGGCGTTTCTTCTGCCACTTTCTCGATCTCAACACCACCTTCGGTTGAAACCATAAATACAATGCGTTGTGAGCCACGATCTACCACAGCGCCAAGATAAAGTTCGCGCGTTACTGGGTACATGTCTTCACACACCAGCACGCTATGCACGGGTTGGCCTTCAGCGTCAGTTTGATACGTGATCAAATTCGTACCGATCAAACGGGTCGCTTCAGCTGCCGCTTCTTCGCGGCTTTTAACCACTTTCACGCCACCCGCTTTACCACGGCCACCAGCGTGAACTTGTGCTTTAACTACCGCAAATTTGCCGCCGAGCGCATCGTACGCCGCAGCAGCTTCTTCGCCGGTTGTCGCCAAAATGCCGCGTTGTACTGGCAAGCCGTACTTAGCCAATAATTCCTTGGCTTGGTATTCGTGCAGATTCATCTCTATTAATCCTTTTCAAGGAGAGTGTTATTGTGAGGGTCAACACAACCCTCCAGAGGTACCACAGACGGGTGTTATCACCCGTCAACAAATTACGAATGCAAACCGCGTTTATCTACACCCAGCGCCGCTTCATGCAAAGCTTCTGACAAAGACGGATGTGCATGAACAATACGAGCGATATCTTCACTTGATGCGTTAAATTCCATCGCCACCACGGCTTCAGTAATCAACTCAGAAGCGAATGGGCCAATGATATGCACGCCCAAAATACGATCTGTTTTGGCGCAAGCGAGCATTTTGACAAAACCAGCGGTTTCACCCAAACCGAGTGCACGACCATTCGGGCCAAATGGGAACTGGCCTTTCTTGTACTCAATACCTTCGGCTTTTAATGTTTGCTCGGTTTTACCCACCCAAGCCATTTCTGGACTGGTGTAAATCACCCAAGGCACATTGTTAAAATCAATATGTGGGTGCTGGCCAGCGATACGCTCAGCCACAGCAACGCCTTCTTCTGATGCTTTGTGCGCCAACATTGGCCCACGAACCACATCACCTACCGCCCAAATGTTTGGCAGGCTCGTGCGGCAATCACCATCCACAATCACATAACCGCGCTCGTCGAGCGGCAAACCAACCGCATCACTAGCGAGATTCCAAGTGTTGGGCAGACGACCAATTGAAACGATTAATTTATCGAATTCTTCGCTATGCGCTGCGCCATCGGCATCAACATAATTGACGGTAACCGAGTCAGCACCTTTGTTGATTTCGCCGATTTTGACGCTGGTATTGATTTTCAAGCCCAAATCTTTGGTGAAAATCTTATGCGCTTCTTTAGCAATCGCTTCGTCAGCAGCCAACAAAAAACCTGGCGCGCCTTCTAAAATCGTTACGTCAGAACCCAAGCGCTTCCACACCGAGCCCATTTCTAAACCGATAACACCGGCGCCAATCACACCCAAGCGTTTTGGCACAGCAGGAATCGACAAAGCGCCGTCGTTATCCAAGATCAACACGTTATCAACCGGCGCTTGTGGCAATTGACGTGGGGTTGAACCGGTCGCAATGATGATGTGCGTGGTTTCAACCACTTCAGTTTGACCGGCATCGCTAACTTCTAGCTGCCATTTATCGCCAACGCGGCCCAAAATCTTGCCATGACCATGCAAGCTATCGACTTTATTCTTTTTGAACAAATAGCCGATACCTTGCGTGAGCTTGCTCACGATGCCATTTTTACGTGCCAGCATGGTGCCAACATCAAATTTCATGCCTTCAACCGTAATGCCGTGCGCAGCAAATTTGTGCTCGATGCGCTCAACATTTTCTGAAGACTCAAGCAATGCTTTCGATGGGATGCAGCCGACGTTTAAGCACGTACCGCCCAATGACGCTTTGCCTTCTTTGTTTTTAAATTCATCCACGCAAGCGGTATTAAAGCCCAGCTGCGCGGCACGAATCGCGGCAATATATCCGCCAGGACCTGCACCAATCACCACAACGTCAAAAGATTTCGACATTTTGAATTCCATCCATAACCCGCATGGGTATATTAATGCAAACATTTAGGTATGCCGCAAGTAGCGGCATACCCTTAGATAATTACAAATCGAGCAATAAGCGTGCTGGATCTTCAATCGCGTCTTTAATCGCCACCAAAGCCAATACCGCTTCACGACCATCAATAATGCGGTGATCGTAAGATTGCGCCAGATACATCATTGGCAAAGCAACGATTTGACCATTGACCACCATGGCGCGCTCTTTGGTGGCGTGCATGCCCAAGATCGCTGATTGTGGTGGGTTAATGATCGGCGTTGACATCATCGAACCAAAAGTACCGCCATTTGAAATGGTGTACGTGCCGCCAGTGAGCTCTTCAACACCAAGCTTGCCTTCTTGCGCGCGCTTACCAAAGTCAGCGATGGTTTTTTCGATGTCAGCCAAAGACAATTGATCGGCATTACGAATGATCGGCACTACCAAACCACGTGGGCTACCAACGGCAACACCAATATCAAAGTAACCGTGATACACAATGTCATTACCATCCACCGAGGCATTAACGATTGGGTATTTTTTCAGTGCGGCAACAACGGCTTTCACAAAAAAGCCCATAAAGCCGAGTTTAACGCCGTGTTCTTTCTCGAATTTATCTTTGTATTTGTTGCGTAAATCCATCACTGGCTTCATGTTCACTTCGTTGAACGTGGTCAGGATGGCGTTGGTTTGTTGCGATTGCAGCAAACGTTCAGCAACGCGAGCGCGCAAGCGGCTCATTGGTACCCGTTGTTCAGCACGGCCATCCGTTGAAGTGGCCACCACTGGCGCTGGTGCCGCGGCAGCTGTTGGCTTGCTAAGATGGTTTTGCACGTCTTCTTTTAATACACGGCCATCACGGCCGGTACCGGCAACATCCGCTAGATTCACACCGGCATCAGCGGCCAGTTTTTTCGCGGCTGGCATGCCCACTACAGTTGCGTCTGCCACTGCGGCCACAGGTGCGGCAGCAGCAGGCGCGGCTTGAGCAACGGCAGTGGTGTCGATACGCGCGATCAGTTGCAAGCTACCTACCGTTGCGCCATCCACTTCAAGTAATTCAACCAATACACCGGCTTGTTGTGCTGGAATTTCTAGCACGACTTTGTCGGTTTCAAGGTCAATCAAATTTTCATCGCGAGCAACCGCTTCGCCGACTTTTTTCTTCCAAGAAACTAAAGTCGCTTCCGATACTGATTCAGGCAATTGTGGCACTAAGACATCAACAATCATTTTTCATCTCCAGAGTTTTGGCCAGTTCAGCCATTACGCCACGCGCTGCGTGGCGTTGGATTTACAGTTTCATTGCATCATCAACAAGGGTTTTGAGCTGCGCATTGTGCTTACTCATATAACCCACTGCAGGCGATGCCGACGATGGACGACCCGCGTATTGCAACACTTGTTTTGGTTCCAGCACGTCTTCTAAGCGATGACGTAGTTGATGCCATGCGCCTTGATTGCGTGGCTCTTCTTGCGCCCACATAATTTCTTTAGCGTTTGGATACTTGCTCAATTCTGCTTTGAGCTCATCAGCTGGGAATGGGTACAGTTGCTCAATTCGCACGATGGCGATGTCTTTAATCTCACGCTCACTGCGACCGGCCAGCAGATCGAAATACACTTGACCTGAGCAGCACACCACGCGTTTGACTTTTTTACCATCGAGCTCTTGCGCTTCACCGATCACCGAGCGGAATTCACCATTGGTAAAATGCTCAATTGGGCTGGCGGCATTTTTTGCCTTCAAGAGTTTTTTACTCATGATGACAATCAATGGCTTGCGATATGGACGCAACATTTGACGGCGCAGCACGTGATACATTTGCGCCGCTTCAGACAACATCACCACTTGGATGTTGTGCTCAGCACACAATTGTAAATAACGCTCAACCCGCGCTGAAGAATGCTCTGGACCTTGACCATCGTAACCGTGCGGCAAGACCATAGTCAGGCCACACAAACGGCCCCACTTGGTTTCACCCGAAGTAATAAATTGGTCGATGACCACCTGCGCGCCGTTGGCAAAGTCACCAAACTGCGCTTCCCAAATCACTAATTCGTTCGGCTCTGAGCAGGCATAGCCATATTCAAATGCCAAAACGGCTTCTTCGTTCAAGATCGAATCAATTACGCGGAATGGTGCTTGGTTTTCCGATAGATTTTGTAGCGGCACATGCACGCCGTGATCCCATTTCTCACGATTTTGATCGTGCAAAACAGCATGGCGGTGATTGAACGTACCACGGCCCGAATCTTCACCTGACAAACGCACGCCATGACCTTCAGTCAACAAGGTGGCGTAAGCCAAATGCTCGGCCATACCAAAGTCAACTGGCGTATCGCCTGCAGCCATTGCTTTACGTTCGTTGATGATTTTTTCAACGTTAGCGCGCAGCTTAAAGCCTTCTGGCACTGCGGTGAATTTTTCGGTCAAGCGAATCAAATCGGCTTGTGGAACGGCCGTTACGACCGGCTGACGCCAGTGCGTACCGAGGTATTTTGACCAGTCAATGGCGTGTGAGCGTTTGTAATCAGTCAGCGTGGTTTTTTCAACGTGTTCACCGCGATCCAATGCATCGCGATACGCTTGAATCATGCCATCGGCTTCTGCTGCAGTGACTACGCCTTCGGCGATCAAACGATCGGCGTATTTACGGCGTGCGCCCGGATGCTTAGCCACTTGGCGATACATCATCGGTTGCGTTACAAACGGATCATCGGCTTCGTTGTGACCGTGTTTACGGTAGCAAACCAGATCAATCACCACGTCTTTATGGAATTTCTGACGGTATTTCAATGCCGCATCCGTCACCAAGCAAACGGCTTCTGGATCATCACCATTGACGTGGAAAATCGGCGCTTCAACCATCTTGGCGATATCAGTGCTGTAAATCGTCGAACGATTGTCACGAATGTCCGAGGTCGTGAAGCCCACTTGGTTATTGATGACCAAATGTACCGTACCACCAGTGCCATAACCGCGCGTTTGCGACAGATTGAACGTACCTTGATTGGTACCTAGACCAATAAAGGCCGAGTCACCATGAATCAATAACGGTAATACTTGGTCACCAATCACATCGCGGCGGCGATGTTGACGTGCACGCACCGAACCCTCAACCACGGGGTTAACGATTTCTAAATGCGATGGATTAAACGCCAAGGTTAAATGCAATGGACCACCGGACGTTGGGATGTCCGAGCTAAAGCCCATGTGGTACTTCACATCGCCCGATGCCAGCGAAGTGTCGTAACGGCCTTCAAATTCGCCGAACAAATCACGCGGTTGCTTGCCCAAGATATTGACTAGCATATTCAAGCGGCCACGATGCGCCATGCCGATGACCATTTCTTGCACACCAGCCGCACCGGCTGCTTGTGCTAAATAATCAACTGCCGGAATCATTGAATCGCCGCCTTCCAGCGAGAAACGTTTTTGACCCACATATTTTTTATGCAAATACTGCTCAAGCGTTTCCGCGGCAGTCACTTGCTTGAGAATGCGTTTTTTTTGCTCGACATTAAAGCTCGGTTGCGAACGACTTGACTCAAAGAATTCTTGCACCCAGCTGCGCTCTTCCGCATCGGTAATGTGCATGTATTCCAAGCCAATATTGCCGCAATAAGTTTGCTTTAAAAATCCCAGCACTTCAGTTGGCGTTGCGCGCTCTAAGCCAGCGATATTGGTACCCAACTTCACCGCCATATCACTATCAGATAGGTTGTAAGTTTTAGGATCCAATTGTGGCATCGCCACTTTATCCATTCTTTCCAATGGATCTAAGCTCGCGCCGCGGCTACCCATAATGCGGTAAGCTGAAATTAAACGCAGTAAGTTGACTTGGCGTTCAATTGCGCCTTCATCGGCAACGCCAGCGGCACGGATTGGCTGCTTGGCTAACTGCCGAAATGACTCTTCAATCGGCGCACGTGCAATATCACGCGCGGTATTGCCGCTACTGAGTTGCAGTTTGTCAAAATAGGCCCGCCATTCAGCGTCTACCGAAGTTGGGTCAAATAAATACTGTTCGTAAAGATCTTCTACGAAAGGTGCGTTGCCGCCAAAAAGCTGAGAATTTGTTTCGAGTTCTTTCATCATTGCCGTGTATCCAGTTTTATCCGCCTAAGCTTTGCAAGTTGATGCACCTAGGCCGGTCAATGCTGCTACGCCCTCATGGGGTACATAAGGGCGCAGGAACGGGGTCTTAGCCGCGTTGATCAATAGGTACAAAATCGCGTTTTTGCGCGCCAGTGTATTGCTGACGTGGACGACCGATTTTCATGCCTGGATCAGAAATCATTTCATTCCAGTGGCTAATCCAACCTACAGTGCGTGCCAAGGCAAAAATCACCGTAAACATCGGTACAGGAATGCCCAAGGCCGATTGAACGATGCCTGAGTAGAAATCAACGTTTGGATAAAGTTTACGCTCGATGAAGTACGGATCTTCCAGCGCGATTTTTTCCAATTCCATTGCCAATTTGAATTTCGGATCGTCTTGCAAGCCCATTTCAGCCAATACTTCGTGGCAGATACGGCGCATCACATTGGCACGTGGGTCGGTGTTTTTGTAAACACGGTGACCAAAGCCCATCAGTTTATGTGTTTTAGCTTTCACGCCATCCATAAAGGCCGGTACGTTATCGACTGAACCGATTTCGTCCAACATCACCAAGACCGCTTCGTTGGCGCCACCATGTGATGGGCCCCACAAGCAAGCGATACCAGCAGCGATACAGGCAAATGGATTAGCACCCGACGAGCCGGCCAAACGCACGGTCGAAGTTGATGCATTTTGTTCGTGATCGGCATGCAAAGTGAAAATCACATCCAACGCCCGCACCAACACTGGGTTGGGTACATACGGCTCGCATGGTGTTGAGAACATCATGTGCATGAAGTTGGCGGTGTAGCTCAAATCGTTACGTGGGTAAACGAATGGCAAACCTTGGTTGTAGCGGTAGCACATGGCTGCAATGGTTGGGATTTTAGAAATCAAACGGAACATCGCCACTTTGCGGTGCTCTTCGTTATTGATGTCCAAGCTGTCTTGGTAGAACGCAGACAAAGCACCAACTACGCCAACCATCATTGCCATTGGATGCGCGTCACGGCGAAAGCCGTTAAAAAAGCGCGTCAATTGGTCGTGAATCATGGTGTGACTCATGACGGTTTTTTGGAAGCCCGCTTTTTCAGCCACGGTTGGCAACTCACCGTTGATCAACAAATAGCAGACTTCGAGGTAATCAGAGTCTTCTGCCAACTGTTCGATGGGATAGCCACGGTAGTACAACTGCCCTAAATCACCGTCGATGAAAGTGATTTTGGATTCGCAACTTGAAGTTGCTAAAAAACCCGGGTCGAAGGTAAACATCCCCGTTTGCGAAAATTTACGGATATCTACAACATCAGGACCCAGCGTGCTCGGCAACACTGGGAAATCGAGTGTGCTTTGTCCGTCGTTATACGTTAGCGTGACTTTCTTATCCATCTATAGACTCCTGTTAAACAGCCTAAGCTGTACGTTACTGTTGTGCGGCGCTAATGCGCGCTATCATCACGGCCAGCTGTGCATCAGGACACACTGACTTGCCATTGACGTACTCTAAAAAGTCCCAATCGGGCAGCATTAAAACTTGTTCGTACACAGCCAATTCAGACTCAGATAACGTGGGTAAAACATCGGAAACGAAGCGCTCTAATTGCAAATCCAACTCCAACAATCCACGACGAGAGCGCCACACGATTCTTTTAAATTCAACTTCATTCATCTAGACCCCCTATGGGTATAACCATGCAGGCTTTATCACAAAAAGTCTAGAAGGAAATACCCACCTATTATTAAGAAATACGCTTCACCATTAGATCTTTAATCTTGCCGATGGCCTTGGTTGGATTGAGCTCTTTCGGGCAAACATCAACGCAATTCATAATGCTATGGCAACGGAATAAACGATAAGGGTCTTCTAGATTATCCAAACGCGCGCTAGTGGCTTCGTCACGGGTATCGGCAATAAAGCGATACGCCGCTAACAAACCCGCTGGACCGACAAATTTGTCCGGATTCCACCAGAACGACGGGCATGATGTTGAGCAGCAGGCGCACAAAATGCATTCATACAAACCATCAAGCTCTTTACGATCTTCTTGGCTTTGCAGACGTTCACGATCCGGCGCTGGGCTGTCGTTAATGACATACGGTTTGATCGAATGATATTGCTTAAAAAACTGCGTCATATCGACGATCAAATCACGAATCACTGGCAAGCCTGGTAATGGACGCACTTCGATTGGCTGTTTGAGCGTATCGATATCGGTAATACAGGCCAGACCATTTTTGCCGTTGATGTTCATTGCATCCGAGCCACACACGCCTTCACGGCATGAGCGACGGAATGACAACGATTCATCAACCACTTTGAGTTTCACCAAGGCATCGAGCAATTTGCGCTCAGTGGTGGTGTCGACATCAACACTGATGTCTTGCATATACGGCTTAGCGTCTTTATCTGGATCGTAACGATAAACGCGAAATTTTACGGATTGGGTAGTCATAGCAACCTCTTAGTATGAGCGAGTCTTCAACGCGACAGAATCAACAGTCAGCGGCGTTAAATTGACGGGTTTATATTCAAGGCGATTGTCTGAGCTAAACCACAGGCTGTGTTTCAGCCAGTTTTTATCGTCACGACCATTCGGTTGTTCTGGGCTATCAATCGCGTCGTCACGCACGTGCGCGCCGCGTGATTCAGTGCGCGCATTGGCAGAAATCATCGTCGCTTTCGCCACTTCGATCAGATTTTCTAATTCCAGCGCTTCAAGGCGCGCGGTATTAAAGGTTTTCGATTTGTCGGCAATCACGGTGTTTTTAACCATTTTTTCGACTTCGAGAATCTTCGAAACGCCTTCAGCCAGCATGTCTTTAAAGCGGAATACGCCAGCATGCGCTTGCATAGTGCGCTGCATTGCCAAGCGCGCTTCGTTCACATTCGTGCCGCTGGTTTGATTATCCAAACGGGCAACACGTGCCACTGAACGCTCAACGTCTTTCATTGAGATTTCTGGGAACGATTCATGGTGCGACTTAATGTAGTCGATCATTGAATTGCCAGAAGATTTACCGAATACCAGCAAATCGAGTAATGAGTTGGTACCCAAGCGGTTTGCGCCATGCACCGAAGCACAAGCGCACTCACCGGCAGCGTAAAAGCCTTTGACCGTTGAGTCGCCAGTGACCACTTCACCTTTGTAATTGGTCGGAATACCGCCCATTTGGTAGTGGCAAGTTGGCACAACAGGGATTGGCGCTTTGATTGGATCAACACCGGCAAATTTGATCGAAATTTCGCGAATACCCGGCAATTTCGACATAATCACTTCTGGGTCTAAATGCGTAATATCCAGCAAAACGTGATCTTTATTTGGGCCACAACCACGGCCTTCGTTAATCTCGGTCACCATCGCACGCGAAACCACGTCACGCGAAGCCAAATCTTTAGCATTCGGTGCGTAACGCTCCATAAAGCGCTCGCCGTTAGAGTTGCGTAAAATACCGCCCTCACCGCGCACACCTTCAGTAATCAATACCCCCGCACCGGCAACGCCAGTTGGGTGAAATTGCCAGAATTCCATGTCTTCTAATGGCACACCCGCACGCGCGGCCATACCCAAACCGTCGCCAGTATTAATAAAGGCATTGGTAGAAGAAGAATAAATACGACCCGCGCCGCCAGTAGCAAACAAAGTGGCTTTCGCTTGGAAAATAACGACTTCTGAAGTCTCCATTTCCATCGCTACCACGCCTTGCACTGTACCGTTTTCATCGCGAATCAAGTCCAGCGCCATCCACTCAACGAAAAATTGCGTATTAGCGCGAACGTTACGTTGATATAAAGCGTGCAACATGGCGTGACCGGTACGGTCAGCCGCAGCACAGGCGCGGCGAACTGGTTTTTCGCCGAAATTGCTCATGTGGCCGCCGAATGGGCGCTGATAAATCGTGCCGTCAGCATTGCGATCGAACGGCATACCAAAGTGCTCAAGCTCAATCACCACTTTTGGTGCTTCACGGCACATAAATTCAATTGCGTCTTGGTCACCCAGCCAGTCCGAACCTTTTACGGTGTCGTACATATGCCAAGTCCAGTGATCTGGCTCAGAATTACCCAATGAAGCTGAAACGCCACCTTGCGCTGCTACAGTGTGCGAGCGCGTTGGGAATACTTTAGATAGAACGGCGGTTTTAACCCCCGCTTCAGACAATTGCAACGCAGCACGTAATCCCGCACCACCCGCGCCGACGATCAGCGCGTCAAATTTGCGAACTGGAATCGGACGTTTTGTAGATTCTTGGCTCATAAAACACCCCATACAACTTTAACCATGTAAATCAAGCTAGCGAGCAACCACAGCAGTGTCAGCACGTGCATTGTGAGCTTGACGCCAATATGCTGAATGTAATCCATCCAGATGTCGCGAACGCCAACCCAGGCATGCCATAACAATGCAATGATCGTAATCGTGGTGACAATTTTCACCCAAGTGCTGGCAAACAATGCTTGCCAAGCTTCAAACGACGCGCCGTTAGCAAAAAGAATAAAGGCCACTACACCCAAGGTGTAAGCCAACATAATGACGGCAGTCACGCGCTGCACTAACCAATCGCGCAATCCATAATGCGCACCGACAACATGACGATTTACCATGTGATCGCTCCAATAATGACGGTCAATGACAAGCTCACTGCCAAGACAAGATAAGAAGTGAAGCGCGCAGTTTTTAAATCCAAGCCTTTATGGATATCTAAAAACAAAAAGCGCGTACCCGCACAGGCGTGATGCAAATAGGCCCACAACACCGCCAACAAGAACAGCTTCACCAGCGGATTGCCGATGCAGTCTTTAAATGCCGCAAAACGCTCAGCCGAAGACAAAGAGCCTTCTAGCGCATACAACATGAATGGAATGGCTGCGAACATCAACAAACCGCTAATGCGGTGCAAGATGGACACAATCCCCGGCAGTGGCAAACGGATTTGCCATAGCGCGAGGTGTTTTGGGCGTGTTTTTTGCATACGCTCTTTCCTCTCTATAGTTACAAATAAAGCTCTAAGAGCTTAGGTAGTCTGATTTAGTCCTTAAAGGAGCTGTTATCAGTATTAAAAAATCTATGCAAATGGTGCGGGTTCAAAAGCAAGTGTCTCGGTTTTGAGCCATGCCACACTCCAAACCTGTGGCTTACCTTCAAAATCTCTCGCTAAACGAACCAATTGCAATAGCGGCTCGTTTAAATCCACCATCAGTAAGCGTGCCTCGCTCTGTCCTGCAGCTACCGCGCGATAGCGCACTTCACCATCACGCAAACGCACACCAAAATCGCGCCAGCACAACTCACGTAAGTTACCTTTTAACTCACGAATGCGTCGGATATCTAGATTGGGAAACCCTACCTCAGGCAGCAACATTTCTTCCAACCCAATGACAACACCCGAAACCCTAAGTAAGCGACGCACCTGCCATAAGGCAGCACCTCGTCGCAAACCCAATATATCTGCCAGCTGTTCGCCTGCATGAATCCGTACGCAACCAAGTAGTTCAATTTTTGGCGCTACACCATCGGCACCGGCCAATGGCAAAAACTGTCCTCGGGCCAGAAAGTCATTCATTCCTGCCACGAAAGTACCTACACCCTGACGCCGATACAAAACGCCTTCGGTCACCAAGGAATCAAGCGCCTTACGGACTGTACCTTGACTTACACCAAAGCGCACGCCCAGCTCAACTTCGCTCGGTAAACTTTCGTCATCCTGCCATTCACCTGCCTCAACCGCAGTCATAACTTCGCGTATAACTTGCTTATATAGAGGCTGCGCCGCTAGTTTTTTCATGCAACTTTATCTTTTTATCATGTTGTCGATGCCGAGTCTACTACAGTCTTATATAAGACAAAAGATATAACACCAAATTTTTGTTTTTATTAAACTTACTACGCACCCAATCGTCATCGTGATAAGATTACTTGCTAAGTATCAAAGTTCTCGCTTTGCAGTCATAATCAAGGCGGCCAAATTCTTATTTGCTTGATGGCGATCAACCGCCACTTACTTGGAGTATGCTCGATGAAACAACCTATTCGCGTTGCTGTTACTGGTGCTGCAGGTCAAATTGGTTACAGCCTTTTGTTCCGTATCGCCTCTGGTGCCATGCTTGGTGCAGACCAGCCTGTAATTTTACAATTACTCGACATTACACCTTCGCTGCCAGCACTTAATGGCGTCGTCATGGAATTGGATGATTGTGCTTTTCCTTTACTACAAGGAATCGTACAAAGCGACGATCCAAAAGTAGCCTTTAAAGATGCTGATATCGCCTTACTCGTTGGCGCACGCCCACGCGGCCCAGGCATGGAACGCAAAGACTTACTAGAAGCCAACGGCGCAATCTTTACAGCCCAAGGCCGTGCGCTGAATGAAGTTGCAAGCCGTGACGTTAAAGTTTTGGTAGTCGGCAACCCAGCCAACACCAACGCCTACATCGCAATGAAAAACGCACCAGATCTAAACCCAGCCAATTTCACTGCCATGATGCGCCTTGATCACAACCGCGCCACGACACAAGTAGCGCAAAAAACCGGTACTACAATTAGCGACGTGAAGAAGATGATCATCTGGGGCAATCACTCTGCCACCCAGTACCCGGACATTTTCCACGCAGAAGTGAAAGGCGCGAATGCGGCCACTTTGATCAATGATCAAAAATGGTTAGAGAGCGAATTCATCCCGACCGTACAACAACGTGGCGCAGCTATTATCAAGGCGCGCGGCCTATCGTCTGCTGCATCAGCTGCTAATGCAGCCATTGATCACATTCGCAATTGGGTTTTAGGTACACCAGAGGGTGACTGGGTAACGATGGGCGTACCCGCCAATGGCGAATACGGCTATAGCGATTTAATCTACGGCTACCCTGTTACTTGCAAAGATGGTAAATACGAAATCATTACCGGACTTGAAATCAGTGAATTTAGCCGCGCACGCATGGACGCGACTGCTAAAGAGCTATCTGAAGAACGCGACGCAGTTAAACACCTGCTCGCTTAATTATCAGCGCCAAAAAAGCGCCACCCAAACAAAAAGCCCGCTGCAGTGCAGCGGGCTTTTTTACAACACAACAAACTCAATCAATTAATCGCGTGAAAACTTCGCCGCCAACTGGTTGAGCTTTTCTAATTTTTGCGCCTCAGCAACTTTTGCTGCTTCAGCGGCTTCTTTTTCTTTACGCTGAGTCGCGGCTTTTTTGAAGTACTCGTGAAGACTGTTTGCGGCAAATACGCGTTGCTCTTCAGTCACTTCATCCGCCTGACTGCCATCCAAGTTAAAGCGAACTTTTGCCACCTGCATCGCCTTAAGGTAGCGCAATGAGCGAGTATGCATCGCCAATGCTTGGCGCAACACGCGATGACTCAACTCTGGCCGAGCGGCAAATAGTTGTTTGTCGACGCCAATGGCCAGCGGCAAGCAATCCCGAAATACAGGGCTATTTTTTTGTAATTCTCTCAACAATGCCGGAGCACTAATCGGTGAAGCAGGCTGCGAATCAGCGGTAGTCATCAAACTTCCTTAAAACGATAGAAACACTCTTAGTGGCAGATTTTATCAGACCCAGACCTGATCTTGCTGATATAAGTATAAAAATCACACTACTTAACAAAAAAACAGACGAAATACTTCGCCGTAGTAACGAAAAAAGGGTTGTAGCTCAAAAAAGCTACAACCCTTAGATTTCTTTGGTGCCGACGGCAGGAATCGAACTCGCGACCCCCTGATTACAAGTCAGGTGCTCTACCAACTGAGCTACATCGGCAACAGGCGTGCATAATATCTAACGATCGCCAGTAGCGCAAGCCTTTTTTGAAAATATTTTAAAATTATTTTCTCCACACCCACAATCCGACACTAATTCAGCATAAACCTCGTATCAATACTGAAAATGCCCCACGTCTTGGCGCAAACGCACCGTCAATGCTTCCAATAGATTGGCCGACTGACTCATTCCCGCCACCGCGGCAGAATTTTCATCGGTCATTTGCGCCACGCGCTCAACCTGCATCGCAATTTGCTGCATCCCAGCGCGCTGCTCATTGAGCGCCTCGGCAATTTGCGACACGGATTCATCTTCATCGATCACGCTGGCGTTAATCCCATCGATTGACTCGCCTGCACCACCGGCGATTTCGGCGCAGTCATGCGCTCGATTGGCCGTTTGACTAATACTGGCTACGGCATCTTTGCTGGTTTGATCAATACGGCCGACCATTTGTTGAATATCAACCGTGGCCGCGGCAGTGCGCTCAGCGAGCTTTCTCACTTCATCGGCAACAACCGCAAAGCCCCGCCCTTGCTCCCCAGCTCGAGCCGCTTCAATCGCCGCATTGAGTGCCAATAAATTGGTTTGCTCGGCGACGTCTTTAATTACCCCTACAATCATGCTGATTTTTTCGGAGTCGTTGCCGAGCATCGCCACCCTTTCCGCTGCGGCCGACACTTCTCGATCAATACCTTGGATTTCAGAAACCGCTTTTTGTATTTTTTGCGCCCCAACCACGGCGCGCTGGCACGTTTGTTGGCCTAAAGACTTGGCTTGTGCTGCGCTATCGGCCACATGCGAAATCCCTACAGTCACTTGCTCCACGGCAGCGGCCATTTGGCTGGTCGATTCAGCGCCAATCATCGTCGCCTGCGAAACTTGCTCACTACAAGCGGCGAGGCTATTGGCCTCACTGCTCACGGTATTAATTGCGGTGGCGATGCTCGTAACCAAGGTCTGTAATTTTTGTGCCAACTCGTTATACGCCATGGCAATGCTATCAACTTCATCATGCCCATCCACAGCGGCACGAATCGTTAAATCTTGCCGCTGTTGCGCTAACAACATACTGTTTTTAAGTGCATTGATTTTGCGGCTCATCCCGACAATCACCCACGCCGAAAAACCAACCCCAAACACCAACGCCAAACCCATCAAAGTCCAAGCCCAAACTTTTGCCTGAGTATATTCATGCTGTGCATCTTCAAAATTAACTTTAATCGCCGCCATTTGCAGATCGACTAATTGCGCAATTTGGCCAGAAACTGGATCGACCGACTGATATAGCTGGTCACGTACCAAACCATCCAAGGCAGCAGCATTGCCAGCCGCTAAAACTTGCTCAAGATCTGTAACCACCTTGTCTGCCGCGAGTTTTTTTTGCTTTACCTCTTCAATCACCGATTTTTCGCTTGCCGCCGGCTCATCCGCTAAAAATGCGTCCCAATTGCGATTAATTTCAGTGCGCGCCTGACGAACTAATTCCAATGCTTTTGCATAAGGGACTTGCTGATGATTGGCCTTGTGCGCGGTATCGACAATATTGACCGCATACATATCTGCAACAATGCGCAAATGACTGATGGGCTCCACGCGGTCTTTATACGTCACCTCAAAATCATCAAACGTATGCGATAAACCGCGCAAAGATGCTCCACCCATAAGGGCAATCATCAACAGCAAAACGGCACTCAAAACCACTAACTTGGCACGAATACTCATTGCAAACCTCCACAATTTAAGCCGGAGCAATCACAGCGCAAACCCTTGCGCCACTCATAGATTACTATCGCTTAAACTATAGACAGCAAATACTTAATACAAAGTTTATTAATACAAATCATCAGCTTACACGTAACACTACAAACCTAACAACGCGGCCTTCTGCCAATCCATCGCCAAATCGAGCGCGTCGGCCAATCGGTCTATTTCCCGATCAAGCTGCGCATCAGCATCAGGCAATTGATCGATAGCCCCCTGCCAGCCGGCCCAAGCCAATAACGCCGTCAACGCGGGAAATTGATCAAATACACCATGCAAATACGTACCGATGATTTGCCCATCGGTAGAAATCACCCCTTCGGTACGGCCATCATCCAATTGCAACAAATCCTGCCAGCCATCCCCACGCAAAGTACTTTGCCCAACATGAATTTCATAACCCTGCACCGCCAGCGCGCCCGCTCCCACAAAGCCATCCGCAATAAATTGCCCTTGCACCAAGCGCAATTGTTTCTCAGCCTCTAGTTTTGTCACCATGGGTATATACCCCAGCCCCGCACTAGACAATTGCTGCGATTCAATACCTACCTCATCAATAATAAGCTCACCCAACATTTGATAGCCACCACAGATGCCGATCAATTTACCGCCGTAGCGTAAATGCCTGGCAATCTGTTGATCCCAGCCTTGCTGGCGCAACCAAGCCAAATCGCCCTGCGTATTTTTACTCCCAGGCAAAATCAATAAATCGCACGCCGGCAAAGGCTGATTCGGGTTAGCAAATTGGCAGTTAATCCCAGCGATTCGGCGCAGCGGATCAAAATCGGTGTGATTAGATATATGCGGCAAGGTCGCAATGACGATTTTAAAGTCACCAGCAACACCGCTCGCGGTGCGTGGCACAGCGTCTTCAGCGGCAATGTCCAAACCATGTAAATACGGCACCACCGCCAACACTGGCTTGCCGGTTTTGGCCTCTAACCAATCACAACCGGGCTGCAATAGCGCAATATCGCCGCGAAAGCGATTAATAATAAAACCTTGAATTCGCGCCTGCTCTGACTCTGACAGACACGCCAAAGTCCCCACAAAATGCGCAAACACCCCGCCGCGATCAATATCGGCCACCAGCCACACTGGGCAATCGGCTTCTTCGGCAAAGCCCATATTGGCAATGTCACCAGCGCGCAAATTCACTTCCGCCGGGCTGCCTGCGCCTTCAACCAACACCCAATCGTACTGCGCCGCCAGCCGCTGCCAAGACTCAAACACCGCGGCGCGCGCGGTGGTTTTATACGCGTGATAATCCACCGCATCGAGGTTACCAATCGATTTGCCTTGAATAATCACCTGCGCGCGGCAATCGCTCGAGGGCTTGAGTAGCACCGGATTCATATCAGTATGCGGCGCCAAGCCACAGGCAAACGCTTGCACCGCTTGCGCGCGGCCGATTTCACCGCCATCGGGCGTCACTGCTGAATTGAGCGCCATATTTTGTGGCTTAAACGGGGCCACCGAAATACCTTGGCGCAGCAATAAGCGGCACAGCGCGGCGGTGAGCGTTGATTTACCGGCGTCGGAGGTGCAGCCTTGTATCATTAAAGTCGGCATAAAATCCAATCATAAACAGCAAAAACCGTGGTGCACCCTGCGTTGTTAGCCTATTGGCTAGCGCAAAGCCACGCCAAACAAGCAAGCCCCAACGTAGTGAGCAGCACGGTTGATTCAAAAGAGAAACTCAAAAAATCTTAACGCGGGATAAACCACGCCCGATCTGGCGTCGTGATTTCAACAATCGGGTGATGGTATAGCGCAGTCAGATGATCCGCGGTTAACACTTCCGCGCGCGGCCCCGCCAACCAGCGACCATCACCAAACAGCAGCAAGACGCGGCAATGCTCAGCGGCAAAAAAATGCGCGTGGTTCGGCTCATGCGTCACCATCACAATGGCGCGCCCCTTCGCCTGCTCTTCGCTCAGCACCTGCAGCGCTTGCTGTTGATGGCGTAAATCAAGTTGCGATAACGGCTCATCGAGTAATAACAACGGCGCATCTTGCGTTAAGGCGGTGGCCAACGCCACGCGGCGGCGCTCACCGCCGGATAAAGTCGCCAAATCACGCGCAGCCAGCAAGGACAAATCCAACCGCGCCAATTGCGCTTGCGCCAAAGCCACATCGGCAGCGCTTTCCCAAGCAAAACGGGATAAATGCGGATGACGGCCAGTCAGGGTTTTTTCCAGCACGGTGAGTGGGAACGGGCATTCATCTTGCTGCGTTTGCCACGCCAGCATTTTAGCGCGCTCACCATGCGGCCAATCGACCCAAGGCCGCCCTTGCAGCGCAATCTCGCCCGCGGCCAGCGCGTGCCAGCCGGCCATTGCCGATAATAAAGTACTTTTACCGCAGCCATTCTCACCCAACACCAGCCACACTTCCCCCGGCTGAATGTGTAACGACAAATCGCTAATTAAGCGGCGATCCGCTTGGGCAATGCTCACATGCTGCAACAGCATCGATGTCGGTTGAACGCTCATCGCACCGCCCGCCGACTTAATAAATACAAAAACGCCGGCACACCCAATAGCGCCATCACTACACCCACTGGCAACTGCTGCGGTGCAATCAAAGTGCGGGCGATGATATCGGCCCACAGCAAAACAATGCCGCCGGCCAACGTCGCCGCTGGCAATAACAAGCGCAAATCTTGGCCAATGATTAAACGCAGCGCATGCGGCACAATCAAGCCGACAAAGCCAATCATCCCAGCAGTAGTAACCGCCAAAGCGCTGGCTAAAGCGGCGGCAAAATACAGCACCCAGCGCAGCCGTTGGTGATTTAAACCCAAGGCATGCGCCGATTCGGCCGCCATGCCCATAATATTAAGCTCACGTGCCAAGGGCCAAACCAGCAACAATAAAACACACAACACCGCCGCCCCCGATTGCCAATGCGCGCCCGCTAAATCACCCATCAACCAAAATATCATGCCGCGCAATAAACCATCGGGCGCCATGCTCAGCAATAAAGACGACAAAGCGCCGCAAAATGCCGCCAACGCCACCCCAGTCAACAATAATCGGGTTTGCGTACTCGAGCGATCACGCCCAGCCAGCAAAAAAACAATCAAAATACTCAATAGTGCCCCCGTACCGGCGGCAGCATTCACCCCCAAAGTACCCACCCCGAGTAATAGCGCCAACAGCGCGCCGACACTGGCCCCGCCAGAAGTACCCAGTATATAAGGGTCGGCCAAAGGGTTACGCAGCAGTACTTGTTGCAAAGTCCCCGCCAAAGCCAACAAGCCGCCCACCACCAACGCCGACAGCGTGCGCGGCAATCGCAGCTCAAGCACCACGTCACGCGCCAACGCTGATTCGGCGTTGTCATACCAAAACTGCCATGGCCGCAGCGATGTACTGCCCACTGACACACTGATGGCCACGCTCAGCAATAGCACAAGCAATAACACGCTCAGCGTCAGCAACATTTTTTGTGGCGTTAACCGCGCCAAATTCATTTTTTTCCCCCAGCAACGTCTGTATGACCGCGCATTATTTAACTTGTCGAACTTGCTCTACCGCTTCACACATCGCTTGCGCGCCATCGACTAAGCGTGGCCCCATACGGCTAATGATGTCTTTGGGTAGCACATAAAACTGCTTATTTTGCGCCGCTTTTAGGTTTTTCCAGCGCTGCCAACTGGCTAACACGTCGCCCTTCACTCCCGGCTCGCCGCTGGTCATAATCGCATCTGGATTGGCCACCAACACCGCCTCGACATCCACTTTGGGGGTTAATTCTGGCAAATGGCCAAACACATTCACCGCACCACACAAGCGCATCACATCCGAAATAATCTGGGTGTTATTGATCGTCATTAAAGGCCGATCCCAAATCTGATAAAACACCCGCACTGGCGCTCGGCCAGAGTAAGTTTTTTCTAACCGCGCCAATTGCTCGCGATAGTGTTTCGCCGCCTTGGCCGCACCCGCTGTTTGCTGGGTTAATACCCCTAAGCGCTCCAGCACCGTTGGGATATCGGCCATTTTTTTAGAAAACGTCGTAAAAACCGGAATCCCTAGTTGCTTAATTTGATCAAGCTGGCGCTGTGGATTGCCGCTACCCCAAGCAATAATTAAATCCGGTTTCAGCGCCCGAATGCGCTCTAAATCAAAACCGTTATACCCACCAATGCGCTCAATTTCTTTGGCTTTGGCCGGATAATCACTGTAATTAACCGCGCCGACAATCAAGTCGCCCGCGCCAATGGCAAACAAATCTTCAGTCGCATGCGGCGCTAAACTAATAATGCGCGCAGCGGGTTTGGCTAGCGTCACCGTCACACCCAAATCATCTTGCACACTCACTGCCGCGCTCACTGCCCCAGTCACCAGCGAAGCACTCACGACCATCACGGCCAATTTAAATTTAAAGCTCATATTTAATTCCAACATTCCAATCATGATGCCAATTTGTAATACCGCGGCGCGACGTCATGCTGACGTCAAAGCACCAACGATCAACGCCAGTTGACCCACGCTGACCATCACCCAAACCTTCGATCAAACCAGTCCATCAAACCGCGCCAAATAACGCCGCCGTCGCGATTGGACTACTCATAAACCACGCATGCAAATACGAAGCCTGCAAACTACCTTGTCGGTATATGGCCTCAGCACTTGACCCTAAGCGGCATGGCGAACCATACCCTATAGGCTCAAGCTGCGTCTGCAATGTTGAATAATGAAACGTATGCCCACGCAGCGCCCCCGACCCCACGTCAAAACTTTGCGGCCCAAGCGCGGCTAAGCGGGTTTGCATACTCACCTGTGCAGGCAACACGCCCCACATCGCCTGCATCGTGCCATCGAGTAAAGTCAGCGATTCGCATATTGCAATCATGCCGCCGCATTCGGCCCAGATGGGTTTGTCCTCGGCCACATGCTGCGCCAGCGCAGCGCGTATCGTCGGGTGCGCGGCCAGTTGTGCCGCGTGCAACTCGGGGTAACCACCGGGCAACCACACGGCGTCGCAAGCGGGTAAAGCCTCGTGCGCCAGCGGGGAGAAAAACTGTAGTTCCGCCCCCAAAGCCGTCAAACACGCTAAATTAGCTGGATAAATAAAACAAAACGCCGCATCGCGGGCAATCGCAATCCGTTGCCCCGCCAGCAATGGCGCGATTTCGCTGGCAATCGGCGCGGCAAATTCAATTGTTGGCAAGTTTGGCGCGTTACCAATCGGCTGCGCCGCTAGCACATCGGCCAGTGCATCGAGCTTCTCGGCTAAATCGGGAATTTCTGCTGGCAGCGCCAAACCCAAATGCCGCTCAGGTAGCGGCGCAACGCGCCCAATCCAGCCTTGCCAGTGCGCAGACGGCACTGATTCTTGCAACATCTGCGCGTGGCGCTCACCCGCCACTTTATTGGCCAATACACCAAAAAACGGTAAATCCGCGCGGTAATGCGCTAAACCAAACGCCAGCGCACCAAAGGTCTGCGCCATTGCGCCCGCGTCGATCACCGCCAACACCGGCAAGCCAAACTGCACCGCCAAATCGGCGGCACTTGGCTCACCGTCAAACAAGCCCATCACCGACTCGATCAAAATCACATCAAAATCGCGCGCCGCTTGTGCCAGCATTTGCCGGCACAAATCTTCACCCACCAGCCATAAATCGAGATTATCCACCGGCGCACCGCTGGCAAAACCCAGCAGCAAGGGATCGAGAAAATCCGGCCCGCATTTAAAAACCTTTACGCGCAAACCTTGCCGCCGATACAGCCAAGCCAAGCCAGCGGTGATGGTAGTTTTGCCAGAGCCTGAGGATGGGGCGGCGATCAATAAAACAGCAGATGAACTCATAAAAAGTGAATACCTAGGTGTGAATCACATAGTTGCCAATAAACCGCACTGCTATGCCCTGCGCGGTAATGATTTGCACGGGTAGTTCTATCCGCCCTCGCCCTTTACGGGCCAGTAATTTCAAGCAATGCGCAAAATCAGTCTCGCCATTCACGCGGCATTCAGCGTTAATTGTTTCAACCACGGGCAATAAATAATCAATCTTGGCGTCTTGAATCACGATATGCGCGTGAATGCCTGCAGCATGCAATTGTGCAAACACCATACTCCAGCCTGCCAACACCGCAACGGCATACAAGCTACCGCCAAATGCGGTGCATTTATGATTGATGTTCGGCGAGAGTGGCGCACTAAGTTGCACTCGCTGAGTCGTAGCATGAACAACCTGTATACCAATTTCACGCGTTAACGGGATTTCTTCGTGTAGCGTTTTTTCTAGTAGCGGAGCTAACTCACTCATGACAAATTCCAATGCAGATAACGCGTAAATAGCAATCATCGTAGGGTGTCAATGAGCGTAGCGAATTGCGCCGCGAAGCAATTGCTCGTTGGGCGCAGCCTCATACGGTGCAACGGTGCAATTCGCGTTGCTCATTGACACCCTACCTTGTTTTTTTTGACATCAAGAAAACATGAGCAGCCTAGCCTTAAACACCCATCGCAGGGGCGATTACCACTCCAACCCCTTTTGCGCTCTGATACCAGACTTATACGCATGCTTTTCATCCGCCAACACCGTGACGGTATCGGCGATTTCATGCAATTCAGTAATCGCGGCGCGGCCGGTGACGACGACGTGTTGCATCTCGGGGCGTGATTCTAGGTCGCGCAATACGATATCTTTATCGAGGTATTTGTAAGATAAGCAGTACGTCAGCTCGTCAAGCACCACCACGTCGTAGCTTGGATCGTTCAGCATTTTGGCCGCCATTGCCCAAGCGGTTTCTGAGCGGGCTTTGTCGGCATCAAAATTTTGCGTTTCCCACGTAAATCCATCGCCCATCACATGCCATTCGCAGTGCTGGCCCAAAAAGGCTTCTTCGCCAGTGTCGGTGCGGTTTTTAATAAATTGCACTACGCCCACTTTAAGCCCATGGCCAATGGCGCGCGCGACCATACCAAACGCCGACGATGATTTACCTTTGCCGTTGCCGGTGAGCAAAATCATGATGCCGGTGTCGATATTGGCTTCGGCGATATGCGCGTCGATAATGGCTTTTTTGCGCGCCATGCGCGCAGCGTGGCGCTCGTTTCTAGCTTGGTCTTGACTCATACTGACAACTCCTAAACTCAAATAAATACAACACCGAAGATTTACTTTTCGCACAGCTGGCGAATATGCGCTTGAATCTGCGGCAAACCACGGGTGATGGCCGTGATGCCGGGAACGAGTAAATCTTCACTTTTGATTTCAAATACTTGCTGATTTTTTACTGCAGCAATGTCATCCCAGCCCGCCCTCGCGGTTACGGTTTCCGGCGCAAACGCTTGCCCACACCAACTACCCAGAATTAAATCTGGTGCGCCCGCAATCACTTGCTCAGGGGTCACGGTGCGATCTTTAGCACGCACTTTAGGCGCAATCTCGGCAAAAATATCGTCGCCACCGGCAATCGAGATCAGCTCCGACACCCAGCAAATACCGGTATACAGCGGTGTATGCCATTCCTCGAAATACACTTTGGGACGCCACGCAAAGCGCGTCGCCGCCAATTTGGCAGCAGCAATCTGCGCGCTTAACTCGGCGACTAAGGCATTGGCGCGTTCAGTACAGTCAAGCAATAAGCCCAAGGTGCGAATCATGTTAAATATGCCAGCAATCGAGCGCTGATTAAAAAACAGCACTTCATAGCCCGCTAAAACGCACTCTTTGACCATCTCACCTTGTAAGCTTGAATACGCCAAAATCAAATCGGGTTCAACGGCCAAGATTTTTTCGACTTTGGCACTCGAAAACCCGCAAATAATCGGGTGATTTTTAGTCACGCCAGCGGGGTGGCGCGAAAAGGCCGAGATGCCGACAATACGATGCTGTTGCCCCAAGGCATACAGCACTTCAACGGTTTCGCTACTTAAACAAGCAATTCTTTGCGGGCCGTGCATGGTTGATCCTAAGTCGATTGTATTTGCGCTGCGGCGCGCGCCAAACGCTGCGCAAACTGCGCCTGTTGCTGCTGCGTTAACGCACCAAAACGCAGCGCATCCACACCAACATCTTTGGTATTAAACACCCGAGCATATATGCCATTGGCTGCCAGCGCATACCCCCATTGATCAATCTGATCGACCAGGCAAAACTGCATCAGCGGATGCTCGCTGCTTGGGATTAAACCGTGCGTTATTAATTGCGCGCGCATCGCTTGGCCCACTTGCTGCAAACGCGTTTTTTGCAGTTGCTGCCACGCCACATCCGCTAAGGCCAATTGCCCAGCCCATAATGCGGGGCCGCTCACCGACCATGGGCCGATAATTTGCGCCAAAGCCGCCAATATGGCTTGATCAGCAAAAACCAGCCCCAAACGCAGCCCTGCCAAACCAAAAAACTTGCCAATACCACGCAAAACAATCAAGCCAGAGCGATGAGGCTGACTCGCGGCTTGGCACACACTCTCGGCGGCATCAACATCAATAAACGCCTCATCAACAATTAACCAAGCACCACGCGCGGCCAATCTGGCGTGCATGGCCAATAATTGCTGCGCCGTCCAACAGTGCCCATCAGGATTATTGGGATTGACTAAAATCAGCACGTCCAGCGTATCGAGCGCGGCATCGATCTCGTCTCGCGCCAGTAAACACACCGTATGCCCTGCCAACTGCCAACGCCAAGCATGCTCGGCATACGACAAACGCAAAACGCCGACGCGGCAAGGCGCGCGCAACTGCGGCAAAGCCACAATTGCCGCTTGCGATCCCGCCACCGGCAAACACTGGGCACTGCCGTAATAGCCTTTAACCACCGCCCCAAACTCAGGGCTGATTTGCGGCAAACGCTGCGCGACCGATTCGGGCATCGCGGGCAAAGGGTAGCTATAAGGCGAAATCCCCGTTGAGCAATCGAGCCAATCGGCGTCACCGCCACCAAAACGCGCTTGTACTGCCAATAAATTACCACCATGCCGTGGCGCCGCATGACATGGCTTGCCCTGTTTAAAATCTGCCACTATGAATCACCATCGCAAAGAATAAAACCAAAACCATCCCGCCCAGCCAACATGCCAGCGTGGTTTGAATGAGCTGAATGCTACGCGTGATATCTGGCGCACTAGCCAACGGGCCAAAGCCTAATTCAGGCCGCAGCTCAATTTGGCCATGATAAGGCGCAGCACCGCCTAAGCGAATCCCCAGCGCGCCCGCGCCCGCGGCCATCACCGGACCGGCATTAGGGCTGTCCCACAGCGGCGCTTGCTGTCGCCATGCCATGAACGCCAATCGAGTTTGCCCGAGCAAAGCGTAAGATAGCGCACACAATCGCGCCGGAATCCAATTGAGCGCATCATCCATGCGCGCCGCACAACAGCCAAAGCGCTGCCATTGGGGTGTTTTATATCCCCACATCGCATCCAAGGTATTGGCCAAGCGATGTACGAGTGCGCCCGCGCCACCCAACAGCATGAAATAAAACAAACTGGCAAAAATCGCATCCGCGCCGTTTTCTAAACACGACTCCACCGCACCCGCGGCGACTTGGGATGCATCCAGCGCTTGGCAATCACGGCTAACAATTTTTTGCAGTTGCGCGCGCGCCAAGGGTAAATCGCCAGCCAATAATGGCGCACCAATCGCCGCCACATGTGCCAATAAACTGTTTGCGCCCAGCGAAAACCACAACGCCCAAGCATCGAGCGCATACGCCAATAGCGGCGAAAATTGCATGACTTGCCAGCGCAGGGCAATAAACAAACCCAGCGCGCCGCCGACTAACACCAGCCAAGCCAAACCACCGCGCAATAGCAAGCCAGCACCGCGATTGAGTCGCAGCGCTAGCATGTTGGCGAGTCGGCCAAAGCCGACCAAAGGATGGTAGCGACGTGGCTCTCCCCAGCAGCATTCGAGCAGCAGCGCGACGCACAGCGCCACCAACAGACCAGCGGGGTTAAGCCACACCATACTTACTTAGGCTGCCAGCGCACACTGACAATGCCATTGATGCCCAAATTGCCATAATCGGTGGCCATTTGGTAGTCACGGTTAAATAGATTGTTGACGCGAGCGTGCAATGACCAATCTTTATCAATCTGATAGCTTGCTGCCAAATTAGTCAGCGCGTAACCGGCCAAGACTTTTTTATTGGCGGCATCATCAAAACGCTGGCCTTGCGCCTGCATTTCAACACGGGCCATCCAAACCGGCGTTTCCAAGCCAACATACACTACGCCAGCGTGCTTAGCGCGGCGCGCCAATTGCCGGCCTTTATTAGCGCCTGCAGAGGTATCTTTCGCATCAAGATAGTCGTAGCTTGCGCCAGCGATATACCCCGCGTATTGCCAATCAGCAGTCAGCGTTGCGCCACCTAATTGAGCAGTACCAATATTGCTTGGCTGCCACAGACCCGACGGCGTTGGCGCCCATTCAATCAAATTGGTAACTTTATTTTCATATACCGTGAGCGAGCTTTGGAAGCGGTTATTGGCAAAGCGAACAAACACTTCTTTGCTATTGGATTCTTCCGGCTTAACGTTTGGATTACCTGAACCTGGCCAATACAAATCATTAAAGCTTGGCGCTTTAAATGCGGTACCCATGGTGGTACCAAGCGACCAATCATCGTTCATTTGCCAAGCCAAGCCCAGCGTGCCGGTGTTATTACGCCCGTATTGCGAATTGTCGTCGCTACGACCATTCAATTGCAGCGTTACGTCCGACACTGTCACCAAATATGCCGCCAAAACGCTATTAATGCGGCGATGATTAACACTGTAATCGGTGTCGCTAGTGACTTTTTGCCCTAGCGTTTCTGCGCCCACTTGCACTGTGCCACCCAAAATCGACACATCATTCACCCACGACAGCAAGGTTTGCTGGGTTTTGATTTTGCTGACTTTGTCTTGATAATTTGTTGCCGAAAACGGCGTATAGTTGCGGCCTTCGTCGATACTGGTACCGGCTTTAAAATGGCTAGTCCAGATGTCGTTCCATTGGTTTTTTGACCACACATTGGCGCTACCATTAAACGATTTGTCGCGATAATCGTAGCTTTGCGCCACTGGCTTATACGCTGAATTGCTAATTGAACCGTCGTAATGATTTTCGCCCCACGCCCCCAAAGCGCTTACGCCAAAAGCATGCTGGGTGTTGATTTTATGCTGGGCCGCCAGCGACAGACTGTTATTTTCATAACCGTCTTGATCAGGATTGTAATTGCTATTTTTTGGATTCACGATGGCGTTCACGCCGTCGGTTTTAAAATGCGCGGCAGTGATTGAATAGCGCGTCGCGTCATCACCACCGGCTAAAGTGGCTTTGGCATCGATGGTATTGTGATTGCCGTAACCGATTTCGGCGCTTGATTTAGCATCGCCTTGGCGCGTAAAAATCTGGATCACGCCGCCAATGGCACCGCTGCCATATAAGCTGGCGGCTGGGCCGCGTAAAATCTCAACCCGCTCGATTTGATCTAATGGAATATTTTGTAGCGATGCGCCGCCCAGCGTGGCCGAGCCAAAATTCACGCCGTCGATCAACACTAGCGTTTGCGAATTATTGGCGCCGCGTAAGTAAACCGAAGTCGATTTACCCGGGCCACCTAAATTACTAATTTGAATGCCGGGCTGGCGCGATAGTACTTCTTGTAAGCTGGAATTGCCTTGTGCGGCGATGGCTTCACGATCAAGTACGGTGACATCACCAACGACTTCGCGCAGGGGCTGCGCAATGCGCGTGGCGGTCACAACCACGTCATTCAGCTGGGTCACTTCGGCCATTGCAGGAATGCTGGCCAAAGCGGATAAAATCAATAGGTAGGTCTTGCTAATACTGGTGTTCATTTAGGTCTCCGGCAATACGCCCGTTGCATATTGCATTTTAAAAACAGGAAACCGCGCAGAACACATCACCGTCGCATGAACGACAAGACCATTCCGCCACGGCGTCCCTGCCAGTGCGTCAATATCGCGATGAGCGCGATCAACAAGGCCGGTCTCCGGGCTCTCCAGAAAATACATCGCCTTCCCACCCTTCGGGCAGTGGCTCAAGCCAAGCGCATCAATTGCGCGGTGCTTGGTGATGTATCCATACTGAATTACCGTTGCAGGGGCAGCACAGGTTTTAAACCTGTTTCCCGTTTAAATTAATCGCTTACACGATCAATCACCTTGAATGGCGGGCATTGTAACGTAAACGCCACGCAGTCACCTTTCTGGAATATGACTAATGCTTAATCTGAAAATAGTCCCAAACAAGTTACAACATTAAAACAAGGACTTAGCCGCCATCAGTCTGCTGCAATTGATTTTCTAGATTGCAATATTTTTCTGCGCAGAATATGATTTACATCAAATTTCACAAATTACTGAAAATTCAAAACATACATGAACCTCACTCCTTTGATTCAATCCTTTGTGTTGCACTTTGGCGAAATGGGTAGCCGCTGGGGCATTAATCGCACTGTTGGGCAAATGTATGCCTTGCTGTTTGTTAGCGAAAAGCCACTGAATGCCGATGAAATGGCCGAAGCGCTGGGGTTTTCCCGCTCGAATGTCAGCATGGGACTCAAAGAGTTGGAGTCTTGGCGATTGGTGAAATTGCAGCACTTTCCGGGGGATCGCCGCGAATACTATTCAACGCCCGAGGATGTGTGGGCGATTTTTAAAACACTGGCAGACGAAAGAAAAAAACGTGAAGTAGAACCGACTTTGTCGATGCTGCGCGAAGCACTAATGGAAACGCCCGCCAACGAAGCCGAGCGCCATGCACAAGCCCGAATGGGCCAAATGCACGATTTGATTGACCTGACGACCAGTTGGTTTAGTGACATTCAAAAATTAGACGTGGAAACACTGAAAAAACTCATGACACTGGGCGCGCAAGTACAAAAGTTTTTAGAGTTTAAACAAAAATTATCATTCCCTCGCTCAAGCGAGAAAGAGTAAGGAATCACCATGCTGCCCGAAGCCACCGGTCTACTCGACCCGATTGTATTAGCGCGAATTCAATTTGCCGCCAATATCACTTTTCATATTTTATTCCCAACGATTAGCATTGCCATGGGCTGGGCTTTGCTGTTTTTTAAACTGCGCTTTAACGCCACTGGCGAGCAAAAATGGCTGGATGCGTATGGCTTTTGGGTCAAGATCTTTGCGCTGACTTTTGCGCTGGGCGTTGTCACCGGCATTACCATGAGTTTTCAATTTGGCACCAATTGGCCGGGCTTTATGAAAACCGTCGGCAATATCGCCGGGCCATTGCTGGCATACGAAGTGCTCACGGCGTTTTTCCTTGAGGCGACGTTCTTGGGCATCATGTTGTTTGGCCAGAAAAAAGTCAGCAACCGGATTCATACGCTGGCAACGGTGTTAGTGGCAGGCGGCACCACGCTGTCGGCCTTCTGGATTATCGTGCTCAATTCTTGGATGCAAACGCCGGCCGGCTTTGAAATGATTAACGGCCAAGCGCATGCCACGGATTGGTTGGCGATTATTTTCAACCCATCAATGCCGTATCACTTAAGCCATATGCTGCTGGCTTCTGGCTTAACGGTGGCGTTTTTACTGGCGGGGGTATCCGCTTTTCGCTGGATAAAAGGCCAACGCGACGCCAGCATTATGGCTGCACTCAAAACCGGTGTTTTTCTAGCTGCCGCCTTAATTCCACTGCAAATTTTGCTCGGTGATATGCACGGTATTAACACGCTCAAACATCAACCGGCCAAAATCGCCGCCATTGAAGGGATTTGGCATACCGAACGCGGCGCACCGCTCACTTTGTTTGCCCTACCGAATGCCGAAACTCAAACCAATGATTACGCGATTGCGATCCCAAAACTCGCTAGTTTGATCTTAACGCATGATCTGAATGGCGAATTACAAGGCATTAGCGCCTTTCCTGATCACCCACCAGTGGCCAAAGTATTTTGGAGTTTCCGCGTGATGGTCGGCGTGGGCATGTTGATGCTCTTAGTGAGCTGGCTGGCGGCATGGCAATTGCGCGGCGGCAAAACCTTGTCGCCAACGGTTTGCAAACTCTTGATCGGTATGACGTTTAGCGGCTGGGTCGCCACCGTTGCTGGCTGGTATGTGACTGAAATTGGTCGTCAACCGTGGTTGGTGTACGGCGTACTTAAAACCAGCGATGCGGCGTCGAACGTCGGCGGCGGCATGATTTTAAGCACCTTAATTATGTACCTCACGCTGTATGCCTTCTTACTCGTTTCATATGTTTCGGTGGTGTTTTACCTCGCTAAAAAAGCAGGCCACCCTGCTCAGGAGCAATAATCATGTTGAGCACAATTGATTTGGCCTACTGGCTGCCAGTGATTTTTGCTGGCTTGATGGTGGTGTCGATGTTCGCCTATGTTGTTTTGGATGGGTATGACCTTGGCGTCGGTATCTTGCTTGAGCTAGAACCCGATACCAAAGAAAAAGACAAAATGATCGCCTCGATTGGCCCATTTTGGGATGCCAATGAAACTTGGCTGGTGTTGGGGGTTGGCCTGTTATTGGTGGCCTTTCCTTTGGCGCACGGCATTATTCTCACCGCGCTGTATTTGCCGGTGGCGCTAATGCTGTTGGGGCTGATTTTACGCGGCGTGGCGTTTGATTTTCGCGTTAAAGCGCGAGCCCATCATCAGCCACTGTGGAATCGACTATTTTTTGTTGGCTCATTACTGGCCACCGTTTCGCAAGGCGTGATGCTGGGCCGTTACATCACCGGTTTTGCGCCCGGCTGGGGTGCTTGGGGTTTTGCCCTGTTGGTCGGCGTGAGTTTGGCCGCAGCCTATGCCCTATTGGGTGCGGGCTGGTTATTGATGAAATCAACCGGCGCTTTGCAGCAGCGGGCGATTGTTTGGGCGCAAGGCAGTTTATGGATTGCGATTTTGGCAACCGTGTTGGTGTCGGTGGCCACGCCGTGGATTAGCCCACGCGTATTTGCGCTGTGGTTTTCAGTGCCGAACGTCTTTTTGCTCGCGCCAGTACCATTGATGACGGCGATTTTATTTGCCGTGATCGGCTTTGCGCTACCGCGCTTGGCGCAGCGGCAAAGAAACGGCAATGATAATTTTTGCTGGATCCCTTTTGCCGCCACGGTGGGCATCGTTTTATTGTCGTTCTTTGGCTTGGTGTTTAGTATTTTTCCGCACTTGGTCATCGATCAGCTCACCATTTGGCAAGCTGCGAGCAGCCCTGAAGCCTTACTGATTATGTTTTGCGGTGCAGCGATTGTGTTACCGACGATTATTGGCTACACGATTTATTCGTACTCCGTCTTTTGGGGTAAAGCTGGCGAGCTCAGCTACGACTAAAGCATTGCGATTTTGTCTCCGCTTTAAGCCATCCTGCGGGATGGCTTTTTTTTACGCCCTATCCATGCAAATCAAACCAGCTAGCAATCTCGATTTCAATTTGTTGATGATCACTTTGAGGTCACGATTTAACTAAACTCGGAAATGCGCCGCGCTTTAAACCTAAAAACCTAGGCGCAGGCGTAGCCGAGCACCTTCGCCGAAGGCGAAATAATAGGTTCTCCGTAGGAGAAATAGTTTTTCCTTATTGTTTTTCCTTATTTTTTGCTGTTTTTTTCGCCAAAGGCGAAAAACCCAAAAAAATTTTTCTAGCTTCGCCACTCAAACCTAAACCAGGGTTGCGCGGGCGGCGCGGACGGCAACGGCAAGTAAACAACCCGTCTCACCATATAAAACTTGATCTTTTGGCTTTTGCTGTTAATGGCGCAGCCATCTTCGCCGCAGGCGAAACCCAAAAAAAATTTTCAGCTTCGCCACTAACACCTAAACCAAGGTTGCGGGCGGCGCGGCGGCGGACAATAAGGGCACTAGCCCGCATGAAAAGTATCAATCCACAGCGTTGGCGCACGCGGCTCACAAGCCGTTTAATCAAGTACGCGTAACAAACCCACCGCTACGCCACAAAACAAGGCCATCGCCAGCGAAATCGGGGGCATGGCATCCGTACCATCACGCGGCACTCTGCATATACGCCCTGATTTTCGCCACAGGCGAAAAACCCAAAAAAAATTTTCTAGCTTCGCCACTTAAACCTAAACCAGGGTTGCGGGCGGCGCGGCCGGCCATTGCTGATAGATATATTTCCAATTGCTTGTTTTGTGCGTAAGATAAGCGGCTTTATATTCTCCGCCCACGACGATGCATCAGCACCTAATCCGCCGCGCCACTGCCAGTGATGCAAAACATATTGCACTGCTACTCACGCAACTGGGCTACCCCGCCAGCCAAGGCGACGCCGCCCAGCGTATTGCCTATATGGCAACGCCGTTTAATGCGCTATTTGTTGCTTGCACAAAAGAGAACGACACCCCGCTCGGCCTAGTTGGCATCCATCTGTTACCCATGCTGCACTGCAGCGCTTTGCTCGGCAAAATCACTGGACTGGTCGTTGATGCCAGCGCTCGCGGCCAAGGCGTAGGATCGGCGCTGATGCAAGCGGCAGTTGATTTTGCCACTGAGCATCAAGCACCCAGAATCGAAATCATCAGCGGCAACCATCGCCCAGAAGCGCATGCTTTCTACCGAAAACTGGGCTGCGTAGCCACCGAGCAAACCAAATTTAACCTACTCACGCCAGTACACAGCGCATAAAAAAAGCGCCATCTTGATGATGGCGCTTTGACTAAAAAATAAATATCTCTGCAATCGTTAATCGAAAAAACCAGTCAATCCGCAGCCCCATCTAGCTGGCACTGCCTAATCAACCAAGCTCCTCACTTTGATAGGTATTAATCCACAAGCCATATTGCACAAGGTCTAGCATTAAATACCTAGCTTAATATTTCTTGATTATGCTAGGGTCTGTTGACGTTTGGTTTTCGGTCGCGCTGGAGCGATTTTCGCGGCAGATCAAGGCATTTTTGCGACCAATAACCCGTTATTCGAGCATGAAATAACGCAGAGATGCCGCGAAAAGCGCCCAGCCCTTAGGGTTTGGCTGTTTTTGGCCTGACACTGCGTTGAAAAACGCTTGCATAGAATGACTATGCCACGCGTCTTTCGCCTTGTTTCAGGCCAAAAGCAGCACAAACGCGATCCGCAAACCAAACGTCAACAGGCCCTAGGAGTCGATTTCAAATAAGTGCATTATTTAAGCTGTCGGCTAAAGCCGACCCTACCCGATCATTGACTTGCTAAATGCAAGACAGGCAAATCGCTAATTAAAACCGCCCCGACAAACTCAGCCCCAAAAATGGCATCGTCGCATAGCTTTCACTAATCAAAGCTTCACCTTGTTGATTGCGGATTTTAAATTCGCCGTTCAATGCCGCGCCAGCATAAAAATCTAGGCGTGTGCTGGGCGCGAATTGATAACCGGCACGAACAAATAACGGTACCGAGTTGTTTTCTAAAATACCATTGGCGGCAATGGGGTTATCACTGGCTAAGCGATTTTGGTAACTGCGCCATGTGCCACCGGCAGCAAAATCCCAAACACTGGACGCTTTCCACGACAACTCCAATCCTGCTGGGCCAACAGGGCCGGCGACAAAGGGGTTTTTTAAGCTGAGTTGATCGCTAATTTGCCAATTGAGTAATACAAACGGAAATACCACGTTTTCATCAAAACTCTGCCACGCGCTCACACCCAAACCCAGCATTAAGCGCGGTGAAAAATAATGCGCCACATAGGCATTACCACCCCAATTGATACTCTCGCCCTGATCGGCCCCCGATTCGGCCGCATATTGCACGCCCGGCGTTAGGCCAAAAATCCAGCCATCGGCCGTCACAAAACGATAAGGCACCGAGAGCTCAAGCCGATTTAAATCTTGCCACGGCGTTTTTCCGCCCCAAGCCACTGGTGCATCAAAATGCCATTGCTGTTGGCTGGCGTTCAGCGCCAAACCAAGGCTGTGCTGTGCATCAATTTGCTGATTCACACTCAGTGACGCCATCAACCATTCGCTACTGACTTCGCCGCCAGCCTCTAAATCAGCATTGGGCATCACCACTGGTGTGACGCTGTAATTGATCGTCGCTTCGCTCGCGACCGCGCACCATGGCAACAAAGCCAAAACTGCTGTGATTAAGGTTTTTTTCATTAAAACGTCGATATAAAGTAAGAATTTGCTCGCGAGTTTAGCGACACCTTTTACGCAACGCGATTTATTTATCGGCGGTGTCGCGCCAATGTTCATTTGTCAGTTTGCAGACATAAAAATACCCCACCAAACCTCGGCGGGGCTATTTAATTCGGCGATATTCAGATGGGTGTTGCCGTGGCTGCGAGCCCCCACATCAACACCTCACCCAACGTTGAATGCTCGCAATTACTCGTATTGATCCATGCTAGGGCAAGCGCAAATCAAATTGCGATCGCCATACACATCGTCAATCCGATTTACCGACGGCCAGAACTTGTTGTCGAGCACGTACGGCAATGGGAAGAACGCCACTTCACGCGAATACGGACGATCCCAATCAGCGGCGATGTCGTTTTTGCTGTGCGGTGCATTTTTCAGCGGATTATTTTCCGCTGGCCAAACTCCGGCTTGCACTTGATCGATTTCTTGGCGAATCGAAATCATCGCCGCGATAAAACGATCGAGTTCAGCTTTAGATTCTGACTCAGTCGGCTCAATCATCAAGGTACCCGCCACCGGAAAACTCATGGTCGGCGCGTGAAAGCCATAATCCATCAGGCGTTTGGCGATATCGACTTCGGTAATGCCACTCGCCGCTTTCAGTGGGCGAATATCAATAATACATTCATGCGCCACGCGGCCATTCGCGCCGGTATACAGCACCGGATAATGCGCCGACAATTGCTGCATCATGTAATTGGCGTTCAGCAGCGCGATTTCCGTAGCATGCTTCACGCCGCCCGCGCCCATCATGGTGATATACATCCACGAAATCGGCAAAATCGACGCCGAACCAAATGGCGCTGCCGATACCGCGGATTGACCTTGCGCGACGCTGGCGTCGCCTTGATCAATATTGGCCACCGCGTGATTGGACATAAATGGCGCTAAATGCGCTTTCATGCCAATCGGCCCCATGCCCGGCCCGCCGCCACCATGTGGAATGCAGAAGGTTTTGTGCAAATTCATATGGCTCACATCGGCACCGATATCGGCTGGGCGAGTTAGGCCCACTTGCGCGTTTAAGTTGGCGCCATCCATATACACTTGGCCGCCAAACTGATGCACAGTGGCGCAGATGGCTTTAACCGCGGTTTCAAACACGCCGTGCGTTGATGGATAAGTCAGCATCAACGCCGCCAAATTCGCACCGTGTAATTCAGCCTTGGCTTTCAAGTCAGCAAGATCAACGTTACCGCTGTCATCGCAATCAACCACTACGACTTTCAAGCCCATCATCTGTGCGGTCGCCGGATTGGTGCCGTGCGCTGATTTCGGAATCAAGCAAATATCGCGATGCGCTTCATTGCGGCTGTCGTGATAACGACGAATCGCCAGCAAACCGGCGTATTCGCCCTGCGCGCCGGAATTGGGCTGCATACAAATGGCGTCAAACCCCGTAATCGCTTTGAGCTGATCGGCCAAGCCGTTAATCATTTCAAAATAACCCACCGTTTGCGCTTGCGGGGCAAACGGGTGGATATTGCCAAATTCAGCCCAAGTCACTGGAATCATTTCGCTGGTGGCATTGAGTTTCATGGTGCAACTACCCAATGAAATCATCGAATGATTCATCGCCAAATCACGATTTTCGAGGCGTTTAAGGTAACGCAGCATTTCGTGTTCGGTGTGGTAGCGATTAAATACCGGGTGCGTTAAATAGGCCGAGGTTCGTTGCAACGCAGCAGGAATCACTTCGCTGCTCGCCACGTCGAGCGCGGCCAAATCAGCAGATTGACCAGTAAACAATTGAATCAACGTTGCCAAATCGTTTTGCGATGCCGCTTCATGAAAAGCCACGCTCAACACTGAGGCCGACACTTGCAGCAAGTTGTAACCTGCCGCCAAGGCTGCGGCGTAAATACTCGCCGTTTGCGCGCCAGTATTGACTTGCACCGTATCAAAAAACGCGTCGTGAAGGATTTTCCCTCCCTGAGCGCGAACGCCTTGCGCAAACAAACTCGCCAAGCGATGCGTGCGCTCGGCAATGCGTTTAATCCCCGCTGGACCGTGATACACGGCGTACATCCCCGCCATATTGGCGAGCAGTACTTGCGAAGTGCAAATGTTTGAGTTGGCTTTTTCACGGCGAATATGTTGCTCGCGTGTTTGCAAAGCCATACGCAGCGCGGTTTTACCTTTGGCATCAATCGACACGCCAATAATCCGGCCCGGTGCCGAGCGTTTCATTTCATCTTTAAAGGCAAAGTACGCCGCGTGTGGACCACCAAAGCCCATTGGAATGCCAAAACGCTGGCTGCTGCCAATCGCCACATCCGCCCCCATTTCAGCCGGTGATTTAAGTAGCGCCAAAGCCAATAAATCCGCCGCCACAATCGCCACACCACCACGCGCTTTAAGCGCTGCAATCGGCGCAGTTAAATCACGCACGGCACCATCAGCGCCCGGGTACTGCAGCAAAGCACCAAAATAATCATCATCACCGGCGGCCGTTACCGCGCCGATCACCAGCTCAAAGCCGAAGTATTGCGCGCGAGTCTTTACCACATCCAGTGTCTGTGGCAATACCTGTTCATCTACGAAGAATTTCTCGGCTTTGACTTTCGAAATCCGCCGCGCCATCGCCATCGCTTCGGCCGCTGCCGTGGCTTCATCGAGAAGCGACGCATTGGCTAAATCCAGCCCCGTCATATCGATAATCATTTGCTGGTAATTGAGCAAAGCTTCTAAACGACCTTGCGCGATTTCAGCTTGATACGGCGTATACGCGGTGTACCAACCTGGATTTTCTAGCACATTACGCAAAATCACATTCGGCGTGATGTTGGGGTAATAGCCTAAGCCAATAAAGCTTTTATTGACGATGTTTTTCGCCGCGATAGCGCGAATTTTGGCCAAGGCGTCCACTTCAGATACAGCGTCCGGCAAAGGCAATTTTTGCTTAAAGCGAATGTCATCAGGAATGGTTTGCGCGACCAAGTATTCAATCGAGTCGGCGCCAATTTGCGCCAGCATCGCCGCTTGATCGGCCGCATTGGGGCCAATATGCCGTGCAATAAATTCTTCGTGGTTAAACAGTGTAGAGAGCGACATGAAGCACCTTTTAATTCTTTACCACAGAGACACAGAGGCACGGAGAACCGCAGTTTTTCTTTGCGTCTCTGTGCCTCTGTGGTTCATTTTTTTGTAAGTTTATAGGCCGATTTCTTTGGCGTATTGTTCTGCGGTCATCAAGCCATCGAGCACTGATGCATCGGCTGGTTTAACGCGGAAAAACCAAGCTGCGCCGTAGGGTTCGGTATTGGCCAATTCTGGCGCATCCACCAAAGCGTCGTTGACGGCGACGACTTCACCTGCAATCGGTGCGTACACATCAGACGCCGCTTTTACTGACTCGACCACGCCCGCAGTGGCATCGGCGGCTAATTCATCACCCACTTGTGGCAATTCAACAAACACAATATCGCCCAACAATTCTTGCGCGTGATCGGTAATGCCAATGGTCACCGTGCCGTCGGCTTCTAAACGCAACCATTCGTGGCTGTTAACATATTTAAGTTCGGCTGGAATATGGCTCATGATTTTTCCTTAGGGATTTGAGATTGGTATTGAGAGTAGGAAGCTGGGGGCAAGGATAGATCCGGGTTGACTCCCCATTCCCTACTCCCCACTCCCCGAATTAATTTATGCAAACACTTTTTTGCCATTGCGAACAAACGGCATTTTCACCACGCGAACGTCGGTCAGCGTGCCGCGCAGATCCACTTGCACGGTGTCGGTGTCTTGAGTCGCCGCTGGAACGCGGGCGATGGCCACAGAATGCTTGAGCGTGGGTGAAAACGTACCACTGGTAATCACGCCTTGCCCTACGCCAGCCACTTCAACAATTTGGCCTTCGCGCAATACGCCACGACCTTCGAGCACTAAACCCACTTGCTTAAACGCCACGCCTGCGGCACGCTCTGCTTCGAGTGCGACGCGGCCGATAAAATCACGCTCAGCCGGTTGCCAAGCGATAGTCCAGCCCATGCCGGCCGCCAACGGCGAAATGGTTTCGTCCATATCATGGCCGTATAGATTCATGCCCGCTTCAAGGCGCAAAGTGTCGCGCGCGCCCAAGCCGATAGGTGCAATACCCACACTGAGCAACGCTTGCCAAAAGGTGGCCGCTTCGTCGCTTGGCAACATAATCTCTAAACCATCTTCGCCGGTGTAACCGGTGCGGGCAATAAACCAGCCGTCTTCAACCGGGCCAAAAGGAAAGCCTTGAAACACATTCAGCGCTTTCACTGCGTCTTCCCAATCTTCGTGGATGACTTTACATACCTTGGCGATGGCGTTAGGGCCCTGAATCGCAATCATTGCCAATTCACGGCGCACATGGATTTGCACGTCAAAGTTGGCCGCTTGCTTGAGCATCCATGCGATGTCTTTGTCAGCAGTGCCGGCGTTGACCACCATGCGGTAGCCGTAATGCGTTAGGTAAACGATTAAATCGTCGATCACCGTGCCTTCCGGCGTTAACATCCCCGAGTACAAAGCTTTACCTTCGGTACTGAGTTTTTCGACATCATTGGCAATCAGAAACCGCAAAAACGCTTTAGCTTCACTGCCGACAATATCGAGCACACACATATGCGACACATCAAACATGCCGGCGTCGGTGCGTACAATATCGTGTTCTTTGAGTTGTGATCCGTAGTGAATCGGCATCAACCAGCCGGCGAAATCGACCATTTTGGCGTTCGCAGCAAGGTGAGATTCATACAATGGTGTGGTTTTGGTTGTCATGGGGTTCCTAGGGTATAGCCCTCTAAGTCCGACGGCCTATAGCGCGACGGGCAACACCCCTCTGTCCTGACACCTGAGATTTTCCGGCCACAGATTCAAATCTGCTGAACAAATCCGACTCAACGCCGCGCCCTGTATTCACAGGAGGCGCAGCCATTGCTTTTGGATTTTGCCGTTGAGCCCTTCGGTGGATGCTGCGGGTGTAAACACCGAGCACCGCTCTCCAGAGTTTTACTTTTGCCAGCAGTCCCTGATACCTGAGCGATTTGCGGGTGCATTTGCGCCTTCGGTGGTGATTTAAATCCAATAAATGGTAAAAATCACACTCTCCTGCTGTACGGGCGGATTATCACGGGAAGCTTGCCAATTGGCAAGCCACAAAACAGGATTTTTACCCTAATCATTGCCACAAAAAACAAAAAGCCAAGCGAATGCACATCGCTTGGCTTTACGACCTTGTCAAGTTGACAAGTCAATACCGCTTTATTTATCAACGTTTAGTGGCACAACACCAAGCCAGCTAAACCCAAGGCTTTAACGCAATAATTGGTGCCCAGTATACAAAGCCAAACCAATCAGCCCGCCCACCAGCGTGCCATTCAGGCGTACAAACTGCAAATCAACGCCAACACTGACTTCCAGCCGCTCAACCATCACTTCATCATCCCAAGCTTTGAGTTGTTCGGCGATAAATTGGCCAATTTGGCGGCGATATTTTTTGACCAGCACCCCGGCAGCCACGCGGGCATGGCGATTTAGCCAGTCGGCCAGCACCACGTCATCGGCCAAGCGTCCCCCTAAATGCTGCAAACTGAGTGCCAATTTAGCGCGCAGCACCGAATCTTGTGCCGCCAAATCATCCGCCAGCCACGCCACCAGCCGCAACCACATATTGTCGATGGCGTTCAATAAACTCGGCTGTGCCAATAAATGCTGTTGACTCAACTGCAGCGCCGCTTGCAGTGCTGCATCATGTTTTAAATTTTGCTGCAGCTCAGCCAAGGCTTGATCAAAATGCGCGCGCAGCGGATGCTCGCTCGATTCGCGCATGTTTTGCACTTCACGCCCTGCTGCATGCACCAGTTTTTTCGCCATATAGCGCCCACCGGCGGCATCGAGCGAAATCCAGCGCAAATAATCAAATTCAGCGGCGATCATCTCGGCTAAATGTTGTTGTAATTCAGGCTTTTGCAGCTCTTGATCCAAATGCGCCAGCACCGCATCGAGCATCACTTGATGTTGGCCACTTTGCCGTATCACTGCCAAAATCTCGCCCGCCGGTTTAACCAAATCAATCTGCGCCAATTGCTGTAGCAATAAGCCGCGTAAACGCAGCGCCATCGCCGGTTCAGTTAAACTTTGTAAAATAAAATCCATCAGCCGCGCGACTTGATCGGCGCCCGCTTTGGCATTCGCGTCGACTTGCAACCAGCTCGCTAAGCGGTGCGCCGGATTAAATTCGCTCACTTTGGCCATCATCCGCTCGCTCGACAAAAAGTGCGTTTCAATAAACTCACCCAAACTATCGGCAATGCGGTGCTTGTTTTTGGGAATAATCGCAGTATGCGGAATTGGTAGATTGAGCGGATGCCGAAACAGCGCCGTTACGGCAAACCAATCGGCCAAACCACCGACCAAAGCGGCCTCAGCAAAAGCCGCAACGTAAGGCAAACTCGGATGCGCGCCGCGAAAATACGTCGCCAGCAACATCACCAGCGCCATCAGCACCAGCAATAAGGTCGCATTACGCTTAAGCAGCCGTAAACGCTGCGCTTTAACATCAAAAGAGCGCGCCGCCGGCTGGCGCGAAGCCTGATTCATAGCCATAAGCCCTCGAAAAAAAACAAAGCCCATCCATTTGAAAGCCTAGCGGCACTGCGGTCAAGCCACCGCTTTCACAACCCATAAAATACCGCAATAAAAAACGGCAACCTGATTGATTTGCCAGCACTGACTCATCAAACCACGCCAAACCAATTTGATGCCACGGGCAACGTCAAGCAATACCTCAACGGTGGCCTGTGCTAGCTCAAGCAAACCAATCACAATAGAGTGACTCGACACTTTATTGTGATTTATTTACAGCGCCGCAGATACAACAATGCCCAGCATCAGCTGGGCATTCGCATGTGACAACGGCCTTATTTAATAATCTGTACTTTAACCGGTTTGCCTTTGAGCTTACCTTTGTCATTGCCCAAACGGGCAATCACTTGCTGAGCATATTGCAATTGCACCGCAACATAAGTTCTAAATTCAAACAAATCAATCTTACCAATCGCCTCGTTCGGGATTGCGCCGTCGCCAGTCAAAGCGCCGACGATATCACCGGGGCGCACTTTGTGTTTACGACCGGCATCAAAACAAATCGTGGCCATTTTAGCAGGCAAAGCATAATCGCCATTCACTTTGAGATCAGCTTCTTTGCCTTCTGGTATTGATTGCTCAAGGTATTCTTCAATAGTACGTTGGCGCTTCACTTGCGATGGTGACACCAAACTAAACGCCAAGCCTTTCTTACCGGCGCGGCCAGTACGACCAATTCGATGCACGTAGATTTCAGGATCATACGGCAATTCGTAATTCACCACCGCGGCTAAATCTTTAATATCCAAACCACGGGCGGCCATATCCGTTGCGACCAGAATTGGGCAACTACCATTGGCAAACTGCACCAAGGTTAAATCACGATCACGCTGCTCAAGCTCGCCGTGTAATTCAATCGCATCAAAGCCGTCTTTTTGCAAACTGCGCGCCAATTCCATGCAGTCTTGGCGGGTATTACAAAACACCACGCTCGACGCTGGTTGGTAATGGGCGAAAATGCGTTTAAGTAAATCAGCTTTTTCCGCGTTGTCTTTTACCAAATACAATTGCTGTTCAATAAACACTTGATCATGCAAAGACTCTACCGTCACTTCGGTCGGCGCGCGCTGAATCGAGGCGCTAAGTTTACGAATACCTTCAGGATACGTTGCAGAGAACAGCAAGGTTTGGCGCCAGCGTGGCAGAAAATCAATTACGTCTTGCACTTCACCGCCAAAACCCATATCGAGCATACGATCGGCTTCGTCCAGCACCAGCGTACTCACCTGTTTAACGATCAGGGTGTTTTTATGTAAATGATCTTGAATACGACCTGGCGTGCCAACCACCACGTGTGCGCCATGCGCCAATGAGGCTGCTTGTGGCGTCAAAGGTGTGCCGCCGCACAAAGTCAGAATTTTTAAATTGGGTAAATGGCGCCCCAAACGGCGCAAGTCTTTACTCACCTGATCGGCAAGCTCTCGCGTTGGGCACAGCACCAAAGCTTGCACTCGGTGCAGATTAATATTGAGTTTTTGCAGTAGCGGAATACCAAACGCAGCCGTTTTACCACTACCGGTTTTCGCTTTAGCAATAATATCGCCGCCTTCGAGTACGATGGGCAAACTCGCAGCTTGAATCGGCGTCATCGCTTCAAAACCGAGCGAAGCCAAATTATCGAGCATTTCTACAGGTAAATTGAGGGCAGAAAACGGCGTTTTAGTCATAGCAAATCCAATAGGTATAGAAAGCAAGCCAATAAGGCAAAGGCATTTGCAGCGCGAAAACTTAAAAATCGCATCGCAAATCGATTAAGCTAAGCGGCTTAAATCAATCCATTGCACTACAAGCATTCTAAGGGATTTACAACGAGAACTAAGATTTAGATTGGTAATGCAGGGGTGAAACTGAGATGAGGCAAAGCAAGAAGTCTGGTCGGGGCGGTGGGATTCGAACTCACGACCACCTGGTCCCAAACCAGGTGCGCTACCGGGCTGCGCTACGCCCCGAACAGGACCCGAATATTATAGACCATTTGATCGACGGTCAAGCACTATCAAACAAAAATATCGACAAACAACAGAAAAAACCAATATATCACTGTTTTTAAAGCACTTTAAAAACACAATCTTCAGCACCCAAGCTAACACCGCAAGGGTTTCTGAAGCAAACATTCGACGCCGCGCCTCAACTTAATCAACGTTCTTGTCTTTGTTATCGGTTTTTTCGCTATCAAAAGGCAGCTTGGCGTCTTCTTCAAAGCGTTTTTTTTGTTTTTTACCAAACACCCAAATCACAATGGCAACAAAAGCGACAATTAAAATCCAATGATAAATAGTCAAACCCATGATGAACTCCTACAACCGCAACCCAATGAGGTACGGCCGATTTAAGTGAATAGCAAAACAAACACCGCTCACGACCAACAACAGCACCAGCTTACTTTCAATTTAATAAATCTACAACACAGCAAGGCGAAAGCGCATTTGCGGCGTAGAATTCAAGCAACCACTCAAAGCCCTCTAAGCCCGAATGACCATCACTCAAACTTTACTCAAGTACTATCGCAATCGACGCTGGCCAAACATTCCGCTGGCGCGCGGAGTGATACCCAATACACAGCAAGGGGTCATCAATGACGCCAAAGCCGGCATCGCCCTCGCCTCAGTCAATATCCCGCAAGTTTTAGGCTACACCAGTATTGCCGGCACGCCCATTGTGACCGGGCTCTACACGGTATTACTCCCCTTACTGGGCTTTGCCCTATTTGGCGCTTCACGGCATTTAGTGGTTGCGGCCGATTCAGCCACCGCCGCCATCTTTGCTAACGGCTTATCCGGCATGGCCACACCCGCCAGTGCCGCGTATATGAATTTAGTCGCCATCGTTGCGCTACTCACCGCTGGCATTTTGCTCATCGCACGCTGGCTTAAACTCGGCTTTGTCGCCGATTTTTTATCCAGAACCATCTTAACCGGCTTTTTAGCTGGCGTTGGCTTGCAAGTGAGCATCGCGATGCTGGCGCCGCTCTTAGGAATTCGCAATCAAACTCATCAAACCCACACCACTTGGTCGCAATTAGATTACGCAATCACTCATTTACCCAGCATCAACCTACCCACACTCTGTCTAGGCATCACTGTGATCGCTGCCATCTTAATCGGCAAGCAGATCAACCCTCGCTTCCCCGTCGCGATGATTGCCGTACTCACCAGCATTTTGGCCGGAAAATACCTCGCCATCGCCAACTGGGGCATTGCCTTAATTGGCCCAGTGCCTGGTGGCTTACCGCAACTGTCTTGGCCCGACATGACTTGGCATGGCACGCTAACGCTCATCCCCTTGGCGCTCTCGTGCGCCGTGATCATCATCGCGCAAAGCGCCGCCACCGCGCGAATTTATGCTTTGCAATTTCAAGAGACCGAAGATGAAAACGCCAATATCTTAGGCCTTGCCGCCGCCAATGCCGCTGCCGCCGTCAGTGGGGCTTTTGTCGTCAATGGTAGCCCTACGCAAACGGCAATGGCGGTGCAAGCTGGCGCGCAAAGCCAAGTAGCGCAAATTGTCTTTGCCGGCATTGTCGCCATCGCCTTGATGTTTTTAACTGACTGGCTCGCTTACCTGCCCCACGCAGTATTAGCGGCCATTGTGTTTACCATCGCCATCGGCATGATTCATGGGTCAGCACTCAAAGCCATTTACCAAGAAAGCCCTGGGGAATTTAAACTAGCGATCATTACCGCAATGACTGTGGCCTTAGTCGGCGTTGAGCAAGGGCTGCTATTTGCCGCGCTCCTGTCGTTACTGCATCACGTGAGCCACAGCTACAACCCACATTGCGCGATCTTGCAAGCCAATATGGAGGGCAATTTGGTAACACAAGCCATTGAGCCGGGCGCAACAACGCAGGCGGGTTTGATTATTTATCATTTTGGTGCGGATTTATTTTATGCCAACGAGCACCGCTTTAGCGCCGACATTCATTCACTGATAAGCCAAGCCGCCACGCCAGTGCAGTGCTTGATTATTGACGCTTCCGCCATGACGCACATCGACTATTCAGCCGCCCAATCGCTACGCCAATTAGATGATCAACTGCAGCAACAAAACATCACGCTGCTGTTTGCCCGTTGCGACAGCGCCCTCATTGACGACTTAAACCGCCATCACATCACCGAAAAAATTGGCGCAGCGCATATCTTTACCACCTTGCACGCCGCGCTCAAATACTGGAGCGACGCCTGTAAGACCGATGCACGGCGCGAGAAAACGCCATAGGGTGCGAATAAGCGCAGCGCATTCCACCGCTGCGTATCGCTTGGCATCGTTTCGCCCTCCCTACCTCACCACACGCCATCAAAGACTCGCCGCCAACAATTGCTGGGTATACGGATGCTGTGGTTTAGACAGCACCAGCTCAACATCGCCGGTTTCGAGCACTTCACCATTTTTGAGCACCAACACCTGATGTGCCAACGCACGCACCACCGCCAAATCATGACTGATCAGCAGAAAACTCAATCCAAATTTAAGCTGCAAAGCGACTAATAACTGCAAAATTTGCCGTTGCACCGTCGCATCCAGCGCCGATGTCGGCTCATCAAGCACAATAATTTGCGGCTGCATAATCAACACCCGCGCAATGGCAATTCTTTGCCTTTGCCCGCCAGAAAACTCATGCGGGTAGCGCGACAAAATGCCGTCCATATCGGCCGAACTGCCTAAGCCGACTTCTTCCAATACGGCCATCACCCGCTCACGGCGCTCAGCCTCACTGCATTCGGGGCGATGCACCAACAAACCTTCACCCACCAGATCATAAATCGTTAAGCGTGGCGACAAAGCGGCAAATGGATCTTGAAAAACAATCTGAATATGCTGGCGCGCCTGTCGCAAAGCCTTACCCTGCAATGCACTCAATTGCAGCGCAGGCGATCCATCCAACGTTAACTGCACACTACCGCCACCTTGACCCACACGCAGTAAGCGCAGCAAAGACAAGGCCAACGTCGTTTTGCCACTGCCTGATTCACCAACCACCGCCAAAGTTTGCCCGCGATGCAAATCAAAATCGAGCTTGGCTAATACCGTTTTAAGTTGCGTGCGAAACCATGACCGTGATGCTGGATAAGCATGCGTCAATTGCCGCACTTGCAAGACGCAAGGAGAATGCAATGGCAAGGGTGCCGCAACGCGTATCGGGCGCGCCGCCAATAAAGCCTGGGTATACGGATGCGCTGGCGTCGCAAACAATTGCTGCGTCGGCGCGGTTTCAACAATACGCCCAGCTTGCATCACCGCCACTCGATCGGCAAACCGGCGTACCAAATTTAAATCATGCGAAATCAACAACAGCGCCATGCCTTGCTCGGCTTGCAACTGGCTCAGCAAATCTAAAATTTGCGCTTGCACCGTCACATCCAGTGCCGTTGTTGGCTCGTCAGCAATTAAAATCTCCGGCTCAGTGGCAATCGCCATGGCAATCATCACCCGCTGGCGTTGCCCACCCGACAATTGATGCGGAAATGCATCGAGCTTCTCTGCCGCGTCGACAATACCCGTACGCAGTAATAGCTCACGCGCTTTATCCCTCGCCGCCGCCGCGCTATACCCCACCAACACCTCCACAATCTGCGTGCAGACGGTTTGCAAGGGATTGAGCGCGGTCATTGGCTCTTGAAAAATCATCGCAATACGCCGACCACGAATTAAGCGCAACGCCGCCTCTGGCAATGGCAGCAAAGACTGACCGGCAAACTCAATCTCACCTTCTGCAATCACCTCACGATCGAGTCGCAATAGACTGCGCGCCAAAACGCTTTTCCCCGAGCCTGATTCACCCACCAAGGCTAATTTTTCACCGGCGTTTAAATGCAGATTCACCTCACGCACCACCGGCTGATTGGCACCGGCAAATCGCAGCGATAAATTCGACACGGTCAACAAATTAACCATAGCGCTGACACCCCAAATCAAATAAACCCATCAAAACCTCGTTAACACGAATCACATGGCTATTTTTAGCGTCAAGGGTGCCAAAAACCTTTTAACGCAGAGACGCAGAGGCGCAGAGAAAAGCAAACCCATTTGGCTGGATAAGAGCATTTCGTATTGAATTGCGCTTTGCTTGATGCCACGACGGCGGTTTGTGTTCGTGCGCGGCACTTCAGTCATCAACCCCCTCAGTATTCTACTTCAGTAGATCACTCAAGCTTAAAGATCGATCATAAAGCACTTCGTTCACTTTCAATAAGCGCATCACAACGGCACCAGACAAAGCGCACAAACTGGCAACAATTTACAAACAGCTTAAAAACACATCAAAAGCACAACAAGAAAACCCCAAAACCGCCAAATTGAGCGCCAAGCCCGCCAGCAAACGGCGTAAAATGGCCGATATGAAACCAGCCCCATACTCCGCACTCACGCCCGATCTGACCTTAGACGCCCTTGAATCGCTAGGCCTTGCTTGCTCAGGGCATTTACTCGCACTCAATAGTTATGAAAATCGCGTTTACCAAGTCGGCATTGACGATGGCGATCCAGTGATTGCCAAATTTTATCGCCCCGAGCGCTGGAGCGACGCGGCGATCTTAGAAGAGCACCAATTCACGCAAGCACTGGCCGAGCGCGAAATCCCGGTGGTTGCGCCGCTAACACTTAATGGTCAAACGCTGCATCGCTTTGGCGACTTTCGTTTTGCGGTTTTCCCTCGTCGCGGTGGGCGCGCGCCTGAACTCGATCAAGCCGAAACGCGCGAATGGATTGGACGATTTTTAGGCCGCATTCACGCGGTGGGCCAACTCAGTCCCTTTACCCATCGCGCACAACTCACACCGCAAACCTTTGGCCAAGATTCGCTCGATTATTTAATCAACAACAAAGTCATTCCACTGGATTTGGCCGCTAGCTACCAAGCGGTGGCAGAAGCGGCGCTCGCTGGCGTCGCTGAATGTTATCAACGCGCAGGCGACATCCAACTGATCCGCCTACACGGCGACTGCCACCCGAGCAATATTTTATGGACCCCGGCTGGACCGCATTTTGTTGACTTTGACGACGCCCGCACCGGCCCAGCAATTCAAGACTTATGGATGCTGCTGTCTGGCGATCGAGACGAGCAACAAAATCAACTGGCGGATATTTTGGCCGGCTACGAAGATTTTTGTGAGTTTGATCGGCGCGAGCTGTATTTAATTGAAGCGCTGCGAACATTACGCCTAATGCATTACAGCGCATGGCTGGCTCGGCGCTGGGATGATCCGGCCTTTCCAGCGGCGTTCCCATGGTTTAATACCGCCACCTATTGGCAAGACCGCATTGCCGAGCTGCGCGAGCAAATTGAAATCATGCATTTGCCGCCACTGTGGAGTAATGAGTCTACCGGCTACATCCGTATTGACGACGAAATCGACCCGCCGTATTGGGATATGTAATCACGCTGCACAACAACACCGCGTTCTGAGCGATGAATAAGGTGTTTTTGAACGCGAACACGGCAGGCCGCAGAATCTGCGACAATCAGATTGAAGTCAGGCACTTCACAATCAGCACAATCAGCACAATCAGCACAGTCAGCGGCGATCAACTAGCAAAGATCGTCGCAGGCTTGCTGAGCCACTAACCCATCCACGTGCATCGCACCGAGCAAAAGCCTTTCGTCGCTCAAGCGCATCACGTTACAATCTGCTTACTTTTTAAAATTTGCAACCATTTGGAGCCTTGCATGCCGGTTAATCTCGCCCCCATCGATCCTGCTTTATTATTCCCGGTTGCCGGGGTTGAAATTGGTATTGCCTCTGCAGGCATTAAAAAAGTCGGCCGCCAAGACACCACCTTAATCCAAATCGCTGATGGCGCCCGCGTTGCGGGGGTGTTTACCTTAAATCGTTTTTGCGCTGCGCCAGTTCGCATCTGCCAAAAAAATCTACAGCAGTATCTGGCTACAGGCCAATCCATTCGTGCGCTGGTGATCAATACTGGCAATGCCAATGCCGGAACTGGTTTAGATGGCCTCGCCCGCGCCGAGCAAATTTGCGCCGCAACCGCCAGTGAATTGGGCTGTACAGCCGAACAAGTACTGCCTTTTTCAACCGGCGTGATTTTAGAGCCCTTGCCATCAGAAAAAATCATCGCCGTTTTGCCTGCCGCCAAAGCTAATTTATCGGCCAACAACTGGGCGCCGGCCGCGAACGCGATTATGACCACCGATATCGCCCCCAAAGCAACCAGCACGCAAATCGTTTTGGACGGCAAAACCGTCACCGTAACCGGCATTGCCAAAGGCTCGGGCATGATTCACCCGAATATGGCCACCATGCTCGGTTTTGTCGCTACCGACGCCGCCATTAGCCAAACCTTATTACAAGATATGCTGCTGGCCGCGACCGATGCTTCATTTAATAGCATCACCGTTGACGGCGACACCAGCACCAACGACAGCTATATCGCCATTGCCACAGCGCTGGCCGGCAACACTGAAATCACCGACGCCAGCAGCAGCGACTACGCCACTTTGCGCGCGGCGATTGAGCAGGTTTCGCACTTTTTAGCGCAAGCGATTGTGCGCGACGGCGAAGGCGCCACCAAATTTATCACCATCAACGTGGTAGGCGGCGCCAGCTACGCTGAATGCAAAGCTGTTGGCTACGCCATTGGCCGCTCGCCACTGGTAAAAACGGCGTTTTTTGCTTCAGACCCTAATCTAGGCCGTATTTTGGCCGCGATTGGCTACGCCGGCATTAGCGATTTAGACGTTGACCAAATCGAAGTGCGGCTTGACGACGTATTAGTGGCAATCCATGGTGGACGCAATCCTGAATACCAAGAAAGCCAAGGCCAAGCCGTGATGAATCAAGCTGAAATCAGCATTAATATCCAACTTAACCGCGGCGAGCACCGCGCCACGGTATGGACTTGCGATTTCTCTTACGATTACGTCAAAATCAACGCTGACTACCGCAGCTAAGACCTCCGCCAGACCCAGCCAAGTCGCCGACATGGCGGCTTGGCTGGCATTTTTCTTTTTTTCCGAGTCCGTCAATGCCGCCAGACCAGCAAAACCCCATTAACCCGAAAAAAACCACCGTCGTTGCCGCAGGGGTATTAATTAACGCGCAAGGGCAGTTTTTAATGGGAAGCCGCCCCGCTGGTAAGCCTTACGCGCATTACTGGGAATTTCCAGGCGGCAAACTTGAAGCCGGCGAAACCGCGCACGACGCTTTATGCCGCGAGCTGCAAGAAGAAATGGGCATAGACGTAACAGCAGCCACACCGTGGCTCACACAGCGCTTTAATTATCCGCACGCCAATGTGGAGTTACGATTTTTTAAAGTGCGCGGCTGGAACGGCGCTTTGCACGGCCACGAAGGACAAGAGCTCGCCTGGCAACGTGTAGGCCAATTGAATGTTTCACCCATCTTGCCAGCCAACGGCCCAATCTTGCGTGGTTTGGCCTTACCTGAAGTGATTGAAATCTCCAATATGGCCGAATTAGGCCGTGAAGCATTTATGGCGCAACTCAGTGCCAAATGGGCTGCGGGTCCAACTTGCTTACTGTTACGAGAGCCGCAGCTATCGGCCAGTGATTACCAAGAGCTCGCCCACGCAGTGCAAAGCATTGCTCGCCCCCACGGCGGCAAGCTGATTTTGCATCGTGATTTGGCTTTGGCCCAAGCGATCAATGCCGACGGCATTCACTTTACCGCCAGCCAACTAAACCAACTGAACGCTAGACCCAGAGGCATCGATTGGGTGAGCGCATCCACGCATCAGCAGAGTGATCTTGAAGCTGCAGCGCGCATTGGCGTTGACTTTGCCTTTTTAGGCCATATTGCGCCAACGCAAAGCCACCCGGGGCAAACGCCTTTAGGCTGGGAAAAATTCAGTCAATTATTGCAATTGGGTTGGTGCTTTCCCGTATTTGCGATTGGCGGGCAAACGTTATCCACCCTCAACACCGCCCAAGCACACGGCGGACATGGCGTAGCCCTCTTGCGCGCCGCATGGAGTCAAACAGCATGAAAAACATTTTCAACAATAAGCCATGGGCCAGAAAAAGCGTTTTGATCCTTGCGCTACTACTGGGCGCCAGTTTATTTGCTTATAAAATGGGTTTATTTAAAGGCTGGCAACAAGCAAAAGTCGATCAAGTTATCCATATTTCTTGCCCAGACTTGCAGCAAGGCTGTCAGTTTAAAATCAACGAACAAAGCTACCAAATCAAAAGCGCCGCACCAGTGAGTACCGACCAGCCAGTGACCCTCACACTAACTGGCCCTGCCAAATCGGTGTATTTAAATTGGCAAATGGTAGATATGGACATGGGCAGCAATCGCTACAAAATGCAAGACATCGGCCAAGATCAATGGCAAGCCGAAACGGCGCTGCCAATTTGCAGTCAAAAACGCCAAGACTGGCTACTGTCTTTGCAGCTAGAGCAAGTTGAAGTTCGCATTCAAACCACATCCCACGGCAAATCTTAATCTGGGCATTTTCATTTTGGCACGCCGCATTACTGCGGCCGCGCCACTTAAACTGTGGTGTTTTCGACTGCAATGCTTAAACACAAAAACAATATGCCCAACTGCGCAATTTTAAATTAAAGGCTGTTATGCGATTCTGGCTCCTACTTACTTTGCTTACTACATCCAGCATGGGCTTTGCCAACAAGGTCTACCAATGGCGCGACAATGAGGGCAATGTGTTTTATTCCGACCGCGCACCTACCCACACTACGGCCAAAGAAAGAACCATACGCAGCAGTAGCGCACCAGCGCCCACCACCGACAAACCCGCAGCGATCACACTATGGATTACGCCGCAATGCGGGGCAAACTGCGAAGCGGCACAGACAATGCTGGAACAAAGTAAATTGCGTTATGCGCTAAAAACAGCCGATCCAAGCCAAGAAGACAGCATGCTGGCTTTTTTTAACGCCGCCAAGACCTTACAAGCGCGCCCACCCATTCTGATTATTGAAAAAACAATTTTGAAAGAATTCAACCCAGCCCAATGGCAATCGGCGATCAGCCAAGCGCAAACAACGCTCAAAGCAGGGCAATAAACTCAACAAATCACATAAATCGCCACTCGACCAGCCAACTATTACCCTTGTTCGAGGGGCTTGAAAAAGCAAAACTCCCGTGGTGACAAATTAACTAGAGCATTTTTATGTCTTCACGCGCCAATTGGGGCTCAAAACTCGGCTTTATTTTAGCCACCTCAGGCTCCGCTGTCGGACTTGGGGCCATCTGGAAATTTCCTTACGTTGCCGGCAAAAACGGTGGCGGTGTGTTTTTACTGGTGTATCTCGCCTGCGTACTCACGATTGGTATTTCGATGGTGCTCGCCGAAATGAGCATCGGCCATATGGCCAAAAAATCAGCCACCACGGCCTATCGCAACCTCAAAGGCGGCCTATGGCCTTGGGCGGGTCGACTCTCGGTACTGTGTATTTTTGTTTTATTGTCGTTTTATTGCGTCGTTGGCGGCTGGAGTTTTGCTTACCTGTGGCTATCGCTCACTGGCGAAGTCATGACACAAGACACCAAGGCACTCAGCGATTTATTTAATGGCTTTATTGCCAGCCCAACGCAAAGCATTTTTTATACCGGCCTATTTTTAGTCGCCACCGTTGGCATCGTCATGGGCGGCGTACAAAAAGGGATTGAGCGCACCAGCAAAATCTTGATGCCGGCATTGTTTATCTTAATGCTGGGCATTATTGCTCGCGTATTGACTTTACCCAATGCCATGGACGGCGTGATGTACTTTATCACCCCAGACTTTTCTAAAATCAACGCCGAAATGATGATTGAAGCGGTGGGCTTGGCGATGTTTTCGCTCTCGGTAGGCTGCGGTATTTTGATTGCCTACGGCTCATACGTTGATGAAAAAACCAAACTCCCCGGCGCAACACTCTGGATCTCACTCTTGGCGACCCTCGCTTGTGTGATGGCCGGTTTAATGGTGCTGCCTGCGGTATTTGCTTTTGGCATTGACCCATCAGCGGGTCCAGGCTTGACGTTTATCACCATGCCAGCAATTTTCTCGCAAATGCCTTTCGGTCAATTTTTTGCCGTGATGTTCTTTTTGTTGCTGATTTTTGCTGCCATTACCTCATCCGTGTCTTTGCTCGAGCCGATCGTAGCGTTTTTGATTGATGAATTTAATATTCAGCGCCAAAAAGCCACTTTAATGACCTGCATTGCGGTCTTTACCTTAAGTATTCCAGCGGCACTGTCGTTTGGCGTATTGGCTGATTTTCATATTTTTGGCAAAAACCCATTTGATTTAATGGACTACGCCGCCTCCAATGTGATGATGCCTGCCGGTGGTTTATTGGCCGCATTGTTTGCCGGCTGGGCCATTTGGCCACGCGTACAAGCCTCGCTCATTGCACAAGATGCCGCGCGCATTTTGCCAGCGTTTCGTGCCATTTGCGCTGTGGTAGCACCGATTGTGATTTGCGTAATTTGGGCGCACAACTTGTAATTGTTCACGAAACACAGCAGCCAAGCCCAACAGACAGCAGCGAGTGCGGTAATATCCAGCACTCGCTGCTTTTTTATGGCCGCTTTATTGTGAAGTCTGCAAACCCTGTGAATCCTAACGCTGTGAATCCAAATCAATACACCATCGAGCCGATTGGCTTGATTCGCACGCCTTTTGTCGACAAATTTGGCATTCCGCGCCAGCCAAGCTTGGCGCCGCATGCGATTGGCACACTCAAACTGGTAGCGCCATTTAATCACGCCGATTGCGTGCGTGGACTTGATGGATTTTCTCATCTTTGGCTGAGTTTTATTTTTCATGAAACACTCGGCCGCTGGTCACCCACGGTGCGCCCACCGCGCTTGGGCGGCAATGAAAAAGTTGGCGTTTTTGCCAGCCGCAGCCCGTTTCGCCCCAATTCACTGGGCTTGTCTTTGGTGCGTTTATTGGATATCGACACCAAAAATGGCGTGACCTTGCGCTTTTCTGGCGTGGATTTAGTCGACCAAACGCCGATTGTCGACATCAAACCTTATATTCCATTTATTGAATGCCAAAATGACGCTCAAGGCGGCTTTGTCAGCGGCGCACCAACAACGCTAAACGTTGAATTTAGCCCCAGCGCGCAAAGCCAATTAGCACATTTACCCGCAAGCGACTCAAGCACACTACGCGCTTTAATTTGTGAAGTATTAGCCCAAGACCCACGCCCTGCTTACGCTAGCGACCCATACCGCAGCTACGGCATAAAACTTTATCATTATGAAATCCAATGGCGCTGCGATGGTCAAACCGCCTTGGTCCTCTCATTGGAGCCACGATGAACCTATTTCAAAATGCACAAAATGTCTTTAAGCACCTTCGCCCACGACTTGGCACACTCATCATTGTCATGATGAGTAGCCTCATGGCCGCGTGCAGTACGCCACCCGTCGCGCCACCGCCAACGCCCGCACCCAAAGTTAAAATCGGCCTTGCCCTCGGCGGCGGCGCAGCCAAAGGCTTTGCGCATATTGGCGTCATTAAAATGCTCGAAGCCAACGGCATTCAAGTGGAGGTGGTCGCCGGCACCAGCGCCGGCAGCGTTGTCGGCGCACTGTACGCCAGCGGCATGGATGCCTTTACCTTGCAAGAACGCGCATTTAGCCTAGATGAAAGCCAAATTCGCGACGTTAATTTACTCGGCGGCGGCTTAATCAAGGGGCAAAAACTGCAAGATTACGTCAACCAATTGGTTGGTAATAAAGCGATCAATCAGTTTGCCAAACCGTTTGCGGCAGTGGCCACCGAGCTCGACACTGGCAAAAAAATCGCCTTTAGCCGCGGCAATGCAGGACAAGCGGTGCGCGCATCAAGCAGCATTCCAGGGATTTTTATGCCGGTAAGCATAGCCAATAAAAAATACGTTGATGGCGGCGTAGTCAGCCCGGTGCCGGTCGACGCCGCACGCGACTTGGGCGCCAATTTTGTCATTGCGGTAGATATTTCCAGCAAAGCCAACAATCAAACCGCCAGCACCAGCACACTAGGGGTGATGAACCAAGCGATTGTGATCATGGGGCAAAAATTGGGTGAGCAAGAACTCGCTCGCGCTGACATTGTGATTCGCCCTAAAGTCGGCAAAATTGGCGCCAGCGATTTTGATATGAAAAATGTCGCCATTTTAGAAGGCGAAAAAGCCGCACTGGCGATGCTGCCTTTGATCAAACAAAAACTCGCCGAGCGCAGCAAAAACTAAGGCGATGTTCAGATTACGTGTTGATGATTTTAAGTGCCTGCGGCACATTGTTTTACAGTCGCAGTCAGTGGCGGCCTCCATTTTCTTTGACTCGCCAAAGAAAATGGGGGAAAAGAAAGGCGATTTTGATCTCGCCCAGCTCCGCTGTGCCCTCGATTGTCGTGAGCCAAACGATAAAACCGTTTGTCTCTGACTCACTCGGTGCGCTTAAACGGGATTTTAAGCCCCTGCTCGACGAGCGCGGCACAGCATCAACACCAAATCTGAACATTACCAAAACTAAAGGGGTATTAGCCAGCAATGCATACGCAGCAAAACTTAGAAACCAATACCCATAGAAAATGCCACCTTTGGGTCGATGCCGATGCCTGCCCGGTTGCCATTAAAGACATCATGTTTCGCGTCGCCGAGCGTTTAGCACTACCACTCACCTTGGTCGCCAATCAACTGGTGCGCGTGCCGCCGTCAGCGCATATTCGTGCCATTCAAGTGGCGCATGGTTTTGACGAAGCGGATCATTGGATTGTTGCCCAAGCCCAAGCGGGCGACTTGGTCATTACCGCCGACATTCCGCTGGCGGCGCGCATTATTGACAAACAGGCGCACGCGCTCAATCCACGCGGCGAGTTTTATTCGCCAGAAAACATCCGCGAACGACTCAATATGCGCGACTTTATGGAAGAACTACGCGGCGCCGGCCTGCAATCGGGCGGCCCAGCCGCATTTAGCCAAAGCGACAAACAAGCTTTTGCCAAAGCGCTGGATCGCTTCTTAGCGCAACGCGCCCGCTAAATTCTGCACCCCGAAAAAATTTTTGACGCAGAGACGCAGAGGCACGGAGAAAAGCCAAATCAGAATAATCAGAATTGAAACCATTCAAACGGCTAACAAACGCAACGATTTGAACTGCAACGTACTGATGTTTTCCTCTGCGTCTCTGCGCCTTTGCGTCGGCTTTTCGATAATTCAAACCGGCCAAGACCCCAACCAAACGCAACGGTTTAAACGATCAACGTATTGATGTTTTCCTCTGCGTCTTTGCGCCTCTGCGCTGGCTTTTTAAAAATCAACGTCGCAGCAACCCGCCAATGTCAACCGCCTCTAGCTCAAATGGCGCAAATACGGTACAGTGAAGCCAATAGAACGATTGTTCAAGCCACCCAATGAGCTCACTGACACCCGCCCAACAGCAGCGCCTCCATAAACTGGGGATACAGCGCGAATTTGATTTGATCTTGCATTTGCCGCTGCGCTACGAAGACGAAACCCATCTGTACCCGATTGCCGATGCGCCAATGGGTAGCCCAGTCTTGGTGGAAGGTGAAGTCTTGTCGTGCGAAGTCAATTACAAGCCGCGCAAACAACTCAATGCCCGCGTCAAAGACGCCAGCGGTTCATTGGTGGTGCGACTGATGAATTTTTACCCTAGCCAAGTGCAGCAATTGGCCGTTGGCAAGCGTGTGCGACTGTATGGCGATTTACGCCACGGCTACTTTGGTACCGAGATGGTCCACCCCAAAGTTCGCGTTGGTGGCGAAGTCAGCCTGCAAGAGGCCTTAAGCCCGATCTACCCCACCACGGCGGGTTTATCGCAAGCGCAACTGGCCACATGGATAGGCAAAGCCTTGGCCAATACGCCCATGCCCGACACACTGAGCGACGCCATTTTAGCGCCACTGCAATTGCCCGACTTTGCCAGCAGCGTGCGCTTATTACATGCACCCACCCCCGACACCCCCAAAATACTACTCACAGCCCGCACGCATCCGGCCTGGCAAAGGCTTAAGTTTGATGAATTACTCGCCCAGCAATTGTCGCTGCGCTTAGCGCGCGCCGTGCGCCGCGAAAAAACCGCCCCAAAAATCAATCCCGACGGTCGACTTGGCGCGCAACTTATTGCCAATCTGCCGTTTGATCTGACCGCCGCGCAAAAACGCGTCTTACTCGAGATCACCCAAGATTTAGCCCAAGCGCATCCTATGCAGCGCTTGCTGCAAGGCGATGTGGGCGCGGGTAAAACCATTGTCGCCGCCGTGGCCGCCTGCCATGCGATTGAAGCCGGTTTTCAAGTGGCGATGCTGGCCCCCACCGAGATTTTGGCCGAACAGCATTTTCAAAAACTCTCGGCTTGGTTAACGCCACTGGGCGTTAACGTGGTGTGGCTCACCGGCAGCCTAAAAGCCAAAGCCAAGCGCGAAGCGATTGCCGCCGCGAGCGATGGCAGCGCCCAATTACTGGTTGGCACGCACGCGATTTTTCAGGCCAGTGTGGCGTTTCAAAACCTGGGCTTGGCCATCGTCGACGAGCAACATCGCTTTGGTGTGCAGCAACGATTGGCGCTACGCGAAAAAGGCCAAAGCCCGCATCAACTGATGATGAGTGCCACGCCGATTCCGCGCACTTTGGCGATGAGTTTTTACGCTGATCTAGACGTCAGCGTGATTGATGAATTACCACCGGGGCGCACACCAATTATCACCAAGCTGATTTCTGACGCACGCCGCGATGAGGTGATCGAGCGCATTGCCGCCAAAGTGCTCGAAGGTCGGCAAGTGTATTGGGTTTGCCCATTAATCGAAGAATCAGAAACATTGCAATTACAAACCGCGGTCGACACCCACGCCCAACTCAGCGAAGAGCTCGAAGGAATTGCCGTTGGCTTATTACACGGCAAAATGAAACCCGAAGAAAAAGCCGCGACCATGGCCGCTTTTTCTCGCAATGAAATTCAAGTTTTAATCGCCACCACGGTAATCGAGGTCGGCGTTGATGTACCGAACGCCAGCTTAATGGTGATAGAGCACGCCGAGCGCATGGGTTTATCGCAATTACATCAATTACGCGGCCGCGTTGGCCGTGGCGCGCACGCCAGTTTGTGCATCTTGCTCTATACCACGCCACTCAGTGAGACTGCCAAAGCGCGATTAAAAGTGATTTTTGAGCACACCGATGGTTTTGAAATTGCCCGCCAAGATTTGCACATCCGTGGGCCGGGCGATATGGCCGGCATTAAGCAATCTGGCGTGCCGATGCTGCGTTTTGCCGACTTAGAAACCGATGCTGATTTACTTGAATTAGCCAGAGACAGCGCCGAAACCATATTGCAGCACCACGTCAATTTGGCTCAGCCACATCTTGATCGTTGGTTGCCCGGGCGCGAAGCGTTACTCAAAGTGTAAACAAAGCAACAGTGAACAACTAGGGCTTGCCGCAATCGACACGTAAGAATTCCAAAGGGATATACTAGTCGCATACATATTTTGGCTTAAGGCATTCGCTTGAATCACTTCAAATTTCGCACGACTTTTTGCATTGTGATCGGCGTATTGAGCTTGGTCTCAATTTTAGTTTTAAGTTATGAATTTAAAGCGCAAAAGTTACTCAACGAATTTAACTCCCCAGCGCAGCAAAAGCTGATTAAAGAAGCGCGCTCGGGCAATCGCCTATTTAGTTTTGTCGTACGCGCCGTCGACGATGCCATCAAGAGCCCTACGCCGGAAAACCTTATCGCAGTCAAAGCTGCGTTTGCTGAGTTTGCCACGCTAATCCGCCATTACGACAGTGGCCAATTTAGCGAATACTCTAACAATCCCAAATTTAATGCAAACATTGCGCCACTGGTGCAATGGGCGCAAAAAACCGAGCAATCGCTACCTAATCTTAGTGCGGCGCAATTACCCGCCTTGGCCAGCAGCATGGAGCGAGTCGCCCCCCACTTACGGATTGTCGTCTCTTCGATTGATGCACAATACAATGCCGGCTTAGAAGCCAAAAAAGACATATTTACTAGTTTTAGTCGCTACCGCTTCAGCCTGATTGTCTTGCTGCTGACGCTGATGAGTGGCTTTGCTTATTTTGCGCTGCGCACTTTATGGCGCAACCAACAAACACTAGTCCAACTCAAAGCCGCAGAACAAAGTGCGCAAGCGGCCAATCAAGCCAAAAGCCTTTTTTTGGCCTCAATTAGCCACGAAATGCGCACCCCGCTCACCACCATTTTGGGCTACGCCGAATTAGCCCAAGCCAACGCCAATAGCAGCAACCCAGCCTATTTACAGCACATTATTCAAGCCAGCCGCCACTTACAAACCCTGCTGGGCAATGTGCTCGACATGAGTAAAATTGAAGCGGGACACTTTGCTCTCAACCCCAGTCAGTTAGATATGCCGGCGCTAATGAACGATTTACAGGCTACTTTCCAACCCATGGCGCGCAACAAAAACTTAACCCTATCGATTAGCGCCGACCCCATCCCCGACAATGTCTGGCTAGATACCGGAAAATGGCGGCAAATCCTGATTAACTTATTATGCAATGCGATTAAGTTTTCTGACCAAGGTTGCATTACCTGCCACATCAGCGCCAAAGCCCTCACCGAACAACGCATCACTTTGCAAGCCATCGTTACAGACCAAGGCATGGGCATTGATGCCGAAGAAATGAGCAGTGTTTTTAGGCCTTTTGAGCAAACCGCCAGCGGGCGCATTAAAGGGGGCACAGGCCTTGGTTTAGCGCTCAGTAAAGAATATGCGCTCAATATGGCTGGCGATTTAAGCTTTACCAGCCAGCCACAACAAGGCAGCACATTCACCTGTACTGTACAGGCCGATATTCAAGCCTATTGCGCGCAAAACCCCGCACCGCAATGCTCGCTGCAAGGCTTATGTATTTTGTTGGTTGAAGACCAAGAAGTAAATCGCGACCTCATGCGACAAATTTTATGCCTAGCCAACGCCAACGTCATCGAGGCGCGACATGGGCAAGAGGCACTCAGCCTGTTAGACCAAAACCCTCATATCAATATGCTGGTGATTGACCGCAATATGCCCGAGCTAGACGGCATTGCCACACTCGAGATTATGCGTCAGCGCGGCAACTTTTTACCGGCGCTAATGGTCAGCGCAGGGCTGCGCCCGAGCGACACTGAAATTCAACGCATTGGCCTTAATGGCTGGCTTGGCAAACCGTTTGCCGCCAAAGATCTAATCCACGCCATTGCCAGCCTGACGCAGCACAGCAGCACCCAACATTCAAACACCGCTTTTATTGATGCTCACAGCACTGGCGAGCCAGACAATAGCGAGCTCGCTTACTTCAATCCACAAGCCCAAACCCGACTAGGGTTTAGTCCGGAACGTTTTTTTACCATTAGCGAAAAAGGGCTCAAGCGCATTCATGAAATTATTCAGCAACTGGCTAATCAGCCAGACCCACAAGAGAGCTGCCGATTAGCGCATAGCGGCAAAGGCATTGCCTTGCAAATTGGCGCCGACCGGATCGCCCAATGCCTAGCCCATATCGAACAACACCCTAGCCAATACCAAACCGCACAATTGGCTGAACTGGATGTTGAAATCAAACTCACCCAGCACGCCATCAGCGAGCACCATCAACGCCAAACGCAATCAGCTTAGCCCCCCGCACTAACGAACTCGATGCAGCACACGCCAGCCCAACAACACTGCCAACACGGCAGCATAAATCAACGGCGTAGTGAGGTCGGCCTTCACCAGCCAGAGATAATGCACTACACCCAAAATCGCGATGGCATACACCAAGCGATGCAAACGTGCCCAGTTGCGTTTTAAGCGCCGCATCCAACCCTTAGTTGACGTTACCGCCAGCGGAATTAACAACACAAAAGCCGCAAAGCCCACAGTAACAAAAGGCCGTTTTAAAATATCTTGGCCAATTGCCGACCAATCAAAAAACTGATCCAGCCAAACATACGTCATGAAATGCAACAACGCATAAAAAAAGGTAAACAAGCCCAACATGCGGCGGTAGTCAATTAAACGTGAATACCCCGTCAACTGCCGTAACGGCGTAATGCTTAAGGTCAGCAGTAGCGCCACCAGCGCCCATGTACCCGTCGAGCGAGTAAAAAACTCCACCGGATTAACCGCCTCCAAACTCAGCACCAGCGAGCGCGCCAAAGGAATCAGGCAGACTACAAACAACAGTACTTTGCTTGGACGTGGCAAAAAACCGCTGAGCCTATCTCGCCACATTATAGGTATCGGCCTTAAGTCTTCATTGATAATGCGTTGCATGAATATACCCTGCAGTAAAAGGTTTGGTTCAAGTTTGGTTCAAACTAAAGTGCCGTGCGGATTGTGAACAGCGTAGTTTAAAAAAACTTACGCAAATCCATCCCTTGATACATCGACGCCACTTGCGGGCCATAGCCATTAAATGGCAGCGTATCGCGCTTTAAAAACTCACCAATACGCCGCTCTTTCGCTTGGCTCCAACGTGGATGCGCCACGTCGGGATTCACATTGGAATAAAAACCATATTCATTGGGCGCACTTAGATTCCAACTGGTTGCCGGCTGCCGCTCTTGCAAGCGAATACTCACCACCGACTTGATGCTTTTAAAACCATATTTCCATGGCACCACCAAGCGAACTGGCGCGCCATTTTGATTAGGTAGCACTTCACCATATAAACCCACCGCCAAAATGGTCAATGGATGCATCGCCTCATCAATGCGTAAGCCTTCACGGTAAGGCCATTCAAGTACACGGCTACGCTGACCGGGCATTTGCTTGGGGTCATTTAGCGTTTCAAACGCCACAAACTTAGCTTTTGACGTGGGGCTCACTTGTTTTAAGACACTGGCCAACGGAATACCCACCCAAGGTATCACCATGGACCACCCCTCTACACAGCGTAAGCGGTAGATACGTTCTTCCAACGCTGCCACCTTTAACAAGTCATCGATACTGTAAGTCCGCGACTGCCCCAGCTCGCCACTCACCACAATCTGCCACGGCTTAGTTTTTAGCTGCCCGGCATATAAAGCCGGATCAGCTTTGTCGGTACCGAACTCATAATAATTATTGTAAGTTGTGATTTGCTTCAAACTATTGGGCGACTCTTTAATCGACAACGCACTTGGCTTGGCATTTAATCCGGCCACGGCCTCTGCCGTGAGCAATAAAGAACTCGCCCCCGCCAACATAAACTGGCGACGATTTAGAAATACCGATTGCGGCGTTATCTCTGACGGAAAAATATCGCTAGGTTGACGAATAAGCATGACAAGTTCTCCAAAAAAACCAGTTCTGAGACAAAAATAAACGGCGGCGGCAAACCAACCGACCCGACAAAGACCACCACTACAGCGCAGCAAATATTGACTGCGCCGTGTGTTTTTCAATTAGTCGTCATCACACCTTCATTCTGACAGTGCCCAAACAAAAAAAGCCGCAAAGTTTTCACTTTACGGCTTTTTTACAGTTAAATTTTATTTTTGCGCCAAGATCCATGTCGCCAATTGCTTGGCTTCGTCACCAGTAATCATATTTGGCCCCATTGGCACTGGGCCCCAAACGCCAACACTGCCTTTTTGAATTTTACCGGCCAGCAATGTCACCGCATTTTTATCGCCTTTATATTTGGCGGCAATCGCTTTAAATGCTGGGCCAACAATCTTATTATCGACCGAGTGGCAAGCCATACAGTTTTTTGACTTTAACATCGCCTCAACCGGTGCCGCGATCGCAGCGCCTTGCAGTAGCGCCAAACTCAACACAGCCCAACGAATGGTTTTCATAATTCAAATCCTTATTACAATTAATCAGTAAAGCAATGCCACTTGCCGTTTTATTACTTTATTTTATCTTACTTTACTAGAAATTCCGCTTAGAGTACGAACTAAGCTATCGACCGCAGCTTCGCATAGAAACAGCATACCGCGCTCTGCCATGCATCAACGGCAAGGCAAACTATGAAATTTTTACGCTAACATCGGCAAAAACCGCGACAATAGTGACCTGCCCGAACAAAATGGCCTAGATCATGGATTACTTTCCTTTATTTTTAAATTTAAAGCAGCAAGCCTGCCTCATTGTGGGCGGCGGTGAAATTGCTGTTCGCAAACTGCGTTTATTGCGCTCTGCAGGCGCCGATGTCACCGTGGTTTCGCCAGAACTCTGTGACGAGATGCATGATTTAGTTCGTTCCGGCGAAGTGCGCTGGCAACCGGCGCAGTTTTCTATCACGCAAATTACCGGCCAACGCCTAGTCATCGCCGCCACCGACCAAGCCAGCGTCAATCAAGCGGTGTTTTCGGCGTGCGAAGCGGCAGGTATTTTGGTTAATGCCGTGGATGACCCAAGCCATAGCCGGTTTATTACCCCAGCGATTATTGATCGAACGCCACTCACCATCGCCATCTCAACTGGCGGCGGGGTACCGGTGCTAGCAAGGCATTTACGCGCCCAGCTTGAAGCGTTGATTCCGCACGGCTGGGGCGATCTAGCGCAATTGGGCAGCGAACTACGGCAACGCTGCAAAGAAAAAATGCCCGACCCGGCGCAGCGCCGCGATTTTTGGGAAGCGGTTTTAGCTGGCCCGATTCCCGATCAAGTTTTTTCCGGGCAAATTGCGCATGCTCGCGAGCAATTAATATCCGCCATTGATGAAGGAAAAACCGCGCTAACTGGCGCGGTGTATTTGGTCGGCAGCGGTCCGGGCAACCCTGATTTGTTGACGTTTCGCGCACTACGTCTGATGCAACAAGCCGATGTTGTGCTGTACGACAATCTAGTTTCGAGTGAAATTATGGAGATGGTTCGCCGCGATGCCGAGCGAATTTATGTCGGTAAAAAATCCAACAATCACGCACTGCCGCAAGAAGAAATCAATCAATTGCTGGTTCGTTTGGCGCTTGAGGGTAAAAAAGTCTTGCGCCTCAAAGGGGGCGATCCGTTTATTTTTGGTCGTGGTGGTGAAGAAATTGAAGAACTTGCCCAGCACGGCATTGCGTTTGAAGTGGTACCCGGCATAACTTCGGCCGCTGGCGCATCGTGTTACGCCGGCATTCCGCTAACGCATCGTGATTATGCGCAATCGGTCACTTTTGTAACTGGTCACAGAAAGTCCGGTGAAGTCGACCTTGATTGGCCGCGCTTGGTCAACCCAAGCGAAACGGTCGTGGTGTATATGGGCGTCGCCCAAGCTGGGTATATTGCTGAACAACTGATAAATCATGGCAGAGATAAAGATACCCTTGTAGCCATTATTGAACGTGCCACCACAGCACAGCAAAGAGTCGTCACCACCACCTTAACTGAGCTCGCTAAGCGTATCGAACAAGAAGCCATCAAACCGCCCGCCTTACTCATTATTGGTAACGTGGTGCAATTGCATGACAAATTAAAATGGCGTTAAGCCAGCACCACCATTAAAAATGGCCAGCGCTGTCGCTGGCCATTTTTATGTCTTACATCGTTGTGTAAAAGCACCGCAACCCGCCCTCAAGCAGCACAATACGCCACAACGCGGCAAGCTTAGTTTGACTCAATCACAAACGCGGCTATTTGCTATCCGTTAAATCAGACAAGCGCACCCCTGCTTTGTCATCCGTAATCGGCCGCCCTTTGCCTGAACCCCAGCGCTGCGCCACATAAATACTGCTATGCCCCGAAAACAAAAACGCCACCACGCAAGCCAATAAAGCATAAGGACCAATTGCCGCGCCAAAGAGCTCAATGGCCATTAAAGTGCACGTTAACGGCGTATTGGCCGCCCCCGCAAATACCGCCACAAAGCCCAGCCCAGCCAACAAAGGAAACGGCATATTTAGTAACGGCGCCAAAGCATTCCCCATGGTTGCGCCAATATAAAACAACGGCGTCACTTCGCCGCCTTTAAATCCAGCACCCAGCGACAAGGTGGTAAAGAATAATTTAAGCGGCGCATCCCAAAATGGGATCGGTTGATTAAACGATTCCACAATACTGGGAATACCCAAGCCAATATAACGCTCAGCGCCAAATATCAACACCAAACTGGCCACACAAACACCGCCCACAAAGGGGCGCAGTGGTGGATATTTAATGCGTTTAAAATGCTTTGCCACCCAGTGGGTTAATTCAGCAAACGATTTCCCCGCCAAGCCAAATAAGGCCCCGGCAAAGAGCACTGCCAATAAACCCATAATGGTGACCGCAGGAATGCTTGGAATCACATAATGCGTGTGATGCACCCCCAAAGATCGCACCAACCAATCACTCACCAAACTGGCAATTAAACAAGGAAACAAAGCGTTATTGCGCATTTTGCCTAAAGCTTGCACTTCAAGCCCAAACACCGCGCCCGCCAGTGGCGTGCCAAACACCCCAGCAAAACCGGCACTCATTGCCGCCATTAAAATCACCCGCCGATCTTGCACCTTACGCTTGGTGATTAACGCCAGTTGGTCGGCCAATGCGCCTGACATTTGCACCGCTGTACCCTCGCGCCCAACTGATGCGCCAAATAAATGCGAAAACACCGTGCCAATAAAAATCAACGGCATCATGCGCAGCTGGGTAACTGCCCGGGGTTGATGAATTTCATCGATCAGTAAGTTATTCCCTGACTCGATCTCTCGACCCCATTCGTAATACACCCAGCCAACTAACAAGCCGGCAAAGGGTAAAAATACAAGCAAAATTGGATTCGCGACTCGCGTTGCGGTTGCCCAATCTAAAGACACCAACAACAAGGCCGAGGTCAAGCCCGCACACAGACCTATCACGGCAGCCAGCGGCAACCAGAGCACAATATCGCGCAGCGTTTGCCGATAAAACGTTTGCCAATTCATTTTTTGTCCTTTGCTCGACCGATGCCGATGCTGACATAACAAGCCCAAACCACAACCATCATCTGCACCGCCGTCACCAATACCACGCCGTCAGCAAAATCGGCAAAATCAAGGCCGTAACCACCCCATTAAAGCCCATCGCCAAGCCCGCAAATGCCCCCGCCGTATCGGAAATCTGAAACGCCCGCGCAGTACCGACACCATGTGAAGCCAAACCCAGCGCAAAGCCTTGCGCCACTTCGTGTTCAATTTTCAACCAGCGAAACAAAGGCAAAGCCATCGCCGCGCCCGCGATCCCCGCCACAATCACCGCATTGGCGGTGAGCGACGGCAAACCACCATGTTCTTGCGATAAAGCCATCGCTATCGGTGTAGTGCATGATTTAGGCGCAAAAGATAATATGGTGGTCCAACTCAAACCCATCCATTGCCCCAAAACCAACACTGACACAATCCCCACCGTCGAGCCGACCAATAAAGCAATACTCAATGGAATGAAGTATTGCTTCATTTTCGCTAAATTGAGATACAAGGGAATCGCGAGCGCCACGGTAGCGGGGCCAAGTAATAAATGAATCGGTTTAGCACCGGCAAAATAAGTCGCATACGACACGCCGCTTATTTTTAATACTGCAATCAGCAGTAAAACCGAAACCAGCACCGGGTTGAGTAAAGGAAAACAACGGGCGCGGTGATACAGCGTATCGGCCAATAAATAAGTCACGCCAGTGAGTGCAATCCATGTGGCAGGATATTGCGCCAGTGCTGAAATAACGCTCATTTGCTCGCCTGCTTGGTCAATTTAGCTTTGCGTCTGGCCAATAAAAACTGCAATACCAAACCCGTGACCAGCAAGGTAATCACAGTAGACATTAAAATCGTGACCACCATCGCCACTCCTTGTGATTTTAATTTGTCACCCAACTCAATCAGCCCTACCCCTGCCGGAACAAACAAAATGCCCAAGTAGCGAAGTAATCCTTCTGAAGCATAAACCACGCGTGGCTCGGCACCGCGCCGCACAATACACCATGCAGTGAGCAACAACATGCCAATCACCACGGCTGGAATTGGCAACTGAAACAGCTGCCGCAATAATTCACCACTGACCAAGGCGAGAAAAATAATTGATAAGCCATACAACATACGCAATCCAATTCAGAATTTGCCAATATCAGCACTCTACTGCGAGCCAGCAGCGCTGAATAGACCAATCAATTACCTTGATCAATGGATTTAATAGCCAAAATCAGCTCGCTAAAAACCAAGCATTACGCCAAATCAACAGCAAGAGATTGATTTAAATATAAAATATTTATCAAAACACCCATTGCACGGCAATCATTCAATGCAATTATTCAACAGCATTCAATTGAGCCCAGCGCTCAATATCAAATGTAAAACGCAATTTTAGAATTGCTTTCCCACCCTGAAGCGGTTTTCGTTAAAATGCGCTTATGAATACCGAATCCATGCTTTGCTTTCACTGCGCTCAACCTTGTCCCGCTCAAAGTGATTTTCAAATCCGCTATCGCCAAGCCTTACACCCTGCCTGCTGCGCGGGCTGTCAAGCCGTGGCCGAAACCATTATCAATAGCGGCTTAGATCAATACTATACGCAAAGGCAACAACCAGCGGATCGCAACGCGCCGTTGCCCACCGAGCTACTTGAGCAACTGGCACTGTATGACGACCCAGCCTTACAGCAAGATTTTGTTCACACCACCAGCGGCCAAGAAAAAGAAGCGGCACTGATTCTCGAAGGCATTAGCTGCGCGGCCTGCATTTGGCTCAATGAGCAGCATATTGCTCAACTGAAAGGCGTCACCTCGGTATCGATCAATTACTCCAATCACCGGGCACGTATTGCTTGGGATGACAGCCAAATTCAACTGTCGACGATTTTGCAACACATCGCCGCCATTGGTTATCGTGCGATCCCTTATGACCATGCTCGCGATGAGCAAAACTGGCAAAAACAAAGAAAGTCGGCCTTGTTTCGCCTATGGGTCGCGGGTCTTTCCATGATGCAAGTCATGATGTTTGTCGTCCCCATTTACCTCGCACCCGCCGGGGAAATCGAAGCCAATTGGTTATCCATGATGCACTGGGGTAGCGCTTTACTTACCTTGCCGGTGGTGATGTATTCTTGTTGGCCGTTTTATCGTAATAGCTGGCGCGATTTGCGGCGTGGCCGCGCCAGCATGGATTTGCCCGTCAGCATCGGGGTGTTGGTGTCGTTTTTTGCCAGTCTGTATGCACTGATTACCCAACATGGCGAAATTTATTTCGATGCCGTATCGATGTTTGTGTTTTTATTATTAGGTGGCCGTTATTTAGAGCTCAAAGCACGGCGCAGTGCTGGCGCGGCGGCAGAGAAACTCGTTAAATTAGTCCCCACCTTTGCCCATCAACTGGATGCCGAGCAGCGCTTACATGAAGTTGCCGTCAGCCGACTCAAGATCAACGATCGCATCGTGGTCAAAGCCGGTGAAATCATCCCGATTGATGGCGTGGTGCTGGGCGGAACTAGCGATGTCAATGAGGCCATGCTCACTGGCGAATCGCTACCCGTGCACAAAACCAGCGGCGCACTAGTCACCGCAGGCACCGCCAACTTACTCTCGCCGCTCACGATTCAAGTGCAGCACACGGGTAGCGAAACACGAATTGCGGCAATGGTGCGGATTTTAGATCAAGCACTGAGCCAAAAGCCGCGCTTAGCCACCATTGCCGATCAAATTGCCGGTTGGTTTGTTTTTGGCCTACTGATTGCCGCCGCCGCAACGTATTGGTTCTGGCATTTGCACGATCCAGTACACGCTCTCCCGATTACAGTGGCGCTGCTGGTCGTGTCTTGCCCTTGCGCGCTTTCGCTCGCCACGCCCACCGCGCTCACCGCGTCGACCGGGCATTTAGCTCAACTGGGTTTATTGGTCACTCGCGCCAACCTATTAGAGACCCTCGCCAAAGTCACCGATATTGTGCTCGATAAAACCGGCACACTCACCTTTGGCGAGCCCCGAATCACTCGTACCATTGCTCTGAACATCAGCAGCGAGCAGGCTTTGGCTATTGCGCAAAGTCTTGAACAGCAATCTGAGCATCCGATTGCCAAAGCGTTTTTAGCCGAACCCAGCGCCGCAAACCTAGCCGCAGCGCAGCAAGTACAAAAACATGCTCAGGGCGGCCTATCCGCAACGATCGATCAACAGTATTACGTTATTGGTTCGCTGGCCTTTATTACCGAGCAGATACACCAAGCCGTACCCGAAGAATTTGAGCCGTATCGGTCTGAAGGCACTATGGTTGCGCTGTCCGATGGACATACCTGGCTAGCCGCCTTTGTTTTAGCCGATCAGTTGCGCACTGATGCCATCACTACCATTGCTGAACTCAAAGCCTGCGGCGTACAACTGCATCTGGTTTCTGGTGATCAATCGAGCAGCGTACAAGCCGTGGCGCAACAGTTGAATATTCAGTCTGTGGTGGCTAATGCGACACCTGAAAGTAAAGTCAGCTACATGCAAGCCTTGCAGCAACAAGGTAAAACGGTGCTGATGATTGGCGATGGCGTGAATGATGCCCCCGTACTGGCGCTCGCCAATGTCTCGATTGCCATGGGCGCAGGCGTGGATATTGCGCATGCCGCTGGCGATATGGTGCTATTAAACAACAATCTGTCTTGCCTTCCCGCTGCACTGGCACTAGCCAAAAAAACACAGTCCATTATCAAACAAAATTTACTCTGGGCTTTGCTTTACAATCTGGGCGCATTGCCGCTAGCCGCAGCAGGTTTTATCACCCCTTGGCTTGCCAGCCTAGGCATGGCGCTCAGTTCATTGCTGGTTGTCGTCAATGCCTTACGCCTACTTTCACGCCACAAGAAGCCATAAAATGGAAAGCCTTTACCTATTAATTCCGCTGTCGATTCTACTTGCCTTCGTCATTGGCTTTGTCTTTTGGTGGACCATACGCAGCGGCCAGATGGACGACCTTGAAGGGCCAAGCTGGCGAATTTTGCATGACGATGACAAGTTACCGCAGAAAACCGACTCAAACGACGCAGAAAAACAAAAAAATCCTGACTGAACCCGTTACAAACAGGTAAAATCGGGCCGTTTGTAACTATGCACACTTGATTAATATCAAGTTTGCTCGGCATTGAGTTGCGTATAGTCGATAGAGTCTTTCGCCCCTTATCAGCGGGAAAAAAGACATCGCTAGGCCATCGTTATTGGGACTACCCAACAACAAATACCACTCAGCACAAATCAAAAATAAGTTTTTAACTAAATTCCAAGCAGTTGGAGATCAATCGGAGCGCTCTAATGGAAAACCAAGCCACATACAATTACAAAGTGGTTCGGCAGTTTGCCATCATGACGGTCGTTTGGGGGATTGTCGGAATGTTGGTTGGCGTAATTATCGCCGCCCAAATGTTCTGGCCAGAACTCAATGTCGGTCCGTACTTTCATTTTGGTCGTTTACGCCCACTTCACACTAACGCAGTTATTTTTGCGTTCGGTGGCTGTGGACTATTCGCAACGTCGTACTACGTAGTTCAGCGCACCTGTAATGTGCGACTTATTAGCGATAAACTCGCGGCCTTCCACTTTTGGGGTTGGCAGTTGGTCATTGTATTGGCCGCAATTACTTTGCCATTGGGTTACACCCAAGGCAAAGAATACGCCGAGCTCGTTTGGCCAATTGATATCTTGATCACAATTGTTTGGGTGTGCTATGCCATTGTATTTTTTGGCACCATCGCTCAACGCAAAGTGAAACATATTTATGTCGCCAACTGGTTCTACGGTGCATTTATTCTTGCCGTGGCCTTGCTGCACATTGTCAATAGCTTGGTTCTGCCAGTTTGGGGCACCATGGATTCATACCCAATTTACTCTGGCGCGGTCGATGCCATGGTGCAATGGTGGTATGGCCACAATGCCGTGGGCTTTTTCTTGACTGCTGGCTTCTTGGGCATGATGTATTACTTCGTGCCAAAACAAGCAGGTCGTCCGATTTATTCTTATCGTCTATCAGTAGTGCATTTTTGGGCTTTGTCGTTCACGTATATGTGGGCCGGTCCTCACCACTTGCATTACACCGCCTTACCTGACTGGACTCAGTCTTTAGGTATGGTGTTCTCATTGATTCTGCTAGCACCAAGCTGGGGCGGCATGATCAACGGGATTATGACTTTGTCAGGCGCATGGCACAAACTACGTACCGATCCAATCTTGAAATTCTTAGTGACTGCACTGTCGTTCTACGGCATGTCGACCTTTGAAGGCCCAATGATGGCGATCAAATCAGTCAATGCATTGAGCCACTACACCGACTGGACTGTAGGTCACGTTCACTCTGGCGCTTTGGGCTGGGTAGCGATGATTACCATCGGCTCGATCTATTACTTGATCCCACGTTTGTTTGGTCGCGACCAAATGTTCTCGGTTAAATTAATCGAAGTGCATTTCTGGATGGCGACTTTAGGCACCGTACTGTACATCGCCTCGATGTGGATTGCCGGTGTAACTCAAGGCTTGATGTGGAGCGCGCTCAATAGCGATGGCACTTTGGCTTACTCATTTATTGAGGCAGTTAAAGCGTCGTACCCTTACTACTTCATCCGTTTCTTGGGTGGCGTGATGTTCTTATCGGGTATGTTGTTGATGTTCTACAACGTGATTCGCACCATCTCCGAAGGCAAAGCGGTGGATGCACCTATCCCTGCCGTTGCGGCGCACGCTTGATCGCGTAAGGAATATATTGAAATGAATAAAATTCAGAAAATCGTTGAAGAAAACGTGTTTTATCTGATCATCCTGACTTTTTTTACGCTCAGCATCGCAATGTTTGTCGAAATTTTGCCGCTGATGTTTAGCAAAAGCGTCACCCAACCGATCGCTGGCGTTAAACCTTATAGCTCATTACAGCTAGCAGGTCGTGACGTTTATATTCGTGAAGGTTGCTACGCGTGTCACTCACAGATGATTCGACCATTTCGTTCAGAAACTGAGCGTTATGGCCACTACTCTGTTGCCGGTGAATCAGTGTACGACCGTCCATTCCAATGGGGCTCAAAACGCACTGGTCCGGACTTAGCTCGGGTTGGCGCGCGTTACTCTGACGAATGGCATCGTGCTCACTTGATGAATCCACGCGATGTGGTTCCTGAATCAAATATGCCTGCGTTTGCCTTTTTGGCCACCAAACCGGTTAACGCCGAGTTGATGACCAAAAAACTACAAACACTGCGCGATTTAGGCGAACCCTATACCGATGCTGACATTGCTGGTGCTGCCGATGCGGTCAAAGGCAAAACAGAAATGGATGCACTGATTGCCTATTTACAAGGCCTCGGTCTCGCACTGAAAAACAAGAGGTAAGCACCATGGATCTGCAAACTGAAGCCCGCATTGTGGTCACCGTTCTTGGATTTATCATGTTTCTTGGGATTTGCTTTTGGGCGTTCAGTCGCCACAACAAAGCCAGCTTTGAACAAGAAGCACAGCGCGTATTTCTTGACGATGACTTGCCTTCATCAGACAAGCAGACCTAATGCGTTCGGAGAATAAAATATGAATGATTTTACGAGCAGTTTTTGGGGTTATTTCATCGCGGCAGTGTCCTTAGGCGGGATTTTTTATTGCGCCTATATCCTCGCTACGCAGATGAAATTCAAACTAAAAAAAGGTGAAAAAGCGCAAGTTACCGGCCATGTGTGGGACGGTGACCTAGAGGAATACAACAACCCGCTACCGGGTTGGTGGGTGGGCATGTTCATCGCGACGATCGTGTTCGCTTTGGCTTACTTATTTCTCTACCCAGGCTTGGTCGCTTTTGGTAACGCCAAAGGTTGGTCTTCTGCAGGGCAATACAAAGCAGAGATCGTCAAAGCCGACCAACAAACTGATGCGCTGTACGCCAAGTTCATGGCCATGCCTATCCCTGAAGTTGCTAAGTCGCCTGAAGCAACGCAAATGGGTAAGCATTTGTTTCAAACTTACTGCGTGCAATGTCACGGTGCCGATGGTCGTGGCGCCAAAGGCTTTCCAAACTTAACGGATAGCGATTGGCTCTACGGTGGCACGCCAGCGGACATTGAACATACGATCAAAATTGGTCGTCATGGTCAAATGCCAGCATTTGGTGCTGTTTTTGGTGAAGAAAAAGTACGCGACGTTGCTAACTACGTAATGAAGTTGTCGGGCAACGCAGCCTACAACAACGTGCGTGCAGAGCGCGGCGCTAATACTTACGCTCAAGTGTGTGTGGCTTGCCACGGCACCGACGGCAAAGGCAACCAAGCGCTTGGCGCACCTAACCTCACCGATAAAGTGTGGTTATATGGCGGCTCAGAGGCAACGATTGTTGAAACCATTACCAATGGCCGCAACAACGTCATGCCAGCTTGGCAAGACTTCCTAGGCAACGGCAAAATACATCTGCTTTCTGCCTATGTATATGGTCTAAGCCACGAAAAGAAATAAGCAATACCGGCATCATCGCGGGCGGATCTAATCCGCCCGTTTTTCATTCAAGCGAATAAGCTGCAACTTGCTTGATCGACATTAACTAAAAAAAACAATACTAAAGACCAGCATAAACTGGGTTTTAGTATTGTTTTTCTCGGAGCTAATCATGAGCAAAAAACTTCACGAAATTCCAATCAACGTAGTGAATGTCAAAGACGACGGCGAGCTCGAAGAAGTCATGCTGTACGCCGCGCACAAAAAAATCTATCCGCGCTGGATTACTGGATTTTGGAATAACTGGCGGGTGTTTTTTGTTTTTGTGACGCAGCTATTTTTTTATGGCATGCCGTGGCTCATCATTAACGATCGACAAGCTTTGTTGTTTGATCTATTGCATCGCAAATTCTACGTTTTTGGCTTTGTTTTCCTGCCGCAAGATTTTATTTACCTCACCGCACTACTGCTGCTCAGTGCCTTTGGTCTATTCGCTTGGACCACCATTGGTGGCCGACTATGGTGTGGTTACGCCTGTCCGCAAACGGTATATACCGAAATCTTTTTGTGGATAGAAAAATGGGTAGAGGGCGATCGCGCTGCCCGGATCAAACTCGACAATGCGCCACTAAACGGCAAAAAACTGTGGTTAAAATTCATTAAACACAGCTTGTGGGTGCTGTTTGCACTTTGGACTGGTTTTACTTTTGTCGGTTACTTCACGCCCATCCGTGCGCTATGGACGGATCTACTGACTTTTTCTCTCTCCGGTTATGCGCTGTTTTGGGTGCTGTTTTATGCATTTGCTACCTATGGCAATGCCGGTTGGATGCGCGAACAAGTTTGTAAATACATGTGCCCGTATGCGCGCTTTCAAAGTGCGATGTTTGATGCCGATACGCTAATTATCAGCTACGACCAAGAACGCGGTGAAAACCGCGGCAGCCGTAAAAAAGGCAGTGACTATCAAGCGGCGGGCCTTGGCGACTGTATCGACTGCACCATGTGCGTTCAAGTGTGTCCAGTCGGCATTGATATTCGTAACGGCCTGCAATATGAATGCATCGGCTGTGCGGCGTGCATTGATGCCTGTGATGAAATCATGGACAAAATGAACTACCCGCGCGGGCTGGTTCGTTACACCACCGAAAACGCTTTAGAGCACAAATATCCAGAGCGCGACATCATTAAGAAAATCACCCGCCCGCGGGTCATTATGTATGCCGTGGTTATTTGTATTACTCTCGGGGTAACCATTACATCGTTGATGATGCGCCAACCGGTTAAAGTTAATATTGAGCGCGACCGCGTGGCGCTGGTGCGTGAGGTTGAAGATGGTTTACTGGAAAACAGCTACCGCTTGTTAATTCAAAATGCCAGCGAACAAACACATACCTATACGATTCAAGCCAAAGGCTTGCCGGAAATGAAACTTGTCGGCGAAAATCAAATCCAATTGGCACCCACGGCGATGAGTGACGTTGCAGTTCGCATTCAAGTGCCACCGCAATTTGCCAAAATGGGTAGCCACGAAATTGAATTTATCGTGACCGCTAAAGATGATCCGGCACAAACCGTAGTAGAAAAAGCCACTTTTATTGGACGTTAAGATGACTGAAGAACAAAAACCTTGGTACAAGCACCCCCATGTTTGGCTATTAATCACCTTCCCTGCACTGGCCATCATGGGTGGGTTTCACATGCTTTACCTTGTCTCCACCTCGACAGACAGTTTGGTGAGTGACAATTATTACAAAGAAGGCAACCAAGTCAATCAACGCCTAGAGCAAGATCAAGCCGCCGTTGCCAAAGGCATTACCGCCCAGATCTTACTCGGCGACAACCAAAGAACCGTGCGGATCATCTTAAATCGCAATGATTTAGGCCCAATCAAGCTCAAAGTGATTCACCCTACGCTGAGTGGGCGCGATCAAGAAGCACCACTGAGCTCAAACGACGGCATTATTTATAACGGTGAATTTGCGCACCCAGTTGCCGCCAATCGCTGGTATGCCGAGCTTTCCGACATGAAAAACACTTGGAGCCTACGCAAAGAATGGGCTTCACAGATTTCGGCGGCATTAACACTGCCGTAATCTGCAAGTTTGCCGTATTGAGGGCGCGCTGCGGCTGGTATAATCTAGGATTGTCCAGCTAGAGCGCGCTCTTACACTATGTCGCAATTGCCTCAACTGCCTCGCGCCAATGAGCGCCTCAAACTCGCACAACCCCACGGCTCTGCCGACGCCATGCTCTTGGCCGACTACGCCCAAGTCGCGCGGCCCTTAGTGATTTTGACGGCCAACGCGCAAGAAGCGGGCCGACTGAAAGACGAGCTCAGCTTCTTTTTGCCAGAAAAGACGGTCTTGCAGCTACCCGATTGGGAAACGCTGCCTTACGATCATTTCTCCCCCCATTCTGACCTGATTAGCGAGCGGCTAGCCACGCTGTGGCAAGCTCGGCAAAACGCCGTTGACGTGCTCATCGTGCCGCTACAAACGGCGATGGGGGTGTTACCGCCCGTTGAATTTTTAACCGCCACGACTTTCTTCATTAAAAAAGGCGATGCGTTTGACGCCGATCAGTTGCGCGCCGACATGGCCTTTGCTGGTTACAACCACGTCACCCAAGTGTATGGGCCCGGTGAATTTTCGATTCGCGGTGGCTTAATTGATTTATTTCCTATGGGCAGCACGCTGCCGTTTCGAATTGATTTATTCGACAATGAAATCGAATCGATTCGCACCTTTGACGTAGACACTCAGCGCAGCCTCTACCCCGTTCCGGAAATTCGTTTACTCCCGGCCAGGGAATTCCCGACCGATGAAGCCGGTTGTAAATTATTCCGCCAAAACTTTCGCGAAGCGTTTGAAGGCGATCCATCCAAAGCCCGACTCTACAAAGACATTTCAAACGGCGTAATTCCTGCCGGCATCGAGTATTACTTACCACTATTTTTTGAGCACACGGCCACTGTTTTTGACTACCTCCCCAAAGAGGCAGTATTAGTCTTACACGGCCCATTAATGGGGGCTGCAGAGCAATACTGGCAAGATATTGCTGAACGGCACAAACTGAGCTATGGCGACAAAGATCGTCCACTGCTGCCACCACGCACGCTATTTGTCGCGCCAGACCTGTTATTTAGCCACATCAAAAACTATCGCCGTATTGAGCTGGGTGACGGTGAAACCAGTCTCACCCAACCGCTACCGGCACTCGATGTGGATCGTCGTAACGACAATCCAATCCGTCGACTCAATGATTTTGTTGAGCACTATCCGGGCAAAATTGTGCTGAGCGCCGAAAGCCTAGGTCGACGTGAAACCATGCTGCAGTTTTTTGCCGAATACGGCTTTAAACCGACCTTGGTCGAGAATTGGCAAGCCGCTTTAGACAGCAAAGCGCACGCGCTATTGCTCGCCTCGCCGCTGTTTCGTGGTTTTGAATGGCGCAGCGAATCCATCGCCATCATTACTGAGGCCGACCTCTATCCATCCGTGATTCAAAGTCGCGGTAAAAAACAACAAAAACGCAGCAATACCGACGCCATGCTGCGCGATTTATCCGAGCTAAAAATTGGCGATCCAGTGGTGCACGAAGCGCACGGTATTGGTCGCTATATGGGCCTCACGTCGATGGACTTAGGCGACGGGCCAACCGAGTTGCTACTGATTGAATACTCAGGCAATGACAAGCTGTATGTGCCGGTCAGCCAATTACACGTCATTTCTCGCTATTCTGGTGGCGCTTCAGACTCAGCGCCGATGCATAAACTCGGCTCAGGCTCGTGGGAAAAAACCAAGCGCAAAGCCGCCGAACAAGTGCGCGATACCGCGGCCGAATTACTCAATCTCTACGCGCGCCGCGCGGCGCGTGAAGGCCATGCGTTTGAATGGAGTCCGCACGATTACGAAGCCTTTGCGGCGGGCTTTGGCTTTGAAGAAACCGCCGATCAAGCTGGCGCCATCGAAGCAGTTTTGGTCGATATGCGCGTCAAGCAACCGATGGATCGCTTGGTGTGTGGCGACGTCGGCTTTGGCAAAACCGAAGTGGCGCTACGCGCGGCTTTTGCTGCGGTGGCCGGTGGCAAGCAAGTTGCCGTTTTAGTCCCAACCACTCTTTTGGCCGAGCAACATTTTCAGACCTTTGTCGATCGCTTTTCGGATTGGCCGATCAAGGTCGCCGAGCTATCGCGCTTTCGCTCGGGCAAAGAAACTGCGGCAGCGATTGCGGGGCTGGCTGACGGCAGTGTCGACATCGTCATTGGTACGCACAAATTAGTCCAGCCCGACGTAGTGTTTAAACAACTGGGCCTCGTTATCATCGACGAAGAGCATCGTTTTGGCGTCAGACAAAAAGAGCAGCTCAAAGCGCTACGCGCCAATGTCGACGTACTCACGCTCACCGCAACGCCGATTCCGCGCACCTTGGCGATGAGTTTAGAAGGCTTGCGTGATTTTTCAGTGATTGCCACCGCGCCCAACAAACGCTTGGCCGTTAAAACCTTTGTGTCTAAATTCTCTGACGGCATTATTCGTGAAGCCGTACTGCGCGAACTCAAGCGCGGTGGGCAAGTGTTTTTCTTACACAACGAAGTCGACACCATTGAAAACATGCGCGAAAAACTCGCCGCACTACTACCCGAAGCGCGCATCGGCGTGGCGCACGGCCAAATGCGTGGCCGCGAGCTAGAACACGTGATGCGCGATTTTACCCAGCAGCGTTTTAATCTATTGCTGTGCTCAACCATTATCGAAAACGGCATCGACATTCCAAACGCCAATACGATTTTGATGAATCGCGCCGATAAATTTGGCTTGGCGCAATTGCACCAAATGCGGGGCCGTGTTGGTCGCTCACACCATCAAGCGTATGCCTACTTGCTGATTCCAGATGTGGAAAGCATTAGCAGCGACGCCAAAAAGCGCCTTGAAGCAATTCAGATGATGGAAGAACTCGGCTCTGGTTTTTATCTGGCGATGCACGATTTAGAGATTCGCGGCGCGGGTGAAGTACTGGGCGACTCACAATCGGGTGAAATGCATGAAATTGGCTTTGCGCTGTACTCGCAAATGCTCAAAGAAGCGGTCAAAGCGCTCAAAGCCGGTAAAGAGCCTGATTTGTCGCAACCGCTGGGCGTCACCACTGAAATCAATTTGCATTCACCGGCGCTATTGCCAGAAGACTACTGCCCGGATGTGAATGAGCGTTTGTCGCTGTATAAACGCTTAGCAAGTAGCGACGAAAAAGACGAGCTCAATGATATTCACCAAGAACTGGTGGATCGCTTTGGCTTACTGCCTGATGCAGCCAAAGTGCTGCTCGATTGCCATCGCTTACGCATGCTCGCCAAGCCGCTGGGCATTAGCAAAATCGATGCCGCTGAAACCGCGATCATTATTCATTTCACACAAAACACCGTTGTTGAGCCAATGAAAATCATCAAACTGATTCAAAACAAAAAGAACTACAAACTGCAAGGGCAAGACAAGCTGCGTATTGAGGGCGATTGGCCGACCAGCACCTTACGCACCGCCCGAATTACCGAGCTGATCCGCGAACTAGTGTAACTCCCGCGGCATGGCCTCGCCTTTGCCGCATCGCGCCGCACTCCTCATTCATACAATAAATAGGTATTGCCTTGGCTCTTTTGAAAAACAAATCACTCAGCGATATACCCCCACAAGACCTACCATTTTTATATGCCTTTGCCGTCTATGGCAAAGGCCTTGGGCAAACTCGGATCATTGAGTTACTCAAACGGCTGTCCCTAATTACGCCGTTTGAACCGGCCATTGCACTCGATATTCCATCGGTCAAGGCCACCTTAGGGCGCTTACTGATCACTCAATGGATTAAAAACGACGTGGTCGGTTTTGAGCTCAACGAAGGCTTGCAATGGCCGCTGTTGGCGCAATTAAACCAGCGTGAAAATCTACTCGACTGGGTCAATGCCGCAGCACAAACCAAGCCCGTGGTGCAATATTGGGAAAGCACGTCCAGACAAAGCTACGCCACGCTGTGCGTGTTTTCTGCGCTATTGGGTGATGAATCGCTACTGACTACCGATCTCGAAGCATTTAGCACCAGCGGCATGTCGTTAGCGGCGCTGGAGCAGCATCCGGTGCATTTTTTCTTTAGCCATCCACTGGGTGTGCGCCACTTTGCCACGCTCAACGTTGAAGTTCAGGCCTTGCTGCTGGTGAATTTCTTGTATTTTGCCAGCAATTTATTAGCCCCCGCCAAAGCGCAATACGATTACGCCCTCAATCATTGCGCCACCCTGAAAGGGGTGCTGCCCAATTTTGTCTCGATCTTGGCTTGGCAGGCGCATTTACGCGGCGATCAAGATGCATTTACCCATCTGGCAAGCTTACTTAACCCCAATGTCTTGTCCGAAGCAGATACCGCTAACCGACTCAGCCGTGGGGATTTTGCCAGCGCGATTCATCGTTTTGGCCTGCTGATTGAGCAAATAAAAAAACACAGCAATAAGCGCAAAGTCGGCATTACTGGTACCAATGGCCTGCTTTACAGCTTGGCCTTAATCGCCGAGCGCAGCGAAGACGATTTAAAGCGCTTGGTGGTGCAATTTGAAGTCGGCAAAAAAGACAAACTCAATAGCCTGTATGACGAGCATATTGATTGGATTTATTACCTCGCCACGGGCTTAGCCTGCCACACCTCCACAGTACAGCCCGTCACCGCCAGCTATGGCTTTGCCGGACTGATTGAACTACTGATTTTGTATTGGCGCGACTATCCATTCGATGCCAATTGGCGCACCCAGTGCGAAAAACTGCATCATGCATGGCAAGAATACGAATGGGTAACGCAAGAGCTTGACGTGTTGATGGCGCGCGCATTTAGCGATGATTTGCTGCAACCGAATTGGCATGCCGATCGCCAACTCACCGCTTGGGTGGATTTATTACCACGCGAAGCGGCTTGGTCACGGGCGCTGACGGCGTTAAGCCAGCTCAACACCAAACCCAATGAAGTTGCCACCAGTCATATTCGGCTAGCTTGGCTGGTTAATCTACTGCACGGCGGCGTTACCCTCGAGCCCAGAGAGCAAAAACTCGGCGCCAAAGGTGTGTGGAGCAAAGGCCGCGCCGTCGCACTCAAACGGCTGGCCATTGGCAATGACCCCGCCTTGGCTTACTTAAGCGCGCAAGATCAACGCATCATGAAGTATGCGCGTGCAGAGCATAACTACTATGGCGAATCAGGCTATACCCTTGATCACGAATCGGCATTATTCGAGCTAATCGGCCATCCACAAGTATATTGGGCCGATGCGCCCGATGTGCGCATTGATATTGTTGAGGGTGAAGTTGCCCTACAACTGAAAGAAAGCAAAGGCCAGATTTCACTCAAGCTCAACCCTAAAGTGATTGCGGGTGAAGATGTTGTTTGGAAAAAAGAAACCCCAACCCGGCTGATGGTCTATCGCATCAAACCCGACATCCGCCAAATCGCCGGCATTATTGGCAATGGCCTCATGGTTCCGGCCCAAGCTAAGCCACAACTGGTTGGCGCGATCACGGCCATTGCGCCACATATCGCCATTCATTCGGACTTGCCCGAGCTAGCGGCACACATCAGCGCAATACCGGGCAATACGATGTTGTACGCGCATTTATTGCCGCTCAATGAAGGCTTACGCTTGCAGTTTTTGGTGCGCCCTATTCTGGATGGCGGCTGGTTTACCCCCGGCAAAGGCGCGGCCAATATTTTGGGTGAGCAAGACGGCAAAACAGTTCAAGCCGAACGTGATTTAGCCCAAGAAAAAGCCACCCTCAACCATGTGCTCAATGTCTGCACTGCGCTAGCCAATGCCGAATCTGATGGGCAAGAATGGCAAATGGACGCACCCGACGATTGCCTCGAACTATTAATGCAATTGCGCCGACTGCCTGCCGAGCAAATCGAGCTGGTATGGCCCGAAGGCGAGCGCTTTCGCTTAAAAGCCACCAAATCACTGGCCAATATGAAGCTAGGGCTTAAGCAGCAAGGTGATTGGTTTGTCGTGAACGGCGAGGTCAAACTCGACGACGGCAAGGTCTTGCAATTGCGCCAGCTACTCGAATTACTCGACGCTTCACCCGGCCGCTTTTTAAAGCTCGGCGACAATGACTATCTCGCCCTCACCGATACCTTTAGAAAACGCCTCGAAGAGCTCTACGCCGTCGCAGAACCCAGCGGCAAAGACGGCTTTAAAGTCAACCTGCTGGCCAGCAATGCGCTACTTGAACTGAGCCAAGAAGTGGGCGAGCTCGAAGCGGATGCCGCGTGGCGCAATCACATCGCCAAGCTCGATCAACTGGCGCAGCACCAGCCCAAAGTGCCGTCCACTTTGCAAGCAACACTGCGCGATTATCAACTAGACGGATTTCAATGGCTGTCTCGCTTAGCGCATTGGGGCGTTGGCGCGTGCTTGGCCGACGATATGGGCTTGGGCAAAACCGTGCAAACCTTGGCCTTAATGCTCGAGCGCGCACCGCAAGGCCCGTGTTTAGTCGTCGCCCCGACTTCAGTGGCACTCAACTGGGAAGCCGAAAGCTGCAAATTTGCCCCTACGCTCAAGATTCAAGCGTATGGGCAACAGCGCAAACTCGATGCTTTAGGCGCGTTTGACGTCATCATCACCAGCTACGGCTTACTGCAACAAGACGCCGAGCAATTTGCCGCCGTACATTGGCACACGGTGGTGCTCGATGAAGCACAAGCCATTAAAAATGCCACCACTAAACGCAGCCAAGCGGCCATGGCGCTGCAAGCCGACTTTAGAATGATTGCTACCGGCACGCCGATGGAAAACCATTTGGGTGAGCTATGGAATCTATTTCGCTTTATCAATCCAGCGCTGCTGGGCTCCAAAGAAAAATTCACCGCCAAATACGCCAACCCGATTGAAGGCGGCGAGAAAGCGGCCAAACAGGCACTCAAAAAACTCATTCAGCCGTTTATGCTGCGCCGAACCAAAACCCAAGTACTGGCCGAATTACCCTCACGCACCGAAATCACACTGCGCGTGCCACTCAGTAGCGACGAGCAACATTTATACGAAGCGCTACGCCAACAAGCCGTAGAACGACTCGACAGCATTGATGAAGCGGCTAAAAAACCGATGCAAGTGCTGGCCGAAATCACCAAGCTGCGCCGGTTTTGCTGCAACCCCAAACTAGTAATGAAAGACAGCCAACTCATCGGCAGCAAGTTGACTGCGTTCGCGGAGATCACCGAAGAGCTACTGGACAATCAGCATAAAGCTTTGGTGTTTAGCCAATTTGTCGACCATTTAGCCATTGTGCGTGAATGGTTAGAACAAAAAGGCATTGCCTACCAATATCTCGATGGCAGCACGCCACCGAAAAAGCGGCTTGAAGCGGTGAATGCCTTTCAAGCGGGTGAAGGCGATGTATTTTTGATTAGTCTAAAAGCCGGTGGCTCAGGACTGAATTTAACCGCCGCCGACTATGTGATTCACCTTGATCCATGGTGGAATCCGGCCGTAGAAGACCAAGCCTCAGATCGGGCGCATCGCATGGGACAACAACGCCCTGTCACCATCTATCGTCTGGTTGCGGAAGGCACGATTGAAGAGCAAATCGTCGCGCTGCATCACAATAAACGCGACTTGGCCGATAGCTTACTCGAAGGCGGCGATAGCAGTGGCAAACTCGGTGCCGATGCCTTATTGCAACTACTTAAGTCGGCAGTATGAGCATGCAAAACTATGATTTTCGGCCCGCCGAGCCGAGCGATGCCAAAGCCATTCACGAACTCATTGTGCAATCGATCACACAACTGGGGGTATTAGATCATCAGCATTGCGCACAAACGCTCAGCGACTTATGCCTTGCTGTTGAGGTTGACGACATCGCCGAATCGATCGCCGATGGCGACACCGTGTGGCTTGCAGTGCAGCAGCAAGCCATCTGCGGTGTTGCCACGATGGATAGGCATGGCGAAATCTTGCATTTTTATGTCTCGCCACTGCATAGCGGGCAAAATTTGGGCCGCGCTTTACTTGCGGCAGTCCAATTGAGCGCCCGCGAGCAAGGCTTAAGCCATATAATGTTGGCTACAACGCACAGCGCCCGTGGATTTTTCCGTGGGCAGGGTTTTATCCCGACGCGCCCTGACTTTGCTGAGTGGTTAGAAAAACCACTTCAGCAGCACTAAATCAATGGAAATCAGTATGAGCAAACTCCTTAGCGACGCACAACTAGAGCAACTCGACAGCTTTTTAATGTCACCACGCACGCCAGCCGAAACCATGGACATCGAAATGCTCGATGGTTTTTTGGTGGCACTGGCCGTGGGACCAGAAGAAGTACCGGAAGATGAATGGCTACCGGCGATTTTTGCTGGCACCCCGCCAGAATTTGACGACCACGCAGAAGCCGAACAGATTTTCGGACTGATTCGCCAACACGCCGCCAGCATTAAAGCCGCGTTTTCAGTTAATCGCCGTGACAACCCGGGTGAAAACCCACTGTATGTGCCAGTAATTTTGTCGGACGAAGATCAAGACGAGCAATGGCAAGAAACTTCTGGCGTGTATTGGGCCTCGGGTTTTTATGCCGGGATTGAAGCGCGCGGCGAAGCGTGGGACGCGCTACTGGAAGCCAATGAAGAACTCGACACCGCCGTTGAAAACATTCTGGCACTGGCGGCCAGCGCGGGCGACGAAGCCGACACCAGCCCAAGCGATGAAGTGGGCGCCGAGCCAATCAAGCTACTGACCACCAAAGAGCGTGCTGATCGCGTGGCCGAGCTGCCTTGGCATGTGGAAGACATTATGTACTTTGTGCTGGAAGAAAAATTTGGCCACGTTGAGCAAGTGAAACGCGACGAGCCTAAAGTCGGTCGTAATGATCCTTGCCCTTGCGGTTCGGGCAAAAAATTCAAAAAGTGCCACGGTGCATAATTAATGCCCAAGTGGCTCACGCTACTTCGCCCTAATCGCGGGCCATTCCCCCCTTCGCGCATGCTGTTGGGGGTAATGGCTTTTGCGATTCCCATGGGTTGGCAGGTTTATCACGGTCACAACCAAGCGGCGGGCATGATGGGCTTTGCCATTTTGGCAACGCTGATGCTCGACATTGGCGGCACCCGTAAAAAACGCCTCGAAAGCATGGTCGTTGGTAATGTACTGATGCTGCTTGCCGCCAGTATTAGTTTGAGCATCAATCACAATGTTTTGATTTGGCTGGGCGGCATTTTATTTTTAATGACTTTAATCGGCGCGAGTTTATCCGCTGGTTTTGCTTTGGATTTATTGCTGCGGCTACTGGCCTCAGCTTATTTGATCGGCTACCCCGGCACGTTTGTCTCGAGCGCCATTTTGCCCTATTACCTGATTGCGGCGACGATGACGATTGCGCTCAGTGTGAGCTTTGCGCCCAGAATGAATAATCCCATCGGCCTACAAGTCCAACCACACTGGCGTAGCGACTATCAACAACTGCGCAAAGGCCAGTTTGCTGGTGCCACCTTTGGCATTTTGTTGGCCATTGCCTGTGCCTTAAGCTTTTTTTCTGCTCGCTACTTCAATCTGAGTGCGCCCAATGTGGCCGCCATTTGTACCGTAGTGGTATTTCGCCCCGAGCCCGACCGCACTTATCCCACCATCTGGCTACGTTTTGTCGGCGTTTTACTGGCCTCGTTTGTGGCTTGGTTGTTTGTATTTCAAATTGATTCAAGCTTCGAGCTCATCTTACTAGCGGCCCTATCGGGCGCGCTGATTCCGGTGGCCTTTGCCAATGGCTTAATGTATGTCGCAGCGATAATTACTTTCATTGTGTATGTGATTTTGGCGCTACTGGGGATTCATGGCCATGCCGCCGAGATTTCGGCTGAAAATCGGATTTATGAAACTGTCTTAGGCGCCAGCATCGCGGGGATTTTTGCGATGATTTTCCATAGTTTAAAACCAGCAACAGGGAAGCAATAAGTTTATGTACCGTTTAGTGATACAAGCGCCAGAATTGGCCACACAAGCCCTCAAACAACTGGCGCGTCTTTCTGGTGCGCAGTCAATTGAAGCGATCGACCAGCAGGCGTTTAAACTGCATGCGGCCGAAATCGACAATCTTGAAGCGGTTGCTGATTTTTGTGAATCCAACCAACTTGACTTTGCCTTTATTCCAGAAGATCTCAGCGTGCGCGACATTGGCTTAGTCGTTATGGATATGGACTCTACGCTGATCACCATCGAATGCATCGACGAAATCGCCGATATGATCGGCATCAAAGCACAAGTTGCCGCGATTACTGCGGCGGCCATGCGTGGCGAGCTTGATTTTAATGCCAGCCTTACGCAGCGCGTGGCTTTGCTGGCGGGGCTCGATGAGTCGGCGCTAGAGCGCGTTTTCACTGAACGTTTACAACTGATGCCGGGCGCAGAAAAAATGCTCGCCGGTTTTCACGCGGCTGGCGCACAAACCTTATTGATCTCCGGTGGATTTACTTTTTTTACTGACAAGCTTAAAACGCAACTTGGGCTTACTCGCACCATTGCCAATGTACTGGAAATCGAAAACGGCAAACTCACCGGCCGCATTGTTGGCGACATCGTCAATGCCGAAAGAAAACGCGCTGAATTGATCGCCATGCGCGATGAACTCGGTTTACGCCACGAGCAAGTCGTGGCAATGGGCGATGGCGCCAATGATTTACTGATGCTCAATGCCGCTGGTTTTGGCGTAGCTTGCCACGCCAAACCTAAGGTGCAAGCCGAAGCGCCTTACAAAATCAATTATGTTGGCCTCGATGGCGTCTTAAATTATTTTAAATAATCTTTGCGCCTGAGATGTAGTCCCCAGCGACACCACTAAAACCGTTCACGTGCGAAATAGCATCTGAGCGGTTTTTATTCTCTACGCCAAAATTATTCCTATGGGTATATCAACATAAGCACCATTCTAAATAACTTCTGAAGATATACCTCTAATACATCACAACTATAAAAATTATTTTAATTTTTTTCTCCGATTTGTGTAATAACAAAGCAGTCGCCACGACTACCATTGTGTCGATACAGACAAACGCTGCTTTTCTTACTTGATTAGATACGCTGGAGAATGAAAATGAACAATAAATCAATCTTACTTGCCTCAGCCATGGTTGCCGTTTTAGCTGCCGCTGCACAACCGGCTTTAGCCGCCGATGCCGCCAAAGAAAAATGCTATGGCATTGCCAAAGCGGGCGCCAATGATTGCGCCGCCAATGGTCATTCTTGCGCCGGCCAAGCGGGTGCCAGCATGGATCCCAAAGAATGGAAGTACGTTGCCAAAGGCACCTGCACAGAAATGAAAGGCATGCTCAAAGCAATGTGATTACCTCACTGCGGCAGGTGAGATAGGCTACTCATCCTGCCGCATTCAATCTTTAACATTCCAAGTTGATTGCGATGCTGACCACACTCCCCGCCTGCGCCGGTTTAGGACTTAGAAGCCCCCATATTCAACAAGTTATTCACCAGCGCCCGCCAGTGTCTTGGTGGGAAGTGCATAGCGAGAATTATTTTGGCGGTGGCGCGCCGATTGCAGCGCTCGAAAAAATCCGCGCCGACTATCCAATTAGCTTACATGGCGTCGCCATGGGGCTAGGCAGTCCCGATGCGCTGGATACGCAGCACCTTACGCAATTGCAGCAACTGGTCGAACGCATCCAGCCACAAGCGATTTCTGAACATTTGGCGTGGAACCGCATCGCGCAACGCGCTTACGCAGATTTATTACCCGTACCTCGCGTTGAAGGGGTTATTGCCCTCATTAGCGAGCGCATCAACACCGTACAAGCGCGGCTGCAACGTCCGATCTTGCTAGAAAATGTATCGAGTTATATTCAATTTAAAGAGGATCAATACTTAGAAAGTGAAATACTGGCTGAATTAGTCGCGCAAACCGGTTGTGGCTTATTACTCGACGTCAACAACCTCATTGTCAGCCAAATCAATTTAGGCATTGACCCCAAAATTGAAATCGCCCATTTGCCGATTCAATCGATTGCGGAAATTCATATTGCCGGATTTGAGGTTTTTTCTGGTGTCGCCATCGATACCCATGGTGCAGCGCCGCTACCAGCCACATGGCAATTACTCGATTTGGTTTTGGCACAAACCGGCCCGATTCCGGTCTTGCTTGAGCGTGACCAAAACATCCCCGCATTGGCCGATTTAATGCAGGATTATCAACAACTCGATGCACATTGCGCCGCCATCTGGCAAGGGCAAGTCGCATGAACTATCACACGCTTTTGCTTGAATTTGCTCAAGCGATGGACCACCCCGATCGGCCCAAGCAATTTCTTAGCACGGCAACACAAGCCAATATGGCGGTTTACCGTAATAATGTCCGGCTCAATCGCGCCAATGCCTTGCAAATTGCCTATCCCACCATTTTTGCTTTATTGGGGGATGAATTTTTTATGGCGATGGCTGACTGCTATACCGAACAAACCCCCTGCCATAGTGCCAACTTGCAGCGCGAAGGCGCACATTTTCCCGCGTTTATTGCGCAATTTGCCCCAGCACAAGCCTACCCCTATTTAAGTGACATGGCTCATTTTGATTGGGCGATGCATATTGCCCATACTGCAGACGATTGCACTGCGATTAGCGCACAATCTTTGGCTGAATCCGTCAACGAGCTGGGCGAGCTTGTTTTTACCTTGCATCCCGCCGTCAGCATTATCGAGTCACCATGGCCGATTGCCAGTATTTACGCCATGCATCATGGGCAAGCTGCGCCGCAAGACTTACACCAAGCCGAATCAGTCATGATTTGGCGCGATCAATACCAAGTCATCGATGCGGCCAATGCACAATTTTTACGTCAATTACAACAAGCGCAGCCCTTATCTCAAGCCTTAATAACCGCCGCCACCCTCAGCGCCAACTTTGACCCCACGGCGAGCTTAGGCCAATTAATTACCCAGCAATTAATTCTAAAAATTACGCCCACTTCGACCGCATCATCGCAAGGCGCTGAGCCGAAATAGATCACCAAGTTATGGTACGACCAAGCGTTGGCTCTCAACGCATTGCTGCGCACGGCAAAGCTGCACCCGCCAATGCGCTGGCCGAGTTGGCGGCACGCCTTGCCAACTGCCGCACCACACACCGGCCTGACAGGCGCGTTTAATTTTTTGGCTAACAATCACCTGCCGCGAATTTTCATCGAGCAAACGCCAAGTCTCAGGTGCTACGCTCGCAGCAGCGGTTTGCCAACTAACCAGCACCTGCCCCGCCACCAATCCTGAGCCCAGCTCAGCATCGCTATCGGTATACACATTGACTTCAGGTGGCGTTGGCGCGAGTGCCGGGCCCAGCATGGCCTCGACTGTCTGCGCCCGGGACTCACTACAGCGACTTTCCTGACATAAACGCACTGCCAGCGAATAAACGCCATCCACTAAAGGCAGTTGTACGCTGCCTGCTTGGCTATTTTCAGTATGCTCAGTAAATTGGCTAGACCGATAAATCACTTTGCCCGCATTGAGTACTTGCCATTGATCACCGGTTTTCCCCCAATACAAATGCCATTGCAGCATAATTTTGCCGTCGGTGACGACAGCAGGAAACCAAGCCAATTCGGGCTGACCTGGCACGTGCTGCGACTCAGTGCTTTGCTCTGCCAACTCAACCCACGTTTGCGCATAGGCAGCACTACATTTAGGCGCTGCTTGCGATCCATTACACAACCGCACTTCCCATTGATGCTCACCGGGCTCGATTTTTTCTATGGTAAAAACGCCGCCTTGCACATCATTGAGCACCACTTCAGATTGCGTTTGGGTAGTAGAACTAGCGGTATCAGTAGCGGATGCAGACAGCGTGGGTAAAGGGCGCTGAATAAAATCTTTGCCGCGATAACGCAACTGCTGATTATCCCAAACCTCCCACCATTGCCCTACCTGCCCCATGCCATTTTGCCAACTCAAGCTAAACCGACCGGCTTTGACCCGACGCGGCACCAAATCTAAAAACGGTGCTTGCGGTGTTTCATCCACCTGCGCGCCCATCGTTGCTATCTCGTTACTCGGCGCCACAAACTCAGCGGGAATAATTTCTGTGGCATTACCCCGAATCGGCGCGGGTTCGGGCAAAGATTCACACGACATTAAGCCAAGAATCATCGTCGGCTGGCAGGCCAATTGCATGCGAGAAGCCGCCTCCGCACTGGGCAATAAAAAACTCGCCTGTGCTGCAGGCATTACGCCCAAGGTGGCCAGCACCAGCCCACTGGCGCCTAACCATCGGCTGACTGCCGTGAATAACCAAGACGCCAATCGCCCTCGGCGCTTCATAGTGAGCACTCATCCTGCTGATTAAATGGACGACTCAACTCCAATTGCAATTGCAACATCCGCTCACCTCTAAATTCATTCACATTGATTTTGTACACCGCAGTGATATCTTTAGGTATTGGCTCGCAGTAGTTAAATTGCATGGCCTCTACAGCAATACCTGACTTTGTCGCCAATTTAAGCTTGCTATGCTTTTCGCCGACAATACGCTGCTCTAATACCCGAAATTGCCCCTGAAATACAGGTGCAGGAAACCCCTGCCCCCAAACTTGGCTTTCTAAACCTTCGGCAGTGGCCAACACAAAAGCATCTGGCGGCAACTCACCATCGGTTTCGATAATGCGGCTTAAATCACCTTCATTGAGTAATTCACGGCAAACGCTTTCAAATGCGGCTTTAAATTCGGCAAAATCGCGAACATTTAACGACAAACCCGCCGCCATCGCATGCCCGCCAAATTTACGAATTAAATGCGGATGGCGTTTGGAGACTAAATCCAGCGCATCGCGCAAATGCAAACCGGGAATCGAGCGCCCCGAGCCTTTGATTTCATCACCATTGCCATTGGCAAAAACAATGGTTGGCCGATGAAAACGATCTTTCATTCGCGATGCCACAATCCCCACCACGCCTTGATGCCAATCGGGGTTGTACAGCGCAATACTAAAGCTGTCATCCACCGCCACACTGGCCAATGCCAACTCGGCCTCAGCGCGCATGCCTTGTTCAATATCGCGGCGCGCTCGATTTAATTGGTCTAGTTCACGCGCTAAAGGCAAAGCCGCCTCTTCACTGGCGGCCAGCAAAGTGTTGATACCAAAACTCATATCGTCCAAACGCCCGGCGGCATTCAGGCGCGGCCCCAAGGCAAAACCCAAGTCAAAGCAACTGGCTCGAGCATGAAAACGCCCCGCAGCACTAAACAAAGCCATAATCCCGGGCGCAGCGCGGCCAGCGCGCATTCTTTTTAAGCCTTGCTCAACCAAAATCCGATTATTTGCATCGAGCTTAACCACGTCGGCCACGGTACCCAAGGCGACGATATCAAGCCATTGCGCCAAATTAGGCTCAGTTTTGCCCGCAAATGCGCCGCGCGAGCGCAGCTCGGCACGCAGTGCCATCAACACATAAAACATCACGCCAACACCGGCGAGATTTTTACTCGGGAACGCACATTCGGGCTGATTGGGGTTCACAATCAAAGCATCCGGTAACGTATCGGCCGGTAAATGATGGTCGGTAATTAACACCTCAATACCCAGTGCGCGCGCCGCCTCAACCCCAGCATGACTGGCGATGCCATTGTCCACGGTAATAATAATATTCGGATGGCGCTCGGCCGCCAAAGCGACAATTTCTGGCGTAAGACCATAACCATATTCAAAACGATTGGGCACAATAAAATCCACTACCGCGCCAAATGCCGCCAAACCTCTCATACCCAAAGCGGTGGCCGTTGCGCCATCACAATCGTAATCGCCAACAATCAACATGCGCTGCCCAGCAGCGATGGCATCGGCCAAACGAGCGCCCATTTCAGCGGCGTTTTTGAGTTGGCTAAACGGCAATAGGTGCTTTAACTCATACTCGAGTTCTTGCGGATCGGCAATGCCACGCGCAGCATAAAGCCGCGCATGCAAGGCTGAAAATCCAGCCGTTAACAATGCGTTTTCTAGCTGGGCCGGAACGGGACGAGGACGAATAGTCAGCACAAAAATCCTTTAATCAATACACCCAAGCCAAGCAGCTTGGGCCGCGCAGATGCGCTTAAAACGGCAGTCGTGGCGCGCGCCAAAAACGATACAAATCCAATCGGCTCACCCGCACCTTGGTGCCAGCACTGGGCAGCGTTAACGTAAGCGATTGCAACTGCCCCGCCTGCAACTGAGCCAGTAGCGGAGCAAACCAATGCTGCTCTAACCATTCCCACTGACAGCGCCATTCATAAGCACGACCATAAATCGCATCAATACTTAATTGATCGAGCACCACCATCACATCATGCGCTGGCAAATCGGCCACCGCTGGTGCACTTTGCCAATGCGCGCCCACTAAAGCCGCTACGCGATGATCGCCGCCCAAAACCTTAGGCGAAACGGGCAAAGCGACTGCAGTCGGAATCTGAGCGCCGCCCCATAGCCAGACACTATTAATCATTGCAATGCCGGCGGCATCGCGTTCATCATTCACGCGATGCCCATACAGCAACATTTGGATTTCATTGAGAACGGCATTAAATTGCAAAGCCTGCTCGCCCTGCGGCAAATAGTCTTGCATATTGCCGCCCAAAGCGTCGGCCAATGGGGTGAATTGCAATTGCGGGTCGGCCGGCAAGCGTAAATACCAGCGGCTCGGTGTGACGGCCACAAACAAAAAACCATCATCGGCAAACTGCTGATTGAGTGCGGCCACTAAAGCATCGGCTTCAGCTTGGCTAATTTGAAATAAAGGCACGCCAAGCATCGTGAGTCGATCACGATCAATGCGCAAATGAATGGGGTCGCAACACAGCCAATACCCCGGTTGCGCCGCGGGAAAGTCTTGCGCCAAAGCCAAGGCAGTGAGCGATGAGGATGGGTAATTGAGCCGCTGCGCTAAGAAATCTGCCGCCGTAGCCATCGGGCCAATCGGGCAGCGTTGCTGCTGCCCCTTGCCATACAGCGTAGCCAATGCTGGCAATGTTAAATCGCGGTTGATTAATGGGCGTAAATCTTCATCACGCCAGACCGTATCGGGAATAATCAGTTCATAGTTCATGGTACTGATTTTACACGGAACACGCTCGCGCCGGAAAACAACCAACGCCAAGTTAAAATTACGCCATTATTTAAAACCGGACGCTGAATCGGCGATGGGCTGAAAAGCAATCACCGCCATCCCCAGCAAAGCCAACAAGGCCCCCAAACCATCCCAACGGGTTAAGGTCACCCCATCCACCACGCGCAGCCATACTAATGCCACAGCGATATACATCCCGCCGTATGCGGCATAAATTCGTCCGGTGGCACTCGGATGCAGGGCTAAGCAATATGCAAACAAAGCCAATGACACCGCCGCCGGAATCAAATACCACGCGCTACCGCCTTGCTTGACAACTCGCCACACCAAATAACAGCCAACAATCTCTGCCACGGCAGTAAAAGCAAACAACAAAAACACTCTAAAAAATTCCAAAACCCAGCCCTCAACCATGCCAAACAACAATTCATAAATGGCTGCGAGATTACCATTTTAAATGCACGGTCGAAATCAAAAACACAGGATCCCGCTTAACCGCAAGCCGAACTCGCTCGGCTAAAAAGTTTGTTCGTGCATTGCCGTCACATTTAAACAGCCCAATCCTGCCAGCACAACGCTCAACCTAGCCATGCGCCAACCCAAACGGCGAGTATCATCAAAACCAAGCCCGGCACGATACGCTTTGCGTACTGAACGCCGCCAGACTTAAAAGCAACAATCGCTTTCATCAGCGTATTGCTGGTCAGGCCAATCAAAATTGGCCCAACCGCTTGCGCGCTCGAGATCTTATTGTCGGCCATCAATGAGGCGGCCGATGCCGCCGTTGCATGTGCATCGGCTAAGCCGGTTAATGCCGCACCTAGCCACATGCCGCGCGCCCCCAAGTAAGCATTTAACGCGGCCGATAAAAGCAAGATCAAACTCACTAGCCCAGCAAACACCGCCGCTGACTTTAAACTAAAAGCGCGTCCGATATCGTCACCTGCGTTTTCAGCGGCACTGACGGCGTCTTTTTGCCATACAAACAGCAGACCATATAGGCTGGCGGCAAATCCACCGAGTGACAAGGGCCAGACCAAGGCGGTTAATAGCGATGTTTGTATCAGGCCAATGACGACCATCATTTGAATAATGGTGGCAATGGACGAAAGCACGGCCCCAGCCACTGCACCACTCATCATCGCGGGTTGGCGCGACACGCGCTCGCCCATGGCATATATTGTGGCGGTACTTGAAACAAAACCGGCGGCAAACCCCGCCAACGGCAGGCCGTAACGCGCGCCCAAGGCGCGCATCGCCAAATAGCCAAGCGCACTAATCGCCATGACTGCGACGATCAAACGCGCCACCGCACGCGGATTGATCGCATCAAATGGCCCCATAAAACGGTCGGGCGCGAGAGGCAACACAATCAAGGCCATGGCTGAGAACAAAATAATGTCTTTGAGCTCCTGCGCAGTCAGTACGCTACGCACGAAATGATGCAAGCGATCTTTCGCGGCCAATAGCAGCGCCAACACGACCCCGACTGCTGCAGCCAACATCGATTCACGGATGGCCAAGCCACCCAACAGACAAGTTAACAACAACGCAAACTCGGTTGTCATACCAGGATCCTGATCCTGAATGCGTTGGTAGGCAATAAACACGCCGACCCCCACAATCAACGTCGTTACGGCCAGTAATAATCCATCGCCCAAGATAACACTCACCGCGCCAAGCAAGGCGCAGACCACAAACGTGCGAATGCCAGCCGCTACTCTTTTGGGGCCACTCCCCTTGCGCCGCTCACGCTCAGCCCCGACCAGCAGCCCGATACCAAGTGCTACACACAGCCCAAACAGGGTGGATTGATCTGCCAAACTTAGCATTTTATTCTCCCCAATATTTGGGCATTCATGACATCGATCGCATCCGGAGCAAGCCACAAGCAATGCTTTTTATTTGGCTGGGCGAGCACCTTGCGCTTCTAATACTGGCACGAATATGTTCCGAGGCACGCTACAAAATGGCCATTTACGTATCCAAGATATGTTTGGCAAGCATCAGACACGTCGTTTCTATTCATTCAAATGGGGTATGTTTAAATAGGTTAATCTGGAGTTTATCCTTAGCCATATACCCCCGATTTTATTAAACAGCGCCACGCGTACTTGCGAATTTATTTGATCAATTGGAATGGCTCGCCTCAACGCCAAACAGTCATATCGCACCTGTATAGATGTCAGTCGCTGTCAATTAATCCTCCCCTCGAATAACGAGCATTCGATTATCGCCATCTTGTATCCGCCGATAGCCCTTGAGCGTCACGAGTAAATCCCGAAAGGCATACGTGTATTTATCTTGATCGCCGGAATATGCCCATGTGTATTCGCCGCCAGTATGCTCACGTGTATTGCGCACCTCAGCCATCAAGTCCAAACGCCATTCACCATCTACTTTTATAAAAAAGTGTGGCGACACCAATGGCGTATTGGTGAAGTACAGTAAAGCCAAGTCGCCGCGCTCGACGATCTTAAATTGCTTACCGTATTCACTGAGCAATATGAATTCCGCATAAGCAGGGCTGCTCGGCAATGAGGCTAAATATTGGCGAGACTCGGGGGTGAAAAATTGAGCATCGGGATCCATCGGCCAATGCGCCAACCATGCCAGATAGGTGTGATATGTACTTGTTGGGGATTGACCAGCTGGAAAGGCCGCTTTACTTTTTGACGGCACAATTGCTTGACTGCCTTGCTTGGAACCAAGAGCAACCGCCGCATTCACACCAGCACCACCAGAAAGATAGGCTAACTCGCGGGCCTTAACGATTGTGCGCGGGTCGAAGTCGTTGCCAATCACCGCCTCGCGCATGCGATGTTGCAATAGACGCAGCAGTAAGCGCAAACCCAGAGAGACATCCCCTGAAGCAAAGAATATTTTCGCATGCTCTTGCACAAGATAGTTTACAAAAACATCAGGAAAGACTGCTTCTAAACCATAACCGACCTCAACCTTTAGTCGTTGCCCTTGCAGGTCGTACAACAACAAAAGACCGCGTTGTTGACCGGTTTGCTTACCGATTTGCAATTGCGCCATCCAATCTACCGCCTGAGCCTCAATGGTTTTATTGCCCATATCGGGCAAAAAAACCATCCGCACATCAATCCCTGATTCTCGCAAAATCCAGCCCATATACTGCTCAAAGCGCGGTATATCCCCAACGGGAATGATGCCAGTTTGATCGATGAGGTGAGCGTCTATAGGCAATGGCTTTGACGCCGAAACGGGGGCAGATGCAACAACAAGCATGCCTGCATCGGGGGCTTGTCTGTAATGCCAAAAACCCAATGCCGATAGCGAAACCACACACAGCGCGATACCACAGATGGTGCTGCGACTCATTATTTGTTATTCGCTAGATATTTCAACGCACGCTCTTCGCCTTGCGCTGCCGCTTTTTTAATCCATGCCTCTCCCAAAGCAGAGTTGACTTCAATCCCTTGTCCCGTCAAGTAATGAAACCCCAGCGCACTTTGCGCAGACCGATTCCCTTGCTCAGCGGCTTTGCGGTACAAATTCAAGGCTTGAGCTAAGTCTTGCGGTACACCTTTACCGCTCTTATACATAGTTCCTAAGTTGTACTGCGCTTTGTCGTAGCCTTGTGCGACCGACTTGCGATACCACGCAGCAGCCTCGGCGTAATTGATTGCTGTGCCAAATCCATTGTAATAACAGAGCCCCATATTGTATTGGGCGTTGGCATAGCCTTGATCTGCTGATTTGCGATACCACGCTATAGCCGCAGCATCATCATAACCTCGAGCTAAATTGCCGATTTTATTTTGCGCAAAGGCATCACCGCTTTGCGCCGCCGCGAGCAAAGTACCCACTGCATTTTTATCGCCCGTTTGCGCTTTGTTATACAAACTATTGGCTTGCTGCTCGGTTAATTTGGCACTAGCGACGGGCAAAACAAACAATACACTGACAACAAGCAAAGCAAACGCGACGATTTTACTCATAATTTTATGTAAGCTTAAGTTGTAAATCCGTAGCGTATTACAAGCTTACTGTCGACGCATTACTCTACGCAGCATTGTTGTTAAATCAGCGCTTTTCATAGCAAAACTGCTCGTTTATACAAAAAGCTTACAAACTCCTGAATAGCCTATTTTTCGGCGGATTGCAGCCAGTCTCTTAGGCAAGCACTGTCGTTGCAATTTCAGTTTTTGCTTGTGATGCCACTCGATTTATTTTGTGTGTACATCTAGTGTGGAGGGGCTGGAACGATACCTGCTTACTCAATGCCGTGTTGTCTCAACACATAGTAGTTGGCAGGAAACGCCCAATTTCTTGATTTTACCGTTCTGAATTTCAAAATCACGTTGTAACAAGTGCCAGCAAAACCGATTCAAGTAGACCGATTTTCCCCGTGACCTCGGGTGAGTTATGTTTTTGTGTTGCTGGCTTTCGGTTTTGGACGTAACAACGCCGCAATAAGCATCGATTGAGAGGGAATTCGCGGGAAAGCCAATTGCTCGGGCTTTTGGTCGAAACCACGCCGCCGTCTTTAATTTCAAATTCATCGCCAAATAACACCAACGAGTGTCTGGTGAAGAATATAAAGCTGCCGCGTCCCGGCCAGTCCGGCTGAATGACTTGTTGGGGACTGAGTATTCAAACATCCTCATGAGCCAATACTGTGGAAAATTAGTGAAAAAACCATATCAACCAACCACATGGGATGGCCTAGCAACCCAGGCAATGAGCCAGAAATTATCATGAGCCCAAAGAAAAAGAAGAAAGGCCAAATAAAAAAGGGTGTTGCCATGCCATTGCGATGAAGAATGGGAATACCTTGCTGATGCAAATAGATTGCCTTAGCCGAGAACCAGCATATATAGAAACCGACTGCAGCCAAAACGAAGAGCACCGTGTTAAATGCACTCATGAAGAATTAACCCTAACTATTAAGTTACAGAAGCTCAGCGCGCTTCACGTTTGAAATGAATTAAATTTACTATGTCTGCAATGGTGTGGGTGGATTCTGCTTCATCATTCGAAATGACAATATCAAAAAGCTTTTCAAATTCCACTACGATTGCTACATCCGCCATGTCATCATAAGCCCAAAAGAATTCGAGGATTTTTGAGAAGTCATCATCAGGTCTAATGCGCGACATATCTGCATTAAGTTGCTCTTCAAGCGTTTTTACTACCCCAGCAACTATTGAAAACGGGATGCCCTTATCTTGAAAGTAGCGCGAATAGAACTGTTCGATTGTTAGTGATTCTCTTCCTGAAAATGCCTTCTCAATTTGCTTATTTCTTCGGCTAGTCTCAGCTCCTACCCAGAAAAATAGCAAAACAACAACAAAAACGACCAGGAGCATTGCTTTCATTGGCTATTGCCTAATGGAAAATTTGCATATAATTAATTGCAACTCAGATTGCTGGCCTAATCAAAACCAAAATCTGCTCACGGAATTTATCACCAAACCTAATTCATTTGATATTCGTTTATTGTCGTCTTGAGCTACTACACCCGATTCAAAGCGGGAGTTCAGTACTTTATATTCGGAGCAAGGGTGCGAAAAATATCTTATTTTGAGTTAAATAGCCTTTTGCTAATGCATTTTTGAACGACCTCACGGTACCAGTTCAGTTCAAAAGAGTTAGGTAATGTATCCCCGCTTTCCAATAAAGGGCAAGCCATCTCAGCGTTAAAACGTTCAATGGCTACTGTTTCATTCGGGGCGTATATCAGATAGCCAACAACTTCAAAACCTTGAGTCAGTAATTGCGCTCTACTGGCAATAAATTGAGCATTATCGACGCACAAGTGACATATCTCATCCTGACCTTCGACTGTTCTTTTAAAAAACTGATATTTCGACATTTCGATATCCCATAGCATTGGAAACTCTGTTTATTGCGTGATGCGTACCAGTAGTGGCGATTACAAAATTACGCCACCAGCCGTTTTGCAATTGTCCGTTGCTGGCCGACTACCGCCTGTTTTCGACCCAAAGCGAAATGTTTTGTAGGTTGGTGCTGAGCTTGCGAAGCCCAACAATCGCGGTGAACGTTGGGCTGCATTTCATTTAGCCCAACCGTGCTACGATTGACGCCGAATTAGCCGTAAATTAAATTTCATGACCGTAACGCGATTGCAGCAACGCTGCCATGATAATCGCCAAGGTACAAGGTAGTAGTGCGATGATTGCTGGTGACAAACTAGGGAAAGCCGAGGCTAGTGGCACCGAAATCATCAGACCTTGAACTACACCGAGGATGCCACCCATCAAGCCAAGGGCAATAGCGATATTGCGGCACATTTGTCCGCGGCGATGTCGGATAATAAAGCGGTCAATACCGCTAGACTCATGCCAAGTATTGTTTGAATTAAGGCGTAGTCCAATTGAATTCCTCTTCGAAGGCAGTGATGTAGCAATTTACTCGGCCTTGTTGCTCGCCAGCATGAAAGCCTGTGTCTGAAAAGACTTTAACGCCAATTGGAAGGTCGGTTTCTGGCCGACTACCGCCGGTTTTCGACCCATTGCAGAAACCCAGTCTTCGGCACGATGAGTGGCTGGTAATGGATGGGCCAGTCCGATTGATTGCAATCAATGGCAACTGCCAACTCACTTCAGAATAACATCATGACTCTCAGAATATGAATACAAAGCAGTTGCATCTTGGACTGTTCTGTTGAATTTGCTTGTTAGTTATTTTTAATTTCACACCAAGGTGTTAATTTATTTTTTTTAAAGCTGTATTTGTAATATGAGGCCATAGATAAACCAAAAAAAGCGCCGGCAAGTGTGGCCGCTGATAGCATTTTAGTCGCCGGCATATTTTGTTGGCCCCATACAATGAAATACATAAACAGCCCCCAGAAAACACCAAAATAAATTCCAGCTGAAAGCGCATTATTTAAAAAAGAGTTGTAATGAGGAAATGGAACTTTAAATCCTAGTTTCCGAGCCAACTTTAAAATTGGTGGATTGTAGTTTGATTTCCAAATGCCAGCGTTTTCAAGCTCTTTAATTGCGTAATTACATTTATCTTCAAAGGTCATCATTGATTCATTTTTCCATGTAATAGTTACGACACTATCTTTTCTCAACTATTGACTTAGAGTCATTCATTGAAGACGATTGTCTGCTCCGCCGACTGCCGTCCGTCAAAGCACAAAAATAATGCGCTTGCTAAGCGTCTGCATCTATTGACTCTAGACGAACCTCGGTTTTAATCGAGTTTGCGATAAAACAGGCTTCGTGTGCATGGTGGTACATTTTATTAATGTTTAGACTGAGATAATACGTTTATTTTACTAAGCATAAAAGCTTCATGGCAGTAGGTGTTGGTTTTGCAGTTTTACTTCAATTAATACTTAAAATCGATATAGTTATCGTAAATCGAGTCGGCACGCTGATTGCAACTAGTCCAATCACGTAAAGTTGGTTGGTTTATCTTTGAATCTCATACCCGTTTAATCGTTCCGCGCCCACACCCCAGCAAATCTTGAATAACACTGCACGATTTTCCCTGCTAGCAGGCCAGTAATTTTGCGGTGAGCTCAGCTTCTTTCGGGCGGCCAGCATAAAGGCATGCGCCTTGGCTTTAGAATGCCATCGGCTTGACAACGACGACGGTCGTCGTCTTTGCGGGCAATGGCGGCGAGCATATCGATCGCGATAATTCGCATACTTTTGTCGCAAATCATGCGCCGCAGCGTGAGCCACGCTGAGTTTTTCATCCGAAAGAGGCGGTCGACTTGCTCAACCGTGGGGTTAAATGGGGAGACAGAACCGGCAGACGACAAAAAAGCCCTGAACAATCAGGGCTTTAGCTTTAATCTGTGGCGGAGAGAGGGGGATTCGAACCCCCGACAGGGATTAACCTGTGGCCGCTTTCCAGGCGACTAACTTAAACCACTCATACATCTCTCCGCAAGAGAGGCCGAATCATACCGAAGCCACCCCTTAAAGGCAAGCGCGGCGCGGGATTAATTCAAATCCAGTGCGCCCTAGCCTATTTCAGATCAAACCTCTGCGACTGGGATTTTACCAATTTTGGCTTGCCACTCTTTTGGCGCAGTTGCGTGTACCGACGTGCCATTCGAATCCACGGCGACGGTAACAGGCATATCGACCACGTCAAACTCGTAAATGCCTTCCATGCCCAAATCGGCAAAACCGACTACGCGGCTGGCTTTGATCGCTTTCGACACTAAGTAAGCAGCGCCGCCAACGGCCATCAAATACACTGATTGGTGTTTTTTGATCGCATCAATCCCAGCTGGGCCGCGCTCTGCTTTACCGATCATGCCCAGCAAGCCGGTTTCTGCCAGCACTTGCTCGGTAAATTTATCCATTCGCGTCGCGGTGGTTGGGCCAGCAGGTCCGATAATTTCGTCACGTACAGCATCAACTGGGCCAACGTAATAAATAAAGCGCCCAGCAAAATCCACTGGCAGCTTCTCGCCCTTATTGAGCATATCCACCATGCGCTTATGCGCTGCATCACGCCCAGTCAGCATTTTGCCGTTAAGTAGCAGCGTTTGGCCGGGTTTCCAGGTTGCAACTTCTTCACGCGTTACCGAATTCAAATCCACGCGGGTGGCGGCGCTAGATGGCGTCCACGTTACATCGGGCCAGTCTTCCAATTTAGGCACTTCCAATACCGCAGGGCCTGAGCCATCGAGCGTAAAGTGCACATGGCGCGTTGCCGCGCAGTTAGGAATCATCGCCACCGGCAAGCTAGCGGCATGCGTTGGGTAGTCTTTGATCTTCACATCAAGTACCGTCGCCAAACCACCCAAGCCTTGCGCGCCAATACCTAGTGCGTTGACTTTCTCATACAGCTCGACACGCAGTTCTTCAACGCGATTTTGCGGGCCACGGGCGATTAATTCGTGAATGTCGATTTCTTCCATCAACGCTTCTTTGGCCATCACCATGGCTTTTTCGGCCGTACCGCCAATACCAATCCCCAGCATGCCGGGTGGACACCAGCCTGCGCCCATCAAAGGTACGGTTTTCAGCACCCAATCGACGATGGAGTCTGAAGGATTGAGCATGACAAATTTAGTTTTGTTTTCCGAGCCGCCGCCCTTGGCTGCGATATCAATTTCCACCGTACAGCCCGGTACGATTTCATAGTGAATCACCGCTGGCGTATTGTCCTTGGTGTTTTTACGTAAGCCTGCAGGATCCATCAAAATCGAAGCGCGCAATTTATTGTCGGGGTGCATGTAAGCACGGCGCACGCCTTCGTTAATCATATCCGTCACGCCCATCGTCGCGCCTTCCCACTGCACGTCCATCCCAACACGAACGAACACAGTGACAATGCCGGTATCTTGGCAAATCGGGCGATGGCCTTCGGCACACATGCGGCTATTGGTTAGGATTTGCGCGATGGCATCTTTAGCAGCAGGGCTCTCTTCTAATTCATAAGCCCGACCTAAAGCTTGGATATAATCCTTAGGGTGGTAATAGCTAATGTATTGCAAGCTATCGGCAATGCTGGTGATGAGATCGTCTTGGCGAATCTTACTCATTATATGCTCCGTAGGGTCCAGTTTTACGCCCAAATTGTAGCGTATCCTGCGGCACTACCGATCATCGATCGGCTAGATATTTCACCTACATCGTTAAATTTAATTTTTAGAGCTCAAGATGCCAACGATCGCCCACTACCTTGCGCAACAACCGGTGTTTAATCCTGCGGGATTACTGCCTTTTTATTTCGGTAGCAATCAGCTTGGCTGGGTTGGGCCGGAAATCGCATCGATATTATGTAGTCAGACTCAAGACTGGAAAATAAACCAGCAAACACTCTATCTTGACAGCCCGCAGCCCGCACAAGCCATGCACAAGGCCGCCAAGCTCTTGCAGCAGCAAGGCTTAATTCAAGGATGGCGGAATGAACAATACGGGGTATACGCCCCGAGTTTGATTGCGGCTAACGATTTTACTCAGCCTGTATTGGCATTAGAGCGCGCCGCCTTTCGCCGATTTGGCCTACTCAGCCGCGCAGTGCACATCAATGGTTACTACCCTGATGGCAGCCTATGCATTGCACGGCGTGCAAAAACCAAGAGTATTGACCCCGACCGATTAGACAATGTAGCCGCTGGCGGCATACCCCTTGGTGAAGACCCTAAAGATTGTGCAATCCGTGAATTATTTGAAGAAGCGGGCTTGAATGCCCAATTCAGCACCGCGCTGGTGTTGCAAGAAACCATCCTCATGCAACGCAATGAAATTGATGGCACTCACCGCGAGCTATTGTATTGCTTTGATTTGGCGTTGCCAGCAGATTTTATACCGCACAACCAAGATGGCGAAGTCGCCGCTTTTTATCGTATTTCACCAGAACAAGCGATCAACGATCTTAGCCAAATGACTTGGGATGCTGGCATCGTCACCGCCCACTTCTTACTGCGCCAAGGCGTTTAAAAGTTTGACATACTCGGCGGCGTTAACTCAGCAGGCAAGTGTGATGCTTTATCCAACCACGCCACCAAAGCGGCGCTACTCATGGGCTCGGCGATTAAATAGCCTTGCACTTCATCGCAGCCCATCACCGCCAGCGCCTGCCAGATCGCAATGGTTTCCACCCCTTCGGCAACGACTTTTAGACCCAATATGTGGCCGATTTCAATCATGGAGCGAACGATAGACACACTCTCAAACGTGCTATTCATCGACATCACAAACACTTGGTCAATCTTTAATTCATTCACCGGCATTTTGGCCAAATAGGCAAAGGACGAATATCCGGTACCAAAATCATCAATCGATAGCCGCACGCCAAGGCAGCGTAGGCGAGCGAGATTTTGCAGCATCACATCGGGCTTATGCATGACGCCAGTTTCGGTGATTTCTAGGCAAAGATTAGCCGCGTCTCCCGCCTTAAGCAGTTGCGCTTCAACAAAATCGACAAATTGCACATCCTCGACATCACTCACCCCCACATTCACTGAAATCAGTAAGCGCAGTCCGGTTTGCTGCCAAGCGACTTGCTGACGCAATACTTCGTGCAGCACCCATTCAGTAATGCCGCGTAGTTTCCCGGTTTTTTCCGCAAATGGAATAAACAACCCTGGAGAAATCCAACCACGATTCGGATGCTGCCAACGCACCAATGCTTCAGCGGCATTGACCTGCCCAGTGGCCACATTAATTTTGGGTTGGTAATACACCACTAAATGATTCTCTTGCAAGGCTTCTCGTAAATCACCCAACAGCGTAAATTGATTTAAACGATTTTCTTCTCGCGAAGGGTCATATAAAACACTGCCTTCTCGATTCAATTTGGCAAAGAACATCGCCACTTCAGCATGACGCAACAAGCCTTCTGCGGTATTAGCATGCTGTGGAAAGATGGCAATCCCCGATCGGATCGCAATATGAATTTTTTGCTCGCCCAATAACAGCGACGCCGATAGGGCTTCTTCGATTTGCCGCATTTGCAGCTGAACTTGCGATTCATTCTCCGCCGATAGCAATAAGGCAAACACATTGCCCGACACTCGCCCGACCAACCGAACGGGGTTAGCTTGCAGCAAAGAAAATCGGTCGGCGATAATGCATAAAGCACGGTCACCCGCTTCAAAACCAAATGCATCATTGACATAACGAAAGTCAGCCAAATCAATCATCGCCACTGCAAGCCACAATGGGTTTTTACTGAGCACCACAGTTAAGGCTTCAGCAAACTTCACGCGATTGGGCAAGCCAGTTAATCGATCAGTAAATGCTAACTGGCGTAATAAATGCTCGCGCGCTGAAATCGCATCGCCCATGGCATTAAATGCCGAAGCCAAGCTACCTAATTCATCATGCCGATGAATTGGCATGCGGACATCAAATTCACCTGCGGCAAAACGGCGCACCGCCAAAGAAAATCGCCGCAATGGTGCGGTCATTTTATTTGCCAAAATAGATGCCACACCGGCACCCATTAAAAACAGCACTAAACAACACAAAGCAGCCTGAACTTTAAGCTGATTTTGCTGCGCCATGACCGATTGCATCGAGATATCTGCAGCTAAAACATAAAACCCGCCACCCTTGCGAGGTAGCGCCATGGCGGTTGAGCGAAAAACGCCATATTCATCCCTCACCTCACCAAAATAAGTTTTACCACTATCTAGCGCGACCTTAAATCGCAACTCTTGATCGGTATAGGACTGCAAAAAATGTCCATAACGCCCGGCTTTGACTTCGGCCGGACTGGCGCTGTCTGCTAGATAACGCACCTGACCTTGCTCCATCGCTAAGACGTATAAATAACGCACGCCAACTTGCTCGGCATAGCGATTTAACTGCAGTACATTGCGTTCATAATCGGCACTAGAAATCGTTCGACCGCTAAGAGCGCGATCCAGATAATCTTCGGGCAAGACAAAAGGGATAGCTCGCGCTGCAGTCAATAAACGACCATCCAGCTCGGCAATTAAGGCTGTATTTAAAAACACATACAGCGCCGCAGACAAAGCCATAGAAATTAACAAATTTAGCAACAGCAAAACCAATAGAACCTTGGTTCTTGCCCCCCTAAATTGATTAATCAGTCTTGTGCGAAAGTCCAAAATGGCGCCTCAAACTCAATTTACATTCATCGAGTTTAATTAATAGACCGATTTGCTGCAGCGCGCAAAGAAAGTTATGCGAAATCTATCCAATCAACCACTTTCTTCTAGCTTTCGATTTATCAAGGTTTTCCACTGGGTTTGGCTGTAAACCAATGGTATCCAAAGCCGCCCATTGTGGCGTTACTTGGCAGCTAAACAGCACATCACGGCGAAACGCATGCACTGCAAGCGAGCGCACCGGCAACTCGGCGCCTTGCGCCGCAGTCGCTAGCATGGCGTCAAGTTGACTGGTAGTCACTCGCAAGCCATCAATCGCCACCAACACGTCTCCTGCGGCCAAGCCCGCTTGTTCTGCGGCACCCGCTGTCATCACATTGAGCAACTTCACGCCCATGGCATCACTTGCGCTCTTCACACCCAAACTCAACTTGGGCGCGGCTGCTTGTGCTACCCAGCCACCTCGATCTTGCGCCGAATCGGCGGCCCTTTGTTGCCATACGATATCTAAATCGGCGAGCAAATCTTGCAGTGGCAGCGGCGCAGTTGAACGTAAGCCTAATTCAAATAAATCGGACAAATCAACGCCCGTCACCCGTTGGGCCAAAGCTTCCCACTCGGTTTCGGCAATTCCTCGTCCTGTGGCCTCGAAAGTCGAGCCATACTCTTTCCACAATGCACGCATCACATCATCCAACGATTTTTGCTGCTGGGTGGCTTGGCGTATCGTTAAATCCAAACACAATGCAAATAGCGCACCTTTGGTGTAATAGCTCACCAGCGCATTGGGGCTATTTTCATCTTGTCGATAATACTTAATCCAGGTATCAAAGCTGGCGTCTTCTAGATTCTGCACTAGACGGCCATACCCCCGCTCTACACTGGTTATGGTTTGTGACAATAAATCCAAATAGGCCTGCTCCGTAATCAGCCCCGCGCGCAGCAAACATAAATCATCGTAATACGATGTAATGCCCTCAAACGCCCACAACAGCCGCGAATAATTCTCTTGGCTTAAATCATACGGCGCATACGCCGCGGGCTTAATGCGCTTCACATTCCAGCTATGAAAATATTCATGGCTGCACAAACCCAAAAATTGACGATAGCCCGATTTCACTTCAGCTTCATACGCACGAGGCAAGTCACTGCGATTGCAAATTAAAGCCGTCGATGCGCGATGCTCTAAGCCGCCGTAGCCCTCGCCCACCGCCAGAGTCAGAAACAAATAATCTTTAAATGGCGCCGGTGTGCCAAAAAATTGAATTTGATACTCACAGATTTTTTGTAAGTCCTGCGCCAACCGCGGCAAATCAGCTTGATGCCGACCGGCAATCACGATGCGATGCGGCACGCCAGCAGCCATAAACTCAATTTGAGAAAAATCACTCATTTCAACCGGATGATCGATTAAATCATCATAGTTTTGCGCCAGATACTGACCAAAACCAGCGGCATCGACCTGCTGCACTGGCAGGCTGGTGGCTACTTTCCAAGTATCGTTCTGGCTCGGAACAATAGTTAAACCGCAAGGTTGATCTTCTTGACCGGCCACCGCCAAGAAAACGCTGGTGCCATTAAAAAAGCCCCGCTCATGATCCAAATACGCACCGCGCACCGATAAATCAAAGGCATATACCTGATACCTTACCCGCAACGGCGCTGCGACTGCTGCCGCTTGCCAGCTCGATTTGTCTAACTTCGTTAGCGGCACGCGCACGCCGGCTGATTCGGCCTCAATACTAACGATATGTTTGGCAAATTCGCGTAGCAAATAACTCCCCGGAATCCAACTTGGCAAATGCACGATCTGCCCTACCGCATCAGGCTGCTCAATCGTCAGCTCAACCGCAAACAAATGCGCGGCAATATGGTGGGGCGTAATTTTGTATTGGATGCTCATGATCAATAGAGTCCTCAAAATGGGTGTTGCGTCATTGATTCAAGTCCGCCATCCGGCAGGACCCGCACTCACCGATCGATGCACAGGCCGCCTAGCCGCGATTTCTTGAAAAAACCTTCGCAAAAAAAATGATCGCCAAGTGTTACCTAGCGATCAATCACTTTAAATCTGTTGATGGGCTGATTCGATCATGTCGCCGCGCCAGCCCTAGCCGTGATTACTCTCGACGCCAGCCAGTACCTTGCGCCGTATCTTCCAGCACAATCCCGGCTGCGGCCAATTCATCCCGAATTCGATCGGACTCAGCCCAGTTTTTTGCCGCCCGCGCCGCTTTGCGCGCAGCGATTGCCGCTTCGATTTGCTCAGCTTGCCAAGCGTTATCACGACTACCCGCTTGCAAATACGCCTCTGGATCGCGCTGCAATAAACCCAGTACATTGGCCAAGGCTTTTAATAGACTCGCCGCAGCAATACCTTGCTCAGTGACGCCGTGTTTATTGGCTTGCAAGGCCAATTCAAACAACACTGCCACCGCTTCGGTGGTGGCAAAATCATCATCCATCGCCGCTTTAAAGCGCGCCGCCATCGGGAGTGACCAATCGATGGCCACGGTTTGAGCAGGAATCGACTTTAACGTGGTGTATAACCGCGTTAAGGCATTTTTAGCATCGTCCAAATGCGCGTCGCTGTAATTGAGTGGGCTGCGATAATGCGCGCGCAAAATAAAGAAGCGCAAAACTTCCGCATCGTACTGCGCTAAAACGTCACGAATAATGAAAAAATTACCGAGGCTTTTCGACATTTTTTCATTATCAACATTGATAAAGCCATTATGCAGCCAGTAATTCACATACGGATGGCCGTGCGCGCCCTCCGATTGGGCGATTTCATTTTCATGATGCGGAAACTGTAAATCCTCACCACCACCATGAATATCAAACTGCTCGCCCAAATGGTGGCAACTCATTGCTGAGCATTCAATATGCCAGCCGGGACGACCGCTACCCCACGGTGAAGCCCACTTCACTTCGTTAGGCTCTTCAGCTTTAGCGCTTTTCCACAACACAAAATCCGCCGGATCTTGCTTGTTTTCGTCAATATCAACGCGTTCACCGGCACGCTGATCATCTAAATTTTTACGCGATAATTTGCCGTAACCTTGGAATTTACGCACCGAATAATACACATCGCCATTAGGGGCCGAATACGCTAAACCACGATCAAACAACTGCCCAATAATCGACTGCATGCCATGAATATGCTCAGTAGCACGTGGCTCATGATCTGGGCGAATAATGCCCAGCGCAGCAAAATCTTCATTCATTGCGGCAATAAAGCGCTCGGTAAGCGAATGAATCGACTCGCCATTTTCAGCGGCACGGCGAATGATTTTGTCATCAATATCAGTGATATTACGCACATAATTCACTTGGTAACCCGACTCGCGAAACCAACGCGTGATGACGTCAAACACCACCACCATCCGCGCATGGCCAATATGGCAATAATCGTAAACCGTCATGCCGCAAACATACATGTTCACAATGCCGGGCGTCATCGGTTTAAATTCCTGCTTCTCGCGGGCCAAGGTATTGTACAAAGTGATCATAAAGGGCTCGTAATTGGATTTAGTCCGTCATTCTACCAAAGCTACCGAGTACGCCCAACGCTGTTTACTGAAAAATTCAAACCTTGCTTTGGCTTTCACGCGGCTTCTTTAACGCTCAACTCAGCGATATAGCCCACACCAAACCCAACCATGCCAATTGACTTGGTATTTTTGCTCAAATAACGCGCTGTTATTCAAGGTATTTTCTGCCACCGTAGCCCGAAACACCGAGCAGCAGCCGAACGAGTCCGTAACACGTCCATACCACAGCGCGGCGTAAATAACTGGCTTGATGCACATGCTCGGGCAAAATCAGCACCGCATCACGCTGCAAGCGGCATTGCAAATCAGATCGCAGCTGCTGCGCAAAAGACGCATCTTCAATCACAAGATTCGCCTCGCGCGCCAGCAACAAACTAAATGGATCAATATTGCTTGAGCCAACGGTGGCCCAAGCGTGATCAATCACCGCCACTTTGGCGTGCATAAAGCCGCTTTTATATTGATAAATTTCAACGCCGGCGTGCAATAAATCACGGTAATACGCCCAGCTGGCGTATTGCAGCAAGGCATGATCGCGCTCGTCTTGTAGTAGCAATACCACCTTCACCCCGCGCTTGGCAGCGCGCATTAAAGCTTGGCGTAAACGCAGACCGGGCAAAAAATACGCATTGGCAATCATGATTTCGGATTGCGCCGCTTCAATCGCTTGCAAATAGGCTTTTTCGATCGCATGTCGATTGCGCGCATTATCTCGCACCACCAGGCGCGCTTTAGCGTCCCCGACTACCGCTGGTAATGGCCATTGCCTGCGCGCAAAAATCGATTTTTTAAATTGCATCCATGCGGTGTACTGCCACTCACGCAGCAAGGCCTGCTCAATATCCAGCACCACCGGCCCTTTAACGGCAACGGCATAATCATAGCGCGGCGCCATGCCGGGACCATCATCATCGCTGATGATATTGATCCCGCCGATAAACGCCAGCTGGCCATCAATACAAGATAATTTACGATGCAAACGCCGCAAACGTGAGCGCTTAAGCGCGAAACGGCTCACCTCGGGACGGAAAAACAATACTTGCACCCCGGCGTCCTGCATCTCTTGGCGCAGCGTTGCCGGAAAAGCATAGGCACCAAAGCCATCCAGTAATAAGCCGACTCGAACGCCGCGCTTAGCGGCGGCCATCAAGGCGTGAGCAACTGCAAGACCGATGTCATCGGTCGCAAAAATATACGTTTCAAGGCGAATTTCAAACTGCGCGGCGTCAATCGCCGACAGCAGCGCAGGGAAAAACTCTAAGCCATCACGCAATAAAGTCAGCTGATGTCCGTCCAAGTATTGCGTCATGCCTTTTGAGCACCTGCCAAAGATAATGTAGCCAATAAAGGCGCGTGGTCCGACAAACTGCGCCAAGGCGCGCCTTGCAACACCTCGGCCGATTCAATGGTAAAACCACGGGTATAAATACGATCTAATGAAAAAAACGGCATTCTGGCAGGAAAACTACGCGCATGCGCGCCGTGCAAAGACTGAAAAACTTCATCCATGCCCAATTCAGATTGCAACACTTCGCTGACTTCACCGCGCCAATCGTTAAAATCCCCCGCCAGCACCAGCGGCGCATCTGCAGGCACTTGCTCAGCAATGGCACGAATCATCAGTTGCAATTGCTTACGCCGATCCGAGGCGCGTAAATTCAAATGCACACAAAAAGCATGCAAAGACTGTGTCCAATGCGGTAAATCCAGCTGACAATACAATAAACCGCGTTGCTCAAACCGGTGCAAAGTTAAGTCGTGATTACTGCGATGCAAAATTGGAAACCGCGACAACAAAGCATTACCGTGATGCCCAAGTAAATAATGGGCATTACTACCGTAAGCAGAAAACAGCGCATCGCCAGCCAAATACACATGCTGTGCATCCCGCGGCCAAGTATGGATTTTCTTAGCTAAATCATGGTGCAGGCCCTGTACTTCCTGCAAAAAAACAATATCTGGATCGAGTGCTTTTAAGGCGTGACGCACGCCATGCAGTACAAAATTCTGGTTGAGCGGTGACATGCCTTTGTGAATATTGTATGTAGCAATACGCAGTGTATTTTTTATATTTTTCAAGCACTTACCTATGTTTTTAGGGTGATTTTTACAGACTAAAACCATCAAAAGCGGCCTAATAAAATCAAAGACTTAGCAGTCGATTTAGGATGATTTTAGCCTATATTATCCACCAACCCACCATCACTATTTTTGGTATATATCCAATATCCCCCGCCAAAACTGATGCCAATCACTCGCGCATTGGATCAGCTCTTCGAGGTCTTTTAGTTCGCCTTTTAGATCAAGAGCAATCAATTCGCCCAGGCGAATATCGAGCGCTTCAGCTTCGGTTTCTGACATCGCTATGCCGCTTGTGCGTCTGGCACGCTCACCCAGTCGGTAACGATTTCGCCTTGGTTGTCGTCAACGTTGACTGCGAATGGGAATGTAATGCCGTGTTTTGGGTGCGTCAGCCACAAAGCTTGCCGCGCACGCTCAAAGCCGAAGTTATTCGCGAAGGCGTATTCATCGTAACCTTTGAGCGAACCATTCACGATCACGCGCTGGTGGTGGATATATTGATGCCAGTGACCGAGCAGCATCACGTCGTAGCTCATATCGATTTGTCCGTTACGGCCGCGCTTTTTATGATCGCCGCGCAAGATTGGCCCGAGTGCGCCGATCATGCCGTCGCCGCCACGAAATTGATCGCCGTGCGTCAGCAGGTAACGGGTACCAAATACGCGGTAATACGCATCGGGGCCGTCAGGGATCAGGAACGTCACGCGGCTATCGTTCTCGAATAGCTTGCTGAGCATCACATACGTCAGCCAGTCAAAGCTGGTGAAGTTGCGCCCTTTGGCGCGAATTTTATGCGTATTGCGCCCATGGTTGCCGGACACACACGGCACAAAGACCGCGCCGAATTCATCGGCTAGCGTTTTAATGCACCAGGCTAAAATCTCTAGCAGATCGATGACCGTCGGCATGATTTCGCATTGATTGGTTGCCATTAATTCATCATGTATATCGCCAGAGACCATATCACCACCGAGCGCGAAGACAATACCCTGATGACAAGGCCGCGTGAACTCGTTACGCAGCAGGCCAATGGTTTTATCGATCAGCGCTTTAGCGCGGCGATGGGCGATCTCGAGGTTGTATTCGTTGCAGCCGTTAATCTGGCGGGGATCAACGACTTCTGCCCAGTGCCAATCACTCGCGAATAGCGTCGGCACACCCAAAGAGCCTTCTTCTTGCGGCGCATTCACTAGCCAGTTCGGCGGCTCGATACTGGTTTCAGCCAGCTTGACGATTTGCCGCTTGATAAAATCGGCGTCGAGCGTTTCGGTCTGCATGGCTTTGATTTGGGCGCGCAGCGTGCGCACTTCCGCATCAACCGTCGCACCCGGCACAATCGGTGCAGCCGGCGCAACCGGTGCTATTGGATCATTCACCGCTTCAAGCTTTTTTTGTGGCGCCACACGCGGTCGATCAATTAAAGCCTTGGGGTCAACGGCGCGAATGCGTAAACGAATCGCTTCCAGCGCCTGACGTGATACACCCAACGCTGTGGCCACATCGCCGATTAAGGGGTACTTTTCGAGATTATTCCAAAACGTAATCGCGCGAGTTTGCGCGGCGGTGAGCTTTTGAGTCATATCAAACCCTTTGTCTAATTACAGCGGCGCAGTAATACACGCCACCTTTATGTAAAATAAAACCGTAACTTGTACGGTTAATTGCCAGATTGCGGCTCTGTTTGACTTGACCACCAACTTTGCCAGCCGATTATCTCGTTTCGCCATTGCTGACAAGTTTCGTAGTTTCTGGCGATGACGCCGAGGGCGTCAGCTTTTCCAACTGGCTCGGATAATTCATTAGGTGCGCTGGCGGCGATGTCGGGACGTGCAGCAAGGTCGTGGATGCGCACCCACTCAGCATCCAAACGCTGATCGCACACACCACTAGCCATTGTTTTACTCGAATCGGCCGCATTTTTAGATTGCGCATATTTCACCACCTCTTTAGTGATTGTTTTGTAAATGACTCGCGTTTGCTCGATAGCGCTGGCGTTGGCCACCGCCGCTTTAGTTGCTGACGCCTGTTTTTTGTCCGTCTTGATTGCTACCTTTGTTACGGTTTTTAGCTCTGCCGCATCTTTACTGTTAGCCGATAGCACCCAACCCAGTCGCAAACCACCGGCAAAGAAAAACAGCAGCAATAGCCCTAGGGCTAGAAGTCGGTATTTTTCAGGAATTAAATTGAACATTCGTTCGATACCTTTTTGTGCAACACAGTGCAAAGCCCAGAAACCCAAGCTTTTTGGCTTGGATTTACTGGGCTTACCCACCGCTGCTGTGGATTATTTAGCAGTCCGCCATTCTTTACGCTCATAATGCGGGTAATCAGGCGTTTGCCAGCGCCCACCCCATACCAGACCATAGCGCTCACCAATTGGCCCGAGCCGCAGGTAAAAGCCCAACTCACGCGCGGTGTTGCCTTGCAAGTATTTGCCGTTTTCAAACACGCCCACATCGAGCGCCTCAGCATCACCATCGGGCGTGTCGGGTAAATCGGTGTTATGCGCGCTTTGCGTCACCCACGTCACCTTTGGCCCAGGCTTAGTTCTGCCCTGTGCGTACAAAGCGTTTTGCTCAGACTGTGGCCGCCAAGTGCAAGTCAAACGTACCTCGAGCGCTGGATTTTGCTGCTGCAAAGTGGCATTGGCTTCAGCCACAAATTTCGCTGCCAGCGTGCGAATACTTGCGTGTAAATCTTTAAGTTCACGACTAGACATGATTTTTCCTTTACTGAGCTGCATCGTCGGTGCTTGATTTAATCCAGCCGCGCTTTTCGCTAAATAAACGCGCCCAATGCTCGACGCCCGACTGGCCCAGCGTACCCAGGGCACACGCCACACCGACTAATGCCAGCGATGGCGGCGAAAACCACAACAACACCACCAGCGCCGACACACTCAAAATGCCGTTAAGCACCGCACGCCCCAGCACCATGCGCCAGTTGTCCGGTGCGGCACTGGCGAGTGCCCGAGCAATCGGCACAATGGCGCCAACAACGAACAGTAGCGCTAGGGTTTCCCAAAACGATTTCAATTCTTCTTGCATGCCGATTCCTTTTTGAAGGGCGTAAAAAAACCCGCCATTAGTTTGGCGGGCTATTGATTTTGCAATGGCAACTACTCAGGCTGTGGCAAGCCCTTAACAAAACGCTCGTTGTCTTGGGTTGTTAAATTCATGACCGCCGAGGCCTGCTCTTCATTTAACAAGCCAACTGAAACCAAGGCATTTACGCCTGCTGATACGTCAGGGTTTTTAAGATCGATGTACTGGCGCACACTAGTGTCACGTACCACAGCCATGACCAGCGGATCAGTGCTCGACAGAATGCCTAATTTACGACTACCGAATCGGTCGTAAAACGCACCAATGTCGATGTGGAAATACGCTCGACTGGCGTTATCCCACGTCAATACGTTTACCAGCGGCTCAGACCATTGACCATTGATCTGCCGCCAACCCTGCTGAACAAACTCAGGTACCACGACAAATTGAGCAGCCAGAATCGGGTGAAAGTCTTGGTCTGGATTATTTGATGCCGCGACAACAGCGTTATTTTCGATTAGTGCTTTCATGCTCACCACTCCACAACAATTAGGCCTTCGCCGCCCTTGGACGGAAAATTTCCGCCACAGCCACCGGCTATGCCACCAGCAGAGCCATTAACTGAGCCACCACCGCCACCGCCAAAGGCGCCACCTAATCCGCCTTGCGTATAGCCGCCAATACCGCCGCTGCCACCACCACCAATACCACCCGTTACTTGATTGCCATTGCCACCACCACCACCTAAAAAATCACCCAAAAACCCTGAATTTACAGCCGGTGCGTTATATAGATTACTGATTGTTGGGCTGCTAGTATTGTAATTACCGTGTGCATCTGTACCACCAAACGCAGAGCCGCCAGTACTTACCCCCGCCGCCACATCACCCATTGGCGAAACACCGCCGCCGCCGCAAACGCCATTACCGGTATTGCCGCCACGCCCTAATTGCGAGCCTGCACCACCACCGCCTGAACCGTTTGCGTTACCAGCCTTACCGCCATTGGCTCTAAAATCGCCGCCGATACCCACGCCACCCGTACCGCCAACCGTCGCCGTACCCGCCGTGCCGCCAGTTGCAGAAATCAGCGCACCAAAGCTGGATGTGCCGCCTGTGCCGCTCACTACACCAAGCCCGACCGTCGCGGTGTGGCTTGCACCCTCGACCACATCGAATACGCCCATCGCGAAACCACCGCCACCACCGCCAGCGCCACCAACAATCGAGCCGCCACCCGCACCAAAAACACGGACTCGAACCGACGAAACGCCAGCAGGGATAACGAATGGTGTGGTTTTGAAAAACACCATGAATTGGCCGCTACCAAATGGCGGCAATTGCCCGCATGCACGGGGCGTGCCGCCCGATCCAAATAGTGCGCTAGCTCTCATTTAATCGCCCATCCGTGGCTGGCGCTGATATAGGTCAGCTGATTATTTAAGTAATTCAGATCCATGATGTAATCCTCGCTTTTGCCTTGGATTTTTTTGCCATTACGCAAAACAGTTAAATTGTTTTTTGCGAACGTACCTAAATGATCATTCAGCCAAACAAAGTCACCGACATTTGGATTTAGCGGCAAGGGAACGCTAAAAGCGGCGGCTGAGGTGTCGCACTCATACGCGCGGCCCGTTTGCAGCTGCACGCTGGCGTTGATGATATTCGTCTGCCCTTCGGTGTGGATGACTTGACCAAATTGCGCCGTGGGCGGTAAACCAGCGGCGGCTTGCGCGGCAGCGGCGGCGGCACTGGCTTGCGCGGCAGCAGACTGCACGGCATCAGTTTGCGCTGCGACCGCTGCGGCATCGGTGGCGACCTGCTCGCCTGCGGCGTTGATGTAAGCACCCAGATCATTGGCTTTAGCGGTCCACCCAGCCAATGCGGCAACATGGGCGTCGGCTTTTTCTGCAAACACCGAGCCCGAATCGGCACGCGAAGGTGCTGGAGGTAAAGCGGGAATAACAGGAACTGGCATTAAGTTAACCCCTCAATTTCTAAATTGCATTCACTTAAATTGGCGTAGGCGATCACAATATCGAACTCCTTAAAAAAGCCATAAATCACCGTGGCGTTATATTGTTCGGCACCGATCCATAAACACGGCTTGGCGCGTAGCGTGGATAAATAGTCCATTAGGCCGTCGATTTGGGTATTGAGTACCTTCATTTGCCAGACACCGCGCTTGGCAAAATTGCGCTCGGTCAGCACAAAATTGCCCCACTGATCGCGCTCTTTGCGCGAGAAATCCTGAATGCCAGCTTTGGCGCCCATTTCGATGCCCTCACCAAATTCAACTTGCGCACCGACAATCGCAGTACCCAGCGTGACATTGCCTGCCGAATTGGTAATGGTCAGCCGAATTTTGGCGGTACCATAGGCAGGCAAGTCGGTTAAGATCACCATGCTTTTGCGCTTAATGGGGGCAAAACACCACTGCCACCAGCTGGTTACAATGCCGTTATCCAGCATTTGGATTTGGCGGCTATATACCAGGCCATCGACCAGATCAATCAACTCAATCAGTACGGTTTCGGCTTCGACATTGAGCAGCGCCACCGTGTTGACGACCTTGGCGGGGGTGATTTCAACCACAATCGACCCCGCCTTGACAGTTTTAGTGCTGTTGACTTGATCAAACATCGCCCAGCGATTAGTCGGCCCAACATCAATCCAATTGAGCTTGTCCACCTCGGGCAAAGCAGCGGTGGTACCCGCGGCCACACGCTCATAAATCCGATGCGTTTGTGTGCGGATCACCCGCTGCCCGACGATATACGCAGTGGCAGCAGCCCATACCGGATAGTCATTTTCCGGTACTGAGCTGCTGCTTAACGCGGCATCACTAAGATTGATCGGCTGTACAATTTTTAAACTCATACCGCCCTCACTTCAGGTTGACCATCCCCATCCCAGCGCGCCAAAACCTTGGCGGTTTTTTGCGTGGATTCGGCGATAGCACGGCTTTGCGCGGCTTGATCACTACGTAAACCTTGCAACTCTTTGATTAGTTCGGCATTGAGTGCGGCCAATTCAGCCAACCGCGCATCACTGGCCGCACTACGCTGTGCTTGCTGAGCCAGCAAAGCAGCGAGCGACGCATTAAAAGCTTGCGTCGATTCATTCAGTGACTTGGTTTCGGTCCATGTGCCTTTTGCAATTTCAAGCTGCTCGCGGGCGGCAGAGACAATCCCATCCAGCCGAAAAATATCAGCGTCATATTGGTTTTGCGCCAGCCCGATTTGCGTATCAAGCTTGCCCAGATTGTCTTTATGCTGCGTTTCTAGCTGTTTGAATTGCGCGGCGGCGCTGGCTTCAAAAGCCGCCTTCATGTCGCGACCTTGCGACTCAATCGCGGCAATCGATTGCTCAAGTAACACCACCTGCTGATCCGCCGTACTGATTTTGGCGTCCACCAAGCTGCCTAACTCACGCAACTGCCCTGCTGTCACTAACTGCTCGCGAGCAAAATCAGCGGCACTACTAAACCGATTGGCATCAATGCGGCTCACAACATCGAGCTGCTGATTGAGTGCATCGCTCGGTGTAAACGTGCCCGATTTGGCCGACTGCAAAGCGCCAGCAACAGCCGCCTTGGCTTGCTCATACTGCACATCTGCCAAGTCTTGCTGACTGCCGGTTAAGCGATCAATTGCCGATTGAATCCCATTAAACACTGACTTCAAAGCGCTTAATGCCGATTTAGCCCCGTCGATCTGTGCTTGATAAGCGGCTTTTTGTGCGTCGAGCTGCGCGGTGGCCATGTCTAATCGCGCGGAATTTTGCGCGGCAATAATCGCCTTTTGCGCTTCAAATGCCGCAACTTCAGCATTTTTTTGCTCGTTCAGCACACCTAAACGCCCATCGAGCGCCGATTTTGCGGCTAATTTCTCCGCATTGGCTGACTTTTCCAGCGCGGTCATCGCCGCATCAGCTGCCGCCTTTTGATCTTGCAAGGCATAAATCTGATTTTGAATAGCGCGATTACTGGCACTGATCACCGCCAATTCACGCTCACGCAATGCGACGGTATTACCTTGCGCGGCCAATAACTGGCCCTCTAAATTAAAACGCTCAGTCGCAATTTCAGCCGCACTTTTGGCCGCCCGATTTTGCATTTCGAGCGCCGCTGCGGCGGCGGTGGCCGATTCATCGACGGCATTAATCACCGGGTGTAATTCAGCAAATGCGCCCGACACCCCCAGCAAAGCGGCATAGGCTTTTTGCCCCGATTCGGTAGTTAAATCTTGCGCCTCAACCACCGCCCGAAACGCCTCGCGGGTCTCGGGCAATTTCACCCCGACAGCGTTCAGCGCATCAGTCATATTGCGCGTGACATTGGCGGTTTTTTCAGCGTCGGTATAAAAGTTGTCGTAATACGTTTTGAGCGAGCCAGTCAGGTTTTCTAAACCGCCAGTAAACCCCAGCAAACCCGCTTTAGCGTCATACGTTAATGCCGACAATTGCGCCATCGGCAGTAAACCAATCACCGCGCCAAACCCCGCCACGGCATTAGCTTGCTCACCGATCGCGGCAATCACGGCATCGGATGCGCCGCCGTTAGCAATGATTTTTTTAACCGCGCCAGGTGCATCAGAGGCGGCGATAGCCGACACCATTGCATCATTAATCCGTGTGGTGTATTCAGCGGCGGCTTGTTCTGCGGTTTTACTACCGCGTCCAACTTGGCGCAGCGTCTCGTTGTCGCCAACATTCCCAAAACCAACGCCATTCGATAACACCCCGCCGGCATACGCAAAGCCCTTGCCATTTTTACTGGTTTCGAGCGCGCCATAGCCACTAGCGACTTTGAGCTGCGAACCGGTGGCTGCCAAAATGCCGTTTACGTTACTGACCATTGCCGACAACTGATTGGCTGCGCCGCCTTGGGTGAAATCGCCGCCCGATGGGCCTTGGATTTTACGCACACTGCCTGCTGCATCCACCGCCAAATCAGTACCGCTGCGGGTTTCGCCCCCCTCAAATTTTTTAAACATGGTATACGCCGCGATGGCCACACCGACGTAAGGCATTACCGTGCCCAGTGTTGAGGCCACGCTACCGAGTGATGAAGCCAAGCTGCCCATTGATGAGGCGGCGAGTGTCGCCCCTTGCCCAGCAACCGAAGCACCGGCAGCAATACCGCCGATGCCAGATGCCGAAGCGCCAACTAAAGACGCGATACCGCCGATGCCTTTAGTGACGAGACTGCTTAAATCCATGCCACCCAAATTAACGCCGCCAGCACTGGCATTGGCCGTGCCTGCCAAACTACCTAAACCTACCGCACTAAGCCCACCCTGAATCCCCATTTTAACCGTGGGCTGCAAGATCAAAGTCTTGAACATATTCACCAGCGTGTCTTTGAAGTTTTTGGCAAAGTCTTTGCCATCTTCAAAGCCGCGCATCAGTGCATCGGTGATCGATGAGCTGATGCTATCACTGGTTTTTTGCCATTCGTCACGGGTTTTTTGCGCGGCGTCAGCTTGGTTTTTAATCCATTCGGCAGTGATCTCTTTGCCTTCAAATTGCTTTTGAAAGCCAAGCGCTTCTTTCATTGCCTTAATTTGGTCTTTGAGCAATTGCTGCTCGTTGTCCATGCTGTTGATACCCGCGCCCATATTGGCTTCGCGCTGCATTTCAACGAGGAGTAATTCTTTTTTGGCCAGCGTCAATTCAGCAATCTGTACTTTACTCAAACCAAATTGCTCGGCCTCATCGCG